>JAJPGY010000035.1 GCA_021325555.1 Pseudomonadota bacterium | reverse complement strand
TCGACAGCTCCTTCATATGAAAAGGCTTGGTTATATAGTCAGTGGCACCGGCGTCGAACCCAAGCTCTTTATCATCAAGGGCAGCCCGTCCGGTGAGCATGATAATCGGGGTTAGATCGCCACCTGCGCGTAATTGCCTGAGGATGTCGATGCCGTCGAGATCCGGCATGTCCCAGTCCAGAACAACCAGATCGTACTGATTTGTCTGAAGATGGCTCCAGCCCTCAACCCCTGAGTTGAGCGCTGTGACACTATGCTTTTCGAATGTGAGCCAATCCCTCACCAGTTTGGCATGGCTTCGGTCATCATCCACCACAAGTATTCGTGCCATGACTGTTTGGGTGTTTCCCCCTTCAGCATTATCTGTCGGTCGTCGGGCGGGGCGGAACTGGCGTTGCGGGGCTTGCCGGCGGCGATTGAAGGGACGGGCTGCCAACGGTCTCGTTGTGCTGTGCAGGCGAGGCTTGAGGTTTATCTACTTCAATCACTGAATTCCCATTCATCTGGTAGACGTGAGTTCTGTGCCCGCCGGGGCTTCCGCTGCTGGCCGCCGGCGCGCCTCCCGTCAGGCCGGGAACCTGCGCCTGCTTCTGGACCGTGCTGCTGCCACTATCTTGTCCTGCGCCGCTGGAACGAGCAGGCTTTGGAGGCGGCGGCGCGCTGACCACCAAGGCAACTAATCCCACAAAGACGACGATCACCGTCGCCATAAGAGCGATCATTGACGCTTTCCGGCTTGCTCCAACCGGGCAGTCGCGGGTCAAAAACTTTCCATCCAGGCGCCTGTAAAAGCGGGGCTCCTTTTTTCCTTCCCGCGTGAAGACCAGCTCACTGGCCTGGGCTAAATCCATCTTGCTGAAGTCGTAAACATGAAGCCTGCATTTTGGGCAAATTTGAAACCTGGACGAATCCGGGGCGTCCTCCCACCTGGCGCCGCACCGACTGGCCGGCCGGAACTGCTCGATTGACCGGCAGGGCTCGAATTGCCCCGGCCCTGCCGTCTTGAGTCTTTCCTGTAGTTTGACCTCCCTTTCGGAGGTCAGGCGTGTGACCACCTGCCGGCAGGCAGCCACGTCCAGAAACGTCTTTAATATGTTCTTGCCGGGCTTTTTCACCGCGCGCGGCGAGCCGGCTTCGCCAGGCGTGTCGCTTACCCCTGGTTCGGCTTGCCCGGCAGCCGCTGGCGACAAAGCAGACGCAGGACTGTCGGCGCTTTCCTTTTCCTGCGGGCCGGGCTGTATTGCAGCCGGATCGGGTTCGTGGTCAGACGGGTTATCGGTCATATAGGCAGCCCGAGTCTACACCCTGCATATGCCCTGAGGTGGGGGCCGCTAATCCGGAGTGATTTTGTCTCTGCGCATCTAGGGATTGAGATATCAACCCGGGTGGTACAAGTGAACTGGTCCTCGAACGCCGGCTACTGCAGGGGAGAGCCAAATTCCTGACGGGAGGAATCATGGTGAAGACAAGATCATACAGGCAACGACCCAGCGGGCAGGCGCTCATCGAAGGCACGGCATTTCTTATGATACTTGTTCCGATCATTGTTTTTGGAATAGTGCTCAACCTTGTCACCACCACGCTGGGCTATTACCACCTTAAGCTTGCCCAGATCGCGGACGCCGGCGCCCGGGCAGCGATCAACGAAAGATATTGGCTGGGCGCGCAAAGGCCTGACTACGACGAAGGGACGGCAGCCGCGCGCGTCGCCGGGGTGTGCAGCTCGTTGTATTCCAAGGCAGGGTTGCCTGGACACATGACCGGTACGGCCGACTTCAGCGATCCGAAGGTTGTTAAGGTGACCGTCAGGGCAAGCGCCTTGCCTGTCTGGTCGGCGGGCTTCTTGCCGCCGGTCTTTTCGATGGAGGACACGGCCGCCGAGCCGTATAACATCGAGCGTCCAATCGGTCTTCTGGGGCTGTCCTTTAAGGAAAGCCCGCTTACAATACCACCCGGATCCTGCGACGGGGTAATGGGCATGATACTGCCGACTTACGGGGCCGGAGCCATGGCCGGAACGTGTGGCTCCGGCATGACTCCCGGTCCTCGCGGCGAACCTTATGATTGCGGATCCAACATTCCATACTGGCATTCAAGCCCCTGGAGCGCTGAGCCTCAAAAGCCGGTGACCGGCCCGTTTGCAAACTACGGCATGAACAGCCCCTTCCCTGGCTATTGACCCTTGCGCTTGAGGGAATTTGGAGGATGTGGGCGACTGAATTGTCTCGTTCGAGCGAGCCGCGCAGCGCCGCGCATCGGCTGATTAAGGCTGGCTTCGGCTGCTGCCTGATCGGCGCCTTGCTGCCGGCGCTCGCTGCCTGCACCTGGCAGGACCTGGATTACCACCGGCGCCTGTCGGAGCAATATCGAATAAAGGCAGAGCGTGAGCTGAGACGCGGCAAGAATCGCGATGCGGAATTGTCCCTGAAGGTGGCTCTCGAGCATAGCCGAGCGCTGGGCGGGTGGAACTTCATGCTGGCGGCAGCCCTCGATGACATGGGCCAGGTAAAGATAGGCGAGGGCCGATACGCTGAGGCGAAGAACCCGCTGCTAGAAAGCCTTGCTGCTTACGGCAAAATCGCTGACTCCCGGGAGGCGCCCGCGGCGGTGAGGCAGTTAGCCATAGAAGAAACAGCGCACGTGCACTCGGAGCTGGGCGGGCTGTCGAGCAAGGAGCATGATCTCCCCGCAGCCAGATCTTCATTCCTGGCGGCAATAGAAACCTTCCGGGACCAGAGGCTGCAAGAACTGGACGCGTTTGTCAGACCGGAGCTGGCGCACTCACTGGCAGCGCTCGCCTGCGTAGTGAGGCGCCAGGGGCAAAGCGGTGAGGCGGACAGGTTGGCTCGCCTTGCCCTACGGCTCAAGGCTTACGGAAGCCCGGATTGGCTGGCCACCCGTCAGTCCGCTCTGGAGAACTTGCAGCTTGGACGCACGAAGGAGGCGGAAAAGCAACTTCTCCAGGCTTTCGATATGGTGAAGGTCAGCCGGATCAAGGACGTTCGTTACTTTCAAACGGTCGATGATCTGGCAACTTTCTATGAGAAGCAAGGAGATTCCCGCGAGGCGGCCCGCTGGTCGGAAGAACGGCTCAACTTGTGGCGGCCCTTATTCCGTCCGGGCGAAGAGGAGCTCAATCAGATGATCGAGCGCACGGCTGTTCTCTATGCCCGGGCCGGCAATCCCGAAAGGGCCGGCCAGTTTGTCGACGAGCTGGTGGCGGCAAATGACAGGGGGTCTTCGGTCAGCGGCTGGCTTAAGGTCGTTGCAACCGTCGCCCGCATCGGGTTTGATTTCGCCGGCCAGGGCCTCGGGCAAGAAGCCCGGCGGTACCGGCGGCTGGCCGAGGAGTTGACCAGCAAACATATCCCCAGGAATTCGCAGGAGTACTTGTTGTGCTGCCAACAACTGTTTGAGCTGAACTTTCGCGACGGCGACCTCGCCCGAGCCGCAGCCGTCCTTGAGGAGGCGTTCTCGAAGTGCTCCAGGGCCAATCTGTACGACACGGCGTATCTCAATGAGGATGCAATCAGGCTGCAGCTTGCCTTCACTCGCGCCGGCGCCCTCGATCGCGCAGAGCGCATCTGTCGGCTGGCCGTGAGCCGCGGAAACCCTCTCAGCCGGAACTACCCGACGGTGCTCCGCGTCCTCGGGCGAACACTGGTCGCTCAAGGCAAATTTCGGGAAGCGGAGCGCTGTCTAAAGGAATCGCTCAAGCTGGCGATGGCTGCGCCCCAGGGCCTTGGCGAAGAAATAGGGTGCTGCTACGGCGACCTGGCGGCGCTTTACGAATCGGAGCAGGACCTTGACACCTCAGTTATCTACTGGAGCAAGGCCACCGAGGCCCTGGCCGCCTGCCACAGCGGGTGGCTCGCCGGCACCCGCGCCCGGCTGGCGAACGCGCGCCGGCGCCTTGCGGGCGAAGATGGTCAAGCGGGCAAGGGGAAGGGCAAGAAATCACATGCTGACTAACATGAGCTTGTCAAAGAAAGGGTTGATACTGGTTGCCGTCCCAATCACGTTCGAACTCGTTTTTATCGTGACCCTGGTACTGGCCCTTGCGAACGCCGAGCATCAAAGCTGGAAGGAATCACACTATCGTGCCGTTGTAGCCGAATCCAACAACATCGACAGGCTTTTCTACGAGTCAATTGCGCTTTTGGTCGCCTACGGATTCGCGCACAGCGCGACTACCGGAGAGCGTCTCGATAGGGTGGAGGCGGAATTGCGCGACAGTTTGCGGCATCTCAAGGTGCTGGTGGCCGGCAACGAGCACCCCGGCGGGTCGCTGGAAACTCTCGATCGAACCGCCAACCGCACGCTTTCCTTAATCGGCAGCCTGCGCGAGCAGCTCGACCAGAATCTGACCGGCGTCAGCAAAGAATCCGCGTTCGGTGCCGCCAGGAGCGCTATGAACGACCTGTTGGAAAGCAGCCAAAAGTTCCTCGAGGAACAGGCGAATGCCGATCGCGTGGACCCTGTGGCTCAAGAAAACGCCCGCAATCTTGTGCGGCTGAGCATAGGTCTGGGAGTGGTCCTGAACACAGCCATCGCCTTCGGGCTGGCAATCTTTTTTGCGCGTGAAATTTCCACAAGGCTCGGGGTAATCATCGACAACATCGGGCGGGTGGCCGCCGGCAAAGAGCTTAACCCCCCGATCGGGGGAAGCGATGAGATTGCCAGTCTGGACCGTTCCTTCCATGACATGACGGAAGCGGTCGCGGAGGCCAACCGGAAAGAGCGGGCTGCTGTCGAGAAGGCACTGGATGTCATATGCTCTCTGGATTCCAGCGGCCGTTTCATCAAGGTCAACCCCGCCGCCTCCAAACAGTGGGGCTATGATGACGATGAGCTGATTGGGCGCAACCTGAGCGAAGTAATCGTCGAGGACGATATTGTCGCAACCAAAAGCGCAATTAGAGAGATAGTCGAAAGCGGATCCACCCTGCCTTTTGAAAACCGGTTGAGACGCAAGGAAGGCACGATCGTCGACCTTCGCTGGTCGGCGCACTGGTCCGCCAGGGATAAGGTGGTGTTTTGCATAGCCCACGACATCACAGCCAGAAAGGAAGCGGAACGTTTCAGGCAACAGCTCATGCAGATGGTCAGCCATGATTTGCGCACCCCGCTTGCTTCCATTCAACACGTGCATGAAATGTTGCTCGAGGGTGTTTACGGGGAGCTGCCGGAGGCCGCCGGCGACTGCATCCGCCTTGCAGACACCAATACCAACCGCCTGATGCGGCTTGTCAACGACCTCCTGGATTTTGAAAAGATGGAGGCGGGCAAGCTTGTCCTTAACTTCCGCAGCTTAAGCGCCGCTTCGATCATCAAGCAATCGGTCAGCGCCGTGAGCGCCTTTGCCAAAGAGCATGAGGTCACGATCGCAGCACCGGCGCGTGATATGGCAATTGAGGCTGATGGAGACAGGCTGGTTCAGGTGCTGATTAATCTCCTTTCCAACGCGATCAAGTTTTCCCCCAAAAATGGCACCGTGACCGTAACCCTCCAGGACATCCCTGGTTTCGTCCAGTTCATGGTTGCAGATGAAGGACCCGGTATTCCAGAAAACTTGAGGGAAGCTATTTTTGAGCGCTTCAGGCAGATTGGCGCCGGACATCCGGGCCGCAAGATCAAGGGTACGGGGCTGGGGTTGGCTATCTGCAAGGGCATCGTCGAAGGACATGGAGGGACAATCGGCGTGGACAGCGGAGAAGCGGGCGGCAGCTGCTTCTGGTTCCGCATACCGTCTCAGCGGGCACAGACCTGACTTTTCAATCGGGCATCTCCTGGCAGCAACTCTGTCTGCCAAAAGGCGCCGGCGCAAAGACCTCCTCCACGTATCCCTGCCGCATCCAGTAGAGGCTGCGCGACAGGGTCCGCAATCCGCCGAGTTCCCTGGCAATCTCTAAGACGCTGTTCTGCTGACCGAAGCCGGCGTTGCTGGCCCTTGCCTCCTGGTTGATGGACAGGAACACGCCGGAGACGACGCGGGCAATCTGGCGGATGTAGTTCTCCGCCGTCTGCCTGCCCATCTCCGGCAGCGAGTCGGTGTTCACCACAAAATTTACCGAGCGATCGCCCAGACGATCGAAGAGCCAGAACGGGTTGACGGCCACCGTTCCCCTGTCCTCGCCATAGAGCCGGACGGCACCGGCCGGCAGGGTCATGATCAGGTAGTAGCCCTGAATGGCGTTCACCCACGGCAGGTCGTAGATGGCGTAATTGCTCAAGCCCGAGCGGCAGGCGAGCTCGGCCAGACAACCGAAGCCGCCGCCTATCTCGCAGATGGTGGAACCGGCTTCCGCCCCCAGCTGCCGCAAGCGGTAGAGCGTGTAGCTGTGGAGAATGCTGTCGATGGTGACAAACACCCCGGACAGACTGCAGCCGTAAGCGGCCCCTACGCGCGGGCTGGAGACATCCAGTCCCGCCCTGGATTGCAGGTCGGCGGCGATCTTCTGCAGATCGACCTTGAGCGCCTCCAGTTGCGCCTTTACCCCCTGCTGCTCGACGGAGGTCAAAGGACAGGTGCCGGCGGCCTGGGCAAGGCTGACCAGCGCATCGGTGATGCGAAGCTGAACGTGGCTGCGGTCCGGCACCCGGCGCATGTCGTCGAGCAGGTTCTGGTCGTACTTGCCGAGCCCCCAGATAAGCTCGCTCTGGAACATCCGACCGAGCATGTCCCGGGCTGCCGCCGCATCGCCCGTTTCCAGGGCGGCCACAAATGCCCTGTTCCGCTTCTCAATTACGTCCCACATCGATCTGTCGGGCGCGACATAGTCGCTCATCGCCCGTTTGTAGGCCGCCAGAACGCGCTCGACAGCCTCATCGACAGCCGGCGAGCCGGCATCCGGCTCCAGGATGCATTGTGGCGCCACGGTGGCCGTCCACGGGTAGTGCATGAAGGAGTGCACGGTGGTGCCGGCGCCCAGCTCGGCGGACAGCTTCGAGTTCTCCTCGGTCAACATCGTCTGCGTGTCGAGCAGCCTGCCGAAAGAGGAGCTCTTCATGAGGACGATGGGGCCAAGCTTCATTGGGCACGCTCTCCGGCACGGCTCCGCGCAACAGACGAGTGATCATAACCGATCAGCCCGGCAGGCCCGCTCACATGCCGGCTCATGAGCGAACACTAAGGTGCCTGTTGGTACTATTACCTTTGTTTCAGCCGCCAGGCAGGAGAGACGTGTGAGCCAGAGCACCCGCAGAACAGGAATCCATGTGAAGGAGAAAGCCCCGCAGCCGCTCGGTGCTTATTCGCACGCCGTGCGCGCAGGCCACCTGCTCTTCCTGTCCGGGCAGGGGGCGCGCAACTGGCAGACCGGGGAGGAAGAGGGGGTGACGGTCGACCAGGAGGGCAACGTCACCGCTTACGACATAGAGACGCAGACGCGGGCCGTTGTCAGGAACATGGAGGCGGTTCTTAAGGCGGCGGGCTGCACGCTGCGGGATCTCGTCGACGTCACCGTCTTTCTTGCCGACATGGATGACTTCGCAAAATTCAACCACGTCTACGCGGAGTATTTCTCCTTTGACGAGCCGCCGGCCAGAACCACCGTGCAGGCCGCGCGCCTGCCCGGCAAGAACTTCATCGAGATTAAGGCGATCGCCTTGTGCCGGCATGATTGATCGGGAGACTCTCAGGCAGCCGGCAAGCAACTGCACGAACCAGGAGAAGATCATGAGCATCGAAACCCCCACCAGGACAGCGCACCTCGATCACTTCATAGACGGGCAGTACAGTCCGTCGGAGTCCGGGCAGTGCTTCGAGACGACTAACCCGGCCACCGGCGAGGTGCTGGCCACGGTTGCCCTCGGTTCGGCCGAGGACGTCGACCGGGCAGTCAAAGCTGCCCGCCAGGCCTTCGATCAGGGACCCTGGCCGCGCATGTCCGTGCGCGAGCGCTGCCAGATCCTGCGACGGATGGGCGATCTGATCCTCGAGCGCCGGGAGGAGCTGGCCAGGGCCGAGACGCTGGACACCGGCAAGCCGATCGGCGAGTCGCTGGAGGGCGACATCCCGCGCGCGGCCCTCAACTTCCACTTCTTCTCCGAGTTTGCGGCCAGCTACCACGAGGAATGCTATACGGTATCGGCGCAGGAGCGTCACCTGGCCGTCCGCGAACCGGCCGGCGTCGCCGGGCTCATCACGCCGTGGAATCTGCCGCTCTATCTGGCCACCTGGAAGATCGCCCCCTGCCTGGCCATGGGCAACACCTGCGTGGTCAAGCCGGCGGAGTGGACCCCTTACACCGCCTTCCTGCTGGCCGAATTGGCGGCAGCGGCCGGGCTGCCGCCCGGCGTTCTCAACGTCGTGCAGGGCATGGGGGCGGGCGGCGCCGGCGAGGCGCTCACCCGCCATCCCGGCGTCGACTGCATATCCTTTACCGGCGAAACCACGACCGGCAAGGCGATCATGGGCGCAGCCGCGCCGACCCTCAAGAAGCTCTCCTTCGAGCTGGGCGGCAAGGGGGCCAACATCATCTTCGCCGACGCCCGCCTGGAGGAGGCGGTGGCCACCGCCGTGCGGGCCGCCTACCGCAATCAGGGCGAGATCTGCCTGGCCGGCTCGCGGCTGTTCGTGGAGGAGGCGGTCTTCGAGCAGGTGGTATCCAGGCTTGTCGAGCAGGTGAAGTCAATCCGGGTCGGAGACCCGCTCGATCCCCGGACACAGATGGGGGCTATCATCAGCCGCGAGCAGATGGAGAAGATCGAGGGATACATAGAGCTGGGCAAAAAGGAAGGCCGGCTGCTGGCCGGCGGGCACAGGCTGCCGGAGCTGGGCGCCGGCAACTTCATCGCGCCGGCCCTTTTCACCGGCATCGACAACAGCTCCCGGTTTTGCCAGGAGGAGATCTTCGGCCCCGTGCTGCCCGTTATCCCCTTCAGGGACGAACAGGAGGCTGTCCGCCTGGCCAACGACACGCCGTACGGCCTTTCGGCCAGCCTCTGGTCGGCGGATGGCGACCGCTGCCACCGCGTCTCGCGCCAGCTCAAGACCGGCATCGTCTGGGTCAACTGCTGGTTCGCCCGCGACCTGCGCACGCCGTTCGGGGGACAGAAGGCAAGCGGCATCGGGCGCGAAGGCGGGCGGTACAGCCTTGAGTTTTTCTCCGAGGCCAAGACCATCTGTTACCGTTACAGCAGCTGAAGACAGGGGGAGAAATGGACCTGGGAATTGCCGGCAAGCGGGCGCTCGTCTGCGCCGCCTCCAGAGGTCTGGGCAAGGCGGCGGCAAGCGCGCTGGCCGGGGAAGGGGTGGAGCTTTTCCTCTGCGCCCGGGACACGGAGGCGCTGCGCTCGGCGGCAGGCGAGATCGAGCGGGCTTGCGGCAGGACGGTCTACTACCAGTCGGCCGACCTGTCGGATCCCCAGTCGCGCCTGGCGCTCATAGCCGGGGTGGAAGCGGTTTTTCCGGGCGTGGACATCCTCATCCACAACGTCGGCGGCCCGAAGTCCTCGTCGGCCGAGGAGACCAGCCTGGAGGACTGGCAGGCCGGTTTTCAACAGCTCTTCCAGTCGGTCGTCCACCTCAATCAAGCCTTTCTGCCCGGCATGAAGGAGAACCGCTGGGGGCGCATACTGGCCGTGACGTCGCTGTCCGTGATGGAGCCGATCCCGGCCCTTGCCATCTCCAACGCCATGCGCGCCGCGGTCACCAACATGCTCAAGACCCTGGCCGATGAGGTGGCGAAAGCCAATGTCTGCGTCAACTGCGTGGCGCCCGGGCACATCTTCACCGACCGCACCGAGGAGCGGCTGCGCATGCAGATGGAGCGCACCGGCGTAAGCCGCGAGAAGCTGCTCGGCGAGTGGACCGCCGCGGTGCCGGCCGGGCGCATGGGCGACCCGCGGGAGTTCGGCGCCGTGGTTGCCTTCCTCTGCTCGCAGCAGGCCTCCTACATAACCGGCTCCACCATCTGCGTCGACGGCGGGCGCCGCCGCTCGGCCTTTTGATTGCCGGCTGTCCTTGGCTGCCAGCCTCCTTCAGTTGCTCGGGGCACCTGGTATCATTGGGGGCTCAATTCCTGGCGAGGTAAACAAGGTGAAGTTCTTGGTCCTGGGCGCGGGCCAGATCGGGTACGCGGTGGTTTACGACCTCATTCGCAGCCCGCGCGTCGACAAGATCGCCCTGGCCGACTGCGACGCCGACCACCTGGCTTTCGTCGGCGAGCGCCTGCCCGACGACAGGCTGGTGCCCTGCCGGATCGACGTCAACAACTTCGACGAGGTGGCGAACCTCATGTCCGAGGTGGACGTGGCCATCAGCTGCGTCACCTACCAGCACAACTACGAGCTGTCCAAGGCGGCGTTGCAGGCCGGCACCAACTTCTGCGACCTGGGCGGCAGCGAGGAGATCCTGTCCAGGCAGTTCCTGCTCGACGAGCTGGCCAGGGAGCGGAACATGGTCATCGTCCCCGGCTGCGGCCTGGCGCCAGGCCTGGTGTCAATCCTGGCGGCGGCGGCGGCCGAGACGATGGAGGAGATCTACGAGATCAGGCTGCGCGTGGGCGACCTGCCCACCCAGCCGCAGCCGCCCTTGAACTACGCCCGCAGCTTCTCGATCGACTGGTTGATCAACCAGTACGTCGAGGAGGCCACGATCATTCGCGACGGCAAGCTGATGCAGGTGCCCTCGCTGAGCGACCTGGAGCAGATCCACTTCCCGGCGCCGTTCCACACCCTCGAGGCCTTCGCCACCTCGGGCGGCATCGCCACGCTGCCGCAAACTTTCAGCGGCCGGGTGCAGCACCTCGACTACAAGACGATCCGCTACCGCGGGCACTGCGAGCAGATTAAGCTTCTGCGCGATCTCGGGCTTTTCGGCCTCGACCCGGTCGGCGTGGACTCCACCACCGTCACACCGCGCGACCTCATGCGCACCCTGCTCCTGCAGAAGCTGCCCAGCGAGGAGCCGGATGTGGTGCTCCTGCGGATAATCGTCACCGGCGTCAAGGATGAGAAGCCGACCCAGGTCGTCTGGGACGCGGTCGACTACATGGACCAGGCTGCCGGGCTTTCCGCGATGATGCGCATGACCGCCTTCCCGGCTTCCATCGTCGCCCAGCTCATCGCCCGCGGCGACATCACGGAAAAAGGGGTGCTCGCCCTCGAAAAGACGGTTCCGGCAGCGCTCTTCCTGGCCGAGATGGCCTCGCGCGGGGTCAACCTGATGATGGTGGAGAAGGTACCGGAGAGAAGACACTGAGGTTATGCCAAAAATTCCCTCGCCGGCAAAAATGTCCACACCTGTAAAGCTGTCAAAACCCGCCGGGCGGGGCATGCCCCGCCCGGCTCAACGAAATTCCATTGCGACGCCAATATTAGCCAGCAGGAGAAACCCATGGACAAGAAAAAAGTAATAACCGCCCTCAACGCCGCCCTCGAGCACGAGATGTCGGCCATGGTGCGCTACATGCACCACTCGTTCATCGTCACCGGGCCCGACCGCGGCCCGCTCGTGCAGTTCTTCCGGGCCCGGGTCAACGAGGCGGCCCGGCACGCCATCTCCGTGGGCGACAAGATCTCGGCGCTCGGCGGACACCCGTCCGTGAAGATAAGCGAGATTTACGAGCCCGGCGAGCAGACGATCGCGGAGATGCTCGAGGAGGACATCGCGGAGGAGCGCGCTCACTACGACCTCTACGAGGGTCTGCTGAAGGAAGTAGAGGACAACGTGGCCATGCGCGTCTACGTGGAGAAGTTCATCTGCGAGGAGCAGGAGCACATCGAAGAGCTCGAGAAGTACCTGAAGGGCTCGCATGGACATTCTCATAGCTCTTGACGCGGAGCCCCACTCCCAGCTCTGCCTCGATCTGGTTTTGAGCCTGTTCGCCCTGTCCGGACTGCGCCTCACCCTTCTGCACGTGATTGCCCCCCCGGACCCGGCCCTTCTCCTGGCGGACAGGACGGGACGGCTCGAGCAGGCTTATCCACAGGCCTCCAGGCAGATCACCGGTCGGCTGCTGGACCAGGTGACCGGGTCCTTGCGGGACGCCGGCGCCGAGACCTCGGTCCAGGTGGTGGAGGGCGACCCGGCGGCCCGCATCCTGTCGATCGTGGAGTCGCAGGGCGTCAAGGCGATCGTCATTGCGCCCGGCAGCCACACGCCGCAGGAGAAGATGCTCCACGACACCATGACTTCCCGCCTCCTGCGCCACGACCTGCAGGCGGCCCTCATCCTGGCCCGCAGGGGCGCGGGCGGCGACAAGCCACCGCCGGTGGTGATGGCCGTCGACGGCAGCCCGGCGTCGTCCGAGGCCCTCAGGCTCTTTGCCGGGCTCCTGGCGCCCGCCGTGCCGGTGGTCCTCCTGTCCTGCCCGCCCGGCGCCGACCAGGCGGCGGTGGAGCGCCCGCTTGAGGAGGCGGCGGCGCTGCTTGCCGGGCTGGGCAGAAAGAGCCGGTCGGTCACCAGCAAAGAGCCGCTGGCCGCCTGGGTGTCCGGGCAAATGGAGAAGCAGCCGCCCGGCTTGCTTGTCCTTTCGCGCACCGTCGGGGAGTTCCTGCACCGGCCGCTGACCGGTTCGCCCACGGAGAAGCTCTTTCTGGCCGGGCCCTGTTCGACGGCACTTTATTGCGCGCGGGCGAAGCTGTAAGATCGCCTGGGAGATGCCGCCATGATGGATTACCTCTTTCTTGTCTTAATCGTCTTCACCGTGGTGCTGCCGGCGCTGGCCCAGTCGGCCCTTATAAGCAGGCGCAAGCAGCTCATCAACCGCCTGGAGCGGCAGCGGGGCAGCCGGGTGATCGCGCTCATCCACAGGCAGGAGACGATGAGCGTCCTGGGCATCCCGATCGCCCATTACATAAGCATCGAGGACTCCGAGCGCATCTTGCGGGCCATCCACCTGACGCCCCCCGAGATGCCGATCGACCTCATATTGCACACGCCGGGCGGGCTGGTGCTGGCCGCGCAGCAGATCGCCTGCGCGCTCACCCGCCACAAAGCCAGGGTGTCCGTCTTCATCCCCCACTATGCGATGTCCGGCGGCACGCTTCTGGCGCTGGCCGCCGACGAGATCCTGATGGACGAGAACGCCGTGCTCGGCCCGGTCGATCCGCAGGTGGGCGAGTTTCCGGCCGTCTCCCTGCTCAAGCTCGTCGAGGCCAAGCCTGTGGATAAACTGTCCGACCAGTCGCTCATTCTCGCCGACGTGGCCAACAAGTCGCTGCGCCAGGTGGAGGCGCTGGTCCGCAAGATCCTCCTCGACCACGTGCCGGAGGCCAGGCTGAGCCCCGAGGATATTCCCAGGATCGCCGAGAACCTGGTGTCCGGGATCTGGACCCACGATTACCCGATAACGGCCGAGGACGCCGCCGGGCTGGGCCTGCCGGTAACCGTCGGCCTGCCGGCGGAGATTTACGAGCTCATGGATCTCTACCCGCAGCCCAGCGCCGGGCGATCGAGCGTGCAGTTCATTCCGGCCCCCTACAAGCTGCCGGGGCGTCCCGGGGCGAAGGGGCAGGGGCCGGGCAAGCGCTGAGCGGCGCGCGCAATCTGATATCATCGTCCTTATCGTGTCACAACCTCGCAGCCGGTGCCCGGCACCCACAGGTCAGGTAGCCGCTCAATGACTCAGACAGGTACCAGCTGGGAGCAAGAGGTTCGTGACCGGCAGGAATTTCGCTCTCAGATGGTTCAGAACTTCGGGTTCACGGTCATGGACCACGGCGTCGCCCTGCTGCGCTGCCCGCGCTGCGCGGCGCTCACGGCCATCAACTCGGCCTTTCCCGATTCGGACTGGAACTCGCTTGACCACCTCCTGAACGTCCTGGAGAGCTATCTGGAGTCTCGCTCCGACCAGATCCTTTGCGGCGCCTGCCGCGACACCCTGGGCGGGCCTGCCTGCAACGGCGATTTCGAATACTGGCTCTGGCACGCGCATTTCCTTCCGGAATCCAAACGCGATCTGCAGCTGCTCATCCACCGCCGGAACGGCACCACGGACTGGGTCGAGGGCATGCTGGTCGACGAGGCGGGGCAGATCTGCCCGATCACCCTGCCGGCCTCGGAGGTCGAGTTTCGCCCGCGGGCGGGCTGCTTTTTTTCGGTCCGCCAGGCCTGGAAGGACTTCCTGCACGACAACTGGCCGGTCTCCCGCTTCGGGTCCCTGGAGATCTCGGACGGCTACTATCTCATCGTCAACCCGCCGGTGGACTCGGACGCCGACCTGCAGGAGTTCAAGGAGAACTGCGTCCGCCTGGTGGGCAGATCCAGCAGCTCGTCCAACCAGTACGAGTTCGCCGACCTCTCCTGGGCGGATACCTGGAGCTTCGAGGAGAACACGTACCACCAGTGGCTGTCCG
Organism: Pseudomonadota bacterium; assembly: GCA_021325555.1. Taxonomy (GTDB): domain Bacteria; phylum Cyanobacteriota; class Vampirovibrionia; order Obscuribacterales; family Obscuribacteraceae; genus JAJPGY01. The sequence continues at coordinate 21,256 of JAJPGY010000035.1, read as the reverse complement.
AGTTCGAACGCGACCTCGAGGACACCGACGTGATCGCCGGCGTGCTGGCCAGCCCGCCGCGCTTCTACGAGATCGTGCAGGCGGAGCTGCGCCCGTTCGGCTGCTGGCTGCGCCGCGAAGGCGACAACACGCCGGTAGCCTTCCTCGGCGACGACGAGTACTACGTGAGCTTCGACTACCGCGAGTTCCTGATCAACGCCATGATCAAGGGCTACAGCTACTGGGGGGCCCTCAAGTTCGTGGAGCCGGTGCTCGAGTCGTGGGAGCAGGCAAGGGAGACCGGGGAGCGCTTGAAGGCTTTGCTCTCCGCCTATAGCTGCACCGTATATGGTGGCCACTATTTCCAGTGCCGGACCAAGCGCGGCAGGAAGATCGTCAAGGAGTTCGATCTCACCCGGCTTTCCGAGTGCGACGACGATCTGGAGGAGAACTCGGCCTTCATCTCCTGGATCGCCCCCCAGATCGAGCTCGACCCGCAAACCCTGAAGTTTCTTGTCTGAAAACAGTCGCGGCGGCAAACGCGATCGCCTTAGCCGGGTACATAGAATCCGGGAGCATCGGCGGACGACTGCGGGAGGATCCGTGATGAGCACACCTTCGGGCTTAACCGGGCAGGCGGAAAGGCGCAGGTGGGCGCCCGCCGCCGATCACCAGGCGCGCCCTGCCTGGCTAGCGGATGACGGTTACACCGACCAGGTCACCGGCTGCCATAACCGCCGGTACCTGCTCGAGGTCCTGGAGCCGCAGATGGCCATCAGCAGCCGGTACGGCTTCCCGCTGGCGGTCGTGCTCGCCGAGGTGGCCGGGTTCCGCTCCTTCCGCTTCCGGCTCGGCGACGCGGCTGCCGATCACCTGCTCGCGGAGATGGCCGGCATCCTCAGATCGGCGGTCAGGGCCAGCGACCTTGTCGTTCGTTACGGCGAGGCCTCCTTTGCGCTCCTGCTCCTGCACGCCGATCGTTACGGCGCCGGTGTCGTCTGCCGGCGCCTCATGCACGCGATCGATTCGCACGCCTTCACCGTCCGGGAAAGCGATCTCATCCTGGTCGTGAACATGGGCGCCGCCGACTTCCAGCCGCCCGGGTCTGGCACGGCGCGGGAGCTTATGGCGGCCGCGGAGGCGGCGCTGGAAGCGGCCAACCACGCCGGCCACGGGGCGATAGTCGTTTCGGGCACACACCCGTAAGCGCTTAATTCTTTCATGTCAAATATTGAATTGCCCGGGCCGATGGCGCAGGATAGTGGGACCGGCAGGGCAAGGCGGGGAGGGTTATGAACGTTCAGGTCGCCAGCGCGGAAGTCAACAGATTCGCCAACAACGAGCGGGCCAATTTCGAGGCCGCGCTGAAAAAGCTCGTCGACATCCCGAGCGTCAGCATGGACCCCGCCTGCAAGAAGGACATCGCCCGCTGCGCCGAGGCGGCGGCCGAGCTTTTGCGGTCGATCGGGGCGAAAGCGGAGGTGGTGGCCACCCGCGGCAACCCCGTGGTGTACGGCGAGCTGGCGAGCGGCCCCGGCCGGCCCACGGTCGCCGTCTACAACCACCTGGACGTGCAGCCGGCGGACCCGGCCCTCTGGCGAACACCCCCCTTCGACATGACGATCGACAACGGCATCTACCGGGGGCGCGGCAGCACCGACGACAAGGGGCCGGCGCTTGCCGTCATGTACGCGGCGCAGTGGGCTAGCCAGCACAAGCTGCCGCTCAACATCAAGTTCATCTGGGAGCTGGAGGAGGAGATCGGCAGCCCGTCTTTCGAGCAGTTCCTGACCGAGAACCGGGAGAGATTGAAGACGGACTCCATAGTCGTCTCGGACACGATCTGGATCGACCACGACCGCCCGGCCATACCCTACGGGCTCCGGGGATTGCAGGGCATTATCCTCCGCCTGCGCACCGGCGCCAAAGACATTCACTCGGGGCTGGCGGGCGGCCTGGCCCGCAACCCGCTGGGCGAGCTCTGCCAGCTCATCGCGGAGTGTTACGACGCCTGCAGCGGGGAGGTGAAGATTCCCGGCTTCTACGACCAGGTGCGCCAGCCGAGCGAGGCCGAGCTGGAGGACTTCGTGAAGTCGGGCTTCAGCGTGGATAAATTTGTCGAGCATCACGAGCTCAGCTCCGTGCGCACCGGCGACGACCGGCAGGCCGCGGAGCGGATCTGGGCCAGGCCCACCTTCGAAGTGCATGGTATCGTGGGCGGTTACACCGGGCCGGGCGTCAAGACAATCATCCCTCATGAGGCCGAGGCCAAGATCACCATGCGCCTGGTACCCGATCAGGACCCGGACAGGATCGTGCAGGCCATCTGCCGGTTCGTCAAGGAGCGCCTGCCCGACGCGGAGATTATTCGCGAGGGCACGCTGCGCCCGTATCTGGGCGACTTCCAGGGCCCGTTCGCGGATGCCGGGCGCCGGGCCGTTCTCGAGGCGTTCGGGGTGGAGCCGGCCTTCGTCCGCGAGGGCGGCTCGATAGGCGCCGTCGTCAGCATGAGCGAGGTCCTCTCGGTGCCGATTGTCTTTCTCGGTCTCTCGCTGCCCGAGCACGGCTACCACGCGATCAATGAGAATTTCGACTGGCGCCAGGCATCGGGCGGCATCCGCATGTTCGCCCACTACTTCTCCCTGCTTGCCCAGATGCGCTCGTGATCGCGGGCCGTGCCCGCGGCGATCTGCCCTGGAGCGCGATTGCATGTAATGTTCACGGGATCGCCGCCGGCGGTCTGAGCACCGGCGGGCAGGCGGTCTAGCGATCCGTGCGGAACGGCACCGCCGGCAGGCCAGCCTGGTTCACCAGATTGCAGGCCGGGTTGTCCGCCCAGGCATAGCGCACGTACACCGGGCGGGCGACCTGCCGGCTGGAGAGCACCACGGTCGCCCGTTCGATTCTGGCATCGGCGGGCCGGAAGCGCTTGTCGGCGCCGGCGATCTGGAAAGCGCGCGGCGCCTGCCCGTCGGATGTCCTGAGCCCGCCCGGGGCGTTGCGCATGGAGACCCGGGCCGTTCTCCCATCAATTGACAGCGCGGCGAATTCCGGGCCCCGGGCCGCCACCTTCAGCCCGTACTCGCCGGCCAGAACAGCGGCCGCCAGCCGGCGTCCCACCGCCTGCTTGTTGCTGAAATGGACCCAGTTTTCGTCCCCGAGATCGATTGCCACGGCCATGCCGGTGTGCGGCAGCGCCAGCGCGGCGGCCTGCGCCTCACGCAGCTCCGCCAGGGCGCTTGTGCCCTTCTTTCCGATTCCGCTTTCGTAATTGTGCAGCTGCACGAAATAGAACGCCATATCCGGCTCGTGCCACCAGGAGCGCCAGTCGCAGATCAAGGCCGGGAAGAGGATCCTGTATAGCGCCGCCCGGCCCACATCGGCCTCGCCCTGCTCCCAGATGACACCCCTGACCACGAAAGGCAGCATCGGGGCGACCATGCCGTCGAACAACACCGACGGCCCCCCCAGCTGGGACAGCTCCGGCAGCGGGTGCGGCGGCTTCGGCGGCCTCATCCCGAAGGCCCGGGCAATCTGCCCGTGAACGCGCCAGACGGCCCGCTTCAGCCTGTATATCTGGGCCTCGAGCTTGTAATCGCGGTCTATCCAGTCCCATCTGGCCATCTCCGGGCGGAAAGCCTTCAGCCTTTTGAGCGCGTACCGGCTCTCCCAGGCCTCTATCGGCGAGCCGCTGTAGGCACAGGCGACAAGCCCGACCGGCACCTTGAGCTTCTCCTGAAGCTCCCTGCCGAAAAAATACCCGGTCGCCGAAAAACCAGCCGCGCTGGCCGGCGAGCAGACAGCCCACGACCCTTGCGTGTCCGGGCGGCGCGACGTGGCAAGCGTGGGCCGGACCGTATAGAGCCGGATCGTCTTGTGGTTGGCCCGGGGAATCTCGCAGGCGGCATTGCTTGCCAGGGCCAGCCCCAGCTCCATGTTCGACTGCCCGGAGCAGACCCAGACATCGCCCACCAGCACGTCATGAACGGTGAGCGTGTTGCTGCCGGCGACCCTGAGCTCGAAAGGGCCGCCGGCCCGGAAGGGTCCGAGGCTGACCATCCAGTTGCGCCTGCCGTCGGCCACACAGCTTGCCGACCGGCCGCCCATGGTCACGGTCACGCGCTCGCCCGGGTCGGCCCAGCCCCAGATGCCCACTTTGCGGTCGCGCTGCAAAACCATGTGATCGGCGATTATTTCGGGCAGCTTCACCGACGCGCGCGCAGCCGGCGCGGCAAGCGGCATATGACAGATCGCCAGCAACGCCACCAGCCACATTGAGTTGCGATTGTGCACGGTCTATCCGCCCTGCTCAATGAGCACCACCGCCTGGGCCGCTATCGCTTCCCCCCGCCCGATGAAGCCCAGCCCTTCGCTGGTCGTCGCCTTCACGCTCACCTGGTCGGGGCTTACCCGCATGACCCCGGCCAGGCGCGAGCGCATCTCGCCGAAAAAGCCGGACAGTTTCGGGCGCTCGCAGATGATCACCGAGTCGACGTTTACCACCCTGTACTCCCGCTCGGCAAGCGCGACAATGGCCGCCCTCACAAAATCCAGGCTGGAGGCGTTGGCCCAGGTCGGGTCCCCGGGCGGGAACCAGACGCCGATGTCGCCTAAGGCGGCGGCGCCCAGGAGCGCGTCGGTGATCGCATGCGAGAGCACGTCGGCGTCCGAATGACCTTCCAGCCCCATCTCGAACGGCACCGCCACGCCGCCGAGGATGAGCGGGCGCCCCACCACCAGCTTGTGCACATCAAAGCCGTTGCCCACGCGCATGCCGGTCTATTCCCCGACCACCAAAAGAACGCTGTGGGATTCCACGGTCTCGCCGGCTTTGACCTTGAGGCTCTTGACCAGGCCGTCGCGGGTGGAGAGGATTTCGGATTCCATCTTCATGGCCTCGAAGATCATGAGCTTCTGCCCGGCCTCCACCCTGTCGCCCTCGCGCACCAGAATCTCCTTGACCAGACCGTGCATGGCCGCGCGGATCTCCCCGCTGTGGTTGTTCTCCGCCGCCCTGGAGCTGGCCCGGGCAGCGCTGCCCGGGCGCGGCGGGCGCTGCCCGGTCTGGACGGGGGCGGCGGGCTGCGCGCCGACCAGCTCGGTCACCGAAACCTTGAAGTGGCGCTGGTTGACGTCGACCTCGAAGGTGCGCGGTCCCCGGCGGGCGACCCCCGCCGGGGCGGGGGCAGCCCCCGATGCGCCTGCCGGCGTCTGCCTGTCGGCAGCGGCGGTCGGCACCGCAGGCGGTGGCACAAGGGCGCCCTTCATCTCGCGCTCGACGAAGGTCGTGTAGATCTCCGCCCTGTGAAAGGCCGGCTGGTCGAGCATCATCAGGTGGAAGGGAATGGTGGTAGGCACGCCGGCAATCTCGAACTGCTGGAGCGCCAGGCGGGTGCGGGTGATCGCCTCCTCGCGCGTCCGGCCCCAGACCACGAGCTTGGCCAGCAGCGAATCATAGAAGGGCAGCACCTGGTAGCCGCTGTAGCAGGCGCTGTCCACCCTCACCCAGGGCATCTGCGGCTCCCGGTAAGAGGTGATGGTGCCCGGGCCGGGCAGGAAGTTCTTGAACGGATCCTCGGCGTTCACCCGGCACTCGATAGCGTGCCCGCGCTGCACCACCTGGTCCTGGCTGAAAGACAGCGGCTCGCCGGCGGCAATCAGGATCTGCTCCTTGACTATGTCTATGCCGGTGGTGAACTCGGTTATCGGGTGCTCGACCTGAACGCGGGTGTTGGCCTCCAGGAAGTAGAAGTCGTTGCCCTCAACCAGGCACTCGATCGTCCCGGCCGAGGTGTAGCCGATGGAGGCTGCACCCTTGACCGCCGCCTCCAGTAGCCGCCGGCGCAGGTCCGGATCCAGCCCGGGCGCCGGCGACTCCTCCAGGAGCTTCTGGTGCCGCCGCTGGCTCGAGCAGTCGCGCTCGAAGAGGTGGACGACGTTGCCGTGATGATCGGCGAGGATCTGCACCTCGACGTGCCGCGGGCGATCCAGATATTTCTCCACGTACACTTCGCTGTTCCCGAAGTAGCTTGCCCCCTCGCGCTGGGCGCCGGCCAGGGCCTGGTCCACCTCGTCGGCGGCCCGCACCACGCGCAGCCCCCTGCCGCCGCCGCCGGCCGCGGCTTTTACCGCGATCGGATAACCATATCTGGTGCCCAGCTCCTGCACCGTCCCCACGTCGCTCACCGGATGGATGGTCCCCGGCACCACCGGCACGCCGGCGGCCTCCATCAGCCGCCTGGACTGGATCTTGCTGCCCATCTGCCGTATCACATCCGGGCGCGGACCGATGAAGGTCAGCCCGGCATCGAGCACCGCCTGGGCAAAATCCGCGTTCTCGGCCAGGAAGCCGTAGCCGGGATGGACAGCCTCGGCCCCCGCGCGGCGGGCAAGCTCGACTATCTGCTGGATGTCCAGATAGACCCGGGCCGGCTGCCCCTCCAGGCGCCAGGCCTCGTCGGCAATCTCAACGTGCCTGGCCGATTGATCGGGCTCGGAGAACAGGGCGACCACGCGCACGCCCAGCTCCTGGCAGGCCCTGGCTATGCGAACGGCTATCTCCCCGCGGTTGGCAATTAGAATTTTCTTGAACATGGCTGGTTGCATACCTGCGACAGCGACGGTAATTACAATCAACGTACCAGTTAAACGGCACCCGGTGGCCAGGAATTACGATTGCTATAAAGATCTCAGGCCGGCCTCTTGTCAACGATTTAGGGCGGCGCAGGCGAAGCCGCCTCGCCAAGCCTTGATGGTACGATGGTGTTCCTGCCGGATCCGGTTGGCAAGTGATTTATTTCCAGCGTGTCGAACTCAGGAGACTCACAAGGATGACGTTTTCCACGGTTTTTGTTGCCGGCGCCGGCTTCATGGGTTCCGGGATCGCCTACCTGATAGCCACCAAGACCCAGGCCCGGGTGATGGTTTACGACATCTACCCGGCGGCCCTCGACAAGGCCCGGTCGGTGATGGAGAAGATCGGCGGCGGGGCGGTAGAAAAGGGCTTCCTGAGCGCAAGCGAGCTCGCCGAGGCGAAAAAGCGCATCAAGCTCACCGAGTCGGACAAGGACGCCGCGGAAGCCGATCTGGTCATCGAGGCGATCGCCGAGGACCTGCGGGCCAAGCAGGAGCTGTTCGGCATCCTGGACCGGACCGTGAAGCCGCAGGGAATCTTCGCCTCCAACACCTCGTCCCTGTCCATTACGGCGCTGGCTGCCGCGACAAAGCGGCCCAAGCAGTTCCTCGGCATGCACTTCTTCTCGCCGGCCCATATCATGAAGCTGCTAGAGCTCATCCCCGGCCTGGACACGTCCATTGAGACCATGGATCGGGTCCGCCAGTTCGGGCAGTCGCTGGGAAAAGTGATCATCAGCTCCAAGGACATGCCCGGCTTCATCACCACCAGGCTCGGCCTGGTGCTCATCAACGAGGCCGCCTTCGCGCTCATGGAAGGGCTGTCCACGCCCGAGGAGATCGACCTGGGCATGACGCTCGGCTACAACCACCCGATGGGCCCGCTGGCGCTCGGCGACTTCGTCGGGCTGGACATCGTCCTGCATGTCCTGGATACGCTTTACACCGGTTTCGGGGATCCCAAGTATCGCGCCTGCCCGCTCATCAAACGCCTGGTTTCGGCCGGGCACCTGGGGCGCAAGACCGGGCGCGGCTTTTATGAGTACGGGGCAGCCAGTTGATCCCGATCGCCATCCTTACTCTTAATACCGCGCTGGTCCTCGTGCTCGTGGCGCTGACCTTCGTCTTCTACGCGCTGATGAGCAGGGTCGAGCGCTCGCCGGGCGGCAAGCGCGACCTGCCGTTCATCTCCATCGTTGTGCCGGCCAGGAACGAGGAGGGCAAGATCGAGCGTTGCCTGGAGTCGCTCGCCGGGCAGGATTACCCCTGCTTCGAGATCGTGGTCGTCGACGACCGCTCCACCGACCGAACGGCCGAGATTATCGAGCGGGCGGCCTCGCGCGATCCCCGGATCAAGTTCATCACGGCCAAAAGCCTGCCGGAAGGCTGGATCGGCAAGTGCAACGCGCTCGTGCACGCGGGCGCGCACGCCAGCGGCGAGTGGCTTTTGTTCACGGACGCCGACACCTGCCACCGCAGCAACTCGGCGCGCGACGCCGTCTCTTACGCGATGCGCAACCAGGCGGACCTTGTCTCCTTCGTCCCCGTCCAGGAGCTGGGCGGCTTCTGGGAGCGGGCGGTGATGCCGGTTTTGCTCGGCTCGTTCCTGCTCGGCGATCCTTTCCACACCGTGAACAACCAGCGGCAGGAGAGGGCATACGCTTACGGGCAGTACGTTCTGGCCAGACGCAGCGCCTACGAGGCTGCCGGCGGCCACCAGGCCGTGCGCGACGAGATCCTGGAGGACCACGCGATCGCGCGCGTGGTCAAAAGAAAGGGCTTCGTCGTGCTCTGCGCTGACGGGCACGACCTCTACAGCGTGCGCATGTACACCAGCCTCAAGACGATGTGGCAGGGCTGGACCAAGAACCTCTACTCGCTCATCGATTGCCGCCCGCTCAATCTTATCCTCATCCTCACCCTGATCAACTGCGCGCTCCTGGCGCCCTTCCTTCACCTGCTGGCTGCCGCCTCGACCTGTGTCCAGGCGCCGCCGGGCGATGACGCCCCGGTCATGGCCGCCCTCGCCCTGGTGGAGATGGCCGCGCTTTTCGCCTGGTACAGGCGTACCTGCTATCATTACCAGGGCGTGGACTGGCGTCATTTCCTCCTGCTGCCGCTGGGGGCTCTCACGGTCACGGTTCTTTACCTGCACGCCGCATATCTGGTGCATAGCGGCGGCCAGGTCAACTGGAAGGGGCGCCGCTATACGGTCAACTCGTCCCGGACAATTGAGCGGACTGGCGGCGCCCACCTGGATCCCGCGCTCGACCGGGACACGAGTGCGTATAATTAGTCGGCGAGCCGGCGCCGGGATCGCCGGCGGGTGACTGAGCGGTTAACACGGTTCAATGCCAACCATGGGGCCAGACAATAGAGGACCGAGCGTAGCCGAGCTGCAGCGCTTCATTCGCGAAAAATCCCGCGTCGAGTTCCTGCTGAGCAACGGGGACAGGCTGACCGGCACCTTGCGCTGGTTCGACGACAGGGCGTTTTCCGTCTGCCCGGAAGGCGAGCAGCCAATCACCATCCTGCGCGACGCGGTTATCGCCTACCGCCTCGCTTGAAACCTGTTAAACTTAAGCCTGGCGACAAACTCTGCCTGCGCCCTCGACCGGAGGCCTCGTTTAGTGGATTGGTTCAAACGCTGTCTGTTCCAGGAGATCGGCATCGATCTCGGTACGGCCAACACGCTGATTTACATGGACTCGCGGGGCATCGTCCTCCGCGAGCCATCGGTGGTGGCCGTCGACGACGAGACCAAGACCGTGCTCGCCGTGGGTGAAGAGGCCAGGGCGATGATCGGGCGCACCCCGCAGGGGATAAAGGCCACTCGCCCGCTGCGGGACGGGGTGATCGCCGACTTCAAGTACGCGCAGCTGATGCTGGAGAAGTTCATCGAGCGGGTGGTCGGCAACAAGTCCTTCATGCGGCCGGACATCGCCATCGGTGTTCCCTCCGGCATTACCGGCGTCGAGCGGCGCGCGGTGCGCGAGGCGGCCAAAAACGCCAAGGCCGGCCAGGTCTACCTGCCGGAGGAGCCGATGGCCGCCGCCATCGGAGCTCAGCTGCCGGTGATCGAGCCGACCGGATCGATGATCGTCGATATCGGCGGCGGTACCACCGAGGTGGCCGTGATAAGCCTCTCCGGGATCGTGGTCAACGAGTCGATCCGCGTGGCCGGCGACGAGCTCAACGAGGCGATCATCCAGTACATGAAGAAGGTTCACAGCCTGGCGATCGGCGAGAGGACCGCCGAGGAGATCAAGTTCCGGCTCGGCTCGGCCTACAAGACGCCGGAAAACGACAAGTACGACGTGCGCGGACTGAACCTGATCAACGGCCTGCCGCGCACGGTGACGATAAGCCGGGGCGAGGTGCGCGAAGCGCTGTCGGAGCCGCTCTCGGCCATCGTCGAGGCGATCAAGCGCACGCTCGAGCGCACGCCGCCGGAGCTGGCGGCCGACATCTTCAACCGCGGCATCGTGCTTGCCGGCGGGGGAGCGCTCCTGCAGGGGCTGGACGAGCTCATCGCCAACGAGACGGAGGTGCCGGTGTTCATCGCCGATGATCCCCTTTCCTGCGTGGCCATCGGCACCGGCAAGATGTTGACCGACAAGTCGCTGAGACGGGTGCTCGAGCAAGCTTCCTGCGAAGCCTAGCGAGGAGGGCGGGTTGGCGCTTCAGGGTCACGGCCGGCTGCCAGTAAGCTCGGAGTCCGCTTTTGAGATTCTCTTCGTGCTCATCTTGATCTGGATGGTGGCCGGACCGCTAAGCGGGCTTGTCCTGACCGCGCAGACCTGCGCCTCCGGGCTGTTCACCAAAAGCGCGCGCCAGGTCCAGTCGACACGCGATCTGGCCACCGAGGTTCTTAAGAAGACCTCGACCATAAAGGACCTGGAGAAGAGACTGGCCGATACGCAGCTGGAGCTGACAACAGCCCGCCAGCAGGCCAAGGACACACAGCGCCTGCGCGAGCTGCTCGGGCTGAGGGACCGGCTGGACCGCAAGACCATCGCCGCCGAGATCGTGACGCGCAGCCCCGACAACTGGTTCGAGGAGGTGACCATCGACAAGGGCTCGCTGGATCACATCGTCAAAGGCTCGGCCGTTATCACCAACCGGGGCGTGGTCGGACAGGTGGTGAGTGTCTCGGAGAAGGCGAGCGTGGTCAGGCTGCTCACCGATCCGGACCAGAAGCTGGGCGTGCTTATCCCGCGCATCGGCCAGCCCGGTGTGCTCACCGGACACCGGCGGGAGCCGGCGGTCATAGACTACATTCCGATCGGCACCTCGGTCGAGACCGGCGACCAGGTGGTCTGCCTGGGCAACGGCGGCATTTTCCCGGCGGGGCACCCGGTGGGGGTTGTAGCCGGCGTCCGACGCGACGTCAACGGCACCACGCTGTCCGTGGCGGTCAGGCTGAGCGAGAACTATTATGATCTTTCTCAGGTGCTCGTGGTGCCCCCGGAGGACTTTTAGGGGAGGGCCGGATTGACAGATGGCGTTGCTTTCATCGCGAGCCAGGCAGAAGGCGTGGGACATCGGGCTCACCGTCTGCGTGGCGGCGCTGGCCTGGTTCCTGCAGACCACGGTCCTGAACGAGCTGGCCTTCCAGGGCGCCTTCTGCAATCTTCCCCTGGTGCTGACTATCCTCTGGGGCTTCGTCTTCGGGTCGCGGATGCCGCCAATCCTTGCCGATGACCTGCGCACGCGCTCGGCCAGAGAGATCTTCCTGCACCAGGCCGCTTCCGGCTCGGGCAGCGGGCTCCTTTTCGGGGCCTTTATCGCGGCCATCTACTCCTCCGTGCTGCCTGTCTATCCGCTGTGCTATCCGGTGACCGGATGGGCCTGCGGGTACTTCTGCATGCGCAACCTCAACCCGGAGGTCCTCATGTGCATTCCGGTGGTGCTGGTGGCCACCGTGGCCGCCGAGCTGATGATGGCGCTGCAGCTGCATATGACCGGGCATGCCGGCGTCTTTCCGCACCTGGCGCAGATCGTCCTGCCCGAGGCCCTGCTCAACGCCCTGATCGCTCCTTTTGTCTACTTCCCGATGCGCAGCTGGCACGAGTTCTTCAGCTCCGTCAACAACCCGGCTTGAGCATGGCCCAGTCGACCCTGCCACATCATCAACTCGAAAACGCCGGTGCCAAGGCGCTGGCGCTTGCCCTGGTGATCGTCGCGGCGGTAGCCGCCCTTGCCACCAGGTTGGTCTGGTTGCAGCTTATCCAGAACCGCTACTACCGGGCAAAGGCGATCGAGAATTCCAGCCGCGTCACCTTCCTGCGCGCGCCCAGGGGGATCATCTACGACCGGCACGGGAACCTTCTGGCGGCCAACAAGGAGTCGCTTTCGCTTATCGCCATCCCCGGCCAGCTGGAGGATATCGACAACATCTCCGCCCGGCTTTCGCGGATGCTCAACGAGCCGCAGGATGAGGTGCGGGACAGGCTCAACGAGGCCAGGGAGTCCAACTCCGTGCTGCCGGTGGTGCTGGAGAGGGACCTCGATCTCAAGGTGGTCAGCCAGTTCTTCGAGCAGAAGCTCTTCCTGCCCGGCATCGACATCCTGCCGGACATAAGCCGCACCTACCCGCAGGCCGAGATCACCGCCCACGTGCTCGGCTACTGCGGGGAGATCACCGAAGGGCAGCTGCAGCGGCGCCCGGAGCGGCGCATGGGGGACATCGTCGGCCAGGACGGCATCGAGCGGCTTTATGACGACCAGCTGCGGGGGCTGGACGGCGAGCAGCGCGTCCGCGTCAACGCGAGCGGACAGGCGGTCTCGGCCAGGACTTCGCGCCCGGAGGTGACCAGGGACCCCAGAGCCGGACAGCCCATCGTGCTCTCGCTCGATCTCGATCTGCAGCGGATCGCCTACCAGGCCCTGGGCGACCGCCACGGCGCGGTCGTCGCCGCCGATCCGCAGACGGGCGAGGTGCTGGTCATGGTCTCGCGGCCGAGTTTCGATCCCAATGTCTTCACGCACCGCATAACGCCTTCGGTGTGGAAGAAGGTGAACGCTCCCGACCACCCGCTATACAACCGCGCTCTTTCCGGGTTTCCGCCGGGGTCGGTATGGAAGGCGATCACGCTTATCGCTGCCCTGGAAAATAAGGTGGTGAAGCCTGACACCAAGCTGCGTGTCTCTGGTGGTATCGCCCTTGGTGGCTTCTTCTTTCATGACTGGACGTCCACCTCCGGCCTCTTCGATCTGGTCAAGTGCCTGGCCTGGTCGCGCGACTCGGCCTTCTATCAGATGGCGCTGCACATGACGCCGGAGATGATCAAGGACTGGGGGGTCAAGTTCGGCGCCGGGCGCCCCACCGGCGTGGAGCTGCCCCACGAGGGCATGGGTCTGGTGCCTGATTCGGAGTGGAAGCTGCGCAACTGGCACGAGAAATGGTATCCGGGCAACACCCTGCACATGTCCATCGGCCAGAGCTTCGTTCAGCTAACCCCGGCGCAAGCCGTGCGCGTATTTTCGGGCATCGGCATGCGCGGGCGGGTTCCCAACCTGCACTTCGTCATGAAGATTGGCGACCGCCAGATCCCCCCGCCGCGCCCCGAGCACGTCAAGGTGAAGGACGAATATTTGAAGGTGGTGCTCGACGGGCTGAAAGCCGTCGTCGCCAGCGGCACCGGCGGCGCCACCCGGCTCGGCAACGTCGAGGTGTCGGGGAAGACCGGTTCCGCCGAAGCCCCGCCGGCCGGCAGCAGAACCCACGGCTGGTTCGTTTGTTACGCACCATCCGACAGGCCGCGCATCGCCGTGGCCGCCATCGTCGAGCACGGCGGCCACGGCGGGACGGTGGCGGCACCGATCGCCAGGGCGATCTTGCAAAAATTCTTCAACATTGCCGGCGCCGAGCCTGTAAAGCCGCCCGCCTCGCCGGCCGGTCCGAAAAAGCGGCGCTGAGATCACGGAGCATCTGTTGTAAAATCGGTTGATGAGGTGGAGTTGATGGAAGCGGCGTTGTGCCCGAAATGCAAAAGGCAGCTCCTCGATGATGGGCAGTGTCTCTACTGCACGACCGCCGAAGCGCTCGACCTGCGGGAAATAATCCCTGTGCGCGAGCTGTCGGCGCCGCCGGCTGAAAAGGTCTTGACGCTCGTCGAGATGGACAGCGGCCGCTCTTTCAAGCTGGACGCCCCTCGCGTGCGCATCGGGCGGGAGCCGAAGTGCCAGATCTGCCTCGATGACGTCTATGTCTCCAAGACGCACGCCTTCATTACCTATGAAGACGGCCAGTTCTGGATCGAGGACCTGGGCAGCAGGAACGGCACCAAGCTCAATGGCGCGCACATCGTGGACCGCGAGGTGCTGAACATCGGCGACGTCGTCACCGTGGGCCGCACCGACCTGCGCGTGGAATGATCAGCGCCGGGAGCGGGTGCCTACCACCATCTGGTAGAGCGGCACGGTGAAAGGCTCCTCGTAGTGCGCCTGTACCAGATAGCGGCTCACCTGCGCCGCCGCTTCCGGGGCCAGGTTCTGCAGGGCGAACTGGGAAACGAACACGGCCAGGCTGCCATGGGGGATCGCCTGACAGTCGAATCCGCATGAGGCCATCTGGTCGATCACCCAGGCTTTCTCCGGCAATCCGAGCTCCACGTGCTCGCGAATCAGGCGGTGGTCCGTGAGCGACAGCAGCAGCTTCTGCGCCGGCAGCGTGGCCGGATGCGGAAAGTTGATGATGCAGATCTCGGAGGCGGTTCTGGCCGCCTCGGCGACCAGCCGGCCGCGTTCTAAGACCGGCACGTGCTCGATGGCGTCGATGGAGACTACAGCCTCGTACGAACGGTCCGCGCAGGGCATGCGCAGCACCGAACCGCCGGTGGTGGCGCGATCGATCACCTCGACCTCGTGTCCCGGCAAGAACATGGCCAGCGCCCCGTCGAAGCCGCCGGCATCCAGGATCGTCAGCGTCCTGCATTCGCCTGTGATCCGGCGCAGGTGATCGGCGACGGCGCGCAGGCGCATGAAACGATCCCAGGGCAGGGCGAAGCGCTCTTCGGCGTCGACAACCTCCACCCGCGAAACGCCCTGCCTCTCCGTTTCCGAAAGGCGCACGCCCGGGCTCATCCGGATGGGAACAGCATGGGTTGCCGGCTCATCGCTCACGGTATTCTCCTTGTCATGAAATCCACTTGAGCACCTTGAGCAGCCCCTGCGAAACCGCCGACCGGTGAGGCGATTTCACCCCGGCGCCTTTCAGCTCGCCTCTGTGCGTGACGTACCAGTCGTAAGACTGGCACAGCATCTCGATGTTTCCCCAGCGCGGCGCCCATTTAAGCTCTTCTTTCGTTCTGGTCAGATCGAAGTATATCTCCCGTCCGTACATAAGCCAGTGATAGGGGGCGAAGGGAAGCAGATTGGCACGCGACAGCGCCTCCATCAGAAAGGCCGCCGGCGCCATCGGGATCGATCTCACACGGCTGCCGGTCCCCGCGTGGGCGGCCAGGCCCTCCAGGGACTGGCGCATGGTGCAGAACTTCTCGGCCCCGACATTGTAAATCGCCAGGCCGGGACGCTGCCCTGCTTTTATACAAGCACCGGCAAGATCGTCGGCGTGGACGAACTGGTACAGGTTTTCCCCGGAGCCGAAGACGTAGACGTCCTTTCCCGCCCAGATCCAGTCGAACAGCAGCTCGAAGATCCCCAGCCGGCCGTGGCCCAGTATGGTGCGCGGCCTGATGATCGTCACATCCAGCCCCTGCTCGTCATGGTACGCCCGCGCCACGCGCTCCGCCTCCAGCTTGGCCTGCCCGTATGCCTCCAGGGGAAGCGGCACGCTCGAGTCATCGATCGGGTTGCGCTCGGGAATGCCATAGACGGCGCTCGACGAAAGAAGCACCACCTTGCGCGCCCCGCACCGGACAGCGGCGGCAAGGAGATTCGACGTGCCCTGGACGTTGACCTGTTGAAAAAGCGCCCTGTCCCTGGCAAGCGGCACCTGGGCGACACAGTGGTAGATTACTGCCGCCCCGGCGCAGGCGCGCTCCACGCTTTCGCGGTCGCGAATGTCGCCCCGAACGAACTCGATCTGCCCGGGCCGGTAATCGGTGTCGACCAGATCGAAGACCCGCACCGGGGCGCCGTCGCATCTGAGGCGCTCCACCAGCAGGCTGCCGAAATAGCCGGAACCGCCGGTCACCAGTTGCAAATCGTCGCTCACGTCCCTAGAGCTCCACGCCCCCGTCAATACACCATCGTAGCGCGCGCCGCATGCCCTCCTCCAGCTCGACGGCCGGATCATAGCCCAGCTC
Source organism: Pseudomonadota bacterium (assembly GCA_021325555.1). GTDB lineage: Bacteria > Cyanobacteriota > Vampirovibrionia > Obscuribacterales > Obscuribacteraceae > JAJPGY01. The sequence goes on along the minus strand of JAJPGY010000035.1, from coordinate 5,372 downwards.
CTTTTCCGCCCTGGCGATCGAGCAGGCGATCGTTCGGCTCATCTCGGAGAGCACGTGAATCTTCTGGTGATAGATGCCCACGGACTGCAAGGCGCCGTCGGCTATCTCGGCCAGGCTGCTGGCAAAGCCCGGCAGGCGCAACCGCCGGCGCGCCACCGGAAGGCCGAACTCCCGCTCCATGAGCCGCTCGATGGTGCCGACAATTTCGTTCATCGTGTAAGGGCGCCGGTCGGCGATCCAGTACGCCGTCCCGGCTGCAGCCTTCGACCCGGCCAGCAGCAGCCCCTGGCATACGTTGCCCACGTAGGCCAGCGAGCGGAGGTTCTCCCCGTCGCCCACGATCGGGAACCTGCCGCGGCGGATCATGCGAAAAAACGTGGTCTGCCGTGCCGGTTGATGCGGCCCGTAAAACCAGGGGACGCGGATGATTACCGTCTCCAGCGGCCCCTTATCCTGTGCCTGACGCGCGACCTGCTCGCAGAGCATCTTCGAGCGCCCGTAGCCCATGTAGGGATTGTACGGGCTGAGCTCGTCGAAACGGTGGCTGCGATCCCGGTTGAAGCCGAAAGGCGAGTTGGAGGAGACGACGACGGCCCGCCTGACGCCCGCCGCCGCCGCCGCCGCAAGCAGAGCCCGGGTTCCCGCCACATTGACCTCGAAGAACTCCTTGACCCCGCCGGCAGGATGGATGACCCCGGCCAGATGGAACAAGGTGGCGCCATCAGCCCCCTGGCAAAACTGCCTGACCGCTGCACCGGAGCGCAGATCGCCCTGGCAAATGTCCAGCCCTTCTGCGATGGCCGTCAAGGCGCCGGCGTCGCAACCTGGCTTGACCAGGCAGCGAATGGCGCCCGGCGAGCGCGCACCGCCGGCAATGCTACACTCCGGCGAGCCGCGCACCAGCACCTCGACCAGCTGATTGGCCAGCCACCCCGGGGCCCCTGTCACCAGGCAGTCGATCATGTGCGTACCTCAACGACTGCCGGCAAGGAAACGCCTGGCCGCGCGAAGGGCAAGCGCCATGATCGTGCCTTGCGGGTTGATGCCCGGAGAATCGGGAAGCACGCTGGCATCGGCAAGATAGAGATTGGCGAAATCGAAGACCTTGCCGTAAGAGTCGACGGCGCAGAGCCGGCGATTCTCCCCCATCGGGCAGCTGCTGAAAGCGTGGACGGTGCTCAGATTCATACGCGCGGCCGGCAGGGTTCCCTTGAGATACTCGCGGCATTGCGCAACCGAGGTAATCCGGGGCGGGCTTCTCAAGGCAGGATAAAGAGCGACAGCGCCGCCGGCAAACAACGCCTCTCCGAGAAGCGCCAGACCGCGGCTCAGGCGAGCGCAATCCTCCTCGGACAGATCATACCGCACCACCGCCTCCCCGGTGAGGGGAAACACCCGCACGGTTCCCCGCCGTGAGCTGCGGCAGGCGGCATAGTAGAGCCCCATGTTGCGCCAATCCTTGAGCACCGACTGATTCTCGGCCCAGTTGTCGCTGAGCGTTACGGCCAGAAATCCCGGCGTAAAGACGGAACCGCCGAGCGTGAGCTCCGGCCAGAACTCCTTCACCTGGTAGATCGGCAGCGCCGACCGGTGGCTGTCCAGCCGGTGATCGAACAGCGCCGCGATCTTCAGCATCGGATGAATGCGCAGCGAGTTTCCGACGTTGCCCTTGATGCCGCTTCTCCGCAAAAGAGCCGGGGTTTGAATGGCGCCGGCGCAAACAAATACGTTGTCTGCCTCAATCTCCAGCTCTCGCGAGCCCTGCGGACCCGATACGATCGCGACAGCGTGGCTCACGCGCCCGTCCCGGTAATGAAGGCGCTCTACGCGGCAGCCTGACAGCAAGCGAGCACCGGCGGCGCGCGCCCTGGGTAGATAGGTTCGAGACGCGGATTGCTTGGCGCCGGCCGAAAACTGGCTGCTCGCCAGATCCACTTTCTGCGCGCGGGGTATCTCTTCAAGGCGCCATCCCAGTTTTTCCGCCCCGGACCTAAACACCGCAGAGCTTTCGGGCACCGCGGCAGACTTCAGGGACGAGACATGCAGCACCGGCTCGATCTCATCGAACAGCGATGCCAGGGCCTCCGGAGACAGGTCGGCAACCCCGTGAGACCTCCGCCAGGCATCCAGCACTACCTCTGGCGTGCGCTGCCAGAAGGCGCTGTTGATCTCCGTGCTGCCGCCCACACAGCAGCCTTCTACGAAGGCGATGTTGCTTCTTCCAAGGATGGGTGACAGCCCGCCGTTCCGGTACAGCAAGCGCATCGCTTCCGGCGTGTGGGTCTCCATCGCCGACGTGTCGATCTCGCTTCCTTCCTCCGCGATCACCACCGACAGACCCGCTTCAGCCAGGGTTGCCGCCGCGATCGCGCCGCCGGCCCCGGAGCCTATCACCAGCACCTGGGTCGAGATCCGCTTGCCGTCATCTCTGGTCATGACCGGCTCCAGGCTGCTCCTGCTCCAGGCGCGCGAGCACGAGCGGGTGGTCGAGGTAGGACAGAAGGACGCAACTGCGAATCAGCCTGATCATGTCTCGCTTAAGACGCATCCCGCTGCCGGTCCAGCTTTGCACGTACGCACGCTGCCGCTCCTGATCGAGCCCGAGGAAGGTAGAGCCGTAGCGGCAGACCGCCAGCACGTTGAAGCACACCAATGCGCAATTGTAGGGAATCCACAAATAAAGGGGCATCGCCTGAAGCTCCGCCAGGACAAACTCCAGCACGTCCTGCTCAACCCGGACGGCCTGATCCCGATCGAGGACCGGCTCGTCCGGGATAAGGGCCATAGCCATCCGCCTGACGAGTCCTTCGTTGGCCGCCCCCGGCCGGACGGACGAGCCGTCAATCGCTACCCGTTTGTCCACTTGCTGATTCTCTGTGGGCTGCCGATCACCATAAGTAATATCACGAACCGCCGGCACGCAAACGGCCTCCGGCAAGGCCACATCAACCCCAAGTGAGCAACCGGCCCGCTCGCTCATTGAGCCGGCAGCTTTTTGAGCAAGTACAGGCAATCCCTCCCGAAGGGCATCCATCTGTGGAAGGGGAACGCCTGGACCGGGGCATAGCCGGGCAAGGGCGCCAGGGAGACGGCGAACTCGTCCCCGTGACCCATGGTCATCATATCGGCCGGCGGCTTATCGCGATATTCCGGCTGGGTGGAGATCCAGCCATTGAACTCGCGCCCTCCGTCTACCTCCAGGGGCGACACGTGCAGCTCCGCGGTCAAATGTTGCAGGGCGCGCCACTGGATGCGGTGCCAGGAAAAATAGTCGTGCATGGACGCGGCGGAAAAGATCCCGAGCAAGACGATCAATACCGCCGAAGCTGCGGCCGCCCCCGCTTGCCGCGCGCGGCCGGCCGCAATCGGATGGGGCTGCCTCGTGCGGTCCGCGCAAAGAGCGATCAGGAAGGGCAGGAGAAATATCAAGTAGCGATCGAACAAGCCGGTGGCGCCGATAAAGGCGACATAGAGCCCGCACAGCGTCAGCAAGTAGACGGCAAGCCAGTTTCCTCGGCGATACTCCTCGTCCTTCCTGGGCTGGTACACGAGATTGAGGAGAATCGATACGAGTATCGCGAAAAGGACGCTGCCGGCTGCGACACCAAATACAGTGACAATCAGCCATGACAAACGTGGATCGAGAAAAAACCGGGAGGCTAATGGAGTCTTCGCCCCCCGCAGGAGGAACGGTCCTATCCCCTCGGCGCACAGGATGTTGTCGGCCAGCGGCATCATAAGCTGCTTCATGTAGAGCACCAGCCCGACCAGTCCCGCCGCCTCGGCAGCCAGCGCCGCGCAGAAGATCCTCCTGCCGCGGTCCAGCCCGGCCCACCACGCCGGCAGGATTGCCACCAGGTATGGTGCCAGGAAGAGACCGACATAAACAAAGATGGACACCAGGTTCCCAACCGCGTTGCCCACCAGCCCGAGCGGCCCGCGCGCCAGCAACGACTTCAGGTACAGCCTCTCCACCTCGTAGGCGAAATGAGTGGCCGCCTGGGATCTCAGCCACAGCTCATAGACCCCGATCACCACCAGCCCGGCTGCGGGCGGCACCAGCGCGCGCTTGACCGTCCGAGCGGTCAGCCCGTCTCGGAACACGAGCGCCGCCGAGCAGGCCAGCGAGAGCGCAATCCCGAACTGCCTGTTTACAATCGCGCAGAGGGCGAAAAGATTGCCCAGCACGAAATCGCTCCGGCGGTCGCTCTTGATCGCCCGCACGAAGAAGACGGTCGCCAGAAGGGCAAAAACGAGAAACGGCACGTCGCTCATAAACGTGTTAGACAGGTTCACGTAGAGCGGGTTGACAGCAAGGGTCATCGCGCCCAGGGTGGCGAGCCGGCGGCCGCTGCCGCATTCTCTCGCCAGGCAGTAGCTCAGGAAGATCCCGATCAGCCCGGCCGCCTGGCTGGACAGGCGCAGGGCGTCGAAGGAGAAGCCGGCCGGCAAGCAAAAGAGCAAGCCCCAGAAAGCCTGCGTGAACCCGGGGGCCAGATTCCAGCTCGTCAGCTCCAGGCGCCCGTACTTGAGCAGCGCCAGCACGCTCCAGCCGTACATCCAGTCGTCGTTCAGCGGAAAGTCGCCACGGGGATTAATCAGCAGGGTTATTGTCAGCCAGACGGCGGCAAGCAGAAAAAACGGCGCAAACTTCATCGGGCTCGGTTTTTTTGGATTAAATCTGCGGGATTTTGGGATGGATATGGGAAAAACCGGGGTGTTAACAGAATAAGGCCTCGCTTATAGTTGTGCCATCCTTCACACAGGAGCCGCAGTGACAGCCTCCGACCCCAGAGCTTTCGAAGCCGCCAGCTTCAATCCGCCCGCCGGCCCGACCGCCCCGGCAGACTGGGCGGGCGCCTACGCTGCGCAGCTCTATGCCGGCAGCGAAGCTCCCGTGTCCGGCGGCCAAACGCAGGCTGACTACATCACCTACAACCCGAATAATCCGACCGAAGTGGCGCACCAGTGGGGCCGCTACATCGACTACATGGGCGACATGCAAAGCCGCAGCCGGAACCAGCAATGGTACCCGGGCTACGGACCGGGCAACGGGTACTACTATCCGGTCCGCCACGGACCGAGCAACGGCAACGGCGGATACAGCGGCTTCTATCCGCCCAACGTCGGCTCCTCTCAGGGCAACAATCAGTACCGCCCGAACCCTTACTATCAGCAGAACCCCTACCAGAGCCAGTACGGCAACTGGAACAACCCCTACCAGTACCAGCAGAACCCCTACCAGAGCCAGTACGGCAACTGGAACAACCCCTACCAGTACCAGCAGAACCCCTACCAGAGCCAGTACGGCAACTGGGGCAACCCCTACCAGTACCAGCAGTACCCCTACCAGAGCCAGTACGGCAACTGGG
>JAJPGY010000020.1 GCA_021325555.1 Pseudomonadota bacterium | reverse complement strand
GGAAGTTCTTGCTGGAGCGCGTTACGTCGACGGGATCAGGAGAAAGGAGGAGAAACGCACAGAGGATGCCGCCTGACAGTTTTTACACAGGACTTGACGAAACCTCGGGACAGCTGCCCGCCAGACGTAATTGTTTGGTCAGAACTCGTATAAGTAGCCATAGTTATTTCCTCACATTTGCAGTCCATAGAAGTTCCGCGCCGAAAATGCCGTTCCGACTGCGTATTCCGGCGAAATCAGCGACCAGCAGCGATCGCTACTCAATCATGGACACATCTGAAGCTGTTTCAAGTTGCAGTGATTATGCGGAGCTCCAATACTAAACTATCACACCGTATTGCATTCGACTATGGGGCAAGCCTAGATTCCATGCGGGTTTGCCTTATGTGTTGCGGCAAATAATGGTGCCGGCTTGAGGGGTCCTATGCCTCTAAAGTCACTTGCCGTTGAACTTTCGTCGCTACACGCTGGAACCACGCCCGGTCAGGGTTTCGGGACTAACGCTACTTTCCGGTCGGATACTACTCACGTCCCGTGTCCTGCGGTCTCTCAAGATTGACGCCCAGGAGGCGATATAAGCAGCGGTTTTGACGCCGGCAAGGGAATCACCCTCACGGAAAATGGGCGTTTCCGGGCTTTTGGGAGCTTCCGCCGGCGGACCGGGACAGCATAGACATATCGAAGAAAACCTTTGATGTGATGCTGCTTTTGGGGAAAGGGAAGCACAAAAAGTTTCCCTGCTAACCGAACAGTATTGGGGCTAAGGATGCAGGAATGAAACCGCTTAAGGAAGTTTTTCCGGACCCCGGGAAAGTGCTCGAGCCCGAGGAGCTGGGTGAGCATGTTCTGCGCGGGGAGTTGTAGCAGCTTGTGGTCGAGTTGCTGGAACGTGAGCGGGGCAGATTGCCGGCGGCGTCCTAACGTTTCCTTTGCTTATTTTCTATGTGCACTTTCTCCGCCAGCGCGGAGCAGCGCATGCTGAGGATGCGGGAGGCGACAGGGGCCCTGGCTCTGGGATTTTCCAGTTTGTTTTGCGCTTGCATCGCCTTTACGCGCCGGGCGAGCTCTGCCGCCTGCTTGCGGCGGCTGGTGGCGCGCAGCAGGTAGCCCTCGTATTCGAGCACGGTAATCACCTTCGGATTCTCCGGATCCAGGGACTTCTCCATTACCCTCTGAGCCTTTCTGAACAGCGAGTCCGCCTGCGGGTAATTCTCCTGGGCGTACTGCAGCCAGGCCAGGTTCATCAGGCTCTCGCCCACCGCCGGATTGTCCGGACCGAGCGCCTTCTCCCGTATGTCGAGGGCGCGCCTGAAATTTGATTCCGCCTGGGGGTACTTGATCTTGAGCTCGTAGATAAGCGCCAGGTCGTCCAGGCAGTCGGCGACCGCCGGGTGATCTGCGCCCAGCGATTGCTCGGCTATGGACAGCGATTTGTACAGGAGCGGCTCGGCCTCGCTTAATTTGTCCTGATAAAGATACAGCTCGGCCAGGGCGTTGGTGCTGTCGATCAGCCCGGGATGATCCGAGCCCAGCGACCTTTCCTGCATGTTCATGGCGCGCTGCAGGATCTTGCGCGCGTCGTTCGGGCGCCCGTTGACCATGTTGATCCTTCCTGCCAGGACCAGACTTTCTGCCAGCTCCGGGCTGTTGCTCGCGGGCGGCTTGTCCAGAATCGCCAGGGCGCTCCTGGAGGCATCCTCGGCTTGCGAATATTTACCCTGCTCGAAGAGATCGCGACCGAGCAGCGTCAGGGTGACGGCTTGCTGCGGGCTGTCGGCGCCCTTCGCTTTCTCGCGGATCGAAAGCGATCGTCGCAGGATGGCGTCGGCCTCGGCGTACTTTCCCTTGTCGAGGAGCAGCCTGCCGAGGTCCGTCAGCGTTTCGGCCACCTCCGGGCAGTCCGGGCCGCCAATCTTCTCGCGCAACGACAGCGCTTTCCGCAGCATCGGCTCGGCGTCGGCATATTTGCCCTCCGCGGCCTTGAGCCGGCCGACGGCATTGAGGGTGGTCGCCTTGCGAGGGTCTTGATCGGCAAACTGTCCGGCAAATTTGAGAGCCTCCGCAAGAGCCTTTTCCGCGTCGGCGTAGCGACCAGCCTGGTACGCGCGCTGGCCGCTCTCGAGATGCGACTGCCAGAGGCGCTGTTGCGCCGCTGTGCTCGGCAGCGCGTCGGCAATCGCGGGCGCACCTGCGGCGGCGCCCCTCGCACCCGCCGGCCCGGATGGTATCAACTCCGGTGGCACGCTTCGCGGTGAAGCGGGCCGGGAGGACAGGGCGAGCAGCTTTGCATCCAGATCGCCTGTCATGACCGGCGTCTGCATGGCTCCCCGATCAGCCAGCACCTCCTCCTGCACCTTCTCTTTCATGTAGCCGAACGCATCGGCGAGCGTGGTCTGCTCGCCTTCGTGCTTAAGTCCTTCAATCAGGAAGTGGGTGAAGACCCCGTTAGAACGATCCTTGCTTTCCCAGGACATCTGGCTGGGCTCACTGGACGAGACTATGAGCCTGCCCGTTTCGTGAGCCAGCTGCTGCGCGTTGAGGTTCGCCTCGCGAACGAGCCCTTTGTTCTCCTCGGACACGTTGCCGCTGTGACAGGCATCCAGTACCAGCACCACCTTGTCCGTCGGCACGCGATCCTTGATCAACTTCGCGAAGTCCTGCATGGCTATTCCCGTGCCGTACACGTCTTCGGTGTTCGTATCCCGGGTAATCAGATAATTGACCCCGCCCACCTTCGGGTCGGAGGGGCTGCCGTGGCCGGAGAAATAGATGACCACCAGATCCCCGGGCTTCACCACAGCCGGCAAGAACTTCTCGCCCACGGCGGAGAGGATATTCTTGCGGGTTGCCTGCTCATCCAGCAAAAGCGCCACGTGGTCCGGCGCAAAGTGTCCATCCGTGGTCAGGTAATCGTAAAAGTCGCGCGCATCCTTGGACGCGTACTTCAAATCGAGATCAGGGTTGCTGAACTTGCTGATGCCCACGACGACGGCCCATTTGTCGTTGAAGGCGGTGCCTGTCGCCGGCTCAGCGGCAGCCGGTCTCAAGAAACCGAATACAAAAACCAGCAGGGAGATCAGGGTGACCGGACCGCGGTTGTTCACTTGGCAAACCTCCGGAGATCGAACCAGCATATTTTAGCGATGGCCGCCGGTCGTTCCGAGTTTCCTTCGCACCGCTTTTGCCCTGGTCGCGTACTGTCTGGCCTCGCTGAGTCGCTGCAACTTGCTCATCACGTGGGAATAAATCTCCAGGCAGTCCGCAGTCTCGGTCGTGTTCGGCCCGAAGCTTTTCGTGCTCAGGGCGATGGCCCGCTGCGCGTTCGCCTCGGCGTCCGCGGCCTTGTCTTCGGCAATCAGCGCTTTGTTCAGGAGACAAAGATTCTTCACCAGCTCACGCTCGTCCGGCGACGGCATTCCCTGCCTGAGCGCCAGCGCTTGTCTGGCATATTCCTCCGCCTGCCCCATCCGCCCGGCGCTTAAGCTCGAGGCGGCCAGCACATCCAGCGCCGCGGCTTTCACGCGGGCAGGAATGTCCGCCTTGTCCTGGAGGGACAAAGCCTGTTTTGCGAGCTGTCCGGCCTCCTCCGTCTTGCCCTGGATTTGAGAAATCTGCGCCAGGCTGGCAAGGACAAGAACGCGTTGGGACAGGTCGGGTTTCGGGGTTCTCTCCATATCAGCTAGAACCGTCCAGTAAAGCGGCTCAGCCTCGATGTAGTCTTTCTGCAAGAAGGCCAGGTTGGCTACTTCGAGCTGCGTGGACGTGCGCCTGGGATCGCCCGCCGGGAAATTCTCGGACTCTCTCTGCGCTTCGCCCAGAATGCGCCGCGCCTCACCGAAATTGCGGCGGTCAATCTCCTGGCGGACGGCCTGCATGTAAGTGTTCCACAGCGTCGCCTGCGCCCCGTTCACAGGATTTGGGCTGCTCGGGGCGGGCGTCGGCTCGCTTGGCACAGGAGCGGCCGGCGTTAGCGGCCGCGCTCCCGGCCTGGGTTGCGCTTTCCACTCGATCGTCTGCTCTTTAAGCCCGGGGCGTGGCTTGTACGGGGGTGCCAAAAGGGCCAGCTCCCTGCCTTCCCACTTGCTCTTCAGAACGGGCGTCTGCAGGACGCCGCGGTCCCTTAAAACCTCGGTCTGGACCTGGTCCCTCATGTAGGCAAAGGCTTCTCCGAGCGTGGTGCGATCGCCTTTTTGTTTGAGCCCCTCGATCAGGTATTGAGTAAAGACGCCATTCGGGGTGGTCTTGGACTCCCAGGAAACCTGATCCGGCTGGCTGGACGAGATGACGAGCTGCCCGGTGCCGGCGACAATCTCGTCGACGTTGACGTTGCCCTGTTGAAACACCCCCTTCCCTTCCGGGGTGGCAGCGCCGCTGTGACAGGCGTCCAGCATGAGAACAATCCTGTCGGCGTGTACCCGTCCCTTGATGATGCGAACGAGATCTTGCATTGGCAGCCCGGTCGAGAACAAGCTGTCCCTGTCGGTGTCATAGGCGACAATGTAGTTCACCCCGCGGACATCCATGCCGGCGGGGCTGCCGTGGCTGGAGATGTAAATGACAACCAGATCGTTGGGGTTTGCCACCCGGGGAAGCCACTTATCACCGAGGGCTGACAGGATGTTCTCCCGCGTCGCCTCCTCGTTCAACAGCAATTTGACGTGGTCCGGGGCGAAGTTGCCCTGCTTGAGCAGAAAGTTGTAAAGGTCGCGGGCATCCTTGGCCGGGTACTTCAGGTTAATCGATGGGTCCTTGAACTTGCTTATGCCGATGATGAGCGCCCACTTGTCGTAGATGGGGGTATTGACCGGCGGGGCGGCGGCCGGCGGCGCCGCGGTCGCCACGCCCCCAAAGATGGAACAGGCAACAATCATTGGCAGCAGCAGTCTCAACCAGTTAACCATGGTCGGCCATCCTACAGCCTCCCATGCACGGCAGTAATCGTTCGAACGACGCAAAGCATCTTTTTCCCCTGTTCATGGCCACGGCATTCTCGCCGTCGGATAACTCCCCGACTCCCCGCAAACCAAATTTAGGGAAGCCACGTCCCCGGGTTTAGTAGTTAAGATACTTGCCCAGCAGCTTCCTAACCTGATCAAACATCACCGGCTTGACCGTGTAGTCGTCCATGCCGGCCTCCAGGCACTCGGACTTGCCCGCGTATCCGGCCGTTATGCCCACTATCTTGGCCGGATCCTGCTTTCTTGTCTCCTCGAGCTTGCGAATGGCAGCGGTTGCCTGCAGCCCGCCCAGCTCCGGCAGCTGGATGTCCATGAAGATCAGCTTGTACCGGCCTTCGGCGAACTTGGAAACCGCTTCCTTTCCGGTTGCGGCCGTGTCCGCCCGCAATCCCATCTTGGCCAGATAGCGGCGAAAGACCTCCCTGATCTCCGCGTTGTCGTCGACCACGAGGACCGGCATCGCTGTCTCCTCGAGCTGTTTGATGATGGTCCACAGCTTGGTATTCAAGGCTGTTGCCAGTTTCAACATGACGAGCAAGGTCGCGTTGGCGGCGCCGCGCTCGATGTCGCTGATGTAACTTCGGTCCAGGCGGGTTCGCTCGGCCAGCTTCTCCTGCGTGACACCGGCCTTCTGCCGCAGGTCACGCAGCGCCTCACCAAAAATGGCTAACCAGCGCTTGTCTTCGTTGTTAGAGAATTCGTCGTCGGGCACCGGTCAGCCTGCGTCCTTGCTCCAGGACTGCATAGCAGGGAATCCACTAGCAGCCGCACTGAGATAAACAATCCCACGTCCAAGCCCAAATTGCAGTAGGTTATATGCCACAAGCAGTTTTCACCCGACATGGAACCTCGAAACACAGGTACCGGAGATGGTTTCTCGGGGGATCGCGGATGTTGAGTATATAAGACGTCCTGCCCACAAGGCGGGTTGGTTACGACGGTGAAGCCGCAGCGAAGCTGAAGCTGGTAGGGCAATCCAACGAATGGCGATGCCAATAACTTGGTCGAACGGCTCGCCGTGTGCTATCTTTGCCATACGATGCGTGAATGCGCACCTTGCCGGGCGAGTGGCGGAATGGCAGACGCGCTAGACTTAGGATCTAGT
>JAJPGY010000032.1 GCA_021325555.1 Pseudomonadota bacterium | reverse complement strand
TCCGCTCGCTCATTTACGCTCGCTCCGAACGTCAACTTGTTCGTTCCGCTGCGGATTCCTCCTCGGAATCCTCCGCTCCACTGCCCGGCTGCGCGTCTCCGCTCGCTTGAGGTTCATGCGGGATGCGGGCGGGGCAGGCTTCGCCTGGCGCTCCGTCGCAAGCGACCCCGCGCCTCTGGACGGCTCCGGTAGCTTCGTCCCCTTGGCAGTCCTTATATACCCACTTTCGTCTTCCGGCAGCGGGTCAGTTTTTAGGCGCTTGGGGGGCTTTCAGGTCCCGGGAGTTGGTCAGGGCGTAATTGATGGCGCCCTCGAGCTGGGTCATGGCGTTCATGAGCCGGGCAACCGTCTGCAGATCGCCCCTGGCCATGAAGATGCCGATCTGTGAGGCTATAGAGCCTTCCACGCCGATCGCCCTGCCGATGTCGCTGGTGGACAGGTCGCTCTTGCCGAGGATGGCGTCGGCGACGCCAATGGCCTGGTCGGCGGCTGCGCGGGCGTTCTCAGGCGAGGCCATGGGGGAGGCGGCCGGGCCGCCCGCGTTGTCGCCAAAGGCGCCGCTGCTGCTCCAGCCGTCGGGGGTCTCCACCGTGCCGTCGGCCAGAACGCGCGTCCCGTCGGCAAAATCAAAGCTGCCGTCGGCGGCGTTGTAAGTATCGTAGGTGCCGTCGGCGTTGCGGAACCTGACCGTGCCGTCGGTATAGATCTCCTCGCCGTTTGCCAAGACCGTCTTGTCCGGGCCGACATCGCCCATCGGACCGGTCAAATGCCCGGTCCGGCAATGCCAGACTACCGGCTGCTGGTGCGGGTGGCTCGGGTTGAATATGACAATGTCCGGCCCCTGAGCCTGCATGATCCGCCCGTCCCTGAGGTGGACGCGGGGGCCGTCCGGCCGGCTGTTGTCGATGATGGTTTCACGGTGGTGCCTGTTGTGGGGATCCAGGACGGTGACCTGCTTGGTGGCCATGTTGTACTGCTGGCCGTTGTCGGATTGAATCGTGGTGCCCTGGATCTTGTCCCTCAGGTTCGCGGGCACCTCGCCCTTGTTGGCGACCTCCTGCCAGTCGCCGTTGCCGCGGCGCATGCGCATGTGCTTGCCGTCCGGGGTGATCTCGATCTCGACGTCCCCTTTCATTAGGGAGACGACGCCGTTGGGCAGCACCCGGATGATCGTGCCGTCTTTCTCCCGGGTCACCAGCCCCTTGGTGTTTTGGTCCACCAACCAGCCGCTCGTCGGTGCCTCGGCGCTCGGCGGAGCCTGGTCCGAGCCCGCTCCGGTGGTGGCCGTGGTCACAACCACTTTCGAGCCGTCCGGCATGCGGGCGGTGGCGCCCGAGCTGGTAAGTTGAGCCTCGGGGGCGCCGCTGGCATCCGTTACCGTGGCGGTGCCGTTCGTGCCCACCTGGTAGGTGGACCCGCCCTCGCTCACGGCGCGCACGGTCTGCCCGTTGACGGTCGTCTGCTCGAATGTTCCGGCGGCGCCGGTGACGGAGACGGTGCCCTTCTGCGGGCCGGCTTTCTGGATGGTGGTCTCGAAAGTGCCGTCCTGGCGATCGATCTCGTTGGCGGTTATGTCGGTGTTATCGTAAAAGACGTGGTGGTCCTGGATCAGCAACTTGTGCTCGACGCCCTGAGCGTCCTTGAAGTCGTGCTCGACCTTCTGACCGGAAGACTGGCTTGCAGCATCGCTTTTGGAGAAGACGATTGAGCCGTCGGCGCCGATGGTCGTGCCGTCCTGCAGGGTCACCTCCTGACCGGCGGCGGGCTTTTGCGGGCTCGGGTTGTCCGACTGCAGCAGGTCCAGCAGCATGCTGCCGGTTATCCAGTTGTTGCCCCCGGCATCGGTTCCGGGCTGCGCCCCCTGGACATCGCTGCCGGTGGTATGGGCGGGCGGCGCTCCGACCACGTCGGCCCAGGTGAGCGCGTTGTTCCAGTCATAGTTGAACAGGCGGGCCTGCGACTGATCGCCGGGGTTGGCCAGGGTGACCGTTTCCCCCGCCTTGTTTTGAAGCGTGTGGTCGTTCACCTTGGTCCAGTCGCCGCTGGAGCCGGACTTGGAGGAGAAAAGCGAGCTCACCGCATTTTCGGCGTCCGAGGCTTCTTTCTTCACCCAGCCGAAGATGCCGCCGAAGAGCCCGCCGCCGTCTTTGTGCTCCGGCGGCCTGGTCTGCGCGTCCTTGCCGTCCGCGTGCCGGTTGTTCTGATTGGGGGAGTCGCCCATGGTAAGGAGATTGAACCTCGCAAAGCCCGCCCGGCGCTGGTGGGCCGAATATCATTTTCAGATCTTACGACAATCTTGTCAAGCGCCACGGCGGACCGGAAAGGCTCATCCCGTGAGCCTTTTGCTTACGGAGTGGGAGGATTACGAAACGGGATTGGGAAGGGATTGCACTCATCGTTCCGACCATGCCGGTGGCGGTTTCTATACGAGCAGAAGAAGAATTGGACGGGCGCCCGCAAGATTTTACCTGCGTCCGATATGCGTGCCATTGCGCGTGGTGGCGCCCCGGCTGCCGCGGCAAGCCGCGCCGGCTGGCGCCTCCGGGCTTGGTGCCGGGCTGCTGATAATTTCGGGGGATAGCGAGGATCACCATCGCGCGTGATGCGCGCGGTTGGGCTGCCGTATATCGTGGTAGATAGGGACGGGGCGGTGGTGAATGGTCGCTGTCGCTCTGGTGTAATTCGGGTCTTGTGGCGTCCCGGCCGATCGATTGGCTGCGGGGCTGCCGCTTGTTCGGGAAGGCAGGTTTGCTATGAAACGGTTGCACGTTCTTGTTATCGACGATGATCGAATCTATGCGCTCGGGCTGAAGGCGTGGTTGAAGGGGCTCAACCCCCGCGCCTGCGTCCGGGCTTGCGATGCCGTTCCCTTCGACGGCGACGGAGAGGTGCCCGATGTCGTGCTTGTCGATCCGGAGATGGCCGGGGTCAGGTACACGTCGATGTTGAGGGAGATCAGGCGCCGCTATCCGCGAAGCCGCATTGTGGTGCTGAGCCGGGGCAACTGGTTCGAGGAGGGCTTGCCTGCGGCCGCCATGAGCGCCGGCGCCGATGCTTTCTTCCGCAAGGGCCAGCCGGATGCGGAGCTGTTTGTCACCCTGGTCAACCTGGTTGCGGCGGGCGGCAGGAGCGCGAGCGCCCCGGTCGCAGCCAGAGCGTTGGCTGCCAGCTGACAATCGCTTCCCTGCAGGCGATCGAGAACGCGCCCGGTTGCCGTCCGTGGATTGACGCCGGACCGGGCGGGCAGGCGCGGGTCGCTCCCTGATCTCCGCAAAGCGTTAAGATAGATTCAGGCACGAGCACGTAAGGCTGAAGCCGGCGGAGCGCATGCGCTGGCGAAGGGATACGGGGTCGCGCGGGACGTGACCGGGCAGCCGGGCTGTCCGGCAGGGTGCAACCATGAGTGGCTGTTGTGGCGGGCCGTCCCCGGGGGCGGCCGAGGATCCAATCAGGGAAGAGGAGCGGAAGCAGGCGGCCGAGCTTGCCTCGCTGGGGGATCTCGGCTCGCCCGAGCCGCGCGATGCCGGGGATCTCACCGCCCGTTACCCGGGACGGTGGTGGCACGAGGTCGGGGGCGGGGAGCGGATCCACTGCGATCTGTGCCCGCGGGCCTGCGTGCTCAAGGACGGCGACCGCGGCTTCTGCTTCGTGCGCCAGAATCAGGGCGGCAGGATGGTGCTCACCACCTATGGCTTGAGCACCGGCTTCTGCGTGGATCCGGTGGAAAAAAAGCCGCTCAACCACTTTCTGCCCGGCACCAGCGTTCTGTCCTTCGGCACCGCCGGCTGCAACCTGGGATGCCGCTTCTGCCAGAACTGGTCGATAAGCAAGTCGCGCGAGGTGGCCATGCTGTCCGAGCGAGCCACGCCCGACGAGATAGCCGAGGCGGCGGTGAAGCTCGATTGCCGAAGCGTGGCCTTCACCTACAACGACCCGGTAATCTGGGCCGAGTACGCAATCGACACGGCAAGGGCCTGCCACGAGCGCGGGGTGAAGACGATAGCGGTGACGGCCGGCTACATCACGCCTGCGGCGCGCCCGGAGTTTTATGCGGTGATGGACGCGGCCAATGTGGACCTGAAGGCGTTCACCGAGGTCTTTTACCAGCACCTGAGCCTGGCCCACCTCGAGCCTGTGCTGGACACGCTTAGATGGCTCAAGCACGAGTCCGACGTCTGGTTCGAGATAACCAACCTCATGATTCCGGAGGAGAACGATTCTCCCGAGGAGACCGCGCGCATGTGCAATTGGATCGTGGAGAACGTCGGGCCGGACGTTCCGGTCCATTTCACGGCCTTCCACCCGGATTTCAAGCTCATGCACCGGCCGCCGACGCCGCCCGCGACATTGGCCCGGGCGCGCGAGCAGGCGATTGCCGCCGGCATCAAGTTCGCCTACGTCGGCAACGTATACGATGTGGTCAGGCAGAGCACCTACTGCCCGGGCTGCCGCCGCCTGCTTATCGAGCGGGACTGGTTCTCACTGGGCGAGTACCGGCTGAGCGGCAACCGCTGCGTTTCCTGCGGCTGCGAGATCGCCGGGGTTTTCGACGCGCACAAGGGCGACTGGGGCCGCCGGCGGCTGCCGGTAATTATCGAGCACGACGAGGTGCGCCCGGGCTTCCCCCGCCGGCCGGAGCCCGGAACATAAGGCGATGCGGGCGACCCAAATCCGGCCTTCAGGTATAGGATAAAAATATGCGGCCGTTGGGAGCGATCCATTATGAACCAACTGAAGAAAGCGAAACGACTGGCCTTCTCCTGTCTGACCTCCGTTGCGATCTTTGGCCTTGCCGCGCCTGCCGCCCTGGCGGACGGGGTAAGCGGGGCTGTTCCCCTGCCCCCGGCAAAGCCGAAGGTGGATCAGCTCGGGCAGATGGAGGGCGTGACCAGAGCGGACAAGGTCTGGCTGACCATCGGGCTTTTCACGCAGGTCATCGCGCTCGTCGCCGTGGCCATCGCGCTGACCGGACACCTGAGCCTGCCGAAGAAAAAGGTCATCTAGCGACATGCTAATATCAGGTCGTCGGTGGTTGTGCCGGGTTGGCGCGTGAACGTTAGTCGGCTAAACAAGCTCAGAACGTGCATTTTCATCTGCACCAGCGTCGCCCTGACGGGCTGCAGCCAGGGGTTGCCCGTTCAGCTGCCGACTCTGGGACCTTCTGCTTTGCAGCGTGCGCAACAGCTCTACCTGGCCGGCCAGTACGCGGAGGCGGAGGCGCAGGCTGACAAGGCGATCAAGGAGGGCAAAGAGTACGGCCTCTCCTCGGCGATGCTGGCGGACATCCTGTCCGCGCAGGGCAAGTATCAGGAGGCCGAGGTCGCCGCCCGTGAGGGCGTCCGCTATGAGCCGCGCGTGGCCAACACGCACGCGGCGCTGTCCCGGGCGCTTCTCGGGCTGGGCTCTTTCCGCGACGCCGAGGAGGAGGCGCGCCTGTCGCTCCAGCAGCCAGAGGCGACGGCGACGCCCACCAGCCGCGCAAGCCAGCACACGCTGGTGGCGCTGGCGCTGCAGATGCAGGGCAAGGTGCCGGAGGCGGAAAAGGAATACAGGGCGGCCATCGCCGAGGACAAGAACTTCGGGCCGGCTTATGCCGCCTACGGCGGCTTGCTGGCCATCATGGCGCGTTATGGCGAGGCGGAGCCGCTGCTGGAGCAAGCCGTGCGGCTGATGCCCAAAGACGCCGGCGCCCTGATCGCTTACGTGAGCACGCTCACCAGCGAGGGCAAGCTTGCCGACGCCGCCGCGGCCAACGAGAAGCTGGCGGCTCTTGCGCCCAAGGATCCAAACGTGCCGGTGATGCAATCGGACATCTACCTCAAGCAAGGAAAGGTTGCCGAGGCGGCGGCCGAGGCCAGCAACGCCGTCAAGATGAGCGGCAACTACGGACCGGCACACCGCGCCCTGGCCGCTGCCTACCTTAAGGAAGGCAGGCTCAAGGAGGCGGAGGCGGAGGCGGTCAAGGCCGCCCAGCTGACGCCGATCGATCCTTATGCACAGCTTTTGCTGGCCCAGGTGTTCTTTGAGGAGAAGAAGTGGATGGCGTCGGGCATCGCCCTGACCGCCGCCGCCCAACTGGCCCCCTTCAACAAGCCGCTGCAGGGCGAGGTGCGGTCGATGGGGGCGAAAATCTGGGCCAACGTGCCGCATCCCCCGATGAAGCCTCCCAAAGCCAGGCATTGACGAGACACCCGCAATGGTCTTGAGGATATTGCTTTTCGTCGTGGGGGGGATCTTCATCGCCGCCGGCGGCAGGTTCGTCAAGGATTCGCTGGAAGCCAAGGACCTGATCGAATCCACGCTGTTCGGGCTCTTCGGGGTGGCGATCGGGCTGTTTTGCGTGGTGGTGGCAATTATCGGCCCACCGGGGTAACGGTCGGCGAGAGGTGATTATGAACGGGCAGAGCATATCGGGGAGCGGAAAGATTGTGGTGTCGCTGGTGGTGGCAGCGAGTCTGAGCGGCCTGGCCCCTGGCGCGCTGGCCGAGCGGCGCGGGCCGGGGAATGCGGGCCGGCCCGCGAGCTGGCGCAGCGCCGAGCAGGGCGCGCCGCCAATCGAGGAGAGCCGGCGGCAGGCCGAGGCCAACCCGCAGGATGCGGTTGCCCAGAACGATCTCGGTTGGGCCTTGAGGCAAAGCGGGGATCTGCCAGGAGCCGAGAGAGCCTTGCGCCGGGCGATCAAGCTGAACCCGAATATGCCGCAGGCGCGTTCCAACCTGGCCGTGGTGCTGGCCGATCAGAAACGCCCGGCCGAGGCCGTTGCGGAGGCGCGGCAGGCCGTGACTCTGGATCCCGAGCAGCCGGTCTACCACGTTGTGCTCGGCAACGCTCTGCTGGGACAGGGTGACGCCGGGGCGGCAATCGAGGAGTACCGCAAGGCCGTGGCCCAGAAGGCGGATTATGAGAACGCCCGCTTCCATCTGGGAGAAGCGCTTTACCGCAAGGGCGAGGTCACGGCCGCCAAGGTGGAGCTCAGCTACGCCCTGAAGCTGGATCCCAACGACGCGCGTGCTCTCGAGCTGATGGACAGGATCATGAGCGGCGAGAAACGCTGATCGGGCATATCCGCCCGGCAGCCGCCGGGCCCATACCCGAGTCCCCAGATACGGTGCCCGGCCGGCTGGACAGGGGCGGCCATTTCCCAGATAATCTCTGCGGAGTTCAGATTGTAAGTGCTCTTGGAAACGGCGGGGAGGGCTATGAGCGACGGCAGCGGTGCCACCGTCCGGAGTGGCAGGGCGATTTCCTGGGACGCGGCTGCGCGGGACTCTGGCGCCGCCGGCGGGACGCAGGGGGAGATACACCTGACGGCGCGGCTTTCCGCGCTTGCGGAAAGCTGCCAGCGCGAAGGCAAGTTCGCCGAGGCGGAGTCGCTGTACCGGGAGGTAATCTCGCTCAAGGAGAAGGCCGTCGGCCCCGACGACCCCAGCGTCCTCACCAGCCTGGGACACCTGGCCGCCCTTCACGACGCTCGCGGCGCCTACGAAGAAGCGCTGCCTATCTACGAGCGGATCGTCGCCAGCTGGCAGAAGAACGCGTCGGCAGCCGAGCAAACCCTGCTTGCCCGGGCGCTCGGCGATCTGGCCGCCTGCAGCGCTGCTGCCGGCAAGCTTGACGCGTCGAGGGAAAGTTACCGGCGGGCGCTTGCCATTCTGGAGGGCATGTTCGGACCGGAGCATCCGCAGGTGGTCGATCTTCTCGAGCGCCTGGCCGGCGTTGCCGCCAGGGCGAGCGCTAACGACCCGGCGGCCTGCGCCGCCCTGCCCGACCCGGAGGGCTCAGCCGACCTGCTGTACGAGCTGGCCGGCTTTTATCACGGCAGAGGCGCTTACGCCAGGGCGGCCAGCGCTTACCGTGAGCTGGTCGGCCATCTGGCGCCCGGCTCTTTCGATCCGGCACCGCCGGCAGGCGATGGGCGGGCAGTAGGCTCGTGGCAGGAGGTGGACAGCCTGCCGGTGGCCCAGATGCTCAATTCGCTGGCCCGAGTCCACCGCCTGCAGGGCAGATACGCGCAGGCGGAATGCCTGGGCAAGCGCGCGCTTGCCGTGCGAAAAAGGGCGCTCGGCGACCACCACCCGCAGGTGGCGCAGTCGCTGGAGGAGCTGGGCGAGCTCTACGTCTGCCTGGGCAGATATCAGCAGGCGCAGGCCCTTTTGCGCCGCTCGATCGCCATCCGCCGGCAGGTCTTCGGCGAAGAGCACCCCTCAATCGCCGGCTGCCTCACCACGCTTTCCGGAATCTGCCTGGCCGAGGGCAGCTATCGGGAGGCGGAGAGACTGCTCCTGAGGGCGGCCGGGATGTTACGGGCCGGGGGCCGGCTGGGCAGCTCCCAGTACGCGCAGGTTCTGAGCAATCTGGCCGAGCTCGCATGCGCCAGGGGCTCCCTCGACCATGCGGAGCTGCTCTTGAGGCAGGCGCTGGCCATCGAGGAGGGGGCCGACCGGCAGGCAGACGAGCCGGCGCCGGAAGCCGGAAAGCGGGGAGGGGATGCTGCGGCTGCGCAGTTGAGCGACCTGGAAGGGCAGGTCCTGCGCCTTATGGCCGAAGGGCTCTCGGGTCGAGAGATAACGGACAGGCTCTGTGTCTCCGGCTCGAGCGTCAATGTCTGCCTGGCTTCCATGTTGCGGAAGTTCAAGACAAGCCCGGCCGGCGACCTCTCGGGATACTTGCAGCGCCTGCTTGCCGTTTGAGCGGCTGCCAGTGGAGTCGCATTTAACCGACCTGGGGGTTTCCTTTATTGCCAAACCTGGCGCGTGCCGGGGAGAATATAGCTAATAGCCGACCGGGTCGACAGCCATGGTGGTGGATTTGCATAAGGACAGGGCGACAGAGGTGGATTCGCCTGCCGACAGTCTCGGCCAGGAGCCGCTGCACAAACAGGCGCTGAGGGTCGTGGAGAGCATCATCGGCGACGACCACCTGGCCGTTTCCTGGCGCCTGATGAGTCTTGCCGAGGAGTTTCACGGGCAGGGCAACTTTGCCCGGGCCGAGCTGCTCTACTGGATAGTGCTGGCGATCAAGGAGAGGGTGCTGGGCGTGCAGCATCAGGATGTGGCGATCGTCCTATTCAGCCTCTCCTCTCTCTATGAGAGCACGGGCAGGCTCCAGTACGCCGAGACGCTGGCGGCCAAAGCGCTGGACATTCTGGAGCGGGCGCTCGGTCCCGAGCATCCGGATGTGGCGTTGAACATGCAGGCGCTGGCCGACACCTACGTCGCCCAGGGCAAGTATCAGGAAGCGGAGCCGCTTTACTCCCGCATGCTGGCGTTCTGGGAGAACCTGCTCGGCGCCGAACATCCGGCGCTGGTTGCCCGCCGGCAGCGCTACGAGGAGCTGGTGAATAAGCTGGGCGCAGGCGGTTAGCCGCCCCCGGCGCCGTCGGTGGTGACCAGAAGCATCTGCCCATTTTCCCAGTCGTGGAGCGGCCTGCCGCTGGATCCGGCCCCCCAGACGGCGCACAGATCGCTGCCGTTGCTTATGATGGTGATCGTGCCCGGCTCCGCCTGCCATGTCTCCGGCGGGTGCGCGCGCAGGTAGTCGAGGGCGTCCGGCCTGAGCGTGCGATCCACGAAGACGTGAAAGCGGGCGGCCCACTCGGCGTGCCTGTCTTTGGGCGGATCGAGAAGGTTGAAAACCTTTTCGCCCGGCCCCCTGTCCTCCAGCCGGGGGGCCTCGGGAACGCTGTAGGGATTCTCGGGAAGCAGCTCGCCCAGATCATATCTCAGCGATTCAATCTCAACCGGAGATTCCGGGTAAGAGCCGTTTACCAGCCGAAACCGGCGGAGATACCCGGCCGTGGACCTGAGCTGCGCCGCCAGGGTCTCTTCGAGCTTCTGGTTGGTGGCCACCGCCGCCGCGATTCGCTGGATCATTTTCGGATCGGGCCGCCTGGCCGAGCCCGGCGTGCCACCGTATGCGATTGCGATCACGAAGGCGGCGCAAACGGCGATGTGACGTGGCGGCATGCGGAACTTACTCGACTGCTGGCCCCTTTTGCGCAGGCAAGGTCATCATACAGCAATTTCGTCGTTCGGCAATTCGTTTACGGCGTCGAGGCGGACTGAGCAGGCTTGAGGTTGAGGTTGTGCTTGTAAGAGGGATTGCTGCTCACTGCCCGTCGATAGGCGCTCAGGGACTCGGCCGACCACAGGGTAAGCTCTTCGGGAAAGCGGAGGAAAACCGCCTTTAAATCAGGAGCGTCGCCGGGCAGGAGCCCCTGAAGGCAGGCGCTTATCCATTCCGGCTCGGCGATCGGGTCCTCGCGGGCGGGGGCGAGATCGCGAATCAGAGACGGCGTGGCGTTCCATCTCGTGCTTCTCGCCTCCAGGAGAAACGGAAGTACAGACTCCGAGAAGGCGAGCTCGCGCGCCTCCTTGCCGGCATCGATCCAGGCCCCGCTCACGCCGATCCAGTCCATTACCCCGTCGCCGGGGTAGTAGTAATCCAGCTTGTTCCAGTCCTGGGCTCCGGCATACGGATAGCTGCCCAGCCCCTTCTTGTTGCCATGACAGGGTCCGGCGCAGGCGTAGAAGGACA
This sequence comes from Pseudomonadota bacterium, assembly GCA_021325555.1. Classification (GTDB taxonomy): domain Bacteria; phylum Cyanobacteriota; class Vampirovibrionia; order Obscuribacterales; family Obscuribacteraceae; genus JAJPGY01. Next base: position 152,902 of record JAJPGY010000032.1, on the reverse strand, counting down.
CGGCGTTCGCACCGACCGCGGTGGCAAGCTGCCGGACATGCTTCCAGGCGTCGCGCACGCGCTCCGGCCCGTCCGGGACGGACGGGTCGCCGTAATACCTCCTCAGCTCGGCTCCTGCGTCCCCGGCCAGCCGCCCCTTCGCCATCCTGCGCGTCGCCTCTTGCTGCAGTTTGTCGCCGGAGAGCCTGGACAGCTTCGGGTCGACGAGCAGGTAATAGGCGGTGCGCCCGTCCGCACCAAAAGCGGTATCAGTTATCGGGCCGTCGAACGCGTCGAACAGGCCTACGCACACCGGTGCCCTGGTGGAGGCGACAATCTTCAGGTTCCGCCGGAAGTATTCATCCAGCTTTCCGTCCAGGACGTCCTCAATCATGAGCAGCTTGCCCGGCGGCAGGGAATACCGGGGCAGGTGGAGGCAAGGGTACGGCGACTGAACCTCCTCATGCTTGCCGGCCTCGGCCGAGTAGCAGGAGATGAAGTCTTGCGCCGGCGCCCAGGGGCTCGGCAGATCGAAGTTGATGAAAGGAACGTGCCCTTCCAAAAGGCGCGCTTTCATCCACAGCGAGGTCGGGGGCGAAAAGGGCTGATGAAGATCGGGACGGTTGGCCCGGTCGAGATCCAGCAGCTCGCCGTCCGGTCCCTGAATTGCCACGTCGGCCGTGTCGGCCTGCAGCAATCCGCCGGTAGCCTCTCCAAGAACGGCCAGCGACGGCCTCTGCGTGGACAGCAGCTGAAGCTCTCCGGGAAAGATGGTGGGACCGGCGTAGACCCCCACGTATGAGCCCTTGGCGGGCGGGGCAAGCCGCTTGCCCTCAAGATCGCGCAGCAGCTCCGAGCGCCCGTACGGTATGGGCGGCGCCTTGCTCACGGACTCCTCGATGCGCGAAAGCTCGCTTTCGATTCGCCCGGCGTCCCACAGCCCCATGGCTGTGTGCCTGACGAAGTTGTCGTGCAGGCTGAGCGCCGGCTCCAGATCCTTGATCAATATCTGATCCTCGAGGAGCGCGCAGACCCGCGCGTAGCGATCCTGGAGCGGCTTCAACTCTTGCGTTCCCGGTTGCCGGAAGGGACCGGCCATCTCCTCGAGCAGATCGACCTCGGCGTGCAGGCGCTCTTCGGAGAGGGCGCCGCTGGACATGACGATCTGGTAGAAGGCGCGCTCGACGTTGCCGAGCGCCGTATCTTCCGGCTCTCCGGAGCGAGGGCGGCCGGGAGCGATTTTCGACTCGATTTTCTCGATGAGACCTCTCGCCCGGGGGTCCCGGCGAACCAGCGTCTTGATGCGGGCTTGCTTCAGCTCTGATACCGTCCGTGGTGCGGCAGGCATTGCCGTCTGCCCGGCAGGACAGCCCGGGACGGCGATCAGCAGCGCCGCCGCAAGAATCGGAAGTGGTTTCACCATGGATGTTGCCGGCGTCTTCGGCGTCAGTGACCGCGCCCGGCTTCACCGGGGTCTCTGGAGATGTCATGCTCGAGCTCGTCCAGCCAGCCGCCGGGAACCTGGACATGGCTGCGCCCCTCGAGAAGCGCCATCTCTTTCAGCTCCCATAGGTGCTCGAAAAGCCCCGTGTTCGGCGCGTGGCCGGGACCCCGGCGCATCGCGTCGTAGATCTTGTTCAGCCTTTCTTTCAGCTGGCCGGTGGCAACCGTGGTCAGCTTCAGGTCGCCGGAGTATTGAGAAGTGCCCATTTTTGCATCCTCAGCTTTTCAGTCCCGCTATCGCGGCCCAAAAAACTTATTCCCGGCGATCGCTTCGATCTCACGCCGGCAAGGATGTCAACAGTCGACGTCTTAACTGCGGCGTTTGCGGGCAGCCTCGGCCTTGCGCTTGCGCTTCACGGACGGCTTCTCGTAGCGCTCCCGGCGCTTGATCTCGGACAAGATGCCGGCTTTCTGTATCTTCTTTTTAAAACGCTTCAAGGCGGTCTCTATGCTCTCGCCTTCTGCAATTCTGACCTCTGACAAGGGAACTCCCCCTTTTCTGAAAGAAACGGGCAACAGACAATTTCCGGAAGGTTTCCAGATACGCCGATCTTAGCACCTTCATCTTGACTGAACAAGAAGATCGCCTGCCTGAGGCAATCTCGGGTGCCAAACCTTAAGAATTTCGGGGGAATTCTAGGCCTCGGCCGGCGCCGTAGCCTGGGAGATGAGCTCCTGCGAGATCGCCGGCGGCACCGGCGACAGGTGCGAGAACTTCCAGGTGTAATAGCCGAGACCCTGGGACAGCGTGCGCAGGTCGATGATGTAATCCCACAGCTCGGCCTGGGGAACGTGCGCGTTGATCTCATCCCAGCCGCTGCGGGTGGGGCTGGGTCCGTAACCGAGGATCTGGCCGCGGCGGCCGTTGAGCTGGCTCAGCACGCCCGATGTGTAGGAGCTGGGCACCACGACGGTGACCTCCGTGATCGGCTCCAGGATGAGCGGGTGCGCTTTGGTCATCCCCTCGCGCATGGCCAGGATGGCGGCCATGCGGAAGGACATTTCGTCGCTGTCCACGTCGTGATAGGAGCCGTCGAAGAGGTTGACGTGCACGTCGACGACCGGGAAGCCGGCCAGCGGTCCCCGCTGCAGGGCCTCCATCGTGCCCTTCTCAACGCCGGGGATGTACTGGCGCGGCACCACGCCGCCGACAATGGACTCGCTGAACTTGTTGCCGGCGCCGCGCTCAAGCGGCTCGATCTTGAAGTAGACCTCACCGAACTGCCCGCGCCCGCCGGTTTGCTTCTTGTGGCGCCCGTGCGCTTCCACCTTGGCGGTGATCGTTTCCTTGTAGGCGATCTTGGGACGCTTGGCCTCGAGCTGGATGCTGTACTTGCGCTCGAGCCTCTGCCGCGACAGGGTGAGGTGAACCTCGCCCTGTCCGTAAATGCAGTACTCGTGCGTGTCGGGGTCACGGTCTACCTTGAGCACGGGGTCTTCCTCGACGATCTTGGCCAGGAGCGTGGAGAGCTTGGCCTCATCGTTGCGATTCTTGGGCGCGATGGCCAGCGAATAGAGCGGTGGCGGCGGCGGTGGCGCGCTCATCTGCGTGGTCTCTTTCTCGGAGACCAGCGTGTCGCCGGTGCGCGGCGTCTCCAGGCGGGCGATGGCCACTATTGAGCCGGGACCTGCCGAGGGCATCGTCTCCTGCTTTTTGCCCAGAAGCCAGTAAAGGCCCCCGACACGCTCCTTGCTGCCGGAACGCGTCGAGTCCACAAGCTGCGTGTCGCCGGTCACCGTGCCCGTAAAAACGCGGGTCAGGGAGAGCTTGCCCGATTGCGGATGGATGAATGTCTTTATCACCTGCGCGATCACCGGACCGTCTTCTTTCGGCTCGATGCGCTTGCCGTCCTTGTCCTTGATCTCGCGCTCGAGCGGCGACGGGCAAAGGGAGATTATCGTGTCCAGAAGGGTGACGATGCCCAGATCCGCATGGGCCGATCCGACCAGGATGGGCACGAAGGAGCCCGAGCGGACGGCGCTGTTCAGATCCTTCTCCAGGTGCTCGAGCGGGATCTCTTTGCCCTCCAGCACCATCTCCAGCAAGGCGTCGTCCGTATCGGCCAGGGTCTCGACCAGCTTCTCGCGGGCGGACTCCAGATCGGCCTGCAGATCCGCCGGCACATCGGTCTTCTCCGGCTTGCCCTGCGCGCCGTATCTGAACGCCTCCTTCTTCAGGACATCGACGTAGCCGGTGAAGCCTGGCCCGAGCCCGATCGGGTAATGCAGGGGGGCGAGCGGCCTGGGCACCTTCGTGCCCGGCATCTTCTTCAGCTCCTCGAGCGTTTCGGAAAAGGCCACGTCCGGCTTGTCGAGCTTGTTGACGAAGACCAGCCTGGCGATGCCTATCTCCTCGGTGAAACGCAGCAGCGTATCCATCTGAATGACGCGGCCGGGATCGGGCTCGACCACGAAAACCGCGGCGTCCACGCCCATGACTGCCAGCTTCACCTCTTCCGTGAAATCCACGAAGCCCGGGCAATCCAGGATGTTGAAGGTGTAATCGCGATAGGTGGTGCGGGCCATCGTCACCTGCGTGGACATCTGGCGCGCGATCGCCTCCGGCTCGTAATCGGTGGTCATCGTGCCGTCTGTTATCTTGCCGCGCCGGGAGATCGCCCCGGTCAAGTGGAGAATCGCTTCAACCAGGCTGGTTTTGCCGCTGCGGTTGATGCCGATGAATGCTACGTTCCTGATTTGGGATGCGGATGTGGACACGGGATCTCTCCTCCGGTTGGCAAGGGGACGAGGCGATGCGATTTATGTCACGTACTGGCAAGAATAGCGCTCTGTCCTGCTTTTCAGCAAGGGTGTCGGCCACGAATTAATGCGCGGCTCACTTAGACATCTGCTGCTTGATGCTTGCGTTGTCGCGCTCCGCCTGCTCTTCCAGCACCGGTTTCGTCACGGCCTTGAAGAGAGCGGTTTGAACGCGCTTGACGATCGGGAACTTGAACCCCTCTCCCTTGCTGAAGGTTATTGCCGGCGGCACATCCTCTCTGCCGAAGGTCATGATGAAGTTGACCGTCTGCGTGCCGGGCAAACCGACAAGATCGGCGCCGCTCGCCAGGCACAAAAGACTGCAGAGGAAGAAAATCGGTCCGAGAAGCACGTGTACCCACCAGCCTTGAACCGGCTTGATAAGCGAGTTCTTGCCCGCCGGCAGGTGGATGAACAGCGGCGAGACGATGCCCACCGGCAGAAATCCCGACCAGTAGCTGGAGCGGCCCACGAAGGTGGCGATGACGCACTTGTAGCCAAAGGAAATGCCAAGGGTAATCAGGACGGCAGCAAAGGCAAGGTCTTTGATATCCATAATTTCGCGGCTCGCATCTCCGTCAGGTGTTGCAGCGGTCGGTCCGGGCCCGGTTCTTTGATCCGGCAGGCGGCCGGAAGCTCTCCTGTCACTCCAGTGTACACCGCCTGCCGCGTCCCCGGCCCGTCTATAATTACCTCTGGTGTCGCGGGGAGATGACGTGGGCAAACTGGTTTTGAAGGGCAAGAGGTCTTGCGGAACGCTTGGTGCCGGGGATGCCGGGCAGAAGGTGTGCGTGGCCGGCTGGGTCGATGCCAGGCGGGATCTGGGCGGGCTCATCTTCATCGAGCTGCGCGACGCCTCGGGCAAGCTGCAGCTGGTCGCCGATCCCAACCGGAACAAGCAAGCCCATGACGTCTTCTCGAACGTACGCAGCGAGTTCGTCGTTGCAGCGTTGGGGACGGTGAGCAGGCGGCCGGCCGGCAGCGAAAATCCAGAGATGGCCACCGGCGAGGTGGAGATCTACCCGGACGAGGTGGAGCTTCTCAACGGCTGCCGACCGCTGCCTTTCCAGCTGCAGACCGCCCAGGAGGTTGATGAGGCGCTGCGCCTGAGATACCGCTATCTGGACCTGCGCCGCCAGGAGATGCAGCGCGGCCTGCGGCTCAGGCACGCGGTTGCCCAGGCCATGCGGCAGTACCTGAACGGGCAGGGCTTCATGGAGGTGGAGACGCCAATTCTCTCGAAAGCGACGCCGGAGGGGGCGCGCGACTTTCTGGTGCCGAGCCGTCTCAATCCGGGCAGCTGGTACGCGCTGCCGCAGTCCCCGCAGCTTTTCAAGCAGACCCTGATGATAAGCGGGGTGGAGCGTTACTATCAGATCGCCCGCTGCTTCCGGGACGAGGACCTGCGCGCCGACAGGCAACCGGAGTTCACCCAGCTCGATCTGGAGATGGCCTTTGTCGATCAAGACCAGGTCATGGAGGTGACCGAAGGCCTTTTGGTGGAGACCTTCGCCTGCTCAGACATCAAGGTATCGACGCCGTTCCGCCACCTGACCTACGACGAGGCGATGGAGCGCTACGGCAGCGACAAGCCGGACACGCGCTTCGGTCTGGAGCTGGCGGACCTGACGCCGGTGGCGGCAACCTGTGGATTTAACGCCTTCCGGCAGGTGGCCGAGGGCGGCGGGCAGTTGAAGGCGATCTGCCTGGCCGGCGGCAACGCCTCCGTCTCGCGCAAGCAGCTCGATTCCTGGCAGGCGTACGCCAGGACCGCCGGCGCCAGGGGGCTGGCCTGGCTGTCCTTCGGCCCGGAAGGGGTGCGCTCGTCGGGCATAGCCCAGCACTTCAAGACCGAGGAGCTGGAGTCGATGAAGCAGCTGTCGGGGGCGGGCGAGGGTGACCTCCTGCTTATGGTGGCTGACAAGCCGAAGGCGGTGGCCAACGTGCTGGGCCGCCTGCGGCTGAAGCTTGCAGAGGAGCTCGACCTCATAGATGAGGGCAAGCACGAACTGCTGTGGATCACCGATTTCCCCATGTTCGAGTTCGACGAGCAGGAAGGGCGGCTGGTGGCCGTTCACCACCCCTTCACCAGCCCGCGCCTCGAGGACGTGCCGCTTCTGGACAGCGATCCCGGGCGAGCGAAGGCGCGAGCCTACGACATCGTCTACAACGGGGTGGAGATAGGCGGCGGCTCGATCAGAATTCACAATCAAGAGGTGCAATCGAAAGCGTTCGCGGCCATCGGTCTCAGCCCGGAGGTGGCCCGTGACAAGTTCGGCTTCCTGCTCGAGGCGCTGGAGTCGGGCGCCCCGCCCCACGGCGGCATCGCGCTCGGGCTGGACCGGATCGTCATGCTCCTTGCCGGCTTCAAGTCGATACGTGACGTGATCGCCTTTCCAAAGACGCAGTCCGGCAGCTGCTTGATGACCGGCGCGCCGTCTGCGGCCAGCGACGAGCAGCTGAAAGAGGTGCATATAAGGAGCACGGTGGCGCCGGCGGTGGCCCGGACGGGCCAGGGCCTGTAGAGCCCGCGCCCCGGCGACGTGCGTTCTTACGGAACGATCAAGCAGGCAACCCAGTCCCAGGGGATGAAAAGGATGCCGCTGCGCGTGTCGATCCCCTGGGCGGCAAGCACGTACCCCGACTCCGGCTCCACCTTTATGCACAGGTAGGAGATCGCCTCGCTGTCCGGATTCATCCAGCCGATGTGCTCGAGCCTGCCCTGCAGGGAGGTGTTGTCCCTGAGCGTCAGCCTGATGTTGTGCCCCTCCAGATACTCGATGGCGCCCGTATGCGAAACCTGGCCGGCCTTGGCCTGCCCGAGGTTCTCCTGGGGAAAATAGGTGCCTGGAGCAATTGTCGGCCGGACGTCCATGGCCCTCTCCCAGGTACGCTGTGGCGAACGTCTAATTGTAGGTTCTTTGCAAATCTTTGCCAAATATTTTTTTCATAAGGAGGGCTCGTCCAGACCGGCGGGTTCGGTCTGGCGGGCGCCAAGGTGTTAGAATGCGGTGGTGCCGAAAGGCGCTAGACGTGAGGCTTTTGGAATGTCCTCTTGCTATTCAGGCAAGGCACAGCGGCGCCAGGCCGGGTGCTACAGGTGTCCACCAAGCTGGTGCCGGGCCGCCGTTGCTCTGGCCGGCGCCTTCCTCCTTGCCGGTTGCGGGGTGAAAAGCGCCACCGAGTACCTGATCTCCGGCAACGAGTATTTCAAGGCCGGCGACTACGCCAGGGCCGAAAAGAATTATCGTCAGGCGCTCAAGCTCGAGCCCCACAGCTCGACGGCGGCCAACAACCTGGGCGTGGTGCTGGCCACGCAGGGGAAGTACGACGAGGCGATTCCCATACTCGAGCAGGGGGTCCAGGTCGATCCGAAAAACGCCATTGCGCATTATGTGCTGGCAGACGCGCTCAACCACCGGCAGCGATTCGACGAGGCGGAAGACGAGGCGCGCAAGGCGATCGAGCTCGAGCCTGCCGAGGTGGCCGGGCACCGCCAGCTGGCCGAGGCGGCGCTTGGCAAGGGCGATGCGCAGGCGGCGATCGATGAGCTGCGTTACACGCTGCAGCTAGATCCGGACAACGACTCGCTGCATCACCGGCTGGCTTGCGCCCTCGGGCAGTCCGGCGATCTCCCGGGGCGGATCGCCGAAGAGAAGCGGGCGGTGGAGCTGAACCCGGACAATCTCGAGGCGCGCATCGGGCTGGCGGTGGCTTTGCATGACAAAGGCGACGCCACGGCAGCCGTGGCCGAGCTCAAAGACGTGCTGGCCCGGGACCCCAAGAATGGGGAGGCCAAGAGATACCTGAGCTCGTTCCAGGGGGCAGGCGACAGGTAAGAGGGCGCCGCGGCCGCCCGTTCATGAGGCGGCCTTCAACACCTCGCCCTCCTCTTCCTGCGGCGCGTTGATCAAATGGATCCCCGATTTGGCCAGCCTTTCGCAAATAAGCATGATAAGCTCGCTCTTGAGCCGCTCCGGCGCGGCCAGGAAGTCGCCGGTCCAGAAGCGAATGGAGAACTTGAGGGAATCCTGCGAGAGCTCCTCGATTAGCGCGGTCGGCGGCGGGCTGTTGAGAACGCCAGGGTGAGCTTTCACGGCCTCGACCAGCAGCTTCTGCAATTTCGCCGGCTGGCCCCTGGCCGGGACGCTGATCGGGAACTTGAGCCCGACCGTGCGTCCGGTGTGGGTCCAGTTGATGACGTTGCTGGTGACGAACTGCGAGTTGGGGACGACAATGGCTATGCCCTCGTTGGTCACCACCGTCGTGGCCCGCAACGAGATGTCCACCACCTCTCCCACGACGCTGCCGACCTGGATGCGATCGCCTATCTTGATCGGGCGCTCGAAGAGGATGATCAACCCGCTGATGAAGTTGTTGGTAATCGTCTGCAATCCGAAGCTGATGCCGATGCCCAGCGCACCGAGCACCACGGTCAGGGCGCTTATGTCGATGCCCGCGGTCTGCAAAAGCACGATGAAGCCAAGGAACATAAGCCCGTAGCGCGCTGCTGAAGCGATTGTCTGCCGGGCCCCCGCATCCATCCTGGTTTTGGCAAGGATCCGTGTGGAGACCAGATGGTGCACCTCCGAGCTGCCGCGCACAAGCAGGTAGGAGACGATCAAAAGATAGATAAGCGTCAGGAGAGTGATGCGCGTCGCGCCCAGCTTAAACAGCTGCAGATCCATGACTCCCTGGATAAGAAGGTATAAGCGGCGCATCTGCAGAAAAACCCAGCCGTCCAGCCCGATCAAATGGAGAATGCAAGCCAGCCCGGCAAGCAAGAGAACAGCACGCGAGATGCGCACCACATGCTTGCGCAGGTCCATGGTGATTTTGACCTTGCTCAGCATTCGCTTGAGCAAGGCCGCGTTGAGCTTGGGCGCGAAAACGAAAAGCAGAAACGTCAAGCCGACGAACTCGATAATAGACCAGACGGTCACCGGCGCTCCCTCCAGCCGGATCAGCTCCAGCTGTAACGCCGACAAGATCTGAGTCCAGATATGCAAGGCTGTGCTCATAAGCTGTCTACCATCTCGGGCAGCCGTACCGGCAATCAAGCAATTAAATCTTCAGGCAGGCCGACGACCCTCAGCCGGCGATGTTCCGTTTCCCAGAGGAACGGGACCTGTCGCGAGCGTGCGGGCCGGGCGTGAAAAACTGGAAGATCCTGTGCAGCGCGCCTGCCGGCCGGGCGAGCTTTTGTAAAGTGCGGGCAGCTCGCGCGGCAACGTACGGGTTGGCGTCCATGGCCAGCTGCTCGAGAATCTCGGCAGATATGTGGGGATTCTCTGCCAGGTTGTACCGCACGTCCACGTTCTCATCGGCTGCCAGGGTGCGAGCAGACTCCCCGGTCAGAGCGGGGTTCTCGCACAAAGCGTAGCGAACCTCGAAAGACGGGTGCCTGGAAAGCTTCCTCATCAGGCGCGCGCTGCAGCTGGGATTGGAGGCGATCCGCTCGAGCAACGCATCCGACTTGTGCTGGGACAGGAAAGACAGCAGGTCGGGCGGTGATTTCGGGTTGTTGGCGATGAATTTGAGAAACGACAGGCTTCTCCAGGATCGTCTTTCTGGCGCCCCCTCAAAATAAAGGCTGTCGTCAGGTTTACCGGTCATCAAAAGCAACACCTCCTTTGGTGGTGTTCTTGTGCAAGTGAAAGGAACTGGATAGGCGCTTCTGAATTTAAGACGCCAGTCTTTAAGCCATTGTTCCGCTGGTGGTCTTTAGTCTCCTGTCCTGAAATGGCGCCATTGCTGGCAGAACAGGGATTGCCGGTGCATGCCCGCGGCCTCCCGGGCGGATCTTCGTATTCCCCGCATGCCAAACCGCTTCTGCCATGGGAATTCCCGCAGAAAAGGGATTGTCACGCCCGGCGGCGGCGCCTATAGTTGGGTACCCTCCAAGCCGACGCCGTCCCGTTCGATGGGCAGCCATAGACACTGGAGTGTTTGTATCCCGGAGGAAATGACGCATGCGCGATCCGTCACTCACCAAAATCATTGCCGCGGCCTCCTGCCTGCTTCTTACAGGATTGGGTGTCCCGTCTGCGCAGGCTCAAAATTACGGCGGCTACTCGGGATCGACGACCGGAACCGGAACCGGCATTGCGCCGCTTTTCATTCTCCCGGATTTCGAGGGCGACGCCCGCGCAGGCGACCTCTACGAGTACCTGCACTTCCAGCCGCAGCAGCCCTGGAACAGCTATCAGCTCCTGGTTCAGGAGATCATGATGCAGGACCAGCAAAACATAAACACCCCGCCCTCTCTGGCCACCGCTGGCGCCTACGGACCGATGGCTGCGACCACCAGCGTCACCGGCACGGTCCTGCCCTCGGGCTACGCCAGCGCGCCCGGGCTGGCCAGCCACTGACCGCCAGCCCTTCCATTGCCAGCCGCTCAGGTCATTGGCGGCCTGACTGGGCAATTGCACAGTGACCCCGGGACGCTCTACCCTTACAATCTGTGCAGGCGGCGATCTTGAGGTTCCTTGCCGGGAATGCGCGGGCCAGCGCGGAAAGCATGCCGGTCCGGTTGGCGCCTATCCCCGGCAAGCAGTGTGGAACCTGTTTGAACCGGGCAGATCGATCACGGGCGGCTTCTATGGATTAGATTGGTATCAGGGCCGCAAGCAGGAGGGGACCGCAGCGATGGGTGGGGGTTCGAACAAGCGATCTTTTGACGCCTCGCATCCGGGCGGCTCATCCGACCCCGCCCGGACGAACCCTGAGCAGCACCAGGGATCCAATCCGCTGGATGGAATATCCAGGTGGGTACAGGACAACCTTCACCAGGCGCAGGTGGCTGTAGGCGAGACCAAAAACAAGGCGATCTACGCGTTCACCGGGGTCACCCCGCAGCAGGCTGTCGACAGGCTCGACCCTCAGGCCGTCCGCCGCCTGAGCAACGGCATTACCCTCCAGCATGAGATAGACTCCGGGCAGACCACGGCGGACAAGCTGACGCCGGCGCAGCGCAGCGACCTCAGTTACTACCACCAGTTTCACGACAACATCGGCAACCAGGTGCCGCTGGTGGACCAGGAGGCTTTCAAGAAGCAGTTCGAGGAGGCTGTTCAGTCCCGCGCCGACTCGATGCCGTATCGATCGCCGCCCGGCGACACAAGCACCGGCGCCCGCACCGGAACACAACAAACCGAGCCCAGGACCGGGAACCAGCCGGGGTCTGCCTCGACCGCGCAGGAGCCGCATAGCGGGCGGACGGTGGGCGATCAGGGCACCCCCGGCAGAAGCGGCCAGAGCGCACCATCTGTGGTATCAGGCGACGGCTCGCTTCAGTCCCGCTCAAGGAGCGCAAACTCGCGGTCCGGCCAGCAGCCGGATGCCGGCGCAACGGCCGGGTCGCAAACCACCCGGCAAGGTCTCGACAGATCGGCCAGCGGTGCCGGGGCTTCAGCCAGGGGCGATTCCAGGACGTCCCCCGGCAGCGAGGCTAATGCCACATCCTCGAGAACGACCGAGGGCCGGACATTGAGCGGCAGCACGACCGGGGGGCCGCAGGTGGAGCGGACCTCGAGGGCGGGAAGCAGCGAACCGCCGCCCGGCGAGTCTTCCCGGCAGGGCAGCCGCCTGCCCGGAGAATCTCAGCCAACGCCCCACCCCGCCGGGACTGCCGATTCCCCCCACCTGCCGCCGGTGAAGATTGCGCAGGACGCTCGCGCGGCGCAGGACGCTCGCGCGGCGCCGGAGCGCGGCCGCGCCGACAGCGTGCCTGGCGCAAACAAGCCCGGGCGCGCGGCCGACCTGGGCGACAGGCAGTCCCAGGCTCCGCAGTCGCAGCGCGCCGGCGGCGGCCGCCCGGCGCACGCGGACCTGGCCGGTGCCGGCAAGGGTCTGCCCGGCGCCGATCTGAGCGGGGGCCCTGCCGCCGCCCGGGCGGCGGACAGAACGTCCGCCCCGGCTCAGCCGGGCAACCGGGCGGACCCGTCAAGGGCCAGGGATGCGGCCGGCGCCGCCGCGCGCCCCGGCTCGGATCTCCACGTGGCCAACCTGTCTGCCGCCCTCAGGCCGCTGGCCGATGCGACCGGCCGCCCGGCACCTGCTACCGCGGGTCAGGCCAGGGCGGCCGCCAAAGACGCTGTCGTGCTCAAAGGCTCGATCGATCTCGCGCGCAACATCGAGCGCCTGGAGAGCGCGGTCAGGCTCAACCAGCTGCCGGCCTCGGCCATCACCCGGCCGCTCGACTACGTAAGGGCCGTCAGGGCTGACGTGACGGGGCGGCAGCCTGTCTCCGCCTTGCCCGGCGCCGTGAGGGCGGTGATCGGCAGGACCATCGTTGCCGCGCCCGGCCGGGCAGGCGCTCCCGAGGGCGGGCCCGGTGTGACCGGGCGACCGGCGGCGCCCGGTCTGACGCGCATCGACCCGGTGACCGGTTTGCCAATGAGCGGCTCGCGCGCCTTTGTCCCCACCACGAGGATCGACCGCCGCTACATTTTCGGCACCGAGGTGGCGATAGCCGCGGTCATCGCTGCGGCAGGGGTGGCCAGGAGGAGACCGGACATTGCCGACAGGGCCCCGGCTGCCGGCCCGCGCGCGCCGGGTGCCGCCGGCGTCTATGAGGCGGGTATAAGCCGGACCTTCGGTATGCGGGAGCAGGGCAGGCTCACCGCCAATACGCGCATCGACAGGCGCTACATCTTCGGCACGGAGGTGGCGCTGGCGGCCGTAATTGCCGCCGGCGGCATCGCCCGCAATCGCCCGGACAAGGCTCTGGTGCCCGGACTTCAGCAGCCGGAGCGGGTTCCCGGGCGGGAGCCGGCGGTGCCGGGCCGGCTGCCCGGTGATGCCGACGGGGGCGGGCGCCGGGTGACCGGAACCGTTCGCCGGGGTGACAAGGAGCCGCGGCAGGGCGAGAAGGATTCCCGCACGTTTGTCAGCCCGACACGAATCGGCGACCTCCGGCTGCCGGGTGTCGAGGCGGCCCTGGCGGTCGCGTTTGCCGCCGCCGGCAAGGCCCTGGGCTGGGGAGATGCCGCCAGGGGGCGGGCGAACGAGCCGAAAGCCGGCGGCCCCGGCCAGCACGGCGACAAGCCGGCCGCGGTAGCGTACGCCCAGGCGGCGATGGCGCAGCGGGCGGTCGAAGCCGGACGAAGCGCACAGCCTTCCGAGCATCCGACCGCAGTCCGCCCGCAACAGTCCGGGCGCGGGCAGCGGACGGAGGAGGAGGGGCGGCAGGCGGTCAAGGGCGAATCCGGCGAGCAGGCGCAGGAGCGTGAAGTGGGGCTGCCGGCGACCGGCAAGCTCGAGGCGGCGGAGAAGTACAGGCAGCTTGTCGACGCGCTGGCCGAGGAGGCATTTCAGGAAGCGAGCAAGAACGCCGCGCCGCAGGGCAATGTCTTGTACCGGCCGACGGTCCTGGTGTCCACCAGGGATACGCTTCAGAGCATCGCGGAAGCCTATTTCCATGACGCCAATCTGGCCTGGCTGATAGCCGATCTCAACAGCAGCAACATCAAGGAGAGCATTGTCGACGGCAAGCGGGTGATCCAGCTGAAGAGCCGGCAGCCCCTGGAGTTGCCGGTGTGGGAGGACATAGTCGAGTTCTACGAGAAGCGAGGCCCGGAAGCCGTGGCGGAGAACATCGTGACCATAGTCGAGGAGACGCAGGTCAACCGCGAGGTGCTGGACACGGCGCTGGGCAAGGCGATGGGCGTCGCCCCGGCCGGCAGCCCGCCGTTTGCCGCCGGCGCTGCATCCGGTACCGCCGGCGGTGCGGCGCCGACGCCGGCCCGGCGATTCCCCTTGCCGATCGCCCGTTTCCTGGGCAGGGGGCCTACAAAGCGCGGCGCCTACTAGGGCAGCGCCGGCAACAGGACAAACTCCGGGCGCCGCTCGCCTGAGGCCGCGCCCTTGCTCAGTTCACAATTAGACTTCTGTTCACGAAAATTCCACGGAACTTTCATTACTTTTATACGGCTTATATTTAGACTGTCCTTGACGGACGGATACCGGGAGACAGCGAGGCGGCAGATGGGCGAACGGCAGGCAGCTTCAGACGTCTCGCGGCTCGATCGGTCCCCGGTCACGGATCTGCCCGCCCCCAATCCCGAGGCCGTCCTGGCCAGGGCTGGCGACGCTGCGTACGCGGCAAGCTATGACGACAGGAGCATCGAGCAGTGGCGCCAGCTGGCGACAGCCAAGCAGGGCGAGGCGGCTCTTGCCGAGATCCGGGCCAATAACGCCGGCTGGCCGCCACGGCTGGATCTTTACGAGCCGTCCACCGGGCCCGGGCAGCCGCAAGTGGAGACGGCGGAGCAGCAACGGATGAGGAGCTTCCTCACCGAATGGCACCGGCGCCAGCAGTCTGCACGCGCCGGGGGGCCCGGCGAGCAAGCGGTCGCGCGGGCGGATGACGCGCAGCAGCGGCCGGCATCGCCGCCTGCGCGCCGCGACATCTTCCAGCGCATAAGGCAATTCAAGGACATCTTGTTCGGCCGCGCTGCCGGACCGTGAGCAGAACGCCAGGTTTCGCGCCCCGCTTCCGGCGGCAGGTTTGCCTTTCCGCCCCGGCGTCCTCCGGCCGGCCTAAATTAAGGAAGGCGGTAACCAGCGGTGCGCCCGAGTGGCTTGCCGATCGACAGGCTGAAAAATTATCCTCTCAACACTTCGATTCCATAACTTTGTCACAAATTCTCGCTAGACTCGAGGGCATCCAGAGGTGTTGGCGTTTTTCAAGCACTCCGTCGCCCGGATCCTCGGGCGGCCGGAAAATGGGGAATTGAGCGGGATGGTCTCCCATGACAGTCCACACAGGCCTAAGTTAGAGCGCATCGGGCGGCTTGTTCTGACCAGCGCCTTGATCGCCTCCGCCCTGGTCATACTGGCCGAGATCTTTTTCTTTTTCTGGATCCTCCACTTCGCGGACTTGCAAATCCCGGAGCCGTCGTTTGCCGATATCTCCTTGTTCTCGCTTGCCTCGCTCGTTTCGCTGATGCCGCTCGTCTTCCTGATCATCGTGCGCCGCAGCATCTTCGAGCATGTATGGAGGTTCGGCCTGCGCATGAGCGAGAGGTGGTGCGGGCAAGAGAGCGCCGCCGTCGCTCAGTGTTGCGTGGCGCTGGCTGACTGTCTTACGGAAGACGGGGCTTACGACGAGGCGGAGGCCCTGTTCGGGCGCGCCATAGCCATCAACGCGCGGCAGGGGCTGAAGAGCCGGTCGGCCTTCCATGTCCACACCGAGCTCAGGTACCTGAACTTCCTGAGAGAATCCGGGCGCTTCCGCAGCTCGCAGGTGGCGCCGGCGCTGCTCGAGCTGGAGCGCCGCTACCGGCCCCTCGATGTCACCGGCAAAACAATCTATGCGTGCGCCCTCGGGCTGGCGCTTGTGGCCACGGTCATGCTCGTGCTCGACTCGGTCGCCGCCACCTCGAGCCTGGCCGGCAACTACGGGCTGGCCAGGGAGATTTGCGAGCTGGCGCCGGCGCCGGCGGTGCTGCCGCCGTCGCTGCGGGTGGGCAGGTCGCTCGAGTCGCTGGCCGAAGGCTATCTGAAAAAGGGGCAGTGGTCAAAGGCTGAGCCGATCTACGACACGATCCTCGAGGTCCGCGAGGTCAGGGAAGGCAACACGCCGGCCGTGGCCGAGGCTCTGCAGCTGCTGTCCGAGGCTTATCTAAACGACGGCAAATACAAGAAAGCCCAGCATCTCCTGGAGCAGGCCATGCAGATTTACAAGGACGAGGCGGGACCGAACGACCCGCGCATCGCCCGCATTCTCAATGATCTGGCGATTGCCTATTGCACCGAGGACCGGTACGACAAGTCGCAGGAGCTCTTGAGGCGGGCGCTGGCCATTTATGAAAAGCACCGCCGCCCGGACGATCCGACCGTGGCAGAGCGTCTGCACAGCCTGGCCGGCGTCTGCTCGCGCCGCGGCAAGCTCTCTCAGGCCGAGCCGCTGTACAGGCTGGCGCTGGCCGTCTCCGAAGAGAATTACGGGCCGAACGATCCCCGGCTTGCCACCATGCTCACCGACTACGCTTCGCTGCTGCGCAAGACCAATCACCCGGCCGCGGCTCAGAAACTGGAGGCCCGTGCAAGGTCGCTGCAGAAGACCAGGCACGCCTGATTGCTTGAGAAACTTATGCCGGACGCAAGCGCCGCTGGAGGCGGTGCGGACGGGATTGAACTTTAAACCGCCGCCGGACGTCTTTAAGGTGTGAGGACAGCAGGGTTGCCAAGGGCCGGGCGGCCAAAGCCCCGCGCCGCCGCCTGCCGTGCTCACCGACCACAGGAGGAGGGCAGGATGTTTGCGCGAGTATTTACCGGCGGACTGCTTGGCGTCGACGCTTCCCGGATAGAGGTGGAGGTCGACTCGCGGGGTGGCATCGGGCAGATCCTCATCGTCGGGTTGCCGGACGCGGCGATCAAGGAGTCGCAAGAGCGCGTGCGATCGGCGATCAAGGCCTGCTCGTTCCTGATGCCGCCCGGAAGGAAGTGGGTCGTGAACCTGGCCCCGGCAGATATGCGCAAGGAAGGGCCGGCCTTCGATCTGCCGATCGCCGTCGGGGTGCTGGCCGCCACGGACCTCATTCCGGTAACCTACCTGCCGGATTTCTGGCTGGTCGGCGAACTCGGTCTGGACGGATCGATAAGACCGGTGTCCGGCGTGCTGCCCGTGGCCATGGCCTGCCGGGGCGCCGGGGCGAAAGGGATTATCGTGCCGGACGCCAATGCGGAGGAGGCGGGGCTGGTGCAGGATCTGGCCGTTTACCCGGTGAGCCATCTCAAGCAGGTGTGCGCCATTCTCTCCGATTCATCCGCCTTGGCGCCCTTGCAGGTGAACGCCCGGGAGATCTTCCGCCGCACCCAGCAAACCATCGCCTTCGAACTGGACTATGCTGACGTCAAGGGCCAGGAGCACGCCAAACGCGCGCTGGAGATCGCCGCTGCCGGGCGTCACAACATCCTCATGGTCGGCCCGCCCGGATCCGGCAAGTCCATGCTGGCGCAGCGCCTGCCCAGCATCATGCCGCCTATGGAGTTCAGTGAGGCCCTGGAGGTGACAAAGCTTTACAGCGTCGCCGGGCTGCTGCCGGATCGATCGACTATCATCCCCACGCGGCCTTTCCGCAGCCCCCACCACAGCGCCTCGGCAATCGGTCTCGTCGGCGGCGGTCCGGTGCCCAAGCCGGGCGAGATCTCCTTGAGTCACCTGGGAATTCTCTTCCTCGACGAGCTGACCGAGTTTCCCCGGGCGCATCTCGATTGCCTGAGGCAGCCGCTGGAGATGGGCAACGTGACCATCACCAGGGCTCAGCAGACGCTGACCTACCCGGCGTCGTTTCTTCTGGTCGGAGCCTGCAACCCGTGCCCGTGCGGGCACCGCGGGGATCCGCTGAAATACTGCATCTGCACCCCCAATCAGGCCGAACGTTACTGGGCCCGCCTGTCAGGACCGTTTCTGGACCGCGTGGACCTGCAGGTGGAGGTGTCCAGATTGCGGGAAGGGGAGCTGGCCAGCACCGCCGGCGGTGAATCCTCGGAGTCCATCCGGCTCAGGGTCATGCGCGCGGTTGATTGCCAGCGAAGGCGCTTTCCGGAAGGGAATTTCGCCTTCAACGCCCAGTTGAGCCACAGGCAGACGCTCAAGTACTGCCGGGTCGACGACGCCTCGCGCGCGCTGCTGGCCAAGGCGGTGACGCAGCTGGGGCTGTCTGCCCGTGCTTACGATCGCGTGCTGCGCATCGCCCGCACCATAGCCGACCTCAGCGCCGAGGAGCACATTCAGCCGCACCATGTGGCCGAGGCCATCCGCTACCGCACCATGTACCGCCAGGCCTGCGCGTGAGGCGCGTATCTCCGGCGCTCCTGCCCGCCACCGGCGGGCGGCGGCATGCCCGGGCGGTGCCGTTTTGCCTCGAGGGAACGGGGGTATAGGGTGGAAAGGTGGCGAATCACCAGCCAACCGGGTCGACAAGAGGTGCCAGTCCGTGATCTCGAACAACGGCGGAGCCGGGGGGCGGAAACCGAAGGTCCTCTTCATCATGCCCAGGATGCCGTCCTCTCACGGCGGCATGCAGTACGTCGGGCCGCTGGCCGGGTTCAAGTATTTCACGCCGCCGCTGGGGCCGATGACCCTGGCCGCCGCCATCTCAGACAGGTGCGAGGTCGAGCTCCGGGATGAGAACGTGGCGCCCGTCACCCGCCCTACGGACGCGCAGATCGTGGGGATCAGCGGCTTCCTCTGCGAGTCCAGCCACATCGCCAGGGTAATTGCCATTGCCCGCTACTTCAAGGAGGCCGGCAAGGTCGTCTGCATTGGGGGACCGGTGGCCAATCTGCTGCCCGGGCTGGTGCGCCCTCATTGCGATGTGCTGTTCGAAGGAGAAGGGGAGCTCACCTGGCCGCAATTTATCGAGGACTTTCTGTCCGGCGCTTATAAGGACCGGTACGAGCAGAGCGAAAAGGTGGACATGACCGGGTCGCCGCTGCCGCGGATCGATTTGATCGACGCTGGCGACTACGGCTGCGGCAGCGTGCAGACCACGCGAGGCTGCCCCTTCATGTGCGAGTTCTGCGACATCATCGTCATGTACGGACGAAAGGTGCGCACCAAATCGATAGCGCGCGTGATGAAGGAGCTCGAGCACTGGGCGGAAGCCGGCATGGAAGGCGTGATTATCGCCGATGATAACTTCGTGGGCAACCGACCTTACGCCAAGGAGCTGCTGAGGGCGATCATAAAGTTCAACTCGCAGCGCGCCTGGCCGCTCGCCTTTTTTACTCAGGCAAGCATCGATATGGCAAAGGATCCGGAGTTGCTGGAGCTTCTGCGGGACGCCAATTTCACGACCGTCTTCGTCGGCATCGAGAGCCCCCGCAAGAGCTCGCTGGCCGAGACGCTCAAGGTGCAAAACGTTCACACGGCCGACCTGGAAGAGGCTATCCATACAATTCAGTCGTACGGCATCTTCGTCACCGGCGGAATGATCATCGGCTTCGATCACGATGACCTGGACATCTTCGACGAGCATTACCAGTTCCTTCAGCGGGCCGGCATCGTGTTCCCCATGCTGAACGTTCTCGGCGCCATGCCAAAGACTCCTCTTTACGAGCGGATGCGTGACAGCGGGCGGCTTATGGAAAATCACGGGGAACTTCTCACCAACATTGCGCCCACCTGCATGTCCTATGACGAGCTGGAGACGAACTACGTCAAGCTGATCAAGAGGGTGCATAGCTACGACGCCATGAAGGAGCGGCACCTGCGCTGCCTGGAGTACATGCGGGATTGCGTCTGGCCTGACGATCGCCAGCCTGCGAATCGCAAAAACTGGGAGCGATTGAAAAACATGCTCAAATATTTTCTCTTCACCAGGGACAGCCAGCGCCGTCGCTTCTTCCTCGATGTGATGGCGGGAACACTCCGGATAAACCCGCGTGCCTGGAAGCACAGCATGCGCTTGCTGTCCATATACGCGCACATGTATCGTCACTTCAACGACAAAGCCAACCTGCTTGTGGCGCCCCCTGCCGAGCGGCTGCTCGACGAGGAAGGGAAACCCTGTTCCGTCGATGTGGTGGCGGCGGCGCCGGCCATGACGTGAAACCGGTCGATGGAAGAGCAAGTTTTATCGAAATCTGGCAAGCGCCTGGCCGAGGCCTGAGCCGCCTTCGCTCCGGCCGGGTCCTTGCTCGGGGCAACGACCATCGCCGAAGCCAGGCGGAGCGAAGGCGGTAACTGGTGACAAGCAGTCTTTAAGGCTGCCGCACGAGGTGATGGAGCTCGTCAAACAGAAAAGAGCCAGGCCAGGAAGATGATCTGCGGCCTGACCGGCAGGGGCAATGATGCGGCCGCGACGATCATCGAGGGGATGTCGAGACCGGCCTGCGGGCAAGCTCACGCGCTTCCGGCAGGCGGCCGCTTAGCAAAAGACCACAAAAGTTTACTGGCTGCGCGGGTTTTAATGATGCCGCAATTCGCGCGCCGGCGCTATGTTCCGCAGTTTGAGCGGGGATTGGAATGTTAAGAGGCGATACCGGAAGGGGTTGCCAGGTGGGCGCGGGGCATTTACCCTGAGCTTGCGCAACCGCGTGCGCTGATTCGCAATGCGGTCGCCAACCAAAGCGGGCTCCGGCTGCCCGGGGCGACGCTCCGATGCTGCCCACGGTGATCCATATGCTAGAGGCGAAAGTTCAACCGACACCGCTAAATTACAGGCTGGCCAGCCAGCTTACCCGGCGGACCAAGCTCGTCGTCACGGATGTCGACGGCACGCTGGCCTCATTCTGGGACTATTTTGTGCCGGCCATGAGGGACTTCCTGCGCGACATCAGCGTCAGGCTGGACAAGCCGATCGCCCAGCTCGCCGAGGACATCGGCCGGGTGATCGAGCGGCGAGGCACCCACGAGTACCCCTGGCTTCTCGAGGAGACGGGGTTTGCCTGGGCCCATTTCGCCAGGCGCCCGGACGATTTCGTTCGCGACTACGTCAAGCCGTTCTGGGAGGCGCTGGACGCGAATCGAAGCAAGTACCTGCGCCCGTATCCGCAGGTGCTGGAGACGCTCGAGGAGCTGAAACGCAGGGACATCAGGGTCGTGGCCCTGAGCGACGCGCCGGATTACATGGCCCGCATACGCAACAAACAGGTTTTCGACGGGTTGCTCGATGCCGTCTACGCGCTGGAGACGGTGGAGCCGGATAAAAACGAAATCTGGCAGCCGATTACGCTCAGGCACGGACGCGCTCGCCTGTCCGCCCTGAAAAAGGCCACGGCAAATCTCAAGACCACCCTCGAGGTCCTGCCCAGGAGCTATGAAAAACCGTGCCCGAACGGGCTCGACCTCGTGCTCAAGGACTTCGGCGTCTTTCCCTACGAGACCATTTTCATAGGGGACAGCCTGGCCAAGGACGGCCTGGTGGCTGCCAGCCGCGGCATCAGGTACATATGGGCGCACTACGGTCATCAGCTCCCGGCCGAATACGACGAGATCGTCAATCATTCCCTGAGGCCGGAAGGCGAGGTGGAACCCCCGCCGCGCACCCGGCCGGACGCCGCGCCCACCCCGCTCGTGGAGGCGATCGCGGCCCGCTACGACGAGCTGCTCAATCACATTTGAGCAGTCTGACCAAAGACCGTATTCCGCTCAGTCGAGCTTGTTTTCTTCCAGATCCATGATGGTTTTCATCTGTTGGACCTGCTTTTCGTTGAGCTGCGCCTTGACGCGGTAGACGTTCACGCGCCCGGGAATCTCTTCCTTCAGCTCCTCGGCCTTCTGGAAGTCTTCCTCCTTCCATTGCTGCGTGTTGAAGCTCACCACATTCCCGTTGGGATCGACGTTGCAGGGCAGGGATGTCACCCTTTGCTGCCAGTTCATCACATCTTGAATCAGTATGCTGCCGGTCAAGCTCTGCGCTGTTTGCACGACAGACGGGGCGGGACCGGCGGAACCCTCGCGCAGCTTATCGGCGATCGAGCTGTCGCCAGCACCCTGATCGCTTACCTTAGTTTGATCGCTAATATCTTTGTCTTGCGCCAATTTGCGTGTCCCCCAGAGAGGTCTTCTAGTGAACATAATAACTGATGTACCCGCGGCGGGGTCATTAAAGGGTGCCTCTGGAGGGGTGTAATTGCCATCAAATCGCTGCTTGCGGGTGCGTTCAGTGGCGGAATTACGCAGTCACTTCCTGGCCGGCCTGACCAACGGCGCCGGGACCAGATAGCCCAGGTTGTTGGAGATGAGGAACTGCCGGAACAGCTCTGCCAGGTCCTCATCACCCAGCTGGTTGATCGGGGTGAACAGGGACACCTGCTTGTGCACGCTGAATCCGGTCTGGAGGTCCCGGGGGATACCCTCGGGGGTAAAACTCTTGGACGTGTAGGAGACGCTGACAACGCCGGGCTTGAGCGGGACATAAGTTTTGATGTCCTCGCGGCGGATGACGGCCTCGATCTTCGCCGTTCTCTTGCTTACCAGCACCGACGTGGCGAGAATTCGCATAACGATGCGCGAGTCGTTAATCTCCTCGGGCCCGTACCAGTGGACTATATTGTATGTGTAGCGGGAGCGGTCCTCGCTGCCTGTGGTACCGGAAGTGGTGCTGAGATGCCAGATCTCGCCGCGCGCGTCTGTCTGATAGCCATGGGTCTCCTCGCCTTGCGTGCCGAGCTTCTTGTTCAGAAACACGGTCTGTCCGGTCAGGTAATCGTAAGACTTGAGGACCACCGACTGCTCGACCTGAAACGTCCCGGCAAACCAGTCCGGTATGCGGTACCACTCGCTGGTTTCGCGAACGGTCGGCATGCTTTCCGGTCGAAAGTCGGCTCCCGGGCGAAGATCCTCGGCCGTGGGGGGCAGCCGCTCGCTGTGCTCGATGTGCCCCTGAAGCTTGAATTTGGACCCGGACGGCGCGCTCGTCTGCGCCGGGGACGAGCCGGCGCAAACGAGCGCCAGTGACAGGCATATCCAGGCGGCAGGCCGGCGCGTCAACGGTGCTGCAAACCTCCTGCGATCCATACAGCGGTCAATTGTATCGTGCAGCAGATGAGCAAGTCCGCAATCCGACCGCAACGGTAATCTAGCGGAAGAATTCCGTGTGGAGCTGTTTCATCGCCCTGTCGGCGTCTTCGCTGCCGACCACGAAGCTAAGGTTGATGTCCGAGGCGCCGCCAGAGATCATGATGATGTTGATGTCGCTCAAAGCGTTAAAGACGCGGCCGGCGATGCCGCTCTGCTCCCTGAACTGCCTGCCCACCACGGACACGATGGCGGCGTCTGATACCACACGCACATCGCCGTAGTCGGCCAGCTCGCCGGTCAGCTGCTGCAGATTCTCGGTCTGGTCAATCGTCAGCGACACCGAGATCTCGGATGTGGCGATAAGATCGATCGGCGTGCGGTATTTGTCGAAGACGGCAAAAACGCCGGCCAGGAATCCATGACTCATCAGCATGCGCGGGGAGCTGATGAAGATGACCGTGATCCCCTTTTTGGCGGCCACAGCCCGGATCGTCTCGGTCGCTTTCACCTGGTCCTTGATCAGCGTTCCCGGCTGGTCCGGCCGCATGGTGTTGAGGATGCGCACGGGGATGTTCTTCTCGACGGCCGGCTTGATCGTGGACGGGTGCAAGACCTTGGCGCCGAAATAAGCAAGCTCGGATGCTTCCTGGAACGACACCTCCGGCAGAACGCGCGCGCCGGCAATTATTCTCGGGTCGGCGGTCATCATGCCGTCTACGTCCGTCCAGATCTGGATTTCGCGGGCATCGAGCGCCACGCCGATAATGGCGGCACTGTAGTCGGAGCCGCCGCGGCCGAGCGTGGTGCTGGCACCGGATGTGGTGCTACCGATGAAACCCTGCGTGATTACCGTTGTCCCCGCCCCCGTCAAGGGTAGAATAGCCGACCGGGTTGCTGGCGTCAGCTCGTCCCACAGAGGGTTGGCCCGGCCGAAGTCGGCGTCGGTTACCAGGAACTGGCGGGCATCGAGCCAGACTGCCCGGTGGCCCCTGGCGGACGCCAGGGCAGCGACGATGCGTGACGACAGCAGCTCGCCCACACCGGAGACGGCGTCGAGCGATCTCCTGGTCAGCTCGCCCAGGTAGTTGATGCCTTTGTAAAGAATTTTCAGCTCGTCGAGGCGGGCTTCCAGCTCCCGCTCCAGCCCGTCTTTGACCGGACTGCCGGCGAACAGGGCATCGATCGCCTGCGCGTGCTTTCGGTGAATCCAGTCAATCCGCTCGAGGGCCGCCCCGAGATCCCTGGCCAGGGCCTTTTCAGCGCCCTCTATGAGGGCGTTGGTGACCCCGGACATGGCTGACAGCACGATGACCCGCTCGCGATCGGGAGCGGCAGCCACCAGCTCCACCACCTGCTGCATCCGCTCCGCGCTGCCGAGGGATGTGCCGCCAAATTTGAGGACGATCATAGGGCGACTTAACGCCTCCAGATGTCGGCGCCCAGGCTGCGGAATTTCTCTTCCAGATGCTCGTAGCCGCGATCGAGGTGGGACAGCCCGGTCAACTCCGTGACGCCGTCGGCGCCCAACCCGGCGATAATCAGGGCCGCAGCCGCCCTCAGGTCTGTCGCCTTCACCTCGGCCCCCATGAGCCTGGGCACTCCCTTGACCACGGCGGCGTTGCCTTTGAGCGAGATGTCCGCGCCCATGCGCCGCAGCTCGCCTACCTGCATGAAGCGGTTCTCGTAGATGGTCTCGGTGATGATCGACGTGCCCTCGGCCGCGGCCAAAATGGACATGATCGGCGCCTGCAGGTCTGTGGGGAAGCCGGGATACGGCACCGTGGTTATGTCGGTCGCCCGCGAACTTCCCTGCGATCTGACCTTCAGCGTGTCGGGCGCGTAGATCGACACCTCGGCTCCTATCTCGGTGACCTTGCTGATCACCGAATAGAGGTGGTGCGGGTTGACGCCCTCGATGACAATCTCGCCGCCGGTGGCCATGGCCGCCATGATAAAGGTGCCCGCCTCCAGGCGGTCCGGAATGGTGTCGATTGTCGCCCCGTGGAGATCTTTCTGGCTGACCCCGTCAATGACGATCTGGTAGGTGCCGGCGCCGCTGACCCGGCCGCCCATGGCGTTGATGAAGTCGGCGAGATTGACAATCTCCGGATCCTGAGCCGCGTTTTCGATGATCGTCTGCCCTTCGGCGATGCTGGCCGCCAGCATGATGTTCTCGGTGGCGCCGTTGGAGGGGCGGTCGAGATATATGCGGTTGCCGATCAGCCGCTCCGCCTGGACATGCACGTAGCCGTGCTCGATCTTCACGTCGGCGCCCAGCATCTTCAGCCCCCGCTCGTGCAGGTCTATGCGGCGCTCGCCGATGGCGCAGCCGCCGGGCAGCGAGACCTTGGCGTTGCCGAACCGGGCGAGCAGCGGTCCCAGAACGACAAAGGAGGCGCGCAACTGGCTTACCAGCTCGTACGGCGCCTCCACCTCGTTGACCTGCCGGGCGTCGATTACCACCTCGTTGCCGGACAGCGTCACCCTGGCGCCCAGGTGCCGGATAACCTCGGCCATCATGTGGACGTCGGTCAGGTTGGGTACGTTGCGGAGAACCGAGACGTCGGCGGCCAGAAGCGCCGCCGCCATCTTCTTCAGTACGGAGTTCTTCGCGCCGCCGACACGTACGGTCCCGTGAAGCGGATTGCCCCCCCGGATGATAATTCGCTGCTCGGCCTCCGTCGCCGGTTTTGCCGGGGGATCGAGTCGGGTCGCCTCAGATGTCATGTCGGTCTCCGCTTTCTAGGGGGTAGTGGTCCGGTTATCCCTAACGCTAATGTACAACCTCAAGGTAAACCGCATGTTAACCAGATAGCAATTCTAACCGCCGTCCCGCCGGTTCGCTGGATCGGCGGTTATTCCCCGCGGCGGCGGCCGGGCGGTGGCCGCGGCCTGGCTCGAGCCCGGGCTCGGGCAATCCGCCCGCCCGCGGCTACGGGGGCGGGTCCCGGGCCGCTGCCGCCAAGATGAGCGGAAAGTGATGTTAAACTGGCGTAAGGCTGGGATGGCTGGGCCGGAGCCGGCCACGCTTCAGGGGGACCCGTGAGCGACTGCCTGCAAATTGCCAGGTCAGCGGCCATCGTCGCTGCCTTCGCCTGCCTGACCGCGGCCTGCTCGATGACCGAGGAGGTAAGGCGGATCGAGCAGGTAAAGCGGATCGAGAAACGGCGCGCGGCCGCCTCCTCGACGGATCTGACCGGGGAGCAGGTTTTTATCCGCAGCTGCAACACGTGTCATCCTGGAGGCCGGCAGGGAACAGGGCCTGCCCTCGATAAGGTCAACGAAAAGTTCCCCGACGACGCGGCGCTGGCAAGGTTCATCCGCAAGGGAAAGGGCGCCATGCCGCCGCAGCCGAAAGAGGCCCTGGACGACCGCGAGCTGGACAATCTTGTCGGATATATCAGAAGTCTCGCCGGGCCGGAGCGGGCCGCCGGCAAGCCGCGCCGGCAGCTTCAGCGCTGAGCATGCCATCGCACCTGGTGGCGCCTGCCTGCCCGGCGGGGCAATACCTGGAGACTCATGCCCGTCCGGTTGAAGCAGTGATCGATCCCGGCGGCCAGGGCATATTGCCCGCCGGCAGCGCCGGGCTTGCTCGTCCGGAACGCGGGCGGGACGCCCGCGCCCCCAGGGCTCGCAATCTCGCGCGCACTTGGCCGATTAAACAGGGGTTCAGAAGCTGAAGGCGCCGACCAGAACTTCGAGAACCCAGATCACGACGGCGACAAAAAGCACTATCACAATCAGCCGCGATTTCCAGTTCGGATTGGCCAGCTTGGTGACCGGCACCGGGCTGCGGTCCATGACCACCTGCGTGACCTTGTCCTTGTCCGCGAAATAGACCGACTGTATGAACATCGGCCAGATCATCTTGCTCGACGGCTTTATGTGGTAAAGAACGATGATCAGCTCCGGGCTGACGTACAGCCTGAAGACCTGATCCCAGTTGACCGTCTTGCGGGTGGGCCAGTAGGGTCCCCGGTATTTCAGCCCCTTGCTGCCGACCTGCAGGCTGCAGGGGCTCAGGTACGGCCGCCAGCCGAGAAGCAGCGCCAGGAGGCCGGTGGTGATGAAGAACCCCTCGACGTTTATCAGCAGACCGTAGTGTCCGGAGGGCTTGATAAGCTCCCAGAAGTACCTGGCCAGCCCCAGGTAAGCCGCCGAGAGGATGGTGCACATGGCCAGCAGGGCGGGATCTCGGGTCTCGACGAAATTATCCTGGTGATCGCCTTCTTGTTCTCTGCCGCTTTGCATGTCAGCCGGTAAGTCGCAGACCGTCGGTGCCGGGGCGCCACAACAATAGCTCAAAGCGATCGGCGCTGGCAAGAGCCGCGACCTGGAATCAGCCCGGACCGAAGACCTCTTCGTGCGCCTTCTTTGCCCTGACCTGCCGCGCTGCCGGATCCGAGGTCTCGGCGCCGGCGCTCCCGCCCATGGCCCGGTAGAAATCCGCGTCGAAAGCTCGCGTCCGGACGACCACCGGCATCGGCACCGCGTAGCCGAGGATGAGCGCTTGCTGCTTGGGATCGAGCTGGGCAAGCACCGTCCGCAGTGTCTGGCTGCCGGACACGCCGGTGAACACGGCCTCGATGTCCTTCTCGTCATTGAGCAGCGCCGTTACCCTGGTGCCGATCTGGCTCAGGATCTCGGGATCGATGCCGCTCGGCCGCTGGTCCACGATGAGCAGCGTGACGAAGTACTTGCGCATCTCGCGGGCGATGATGCCGAATATGGTCTGCCTGGCCACCTGTGGTGCCAGGAACTTGTGGGCCTCCTCGATGACGATCATGAGCTTGCGCGGGGGCGCGACATGTTCGGGGTCGGCCGTGTAGACTTCGGACCGGCGCACGTACTCCGCGTGGATCCTTCTGGTGATGACATTGGTGGCCAGCATGTAGGAGAGGAGATTGTTTTGCCGGCCGAACTCCAGCACCACGTGCTTGCCCGCCGACAGATAACGGATGATCTCGTCTATGTAGTTGTGCGGCACGCGCGGCCTAAGATAGGCGGTCTTGCTGACCACCGTGTGCAGGCGGCGCTGCAGCGTCTTGATCGCCGTCGGATGTCCTTTGTTGGAGAGGACGAACTCATCGATCTCCTCACCGGACATGTCGAGAAGGGTGGAGATCCAGTCGCTCTTGAACTTCTCTTTGACGATGTAGGCATTCTCGAGCGTGGCCTCCGAGAGGGCAAGCTCGCTTTTGAGCAGCTCCAGGTCCTCGATCTCGATCTGGTCGTAGCCGATGTACAGCTCGTGCGCGTCGGGGATGCCGCGCGCTTTCGAGGACTCGGCGTCCAGGCTGAACACGACGACATCCGAGCCGAAAAGCTGCTTCAGCCCTTTGACGCGCGGCGCCGATTTGCTCTCGGACATGGCCTGCCAGCCGTACTCGTTGTGCATGTCGAAAACCAGGACCGAAGCCAGATCCTTCTTGATCAGCCCGCACAGGAAGATGCGGGTGAGGAACGACTTGCCGGTGCCCGACTTGCCGAAGATGCCGTTGGAGCGCTCGATGAAACGGGCGAGATCCACGCAGACCGGCGTCTCCATGTTGAGCGGGCGGCCGACGTTGAAGTGCGAGTTGTGCGGATCGGCCTCGTCCTCGGCCCCGAAGACGAGGGCGAAGTCTTCGCGGCTGGCCTCGTACACCGGGGAGAAGTGGCTGGGGATCGTCTTTACCGGGCGCAGCTCGCGGTCGCCGCCGGCGTCCGCCTCCAGCATCAGCATCGGCTGCACCTTGACGAGGCCGAAGGTCGATACCCCCGTCAACACGGACAGGAGAAAATCGTCGCCGGGCGGCGGGTGCTGGAGTATGCGCGGGTTGGCCGTGCCCAGGCTGACATCGGTCAGCATGCTGAAAAACCTGCTGTTGCGCCCCTCGATCACCACGAAGCGCCCGACACGCAGATCCTCCACCGATGTCTTCGGATCAAGACGCATCTCCAGCCCGGTGGACAGCGAGCCTTGAGTGATGATGCCCAGATAGTCGTCGGATCTGCTAATCATTTACGGGTGTCGGCATGCCGGTCGCGCCGGGGCCGGCAGGGACCTAAAAGCCGATGGCGGCGGCGAAGGCGCTGATCGCCTGCTCCTTGTCTGCGGCGCTGAACGTCTTCTTGTTGAGGACCTTGCTCTCCTCGCTGCCCTCGTACTCGGTTATCGTGTAGGTGAGCGGCTCATGCAGGCTGCGCTCCAGCCGGTAGAGATTGCCGTTGACGCCGGTTGCTCCCACCAGCCCCCAGATGCCGTCCAGCGAGCTCCTGATGTCATCGATTGTGTGGGGCCACTGCGGTCTGATCGCTTGCATATGTCATCGTCCTCATGGGGCACTGCCTGTCCGCGCGGTGCGCCGCCTGCGGTCCGTGGCCGGTTGCCGTGCGCGGCGCCGAACTCAACAATCTACCCATTTTAAATAAAATCTGTCCGGAGAGGGACTTGAACCCTCACGGTTGCCCACACGCCCCTCAAACGTGCGCGTCTACCAGTTCCGCCATCCGGACGGGAACCCGCCTGTCACCACCGTGCCTGCTGCCCGAGGCAGCCCAACAACAGCGCGCCTGGAGGTGCAATAGTTTATGCATGTTGGCGCCGGGACTGTCAATACCACCTTAACAGGAAACCTAATCACCAGGATGACGTCGACATTAGCGTTAGAATGACGCTCGGGCAGGAGCAAGAATTTATCTTCAACCCAATTAAAGCCGCGCATTGTGGGCATATTGAGCATGGACACGCTGCCTGGTGCTTGCCGAGCCTGGCGGACTACCTGATGGAAGCGCGAGAATGATTGAGATGTTTGTAGCAGGAATTGCGCTCGATTCCCGAAATGGGCATCCAATCGTTGTTCTCAACGACTCGACGAAGCGCCGCGCGCTGCCTATATGGATAGGCATGGCCGAGGCCAATGCCATCACCAGGGCCCTGGATAATTTGAAGCCCGATCGGCCGATGACCCACGATCTGCTTTTGAACGTCATCCAGTCTCTCGGTTACACGGTTGAGAAGGTGGAGATTAACGAGCTGGCGTCCAACACCTACTTCGCCACGCTCTTTTTGAAGGTGAACGCCCCGCTCGAGGAGCTGGGCGAGTTGAAGCCGATCGACGCTCGACCGTCGGATGCCATTGCCCTGGCGCTGAGGGCCAAGGCGCCAATTTTTGTCTCGGCGCAGGTTGTCGCCGAGGGCACCATCCCTGCCGATCTGGAAAGGGACGAGCAGGAGGCCGAGGAGTTCAAGAAATTCATCGACGGGCTCAAGGCGTCGGACTTCTCGGTGAAAGGCGAGGGACGCGGCCGCGCCAAGGGCCCGGATGAGCCCCGGAAGCGCGAGAAGAAGGACAAGGGCGAATCCGAGCCCTAGCCCCTTTTGCCGAGTGCCTGCTTGAGCGCGGTCTCCAGGGTGGCGATCTTCGCCTCCAGCTGCTTCTCGCGGTCGGACTGGACAGAGGCCGCCAGCTTGGCGTCGGCAGCCTGCCACTCGGCCAGCTGACGCTCCTGGCGGGCTTGCGAGGGCAAAAGCCGGGAGGCGCTTACCCCGGACAAAAGGCCGGCGACGACTGCCAGCACGATGACGGCCGCCAGCGGGCAGGAGAAACTGCTGACCACGAGATTGAGGGAGACCGGCTGCAGATTGACAGCGGCCAGGCAAAGGATGATGAGCACGAGCAGGGAGGACGTGGCCGCCAGCAGGTTGCGAGGGTGCATGAAAAGTAGCTCCAGCAAAGCGTCCTTCACAGCGACTCCAGAAGCTTCTGGAGGTCTTCCGGCAGACGCGCCTCAAATTCTAACAAGCTACCGGTCACCGGGTGCGTGAAGGAAAGGTAAGCAGCATGCAGGGCGTGCCCTTTAAGCCCGAGCCGGGCTCTGGCGCCGGGGCTTCCGGTGCGTTTACGGTTGTAAACGATGTCGCCGACCACGGGACAGCCGAGGTCGGCCATGTGCACGCGGATCTGGTGCGTGCGACCGGTCTCCAGTGCCGCCTTGACAAGCGTGTAGGCCGGCCAGCGTCTGACAACCTCGTAATGCGTGACCGCATGCCGCCCGGTAGGCACGATGGCCATCTCCTTCCGCCGGGTCGGGTGCCGCCCCACCGGCTTGTCTATGGTGCCCTTGTCCCGGGGCAGCGATCCTTCGACCAGGGCCAGATAGACGCGGCGGGCCGTTTTAGCCCGGATCTGCTCGGCGAGGTGGCGGTGGGCGCGGTCTTCCTTGGCCACCACCAGGAGCCCCGAGGTGTCCTTGTCGAGCCTGTGTACGATGCCCGGGCGCAAAACGCCGGAGATGCCCGATAAGCGCCCGCCCAGGTGGTGGAGGAGGGCGTTGACCAGCGTGCCCGAGCTGACGCCGGCGCCCGGGTGCGTGACCATGCCGGTCGGCTTGTTGAGCACGGCCAGATAGTCGTCCTGGAAGATAATCTCCAGCGGGATGTCCTGCGCCGCGACTTCCGGCGGCTCGTCGGCCGGCACGCTTATCACCAGGAGCTCGCCACCGCCCAATTGCCGGCTGGCCTTTGCCGCCCTGGCCGAAACGGTCACCAGCCCGGCCTCGATCAGCTTCTGGATGCGCGAGCGGCTGAAGCCCGGCAGGTGGTGGCAGAGGTAGACGTCCAGCCGAACCGGAGGGCCCGGCTCAACCTGAAGCTCGATCCGCTGTTTTTCCGTCATGCGCGTCGTCTGCCGCCGGGCTGCCGGCGAAGGTGTTGAGCAGGATGAGCAGGGCGCCCAGGTCTATCAACACGTCGGCGGCGTTGAAGACCGGGAAGTCGATGAAGCTGAACTCGAGGAAATCGGTCACCCGCCCCAGGAGCAGGCGTTCCCAGATGTTGCCGGCCGCCCCGCCGACCAGCAGCCCGGCGCCGATGCGCTCGCACAGGGAAAGCGGGTTGCCGGAGCGCTCGCGCCGGACCAGCCAGACCACCACCGCCGACAGGATCGTCACCGCCAGGATGGTCATGAACCAGCCGTTGCCGTGCCCCAGCCCGAAGGCGGCGCCGGTATTGGTCGTGAGATTGAGTCGCAGGATGCCCGGGACGAGCGGACGCGCCTGTCCGGCGTTGAGGCTGGCCAGCGCCCAGGATTTGCTGACAATGTCCAGCGCCAGGCCCAGTGCAGCCACCGACGGCAGTATCCACTTCATTTATCGCCGGCCTGGTGGCCCTTCTCCGGCGCCTTCTCTTTTGCATCGGCGGAGGCGGTGGCTGCCTCCTCCTCCATGGCCGGCACCACGTTCAGGCGCCTGGTCAGGAAGGCGATCCCCATCAGGGAGTTGCGCGCCGAATTGGTGACGCCGATGGTGGCCATCAGCAGCTCGTTGCGGTTTCTGGCGTTGGCGGGCATGACCCGCTCGAGCGAGGCTCCCTCCAGGGGCCGCCAGGCGTCGGTCGGGTTCGGCTGCGGGTACTGCAGCGGCTGGCTGGTGATCGACCCCACGGCCATCAGCCCGGGGGGCAGTGCCAGCTCGAGCTTCGCCGAGTACTGGCGGCCGGACTTCACCTGCTCGGGGGCCGTGAACATTGCCGGTATCTGTTTGGCCAGGCCGAAGGAGACGCGCACCTTCTCAAAGTCGATGCGGTCGCCGATGATCCGCCAGTTCGGGCCAAGCTTCTTCAAGTAAAGCTCGCCCTCCGAGACCGATTGCAGCTCGCCCTTGGTGCCGATGCCGGGCATCTCCTTGGCCGTGGTGCCGACCGCCGTGTCGCGCGACTCCACGGTGACGTACTGCCCCTCCACGCGGATCTCCCTGGTGACCGAGCTTGACCTGGCGTCGGGATAGGTCTTCCAGAAGTCCTGGGTGAGCGCCGTGACTGATTTCTTGTCCAGCCCGTCGTTGTTGATGTAGTCGTCCGCGTAATAGGACATTACCGCGTCCAGGTTGTGGGCGTTCCACTGATTCTCGATCGTCTTCAGCAGCTGCTCGATGTCCTTGCGGGTCTGCTCGTTCTCCTTGCTGTCGATCTCGGAGAGAAAGTCGGTGGTGGCTGTCGTTGGGGTCTCGACGGCGAAGGCGGCAGGCGCCACCGTCTGCAGTGGCATGCCCAGCGCCACGCTCAGTGTAAAGCAAAAGAGCCGCCCGCCAAAACGCATGCCTACCTCCCGCGCTCGCAACAATCAAGCTCGTATTATATCAATCCCCGCCCCCAAACACGTGCAGCGGCGAGGCTCAGGACATGGCGCCATTTGGCGAAGCCGACCTTGCCCCCGCTCCCGGTTAAACGGCCACCAGCAGCTGGTTCATCACGTTGATGTTTTCGCGGATGGACTCGGCCGACTTGGCGAGTGCCGCCCTCTCCTCGGCGGTCAGCTTCAGCTCCACGATGCGCTTGACCCCCTCGCGCCCGAGGACCGCCGGCAGGCCGACGAAGAGATCTTTGATGCCGTACTGCCCTTGGCTGTAAACCGCGCAGGGCAGGAGGCGGTTCTGATCCCTGATGATCGCCTCCACCATCTCGGCCACCGAGGCGCCCGGAGCGTAAAAGGCGCTGCCGGCCTTGAGCAGGGCGACAATTTCGGCGCCGCCGTCTCTGGTCCGCTTGCAAAGCGCGTCCACCCGGTCGGCGGCCAGGAGCTCGGTAATCGGCACCCCGTTGACAGTCGAGTAGCGGGGCAGCGGCACCATCAGATCGCCGTGCCCGCCGAGAACCATGGCCCGCACGTCCTTGACGGACATGTTGAGCTCCATGGCGATGAAGGTTTGAAAGCGGGCCGAATCGAGCACGCCGGCCATGCCCATCACCCGCTGCGTGGGCAGCCTGGTCGTCTGCCAGGTCAGGTAGGTCATGACGTCAAGCGGGTTGGTGACCACGATGAAGATGGCGTTCGGCGAGTGCTTCGCCGTCTCCTTCGCCACCTCCTGCACGATGCCGGCGTTGGTTTTCAACAGGTCCTCTCGTGACATCCCCGGTTTGCGGGCGATGCCGGCCGTTATCACCACGATGTCCGAATCCCTGGTGTCGGCGTAATTGTTGGACCCCCACAGCTTGCGGTCGTGCCCGGCGAGCGGCGCCGCCTCGTGCAGATCGAGCGCCTTGCCCTGAGGCATGCCCTCGATGATGTCCACCAGCACGACGTCGGCCAGATCTTTTCCCGCCACGTACTGCGCGACTGTGGCTCCCACGTTTCCGCTACCGACAACAGTAACCTTGCTCACGATTCGTCCTCCCGGTTTGGCGTGATCAATTATACGGGCGAAAGGGTGGGCAGCTTATGGCGGAAATGGGTATTCTTAAGTATATGAATTCCGATCCTCTGTCGGGAACTGTGGAAGGTCGATGACTGTCTGAAGAGCTCGGGGGGTTCCCGGTCCTCATCGCACGAATGGCCGGCCCGGGGGTGGCAAGGTTGAGGCAATCGCGGATTGAGAGGCGCATCATGCTGTTCGGAAGGGCGTTTGCCGTTGCCGGAGCTTTCATGCTGGCCTTCATGCCGCCGCCCTCGCTGCGGGCTGTTGCCCAGGAGCCGCCCCAATTGAAGCCGGACACGCCCAGGATAGATACGCGGGCTGTCCCGGCCGAGCCGGGCGGCGGCGAGAAGCCCAAAACGCCGCTGCAGGGAAAGGTGCAGAAGACGGAGAAGGGCGGCGGGCTTAGCGGCTCGGCCTCGGGCGGACAGTCCGGCGGCTGGGGGCGCGGTCGCGCTGACATCCGCCGCAAGGCGACAGGATCGGTCAAGCAGGATAACCTGAGCGCCCAGGTCGAATCGGGGATCGGCATCATCGGCGTCAAGTTCGTCCTGTTCGCCGGGCGCCCGCCGGTCATCAACCGGGTCTTCCCCCAGACGCCGGCCCAGGAGGTCGGTCTCAGGCAAAACGACGTGATCCTGGCTGTCGATGGCGTGCCGACGGTAGGGCTGACCAAGGAAGAGGTTTACGACATGATCGTCGGCACACCGGGAACCACGGTTACCCTGTCGATCAACAGAGACGGCGATTACATGGCGGTGACCATGAGGCGCATGGATCTCAACGACATAACCGACCCGTTCGTCCGCCGCGATTACATGATGAGCATGTAGGCACGCCAGGGGCCGGCAAGCGCGGGGGCGGCAAGAGACGCTCTGCTAAACTAAGGCATGCTGCTTGCCCTTGATGCCACCAGATTTGGTTACGGCCTGGAAGAGGCCGTCAGGCTGGCCGCCGGCAGAAAGATAAGCGCTCTTGAATACACCTTCCAGCCGTTCAAAGCCTCGAGTCGGGGCTCGGGGCAGCTTTCCGGCCGGGAGCGGCGCCATCTGCGGTCGGTCAGGGAGCTGGCCGCGGCAAGCGGCGTGGAGGTGAGCTGCCTGAACCTGGAGTACTGCCTGGACGCGCGGGCCAAAAAGTCGGTTGCCGACTTTCGGGCGATGATTGGCAAGCTGTCGCTGGTGGCTGCCGAGCTGGCGGCCAAGCGCCTTACTTTTGTCCTCGATTGCCGGGGCGGCGAGGAGCAGGCGGCGGCGCTGGAGGCGGCCGCGCAGCCGGCAATCGACCGGTGCGCGGCGCTCGGGGTCAAGCTCCTGCTCAGGCTGGACACCCCGGCCGGCTACCGCCGGACGAGCCTGGGCCGCTGGGCGCCCCTGAGCCCGCTGGTCTGGCGGGACATTCTCTCGTCGTGCCCAGGGCTTTCCCTGTCATTTTCGCCGGCAGACTGCGCCTGGCAGGGGATCGATTACCTTAAGCTGCTGCCCCAGTTCATGCCGGCCATCGAGCAGGTGATGGCCAACGACGTCGAGATCAACCGGGAGCTTATCTCGCAAAACGGGCTGTTCGGGCCGCTGTGGTGGCGCTATCGGCTGCCCGGGCGCGGGCAGATCGACTGGCGGCAGCTGGTCGAGGCCTTGAAGCTATATGATTTTACCGGCAGCTTCTCCATCCGCCTGGACGACGAGTTTGTCGGCGACGATCCCGCCGAGCTGCCCCTGGCGCTCGATGCCAGTATGGCGGTGCTGGCGCCGCTCGTGAGGGGATGATCCGGTGAGCACCGTCTTCCTTTATCTGCACACGCACTGGGACCGCGAGTGGTATCTGCCCTTCGAGGGCTTCCGCACGCGCCTGTTGACCGTGGTGCGCAAGGTGGTCGAGAAGCTGGAATCGGGCGAGCTGCCCAGCTTCTACTTCGACGGGCAGGCGGCCGTCCTCGAGGACTCGACGGCGGTGGACGGCGAGCTGGCGCCGCGCCTGCGCAAGCTCATGACTGACCGGGTTCTGGCGGCAGGACCATGGTACGTGCTCGCGGATCAGATGCTCGTTTGCGGGGAGAGCCTGGTTCGCAATCTGGCGCTGGGGCTGGCAGCTACCGGCAAGTTCGGACCGCCGGCCATGATCGGGTACTGTCCGGACACCTTCGGGCACAGCCAGGATCTGCCGCGGATACTCAGCGGATTTGGTATCACCAGCGCGGTGGTCTGGCGAGGCGTGCCCGCCCTCGAGGGCGGGCCGGCGTTCTGGTGGCAGAGCCCGGACGGCAGCCGGGTGCTTGCCTATCACCTGTCGCGCGGCTACACCAGCTTCATCTTTCACGAGAACATCCCGGCCGCCGCCCGTGTCGAGGACCTGCTCGGCTATCTCGATCGTCGACCAGACGCGGCCGGGCTGGCGCCGGCCTACTGTGCGCTGGTCGACGGCGCGCTGCATCCGGTGGGCGGCGACCACCTCGGCCCGCCGCCTGCTTTTGAGCAGCGGCTGGCGGAAGCCGCCAGCGCGCTTGAGGAGCGATCGGGGGCGAAGGTCGCGTTGCTGCCGCTTTCCGAGTTCCTGGGCAAAGTCGCGCAGTCCGCGACAGGAAACGGGGAAGGGATCAAGCTGGTCGCAGGCGAGTTGCGAAGCAACGCGCAGGCCCGCCAGCATGGACACGCGTACATGCTCGCCGGCGTGCTGTCTTCGAGGCTTTATCTGAAGCGGGAGAACAGGATCGCTGAGCACCGGCTGATCAGGCTGTGGGAGCCGTTGCTGTCCGTGCTGCACGTGCTGGGGCGCCGGGCGTACCCGGCCGCGCAGATGGAGCACGCCTGGCGGCTGCTTCTCCAGAATCATCCTCACGACAGCATCTGCGGCTGCAGCGTCGATGCCGTGCACGATGAGATGCAGGTGAGGACCAGGCGTCTGCACGCGGTGCTGGATGCCGTGGAGGCGGAGACGCAGGAGCTGGTTGCCGGGCAAGACGCGATGTCCGGCTTGTCTCATCGAGACCCGGCCTTCGGATTCGACCGCCTTTACCTCTGCAATCTTTCCGCCCACGAGGTGTCCGGCCCGGTCAAGGTGCGCTGGGCTTCCGATCTTGAGGCGGCGCCGCCGCGGCGCTCGAATGACCTGCAGATGATCTCGAGCAAACCGCATGACGAGCTTTTCGGTGGCGGAGAGCTAGCCACTTACTACAAGAACGTGGCGCTCAACGAGGCCTGGGTGTGGGCTGAGGCGGTACCACCGCTCGGCTGGCGCGAACGCCCCTGGCCGGTGCGGGCGGCAGGTAAGTCCAGCCACCAGCGCGTGCGGGTCAGCGGGCGTAAGATAGGCAACGGGCTTCTCTCGCTCGAGCTGGACTCCGAAGGACGGCTCACGGTCGATGTGACGGCCGGCGCCCAGCAAGGCAGGCGTTTCAATCTCGGGCTGGCCTTGCGGGATGTGGGAGACGGGGGCGACACGTACAACTTCGATCCGCTCCCGGGAGACGTGCCGGTTGCTGCCTCGCTGCGCTCGGTCAAGGTCGGCGACCGGGGGCCGCTGGCAGGCTCGCTTATCGTCACGCATTCTCTGGAGATCCCCGAGGGCGCGCAGGTGCAGGGCTCCGATGCGATACCGCGTATGGTGCGCAGCGGAAAAACCAGAAGGCACCTTATCCGGACAGAGATCTCGCTGCGGCGCGGCGTGCCCATGATCTTTTTCGAGACCACCTGGGAGAACCGGTCGGCCGATCATCGCCTGGAGGTTGTCTTCGATGCCGGCGGCGCGGTTACAAGAACGTATTCGGAGAATCATTTCAGCGTGGTCGAGCGCGCGCACGAGATCAATTCGGCGCAGTTGCCCGTCGAGCCGGGCACGGAGGCGCCGCTCGATCGCTTCCCGTGCCAGCGGTTCTTCATCGCCAACGGGCAGGTTTTCCTGAATCAAGGGCTGCCCGAATACGGTGTAGAGGGAAACCAGGTGTCGCTCACGATTTTAAGGGCCGTCTCCATTCTCTCGCGGGGGCGGATGCTGACGCGTGGCGGCGGTGCCGGCCCGCACCTGCCGACTCCCGGAGCAAACTGCCCGGGTGAGAACCGGGCTCGCTACGGCTGGGCTCCGCTGCCTGCCGGCTCTGCGGCAGGCTCGGGAGATGGTCCGAGCGACGAGCAGATCGTCCAGGCTTACTCGCTCGCCGATCAATTCGAGGGCTGCCTCTGGGCGGCGCCGGCGCGCGCGAGTGCTGAGGGCGGCGCGGCTTCCTGCATCCGCCTTACTAATCAGGCGATCCGGCTGAGCGCTTTTCATATCGCCGATGGCGGCACCAGCGCCCTGCTGCGGCTGCTCAATGTGACCTGCGCTCCCCAACAGTTGACGATGGAGATCGGCTTCGATCTCCTCAGGGCTTGCCGTTGTTCGCTCAGTGGTCAGGAGCAGGACGAGCTTGTGCCGGAGGTCTCCGCCGGCGGTGCTCCTGCGCCGGGGGCTCGCCTGCAGAACGTGCTGTCGCTTGCCTTCTGTCCCAACGAGCTCATTACCGTGAAGTTCCTGCTTCCGCGACCAGATTGAAGAGGTGGTATCTGAGGTCGGCGGCCGAACGTCCTCGACGACGGAAAGACGGTGCTTCTTGCGCTCTTGGTGGTGCCGGTGACAACCTGAGCTCTGAGCGGCTGCTTATCGCCGGTCCGGCCGTGGTTTCGGGATCTTCTACGCAGTTTCGTGTATGGACGGCTAACCGGGCCGTCGTTATAGTTTCGACGTCCAATCACCTATCCCTCAGCCTTTATCCCTATCCCCTAACCTTCGGCAAATACTATTCTTCATCCGACACCTCGTTCCCGCCGATGTGGTGTCTTACAACAGCTCTCAAAGCGATCGCACCAGCGGGGAGACGTCGGTAGACACCGACGGCACGGGCATCGGCACCGGCACGTCTTATTTTGGCGGAAAGATCAGTGCCCAAATCACCAATTACGTCGCTATTAATCCGGGTTGGGCTCAGTCACACGGTATACCAGCGGGAGCGATCGTCGCCGTCCGTCACGATGGACGCGCCGAGTATGCTGTTTATGCGGATAACTCCGCCGCAGACAACAGTAACACGCAGGTCCACACCCAGGGATCGAGTCATCTGGCAGAGGCGCTTGATCCCGGCAATAATGGTGACAACAGCGTGCCTAATGTCCAATTCTACGCACTGGCGAACGTGCACATTGATCCAGATGGCTCTGTCAGCCAGCCCGAGATCAACCGGCTCGGTGAGCAGGCGTTCGGGGTGATGGCAACCTGGTTTTCAAACTGATTACGGGTGGAGGATTATTGCCAGAATCGTTACGGTCCTTGTTTCGGGAGGACAGTAGACCAAAAGATTCCGCAGCACTCCATGATTATGGCTGCTTGCGGCATCTTGCTTGTTATGCCGCTTGCCGCCTCCAGCCAGATGGATTCGCTTGCCCGCAGTCACATCGAGGGGAACCTTCCTGAACCGCGCGACTTCAAGCGCTTCTTGATCCGAGACTTAGAGTCATATTCCCAGGCGCAGTTGCACATGCCGGTAACAGGGGAATATTCTCTCCTGCGAGATGGTCTAACTCAAGCCGGAATCGCGTACCCTGACTATTATGCCTGGGTGCGCATCTATCAAGAGAACAAGCTCGTTGCGCAAGGCGCAGTATGACCTGCTTATGAAGGGCGGGGGTTCGAGAGCACTGACTGTCCTGCCATTCAGTGCAGAGCCGCTGAATAATCCATGACCTTATTCGTTTTCGGAAAAGTGGGCTTCATCTTCCCGGGCGTGGAAAGCCATCGCCAGGGGCGGGGTCCGGGGAGTTGTACAATGACTGGTATGACAAGCAAGTCGACTGGCCTTCATCTGTTGTGCGCTGCCAAGCCCTTGCCGGGTCGGCGGAACCACGTCTGGGGGATGATCGGTCCGGCAACTGCGGCGCTGGCACTACTGGCGATGGCGCCCGCTATGGCGGCGCGCACGCCCTGGCCGGACTCGCCGCTGACCCCGGAGGTGCAGGTGCAGCTGGAGAAGGCAGGGCGGTTCATGAAGTCCGGCAAGCCGCAGAAGGCGCAGCCGATTATCGCCTCGGCGCTCGCCTCGGCCAGCGACATTCCCAAGTGCCTGGCCATCGCCAGCTTCACCGAGACTTACGGCTTTCCGCTCATGGAGACCAGGCGC
This sequence comes from Pseudomonadota bacterium, assembly GCA_021325555.1. GTDB lineage: Bacteria > Cyanobacteriota > Vampirovibrionia > Obscuribacterales > Obscuribacteraceae > JAJPGY01. The sequence goes on along the minus strand of JAJPGY010000032.1, from coordinate 112,868 downwards.
CAGTGCGTGCAGAAGGCCCTGACCTTATGCCAGAACCGCGAGGATTATCTGCTGGTCGCCTTGAAGGCCAGGCATTTCGAGTTCTACGAGATAACCAGGGAGTGCGTCAATCATCTGCTGCAGGACGCCAAAACGGTTCCGGACCTCTTCGATCTGGCCCGCAAGGCGCAAGAGGTTTCGCTTAACGACGTGGCGCACATGGCCCTGGACAAAGCGTACACGGGCATCAAGTCCGTGCCGGAGGCGGTGCAGTTTGCCCACGACGTCAAACAGATGGGCATGGACGACCTCGTGCGCAAGGTGGTGAGGGATCTGATTGACGATGAGGAGAACGCCCAGCAGCTGTGCAATCTGCTCAGGAGCACCGAGGATCTGGGCATGGAGGATCTCAATCGCTATTGCCTGAAAAAGGCGCTCGATAAGGCGCAGACGGTGGACGAGCTCAAGTGCATCTATGAGGGCGCCAGGCGGAACCGGCAGAACGACATCCTGCAGGTGGCCCTCTACCGGGGCAAGAAGCTGACCCTGATTCAGAAGATCCAGCGCGACCAGGCCGAGTATCAGCGCCAGCTTCAGCAGTGGCAGAGCGGGGCGCAGGAGGATCTGGCCAAGCAGCAGGAGGAAGCCGAGCGCAACATGGGTCTCGGCCCCGGCAAGCATTTCGGCACCGACGGCAGCAACGAGCCGCAAAGCAGCGGCTTTTAACGGCATTCGGGACGCCGGCGTTCACAAAGCGTCAACAGACGGACAGGCACGAGCGGAAGAAGATGGCGGCGATAGCCAAGCCGCCGGCTTCCGCCAGCTCGACGGTGGCTCCGTAAGTGTCACCAGTCTGCCCGCCGAGGATGCGATTCAACAGGCGCGATGCCGCCAGACCGCAGAGCATCGTCCCGCCGGCCACGACCAGGGCGGAAGGCGAACCCGAGAAGGCAAATCCGATTGTCGCAGCCAGCGGCAACAGCGCGGCCAGAATCAGGTCGCGCGGATACTTAGTGGTGTCGTGCCAGATCTTTCCCATCCCCTCCTCTTTCAAATAGGGAAAGGCGCCGATTGCGAAGGTTTCGCACCAGCGGGCCCAGGCCGGCACCAGGACGATGGGCGCCGTCAGGGCGGCCGGCGGCAGGCTGCTCAGGGCGGCGAACTTGATGAGCAGCGTGCACCACCCGGCCATGGCCCCGAAGTTGCCCACCCGGCTGTCGCTCATGATCTCCAGCATGCGCTGGCGATCGCGGTGGGAGAAGACACCGTCGGCGGTGTCCATCAGTCCGTCGAAGTGCAGGCCGCCGGTCAGGACCAGCCAGGCTGTGGTGAGCGACGCCCCGGTCATTACGTCGGTCGCGTGTGCCAGGCTCAAGAGCCAGGAGAGAAGCAGCAGCACGGCCGCCACAATGAAGCCCACGGCCGGGAGATACTTGGACAGCCCGGTCATCTCGCCGCTGTCGTGATCCGCGGGCAACGTGCACAACGGCAGTCGCGTGACGAAGCTGGCCGTTACCGCGAATTTTTTCAGCGCGTTCATACGGGGATCTCGTTGGTGTACTCGGGTCGCGCGGGAAAGGCCTTGACGTTGCCCAGAAGCAGGCGGCCGCGCAGCGAGTCGTAATAGGCGACGATCTCCTGCACCTCGTGGAGAACGTCGGCGTCGGCCTCCAGGTGAGCAACCTTGTCCAGAATCTTTGCAGCCGCCTCCACCGGCCCTTCCGGCTCCTCGAGCATCGGCGCGAAGGTGGGCTCGCGGCCGTCATCCCACTGCTCGACGCGCCAGCGCTCGCTCCAGGGCATGGCGCAGCCCTCGGCCAGGCAGCCGATCAACTCGGGCGCTACCGGCAGCTGCTCGCGCCAGGTGAGCCCGAAGGCAAAGATGCTGCGCTGCATCTCATGGGCGATGAAGCTCTCGTGCGGCCCGATGATGTCGCTCGCCCATGCCATCATGAGCAGGGCTCGCTCGTCTCGCTTCGGTCCCTTGTACAGCTCGTAAGGCACGCCGAGCAGCTCTGCCATCGCGTGGGCCAGCGGTCGCGACAGCGAGCTGTAGTGCTCGACGACATCGAAGGTCACCCCGAGCCCTTCCAGCACCCCCCTCAAGACGACAAGCTGGCGGGCGACATCCGCGTACTCGTTCCAGAGCAGCCCGAACTTGCCGCCCGAGGCCTTGTCCGCGCTCTCGGTGAGCAGGATGGAGCCGTAGTGCACATAGAGCCAATCGCGAGGGGAAAGCTTCGGCCTGGCGCCCAGGGACTCCAGGCGAGCCAGGGCTACACGCTGATGGTCAAGCTCCTTTTTCTCCTCATCGGTTTCGACAAGCGACGCCATGCGCTCGATCATCTCCCGCGCCATGAGCGGCGTGCGCGTGCAGATGTAGGCGACGGCCAGGTTCAGGCGCGTGTCGAAGTCGTCGCACCTGGCCAGCGCCCGATTGAAATACGTGATCGCCTCCTTGTAGCGCTTCATGGACATGAGGGCAAACCCCAGCTCGTAGCTCACGGCAGGCTCGTCCGGCGCCAGGCGCGCGCAGCGCTCGAGGAGCATGGCGGCAAGCTCCGGCTGCCGTTCGTCGATAAACTGGAAACCGACCTCGAACAGCCCCTGCGCATCGTCCTTCAAGGACGTATCCGACGCGCACAGCCTGGCAAGCTTCTCGGCAAAATCTTTCTTGCCGACCTCGGTCATGAGCTCGGCGAGCAGCCTCACCGCATCCCGGTCGTCAGGGTTGGCGAGCCAGTGCTCCTTGACGGACAGAAAGCACCGCTCATGGTCGCGTTGCTCGAGCAACCGTCTTGCCGCTTCGAGCGCGGTTCCCGCCATATCTACGCCAGCTGCCCCGCCAGCTCGCCGGCGTGGTAGGAGCTTCTGACCAGGGGACCGGAATGAACCATCTTGAAGCCCATGTCCCGGGCTGCGGCGCCCAGAGCCTCGAACTCCTCGGGGCTTATGTACCTTTGCACCGCCAGCTGATCCCGGCTCGGACGGAGGTACTGGCCCAGGGTGACAAAATCGCAGTCGACCTTCCGCAAGTCCGCGAGCACGGACAGCACCTCCTGCCTGGTTTCGCCCAGACCGAGCATGAGACCCGACTTGGTGTGAATGTTTGGGTTGATCTGCTTGGCCGCCGCCAGAACGCTCAAGGACCGGTCGTATTTGGATCCGGGGCGGACAGCCCTGTACAGGCGCGGCACGGTCTCCAGGTTGTGGTTGAAGACAACCGGGCCGGCCTCCAGCACGATGGCGATCAGGTCCTTGCGTCCCTGGAAATCCGGGGTGAGCACCTCGACCGCGATGCCCGGAATCGTCTCGTGAAGCGCGGAGATGGTGGCGGCGAAGTGCTCCGCCCCCTGATCCGGCAGCTCATCCCGGTTGACGGAGGTGAGAACCACGTGCCTGAGCCCCATCTGCTTGCAAGCGCTGGCCACGCGCAGCGGCTCGTCCGCATCGAGGGGCGCGGGGCGGCCCTTGTTGACCGAGCAGAACCGGCAGGTTCGCGTGCAGACAGGGCCCATGAGCAGAAACGTCGCGGTCCCCGCCGCCCAGCACTCGCCCTTGTTCGGGCAGCGACCGCTCTCACAGATGGTGTTCAGCTGCTGATCCTTCAGGATCTGGCGCACCTGGCGGTTCTCCTCCGTGTTGAGCACGGACCGCCGCACCCACTCGGGCAGCCGCTCCCGCCTGCCGGCAGGGGAATTGATCTGTGGTTGTCGCTCTGGCATGAGATCTCGACCGGACAAGAAAAGTTATGCAGCTATTCTAAGCCATCGCCCGTATATTAAAATCTCATCTGATTGCGCCCCGGCGCCTTCTTCTCTCGAGGATGGAAAGGTGAGTGTAAAACAACGCCAACTGGTCATTGCCGGCAACTGGAAGATGCACAAGACCCGGCCCGAGGCGCGCGAGCTTGCCGGGGCTGTCAGGGACGCCCTGGAGACGGAGCGCGACCTGCCCGCGGTGGTTCTGTGTCCTTCCTTTACAAGCCTGGAGCCGGTGCTCCAGGTCTGCGTCAACAGCCCCCTGGCCGTCGGCGCCCAGAACATGGACCATCGGGATTCCGGGGCCTACACGGGCGAAATCTCCCCACCCATGCTGCTTGAGCTGGGCGTAAAGTACGTCATTATCGGGCATTCGGAGCGCCGCCAGTTTTTCGGCGAGACCAACGCCACAGTCAACCTCAAGCTGAAGGCGGCTGTCCGCCACGGTTTGATCCCGATCGTCTGCGTGGGCGAGACGGTGGACGAACGGGAAAACCACCTGACCGACGCCGTGGTCAGCCGTCAGACCGCTGCCGCGTTGGATGATCTGGACGCCGCCCAGCTGTCCGGGCTCATCGTCGCCTACGAGCCGGTCTGGGCGATCGGGACAGGCAAGGTTTGCGAAGCAGTCGAGGCCAACCGGGTAGCAGCCGTGATTCGCTCCACAATAGGCAATCTTTATGCCAACCGCGACCTGGCCGCGTCGATCCCGGTCCTTTACGGCGGGAGCGTCAAGGCCTCCAACATCGACGAGCAGCTGGCCCAACCCGAATTGGACGGCGCCCTGGTCGGCGGCGCCAGCTTGAACGCCGAAGAGTTCGTGGCCATCATCCGCTCGGCCCAGAAGAAAGTTCAACCCGCCGCAGCAAAGTCATAAGCTATAATTTACCGCCGGACCCGGCAACAAAAGGGGAGAAGGAGCCTAGCGAAGGCAAAGGATTGCCAGGAGCAATCCGCAGCCGAAGCGTCTAAAGCGGAGGCAGGCGACGCCGCTTCGGACGGCTTGAGAAGCAATCGAGTCTCAGTCGGCGTGTAGAATAAGGGAGCCTAGCGAAGGCAAAGGATTGCGAGGAGCAATCCGCAGCCGAAGCGTCTAAAGCGGAGGCAGGCGACGCCGCTTCGGACGGCTTGAGAAGCAATCGAGTCTCAGTCGGCGTCGCATATATATGTGGAGAGGTGTCAGAGTGGTCTATCGTGCAGTCCTGGAAAGACTGTCTGCGTCACAAGCGCAGCGAGGGTTCGAATCCCTCCCTCTCCGCCACTTTTATTAGCCGGCCCGGATTGGCCCGGCGGCACAAGCTAATCATTTCCTATAACAGGCGGCTGAAGAGCGCTTCTGTGATAATGTAGGCCTGGTTGTCAACGACGGCGGACGCGGCCCGGCAAAGATATGGACCACTTCATCGAAAAGCTGAACGAGATAGAAAAAACCTACAACGAGCTCGAGCAGAGGCTTGCGGATCCGGCCGTCCTTGCCGACCCCGGCCAGTTCAAGCAGCTGGCCAAGGCGCGCCGCGGGCTGGAGACGACCGTGGAGACATATCACAAGTGGCAGGAGGTGCAGCGGCAGCTGAGCGGCGCTCAAGAGATCCTGCGCACGGAGACCGACCGGGATCTGCGCGACATGGCCGAGACGGAGGTGTCCGAGCTGCGGGCCCGCGAAGAGAATCTAGCCGACAGGTTGCGTGTTCTCCTTCTGCCGCGGGACCCCATGGACGATAAGGACATTATCCTCGAGATCCGGGCCGGCACCGGCGGCGACGAGGCATCTTTGTTCGCCGGGGACCTGCTTCGCCTCTATCTGAAATATGCGGACAAGCAGGGCTGGAAGGTGGAGATTGCCAGCCACAGCGACGGTGAAATTGGCGGCTACAAAGAGGTGATTGCTAACATACACGGCGACAACGTCTACAGCCGGCTCAAGTACGAGTCGGGCGTGCACCGGGTGCAGCGCGTGCCGGTGACGGAAGCGTCCGGCCGCGTCCACACATCGACGGCGACCGTGGCCGTGATGCCGGAGGTCGACGATATCGACGTCCAGCTGAACGACAACGATCTGGAGATAACCACCATGCGCTCCGGCGGCGCCGGCGGACAGAACGTCAACAAGGTGGAGACGGCGGTGCGCATCGTGCACAAACCGAGCGGGCTTGTGGTCGCCTGTTCCGAGGAGCGCAGCCAGCTGCAGAACAAGGAGCGGGCAAAGCAGATCCTGCGGGCAAAGCTCTACAAGATGGAGCTCGAGGCTCAGTTGCAGGCGATAACCGATCAGCGCCGCTCCCAGGTAGGCACCGGCGATCGCTCGGAGAAGATCCGCACCTACAACTACAAGGACAACCGCGTCACCGATCACCGGCTCAACATGAACTTCAGCCTCGAGCAGGTCCTGGAAGGCGACCTGGACAAGCTCATCGAGGCCAACATCCTGGACAACCAGCAGAAGCTTCTGTCCGAGACGGCGGGCGCCGCCTGACGGGAGATCCGTTGTCCAGCCTGGCACAGTTAAAAAAGGAGCTGGCCGGCGCTCTCCGGGCTGCCGGAATAGAGAGCCTGGAGAGCCAGCGCGAGGCCGAGCTCATCTTCGAGCACGTGACGGGGCTGACGCCGGCCCAGCAAGTCCTAAAGGCCAACGATCCGATCGACGACGAGCAGTGGCGGGTGATCCGCAGCATCCTGCGCCGCCGGGCGCAGCGCGTGCCGCTGCAGTACTGCCTGGGCAGCGCCGACTTCATGGGGCTGAAGCTGGCCGTCTGTCCGGGCGTCTTCATCCCCCGCACCGACACCGAGAGCCTGGTGGAGGTCGCCCTTGAGCTCACCGCCGGCCTGCCGGCGCCGCACCTGGCCGAGATCGGCTGCGGCTCGGGCGCGATCACGATCGCCCTGCTCAAGCGCCTGGCGGATGCTCGGCTGACGGCTATCGACATATCGCCGGCGGCGGTGGCCGCTACCAGGCAGAACGCGCTCGCCCACAAGGTCTTCGAGCGCATGACCCTGGTTCACGGGCCCTGGATTTCCTGTCTGCCCGATAATCTGGACGCGATTGTCTCCAACCCGCCCTATATCCCCAGATCCCAGGCCGGCTCCCTGGACAGGGAGGTTGGCGAGCACGAGCCCCCGGAGGCGCTTTTCGGGGAGGATGATGATGGGCTCGGCTTTTATCGGAAGCTCAGCACGATTGCTCCCGGGCACCTGAAGGGCGGCGGCTTTGTGGTGCTGGAAGTGGGCGACGGGCAGGCCGAGCAGGTGAGGTCTATCTTTCGCGACAAAGGCTGGCAGCGCATCTCCACGCATGCGGACGTCAACGGTCTGTTGCGCGTGGTCTCGGCGGTGGCGCCGGATTCCTCATTTTCAAAATCTAAGAAACTGCTAGAATAAGGTAACTAGGCTCTTTCAGGGGTGGTGTTGATGGCTGACGGTGTCTTAAGGGCGATTTCATCCGATGGCACCATCCGTGCGGTCATAGCGACAACGACAAACCTGGTTGAAGAGGCGCGGGAGCGGCATAATCTTTCCTACACGGCCACGGCGGCGCTGGGCAGAGCGCTCACCGGCGGGGCCTTGCTGGCCGCCATGGTCGCCAAACAGGGACAGGTGATCCTGAAATTCCAGGGTAACGGTCCGCTGGGCAGAGTGTGGGTGGATGCGTCGCCCAAAGGAACAGTCAGAGGCTACGTTGAGAATCCCCAGGTCGAGTTGCCGCTTAACTCCCTGGGAAATTTTGATGTTGCAGGCGCCATCGGGCACACCGGCTATCTGCAGGTGACGCACGACGTGGGCTACGGCATCCCTTACACATCCACCGTGGAGCTTGCCTCCGGCGAGGTCGGCGAGGACATCAACCGCTATCTGGTCGCCTCCGCGCAGACCGGCTCGATCGTCATTGTGGGAACCCATCTGGGACCGCGGGGCGTCGAGGCCGCCGGCGGGCTCATTGTGCAGCTGCTGCCGGACCACTCGGAGGAGACGATCTGCCAGATCGAGAACAACGTCTCCACGTTCGGGTCGTTCACCTTTCTCATGCGCCGCGGCATGAGCCTGGAGGCCATGCTCAAGCGGATCCTGAACGGCTTTGCGGTGCACGCGCTGACCGATGTGCAGCCGCTCACGTTCTACTGCAAGTGCTCGAGCGAGCGATTCGTCGAGGCCCTGAAGGTGCTCGACAAGAAGGATCTGCTCTCCATGGCCGAGGAGGAAGGGCAAGCCGAGGGCCGCTGCCACTTCTGCAATGCCATCTATCACGTGGGCCGCGAGCGGCTGCTCGACCTGGCCCAGGGCTAGGCTATACGGCTCTGGCTACCTTGCCGGCTTTGATGCAGCTGGTGCACACTTTCAGGCGCTTGACGGCGCTGCCGATGCGGGCCTTGACCGGCTGCAGGTTGGGCAGCCAGCGCCGCTTGGTGTGCGGGTTCCAGTGCGAACGAAGGAATGTGTAGTTATAACCGGTCATCGGGCCCTTCCCGCAAACATCACAACGTCTGGCCATGGCTTTATTCCTTCCCAATGCTCCTGTAGACGACCGGCTACCTCGAGCCGCCGCGATTCCCGGACCGCCTGCCAACCGCCAGAACACTGCCCTGCTGCTGGTTCCAGGCCCCGAGACCGGGAGGCGAAGCCCGTCCCGACCGCAAAGCAGCAATTGTAGCACGATGCGGCGCCTGTTCCGGAAATACTAATATTGTCATGATGCAAGGAGCGCGGGCAACAATTAGACTTGTCAGTTAGCAGCAATGATTAATATCATGGTAGTCTGTTTTTAAGCTCACTGCTGGCTTCTTGAGACCGGGCTCGAAGGGTGTTATCAAGGGGTGAGTGGCGATGAGATAATCCCGGCGGGGTCTCGATCCTTCATGCTCAATCGACAGGACTGCATACGCTTGAGAAAGGCTGCCAGGTGCGGGCAAGACAGAATGGTCGGGGTTAGCGCCGGTGGGGCAGGGGCGCAAGGATGGCACTAGTAAACTACGCGGCTCGAGAGATCAACTGCAAAATTGTTTACTACGGCACCGGGCTTGGTGGCAAAACTACCAATCTCAAATACATTCACAGCCAGCTTGCTCCGACCACCCGCGGGGAGCTGATCAGCCTGGCCACCGAGACGGAGCGAACGCTGTTTTTCGACTTCCTGCCGCTCGATCTGGGGTCGGTTCAGGGATTCAAGACCCGCTTCTCGCTTTACACTGTTCCCGGACAGGTCGAGTACAACGCCAGCCGCAAGCTGATCTTGAACGGCGTGGACGGCATCATCTTCGTTGCTGACTCGGATGCGATGCGCTCCAAGGAGAACGTCGAGTCGCTGCAAAACATGATCGAGAACCTGGCCGAATACAGCCTGACGCTCGACAACATCCCCTGGGTGCTGCAATACAACAAGCGCGACCTGGCCTCGGCGATGCCGATCGAGCGGATGGAAAAGGAGCTCAATATCCGCGGGGTGCCCAGCTTCGAGGCGGTGGCCTCAGAAGGGCTGGGGGTCTTCGCCACGCTCAAGGCGATAAGCAAGCTGATTCTCAACCGCTTGCAGTAAGCCATGGCTCATTTGCAATTCCACGGCATCCATTGCATCTTATAACTGGCGCCAGGCCGCGTCGCGTATATACATCGGGGGTAGCCGGTGACCGCTTGTACGAATCGCCAGCCGCAGGAGCCCGCCGCTGAGGTGTCCGCGCTCAGACGCGCCATCCAGGTAGAGCGGCGCGCGCGCTTCACCGACTTTCAAGGCCGGCGCTCGACCTTCTCGCAGTTCATGCGCCAGGCGGCCGATCGCCTCTGCAAGCGCTATCCAATCGATTCCCGCTGGGCGACAATCCGCGGGCTTTTCCGGCAGTACCCGAATCTCGATGTGGCCACGCGCATATCGATCGTCAACCGCGCCGAGGAGCTCATCGAGCAGCTGGCCGCGCGTGGCAACCAGCAGGTGGCCCCGGCGGCAATGCAACCATCCACCGCTCCCGGGCCGGGGCATGCCTCGCCCGCCCTGTCGAATGTTGGCTCCGGCGCCGAGTCGGGCGGGACACCCGCGCCCCCGGGGGCGGGTGCGCAGGATGTGAGCGCGAAACCGCCCGCCTTCGCCAGGCGAGCCGACACGCGCCTCACGCAGCCGCTGCATGAGGTTGAGGTGCAGTACGTGCGCGGCGTCGGTCCGAAGATGGCCGACATCCTGGCCGGCCTGGACATCTTCACGGTCGACGACCTCCTGCGTCATTTTCCGCGGCGTCACCTGGACTTTCAAAACCGCCTGCGCATACGCGATCTGAAACCGGGACAGGAGGTGACCGTCTTCGGCACGATCCGCTCCGTGGCCGCCTTTCAGTCACGCAGGGGCAACGTCTCGGTGCTCTCGATTGTCATACACGACGGCTCGGCCGGCCTCACGGTGACGCGCTTTATCGGCGGCAGGTCAAACAAGTACCTGCTCGACCGGTACAAGGATCAATACCCCAAGGGTGCCCAGGTGCTCGCCTCCGGCGTCGTCGAGGCCGATCGCGTCTCCGGCCGCCTGAGATTGAAAAACGCGGAGATCGAGCTCATCGGCCAGCTCACCGATGGCAGCGAGGAGCTGGAGACTATACACACCGGGCGGCTGGTGCCCGTCTATCCGCTCACGGAAGGGCTTTCCCTGCGGCACCTGCGCAGCATCATCCACAACGCGCTGGAGACCTTCGGCGAACGCCTCGAGGACAGGCTGCCGGAGGACATTCGCGACCGGCACGGCTTGCTGGATCTCGCCTCGGCGATAAGGGGCATTCACTTCCCCGAGGATCTGGAGATCCGCGATCAATCCAGGCGGCGGCTGGTCTTCGATGAGCTCTTCGCCATCCAGCTGCAGCTCGCCTGGCGGCGCCGGCGGATGGACGCCGTTGAATCGGCGCTCTCTCTTTCCGAAGGGGGCGCCCGGCTTGTAGAGCGCTTTAAGGAGCAGCTCCCCTTCAAGCTCACCTCGGCCCAGGAGCGGGTGTTCCGGGAGATCGCCCGCGACCTGGCCTCGCCCAGGGCGATGCACCGCCTGGTGCAGGGCGATGTCGGCTCCGGCAAGACGGTGGTGGCGGTGATGGCGTTTCTGGTGGCGATCGAGAACGGCTTCCAGGGCGCGATGATGGCCCCGACCGAGATCCTCGCCGAGCAGCATTACCGGCAGCTCCAGCGCTGGCTGACGCCGCTGGGGCTGCGGTCGGCGCTGGTCACCGGCAAGCAGGGGCAGCGCGAGCGGCGTCAGATCCAGCAGGATCTTCTCTCCGGTCAGGTGCACGTGGCGGTGGGGACGCACGCGCTCATTCAGGACGGCGTGGAGTTCCGCAACCTGGGCTTGATCATCATCGACGAGCAGCACCGCTTTGGCGTCAAACAACGGGCCGCGCTCAAGGCCAAGGGGCAGAATCCCGAGCTCCTGACCATGACGGCCACGCCCATCCCGAGAACGCTCGCCCTGACCATGCACGGGGATCTCGATGTCTCGGAGATAGACGAGATGCCGCCCGGGCGCAAGCCGATCGACACCCGGCTCCTCTTCCCGTCGAAGAGAAAGGAGTTGTGGAAGTTCGTTCGCGAGGAGGCCAGGAAGGGCCGCCAGGCTTACGTCGTCTTTCCGCTCATCGAGGAGTCGGAGACGCTTTCCGCCGCCGCCGCCACCGCCGAGTACGAGAAGCTGCGCACGGGCGACCTGAAGGAGCTCAGGCTCGGGCTCATGCACGGCAAGTTGAAGCCGCAGGAGAAAGAGGAGGTGATGGAGCGATTTCGCACCGGCGATCTCGACGTGCTGGTATCTACCACCGTGATCGAGGTGGGGGTCGATGTTCCGAATGCCACCATAATGATCATCGAGAACGCGGATCGCTTCGGGCTGGCTCAGCTACACCAGCTTCGTGGCCGGGTCGGGCGCGGCGGCGAGCAGTCCTACTGCTTCCTGGTAGCCGAGCTGCGGGCCGAGACCACCCGCCAGAGGCTGGAGATCCTCACGCGGACGAACGACGGCTTCGTGGTGGCGGAAAAGGATCTGGAGCTCAGAGGCCCGGGCGAATTTCTCGGAACCCGCCAGAGCGGCTTGCCCGATCTCTTCCTCGCCGATCTGGTGAAGGACGCGGAGATCCTCGAGCAGGCCCGCAAGGCGGCCATCGATCTCGTAAATGCCGATCCGGAGCTTACGCGCTATCCGCAGCTGCGCAGCAAGGTGGAGGTCGCCCTCGACTCGCTGGAGGCGGACCTGATCGGCTCTGGTTAGGCCGGCTCACATGATCTGCGGTAGAAGGCAAGCCGGCTTGCTTGACAAATTCATAGCCGAAATCAGCCTTCCGGCTCGAGCTCGGAGCTCAGGCGGAGGAAGGTCTGCGCCAGTCGCCTGATCGCCTCTTTGGCCTGCTTGGATTGCGACAGCTCCGGGCCAGCCGAGCGCACGTCCAGCGTCGCGTTGTCGGGGTGCACCTTCAGGCTGGCAAGGATCGGGTAACTCTGAGAGGCCTCGACAAGAGACTTGACCAGCGCGTTCCTGGTCTGATCCTTGCCCAGGATGGGGGCGAGATTGGCGCTGACCATGTTGAGCGCTTCGACCAGTGGTGCCACCGAAGATGGTGCCTCAATCTCCTCGGAGACGGCATACTTGCCGCGCAGAATGCCACGCTCTTTCATGAGCTTGAGCGTGAAGAGAAGCGTGTAGCGATCGTAGGGAAGCTTGTCGGCGATCTGCTTGACGCTGAGCCCGACCTCCACGAGAAGCCAGATCTTGCGGGCGACCGCCAGGTCCTCGCTCCTTATCTTGGTCCAGTCAGGCTGCCTGGACACTGGTGCGGGAACGCCGCCCGGCCACCCCAGCTCCCGCATTATTTTCGGCAGCTCATCGGCGCGGCGAGCCCCCTCCATAAGCAGCTTGTACGGCTCCTTGTCGGCGATGGACCTGTCGGTCGGGATTGATGGATCGAGCTCGCGGCGCTGGTCGAAAACGAAATCCAGCGACTCGTTCCTGGCCAGCAGCTCGTATATGGCGAACTCCCCGGTCAGGTGCAGGAAGCTGGCGTGGACAATCTTGCCCTGCTTGACGGCGATCTCGGCCACCGGCTTGCTGGCGCGCCCGGTAAGCTTGAGCACCCCTGTCTGCCGGGAGCCGCTCACGGTTTGAATGACGGTGGGCAGGTCGAAGAAGGCAAGATTGCCCTGCAGTCCGGGCGTGCTCAGCGGAAGCTTGCCCGAAAGCCGGCGATTGATTACCTCGGTCACCTCGCGCGTGATCTCGGGGAAGTACGCCTGCAGCTCCTCGAAGGCCTTGCGGGGGAGCTTGAGCAATACGGCCTCCTCGGGAACGCGCACGGTGGCTGTGCGTTGCGTGTCCTGCAAGAGAGCCATCTCCCCGAAGCAGTCGCCGCTGGTCAGATAGGCGAGAACGCGCGGCGGCTGCCTGTCGTCGATTACCTCCACGGAGCCCTCGACGATGATGTAAATCGCGTCGGCCTCGTCGCCCTGTTTGAACACCACGTGCCCCGGTCCGCAGGTGATCTCCTCAAACAGCGGCAGCAGCCCGCCGATTATGCGCTCTTCCAGCACCCGTAGAATGGAGCGTTCTTTGAGAAACTGGACTATCTCTTCCTGTGTCTGGATCATCTTGCGCGCCAGGCGCCTGCTCTTCTAGTGCGTCTGTCCCGCCTGCGAATTCGACAGCGCCGTGCCGGCCGTATCGCCGGCCGGCGATACGCCGCCGGCGGGCTGCCCGGTCCCGGATTCGGCCGCCGCACCGCCCGCGGCCGCCGGCGATTGCCCGGATAGCCGCCTTACCTTCTCCAGGCTCGAGCGGGCGGTCTCGCTGTAGGTGCCGCTCGGCTCCAGGCTCAGGTAACTTTCCAGGGCAGGCACCGCCTCGGCCGAGTTGTTCTGGGAGAGATAGAGCACCCCGAGCGCGTAGTAGGCGTTGGCGAATTTGGGGTCGAGGCTGAGGGCCTGGCGATACTGCGCCAGCGCCTTGTCCGGGTCGGCGAGCCCTGCGTAGGCCAGCCCGAGATTATAATTGGCCTGAACGCTTGTAGGCTTCAGGGACAGCGCCTGCTTGTATTCTTCGGCGGCCTCGGCGTAGCTGCGCTGGACCAGATAAACATTGCCCAGGTTGATGTGCGCCTCGGCAAATTGCGGGTTTATATCCAGAGCGTGGCGATATTGAGCGGTGGCGCCGGACAGGTCTTGATGCCTTTGCAGCGCCAGGCCCAGGTTGTTGAAAGCCTCTGCCGACTTGGGATTGATCTGCACGATCTGCTGGTAGACGGCTATGGCGTCGTCGTTCTTGCCCTGGGAATCGAGGTTGTCGGCCAGCAGCTGCAAAACCTTGAGGTCGCCGGGCTTGCGCTCGAGAAGGCGCCGGTAGATGGTCTCGGCAGCCCCCGGCTGCCCGTCGTCCTCATCGAGACCGGCCAGGGCGATGAGCCCGTTGCGGTCCGCCGGCGCCAGCGAAAGCGCCGTCTCGATAGCCGAGCGGGCGCCGGGCCGGTCCTTGAGCTTGGCCAGCGCCTGCCCGAGCTCGATGTAAGCATTGGCGTCACTCGGCTCCAGCGAGAGCCCCTGGCGGTAGCAGGTAACGGCCTGCTCCAGATCGCCCTCAAGGATAAGCGTGCGGCCAAGGTTGATGAGCGCCTGCCCGTCGTTGGGGTTGTTCGCCAGCACTAAGCGGAACTCTTTAGCCGCCGACTGGAGGTCGCCCTGCTTTTGTTTGACGATGCCCAGGTTGTAGTGCGCGTTTGTGTAGCCAGGATTGAGCGAGAGCACGTGCTCATAGGCGCCGGCGGCGCCGGACAGGTCGTCGGTCAGCTCGAGAAGATAGCCCAGGCTGTAGGCGGTTTCGGTGTCGCTGGGATTGAGGCGCTGGGCCTGGCGATATTCCTCTACAGCAGCCGGGTAGTCCTTCAGCTTGGACAGCGCGTCGCCGAGGGCGGCGTGCCAGTCCGCCTTGTCGGGCTTGATCGCCAGCGCCGTCTTCAGCTCCCTGGCCGCGCCCTCATAATTGCCCTTCATCGCGTAGGCGGTGGCCAGGGAGGCGTGCGTCTCCGGCGCCGAGCCGTCGATGGCTATGGCCCGCTCGAACTCGGCGGCGGCCCCGTCGTAGTCCTTGAGGTTGAGCAGGGCGGTTGCGTAGTTGAAGTGGATGGAGAAATTGCCAGGGTCGGCAGCCAGGATGCGCCTGTACTCCTCGGCTGCCAGGCGATTCTCACCCTTGTCCTGATAGGCGGCGGCAAGCTGGGCCCGGGCCCGCAGGTGGGCCGGGTAGGCCTGCACCACCTGTTTGAGCTCGCTTATGGCGCCCTCGCGATCGCCCTTGGCCCGCAAGGCCATGCCCAGGTTGAGGCGCATGAGCGGGGTGTCGGGCCGCTCCTGAACCGCCTGCCTGTACTGCTCGATCGCCTCGTCCAGGTGACCCTGCGACTGCAGGATGAGACCCAGCGATTCCCGGGCGAAGGCATCGTACGGGCACAGCTCGACCGCCCTCTGGTATTCGGCGGCCGCGTCGGCGAGGTCGCCGTGCTGCTGCAGCGCCGCGCCCAGCGTCACGTGCACCAGCGGGTCGGCCGGAACGCTGAGGGCCACCGCCTTGAGGGCCGCCAGCGCCTTTTCCAGGTCGCCGGCCTTGAAATAGGCCACCCCCTGGTAATAACGCTCCAGCAGGGGCTTGGACATGCCCCCGGGCTCCAGGGCATGTGCTGCCGGCGCGAGGGCGCAGGTTAACGCCCCGACAAGGAAAAATCGCCTCACTTGATAACTCCAGTCTATCGCGGGTGGGTGGTGGCGTCGCCTGACTGCGCTGTCAGCCAGCCCAATTCATTATGCCTGATGATTGTGGCGACGCAAAGTGGCGCCCGAGATGAGCGCGGGTTTAAAAACGGCTCAAACAATCCGTTCTGGTTGTCACGCGCCAGGATATAGCCGGCCTGGCTGAAATCCGCGGGCGGGGGCCGACTGGAGGCAGCCGACCGGCCTTGGACAGGTTGGCTAAATTATCCGTGTTTTTTTTGGACAGGTTGCACATTGCCCTGAAAGCAGCCAGCAGTGTACATTTAGGGTAGATGAATCGGGTACCGTGTCGAGGCAGCGCCACTGTGCGTGGTGCCCGGCGGGCGGTGTATCCGTTTCACGACAACCCCCTGGGGGTGCAAGCATCTTATGCTGACGACATCGACTGTTAACAGCTTTCTGTAGCGGGAACAAGGACGGACCACAGGGACGGTCCAGCAGTTGTCCCCATCATTGAAATGCGCTCCGGCAGGCGGGGTGGCGTTGCGCGGGCAGGCTGCCCGGGCAGCGGGCATTGTTTGCCGGGCAACAACAGCGAAAGTCGGGTTTAATTTATGGCTCTTTACAAGAAAGATACGGTTCGGAAACATTTCCCGGTCGTCGATCGCGGTCCTTCCCATTACGAGGAGATCGCCGAGCAGGCGCTGGACAACTCGATCGACCACCTCAATCATGCCTATCGCAACAAGCTGTGCGGGGCGGAAGGGGCTGTCGAGTTCCGTGACGGCGGCGTCTACACTTACGACAACCACGGCAAGCGCTACCTGGACTGCCTTGGCGGCTACGGCATCTTCAACGTCGGCCACCGCCACCCGAAGGTGATAGCGGCGGTCAAGGCGCAGCTGGATCAGGTCTGCCTGCACAGCCAGGATCTGCTCAACCCCTGGGCGGCCCACCTGGCCAGGCAGCTGGCGGCCATCGCCCCCGGCGATCTCAAATACGCCTTTTTCTGCAACAGCGGCACCGAGGCGGTGGAAGGGGCGATCAAGCTGGCCCGCCTGTATACGGGCAAGACCGAAATCATCTCCACGCGCAACGCCTATCACGGCGTCTCCATGGGCGCGCTTTCGGCCACAGGGCGCGATGTCTTCCGCAAGCCGTTCGAGCCGCTGCTCAACGGTTTCGTCCACGTGCCGTTCGGCGACGCGGAGGCGATTGAGAAGGCGATCGGCAAGCACACGGCCGCCGTTATCCTGGAGCCGATCCAGGGCGAGGGCGGCATCCACGTGCCGCCGCCCGGCTACCTGCGCAAGGTCCGCGAGATCACCAGGAAGAAGGGCGTGCTGCTGATCCTCGATGAGGTGCAGACGGGCATGGGGCGCACCGGAAGGATGTTCGCCTGCGAGCACGAGGGCGTGGTGCCGGATATCCTCTGCCTGGCCAAGGCTTTGAGCGGCGGCGTCATTCCGATCGGCTGCTTTATGTCCACCTCCAAGATCTGGAAGGTGCTGGAGCCGAATCCGACCATCCATAACTCCACATTTGGTGGCAACCCGCTGGCCTGCACGGCAGCTTCCGCCTGCCTGGAGGTGCTCATGGAGGAGCACCTGCCGGCGCGCTCCGCGGTCATGGGCAACTACTTCATGCGCCGGCTGAACGAGCTCAAGGAGGAGTACGGCAAGTACATAGCCGACGTGCGCGGGCGCGGACTGCTGATCGGGCTGGAGTTCACCTCCAGGGAGCTGCGGGAGGCGGTGCAGGTCGAGCTGTTCCACCGCGGGGTGCTGGTGGCGGCGACCATGAACGCCAACAGGACCATCCGCATCGAGCCGCCGCTCATCATCACCGAGTCGCAGATAAACCTCATGATCGACACGCTGGAGTCGATCCTGATTGACCTTACCCCGAAGGGCAAATGGCGGGGCGGCCAGAAGAAGAGGAAGGGCAAGTAATGGTGGCCGGACTGCACAGCCTCCTGTGTTGTCAAGCGGAGCGCGCGCTCTCCCGGGGCCCCGGCCAAGGCGATCTTGACCTGTTGATGAGAAACTTTCTGGCCTCGGAAAGAGCGGCAAAGCGACCGCCCGGTAATCGGCCGGACAGGGTCAAGGTCATGCCCGGAGCCAGGCCGGTCGCGCTCGACGGGGACTCGCGCCCGAGCGCAAGCTGACCGCGCCGGCGCTTGGCCGGCTCAGACCTTTTCTTCAGCATGGCCGCCCGACACCGATTGAGACCGGCGCCGGCGAGCCGACCGTGCACGTTCTGCCCCCTCCTGCCCGCTGCCCGGCCGATGGCGGCGGTCTTGCCGCTGAGCAACCCGCCCTGTCAAGGAAAGGCAGGGGGCGCGGGAGACCATCAGGATCCGCAAGACGACATACCTGGCGCCGCCAGACATCCTCGATGCGCTAAAGGCATCGCTCTACTATCTGCACGAGGGCAGTGACGTTACCGTGATGCTGGACAGAGGCGCCGGGCAATATGCCAATCGGCACGACTCCGGGGGGCTCATGGACGGTGGCAAGCCCGTGCCGGTCAAAGCTTTGCCTGCCGAGGCCGTCCAGCAAGGCGGGACGTGACGATCTCGGAGGGCTGGGCTGGCAGGTTCGGGCACCATGGCGGCCACAACCTCCCGCCCGGGAGCTTTTTTCGGACGATAATGAGAGGCTGCTCAAGGTGTTCAAGCGCCGCCGGACTGTGGTGAATGATAGACCGGTGCCCGGGCCTGTGGGGCTCAGAAGTACAGCCCGCCAGCGCCGACGCCGAAGCGCGGGCCGCCGAAGCCCATGCCGGCCGGGCCGAACATATAGCCGGGGCCGGTCATCAGGCTGGTGCCGCCGTAAGGGTAGGCGCCGAACCCGAGGCCGCCTGCGCTGCCCAGACCATAACCGGCGACGGGGTAAGGTCCAGGGGCGTAAGGATAACCGCCGTAGTAGCCGCCGTAGTAGCCGCCGTAATAGCCGCCGTAATAACCTGCGCCAGCGAGCATGTCGATGGCCAGCTGCCCGACCACCTCGGCGAACTTACCCAGACCATGCAGCCACGGGTGCTTGCTCCTGGATCTGGGGGCGCCGGCGACGGCGGCCGACGAGGGGGCGTTGCCGGCCGGTGCTGTCCCAAGCGGCGGCAGCGATGTATAAGCGGTGCTGCTGGCCCTCGTCGCCGGCGGAATGGGACCTTCGACGGCCGTCCACAGCTTGTGCACACGATCGGCAAGCGAGAGGCTGGCATCAAGCTTTTGCCGCGGAAACACCGCCGCCTCCAGGTTGCTCACCCGATCGATGAGCGACTGGTGCGGGTGGCTCCTGCCCGAGACCTCCTCCTCCAGGTCGGCCACCTCCTGGAAAAGGCCGGTATCGGCAGAGGTCCTGCCGGGCTGGGCAGCCTCAGGGGCCGGGGCCGCCAGGTAGTCTTCGTCGGCCCAGTCAGCCTGCATTCCCGCAAATGTCTTCAGGCGGTCCACGCGCCTGCTGAGGTCGGCCAGGCTGGAAGGCTTCCCGAAAGCCCTGGTCTCCAGGCGCGCGAGCCGCTGCCGGATTGGATCTTCGGAGTAGCTTCTGCCGAGAAGGAGCTTCTCCAGGGTGGAGACGGTCGGGTAGTCGCTGGAGTCAGCCACCGCAGCCGTCGGGGCGGCGGGCTGCGGTGGGCGGCTGCCGGCCGTGGCATTCGACTCTTTGCCTGCCGGCTCCTGCACGACCGCCGACCGGAGGTTCTGCAGGCGCTGCTGCGGGGTTCCCGTTCTTAGCTCCCCGAACACCAGCTGCTCCAGCCGCGCCAGCCGGGACTCGAGCGGCTGCCCGGCGTAGTCGTGGTGGAAAAACTGATCCTCGAGGCTCTCCAGGGACGACATGGCGGGCGCGCCGCTGACCGCCGCCCGTGCTCCCCCGCCGGAGCCGGCAAAGACCAGGCAGGCGGCGAGGAGGGCGGCAGCCGTGCGGCCAGCGTGCCAGCCGGCCCGGCTGACTTGCCCGCGGCGGCTCTGGGAGCTCGGGGTCGCTTGGGTGGTGAACATTGCCCGAGTGCTCCTTCTGGCGTCTCTCGGAGCGTTTCTCTTCTGTTACCTCGGAGATCTCCGCTTTACTTCCATTGTGCCCTTTTTCACGCAGGCGATCCACATTAAACCTGCAAGTTGCCGGGCCCGGACGGTCCGGCTTGAAGGAGGATCAGGCACCAAAACGGGCAGCCCGGCCTCGCGCCCGCCCGACACCGCAGGCGGTGCACCAGGGCTGGCCGGTTGCCCCGTGCTTGGTCGTGACCAGGCTGTCTCCGAGCCGCAGGCGGATGACAAAACGCATTCGTTCGTCCATAGCAGAACTCTCCTTCCACGTCATCCACTCTTGCCTCCAATTGGAAATGCAAAAGTGTGACCGGTGTGTCCGGAACGTTCTGTTACCCATGCGTCCGGTATGGACAATTTGAAAGCCTTGGGCGATGAGGGATTTGAACCCCCGACCTTCACGGTGTGATCGTGCTGCGCTACCAGCTGCGCTAATCGCCCCAGTCCGGACTTGATCTCCCCAATTTTACCTCATAAGCAGGGCAGGCGTTGCCCCTGAAAAGTTGGGACAGTGATCAGCGCAGCGGGCCGACGGCCGACTCGACGGCGGTGAGCACCAGGCCTGCCGACACGAGCTGCTCGGCGGCCTTTATGTCCTTGTGCAGCTCGCGGTCCTCCTCCAGGTGCGGGATGTGCTTGCGCACGACCTGGTAGGCGGCCTTTACCCCGCAACCGGGCTCGGCGCCGTGGACGGCGCAGGAGGGGTGCTCGCGGTGGGCATAGCCGTTGCCCAGGCGAAAGTCGAGCCCCTGCGCAGCACAGAGCAGCTCGATGGCCAGCACCTTGCGAACATTGTTGAGGATCATCCGCGCCTTGCGGCAGGAGATGGCACCCATCGAGACGTGGTCTTCCTGGTTGGCTGAGGTGGGGATGGAGTCGACGCTGGCCGGGTAGGCCAGGCTCTTGTTCTCGGAGACCAGCGCCGCCGCCGTGTACTGGGCGAGCATCAAACCGGAGTTGAGACCGCCGTGTTCGGTCAAGAAGGCGGGCAGACCGTTGGAAAGACTGGGATTGACCAGGCGCTCGATACGCCGCTCGGAGATGTTGGCCAGCTCGGACAGCGCGATCGCCGCGTAGTCGAGGGCAAAGGCCAGCGGCTGCCCGTGGAAGTTGCCGGCCGATACCGCCCCGCCCTCGAAGATGAGCGGGTTGTCGGTGGCCGAGTTGAGCTCGATCTCCAGCACCGACCGGGCGTGCTGGAAGGCCTGGCGAGAGGCGCCGTGCACCTGAGGCATGCAGCGCAGGGAATAGGCGTCCTGCACCAGCGGGCAGTCCTTGTGACTTTCCACAAAGCCGCTGTCGGCCAGCAGCGCGCGCAGATTTGCCGCCGAGTCCTGCTGGCCGGGGTGCGGCCGGATCCTGTGCACCTCCTCGGCAAACGGTTTGGGTGAGCCCAGCTGCGCTTCCAGCGACATGGCGCCGACGATGTCGGCCAGCTTGGCCAGGCGCTCCGCCTCCAGGATCACCAGCGCGCCCACGGCAGCCATGATCTGCGTGCCGTTGATGAGGGCCAGCCCCTCCTTGGCCTGCAGCGTGATCGGCGAAAGCCCCGCCCGGGTCAGCGCCTCAGCCCCGGGCAGGACGCGCCCCTGATACTCCGCCTCGCCCTCGCCGATGAGCACCAGGGCCATGTGGGCGAGCGGCGCCAGATCGCCGCTGGCGCCCAGCGAGCCCTGCTGGGGGATGAGCGGGTGCACGCCGCAGTTCAGGCACTGCAGGAGCAGGTCCACGACCGCCTTCCTGATGCCGGAATAGCCCTTGGCCAGCGCGTTGGCCCGCAGGAGCAGGGCAAGGCGAACCACCTCGCGATCGAAGGGGGGACCGACGCCGGCCGCGTGGCTGAGAATCAGGTTCCGCTGCAGCTTGTGGCTGTCCCCGGGCGAGATGCGCACGTCCTTGAACTTGCCGAAACCGGTGGTGATCGCGTAAACGGCCTCGTTTCTGGAAAGGATGCTCTCCACTATGGCCCGGCTTTCCGAAAGCTGTGCTTCGGCGGCGCCGGACAGCGCCACACGGACGGCGCCGCCGGCCACCGGCTCCAGGTCGTCCAGGCGCAGGCTGTTGCCGTCGATAAAGAGCGTCCTGGCTGCGCTTCGGGTCTGCCGGCTCCTGGGCATAGCTCCCTCGAGTAAACGTCGAGAGTAAGGCTATCAGATAAAGCTCAAGGGTCCGTGCTCTCTAAATGTGCTCTTAATCCATGCCCAGCAACGGCTGTTCCGGAACAAACCGACCGAGCCCGGCGTCAGCACCGTTGCCGGTCGGTGGAGATCCTCATGTGAGCGGGCGGCTCGAGTCGCGTTTTCGGTCTTGCCGGATGTTGTTCAATCGGCTGCCCGCGCTGGCGGCCGCTCTCCTGTCCAGCCTCGTTCTCTCCCGGGCGGCCGGGGCGCAGCCCGCGGGCGGCGCGGCCGATCCTCGCCTGGACAAGCTGGAAGACAGGCTGTTCATGCACTCTTACGCCTACGAGGATGCGGGCAGCCGCCTGGACCGGCTTGAGCAGATGGTATTCGGACAGAAAATGTCCGGCTCGCCGCCCGGGCGAATAGCCAGGCTCACCGCCGCCGTGCCCGGCTGGGACGATAAGGATGGCGTGGGCAGGCGGGCCGCGGCCAGCCAGGTCAGTGATCCGCCCCCCCCGGTGTTGAGACCGCCTCTGCCGGGCCCGCTCGCCAATTCCCCGGCTGGCGCGTCCGGCGCAGGGCAGACCGATCCGTCGCCGCCCGGCACCGGGCAGAGCGGCCCGGCGCTCAGGCCCTTCATGGCCGGCGGCGGCGCCGGGTCCGGCGACGGCGGCGTGTTTGTCCGTCGTCGAAGGAGCGCCGGCCCAACGGCCATCGCGGAGACGGCCGATCGCAGTCCGCCGGGCGGCGGGCAGCTGTATGTGGCGCGGATGCCGCCGCTGGCGCCGCCAATCATCTCCGGCCGCCGAAGCGCGTTCGCCGCCGTGCCACCGCAAGCGGTGCCAGGCAACCGGCCGCCGGCTTACGGCATGCCTTCTCCCGCGCCCCCGGTCGCCCTCCTGCGCCAGCGGCTGACCGCCCTCGAGGTCAGGACTTTCGGCGCAAGCTACGACGGGCAGCCGCTCGAATATCGGATCAATCGCCTCGAGCAGGCAGTTTTCCGCAGGGTGTCCGGCGCGGGCGGCGCTTCGCTGCCCGCGCGGATCGACCGGCTGGCGGCCGCCTGCCCTGCCCGGAGCCGTTAACCGGCGCTCAGGCGCCGGTCATGCCGGCCGCCCGGCGTGACCATGCTCTCGCCCGGGTGCAAAGCCTGCCCGGGCGGCGGATTTGCCGGGCGAGCTCCGGGGGCTGAACCAGCCGAACCCTAGTGGAATCGAGGGTTTTGCGAGATGAGGCCTGTGGTAAGATGAACCTAGCCAGTGCTCCTGCCAACCCTTCAGATGTCCCCGCGATTACCCGTTTTAAGCTTCCGCCGTCTGCCCGATCGAGCGCTCTTCCTTGCTGCTCGGGCAGGTTGCCGCATGAGGTCTCGGCTCCCCTGGTCGTGGTCGCTCGCCCTTGCGGCGGCGCTTCTGTCCGCCGGCGGGGCGTTGCCGGCGGCGGCCTCTGCCGACGACAAAACCATCTCCAGGCTGGAGACCAAGCTTTTCCAGCATGATTACCCGAGAGAGGCCGTCGAAGCGCGGCTGGATCGCCTGGAGAAGATGGTCTTCGGCGAGGCCAAGGGCGGAGCTGTCCAGGAGCGAATCCATAATCTTCTTTCGGCGGTGCCGGTTTCCGGCAGCGACCAGCCTGCCCGCCAGCCGGCCGGGGGCGCCGGCGGCAGCGGCGATGCGATGGCACGCGCGGGCGGGGCGGGCGCCGACGAGGACGCGGGCGCCGATGGCAGCAAGTATCCGGCCGTGACCGCGATCGAGTCCCGGCTTTACGGAAGGGACTTTGCCGCCGAGCCGATCGGCAAGCGCCTCGACCGCCTGGAGACGAAGGTTTTCGGGCACCCCTCCGGAGTAGATGATCTCAGCGAGCGCGTCGACCGGCTCAAGCAGCGGACCGGCATCGATATCGCCAAGCAGGCGCCGCCGGGGAGCGACTGGTCGGACGATGATGACGACGTGGCGATGAGCCAGCCGAACGCAGGGGCCGGAGGGGAGGGGCGCAGCGTGGGCGGGCGAGACCTGCGCAAGGATTTCGGCGTCCCGCAGGCGGCGGCCGGCGCCACGGATCGCTGGGCGGGGACCGGAACTTACGGCATGGGCAACGCGCCGCCGCCGGTCGGCGGGGTTGGCGGCACGGATGCGGATGACGACGAGGCGCCACCATATACGGTGTCGCAATCGCCGCCCCGCTCGCAGCCTCTGGGGCTCAACCAGCAGGTCAGCGCTCTCGAGCAGGAGATCTTCGGGCGCACCTATCCGCGAGAATCCCTGCCGGCCAGGCTGAGCCGCCTGGAGGGAACCGTCTTCCCGCAGCAGAAGCCCTCGGCCGACAAGCCTCTCCCGGACAGGGTCAACCGCTTGATTTCCGTGGTCCCGCTTTCCGGGGGCGGGCAGCCGGCCCGCGCGATCGCCCAGCACCCTCCGCGCGCTGGCAAGGGCGATCCGGATTTCGGCGACCTCGATGATCTGGGAGCGATGCCGCAGCCGGGGCAGCCGCGCGCCACCAGCGGGCTGGGCAAGATCATCAACTCCATCTCCGGCTTTCTCACCGGCGGCTACCCGGCAGCACCGGGTACCATGACCACCGATCCGCAAACCGGGCTCTGGGTAGATTCGAGAACCGGCAATCTGATTGATCCGATTACCGGCGCCGTGGTCGGGCAGCGTATGGTCAGCCCCGGCCTGGGTTCGGGCATGATGGGCGGCTTCGGGACGTTCAACAACGGCTTCTCGCCTTACGGGGCCATGCCCTATGGTACCGGATACGGTACCGGGATGCGCTTCGGGTTCGGCGGCATCGGGCGTTACGGCTTCGGGATGTGGCCCTGAGCGCCTCTAGATGAGCCCCTTTCTCACGGCCTTGACCGCCGCGTGCGTGCGGTCGGTGGCCGACAGCTTCTCCATGATGTGGCGCATGTGCGTCTTCACTGTCTCGGCGCTGACCACCAGTTTTTCGGCGATCTGCCGGTTGGAGCAGCCGGTCACGACCAGATGCAGCACCTCGAGCTCCCGCTCGGAGAGAGGCTCGGCCAGATCGTCGGTCTTCTGCGAGTGCCCGTTGCTTGGCGGCGGCACGGCGACGGGCTTGGCCGCCGGCTCGTAGACGGCGATTATCTTGGCGGCGATCCCGGCATCCAGCCACAGGTCTCCGCCCCGCACGCCACGGATGGCCGAGACGATCCTCTCCGGCTGGCCATCTTTCAGGCAGTAGCCGCAGGCGCCGGCGGTGAGCGCGGCAAAGACGTCCTGATCGCTGTCGCTGGCGGTGAGCATGACGACCTTCACCTGCGGGAACTTCTCCAGGATCCTCCTGGCCGCCTCGATGCCGTCCATGACCGGCATGCTCACGTCCATGAGAATGACGTCCGGCTGCAGCCGGCTGGAAAGCGTCAGAGCCTCCTCGCCGTTCTCCGCTTCGCCCACGACCGAAAACTCGGACTGTCGCTCGAGGATAAGCTTCAGCTGCAGGCGCAGTGAGGCGACATCGTCGACGATCAATACCCTGGTAGCCGGAATTTTTCTTATCCTCAAGCCGCCGATTGCATCTTGTTATCAAGTTCAGGATTCCCGAGCCCGCAGGCTCACTTCAAATTTATCGGGAATTGCCCGCGGTGGCAACCGCGGTCCCGACCCCACCGGCTGTCGCCGCCGGCGCCGGGTTATGATCTGTGCGGGTGGTCAGGAGCGGCAATGATTCTTGTTACCGGCGGGACGGGGTTCCTGGGTGGCCATGTGCTGGAGGCGTTGTATGCTGCCAAGCAGCCGGTGCGGGTGCTGGCCATGGGCGGCGGCGACTGGCGCTCTGATTCATTGTCCCGCCTGAAGCAGATGCACATCGACGCCGTTGTGGGCAGCATACTCGACGCCCGGCTCGTCTCTCAGGCCGTGGAAGGATGCACGGTAATCATCAACGCCGCCGGCGGCCTGAGCCGCCGGTCCGACGCCGACTGGCGCCACGTGCATGTCGAGGGGCTTAAGGTGCTGGTGGAGGAGGCGCAGAAAAAGGGGGTGCAGAGGTTCGTTCAGGTGAGCTGCCTCGGTGCCGCCGAACAGAGCGACTGCGAATACTTCCGCTTGAAATGGCAGGGCGAGCAGATTGTCCGCAACGGGCAGTTTTACTGGACGATCTTTCGCCCCTCCTACATGTTCGGCGAGCGCTGCCAGCTGGTGAGCCTGCTGGCGCCACTGATGAAGCTGCCGCTGGCCACGCCCGTGATCGGCAGCGGTCTCAACGAGATCCAGCCGGTGTGGGTTGAGGAGGTGGCCTCCTGCATCCTGCAGAGCATCTACAAAAAGGAGGCGGCAAATCAGGTCTGTGATCTCGTGGGTCCGAAAACATACACCATGCTGCAGTTCATGGAGCTGCTGCGCAGCGAGTCGGGCAGCGGCAAGCCGGTCGTCGCCGTGCCGGTGACGGCAGTCTTGAAAATGCTCAAGCCGGTCGGGCGCCTGGTGCCGGGCCTGCCGCTGGACGCAGAGTTCCTTAAGCTTCTGGTCTGCGACTCCTGCTCGCGATCGCAGCTCATGCACCAGCTTTTCAAGGTGCGCGGGGTGCCGATTGACGAGTTTCTGCCGCGCATCCTGGCCGACGCCTGAGCAACCTTTGGAGATCGCTACAGCTTTGTTGCGGCAGCGGCACCGGCGGCAAAAATGTGTTAGCTTACTAGACGGTCGTCTGTGAGGGAACCTCGGATATGATTCGGCTCAACAAGCCCGTGAAGCTTCTCGAGTGGGGCGAGGGCACCAATACCCTAAATCAGATCTGGATGGAGATAGGGCAGGGCAGCATCCGCTCGGCCAGGCAGAAGGACGGGCTGACGACGCTGGTGGTCGAGATGCCAGGTCCGTTCGAGAAGAAGAACAAGCGGGACGACGCCATAAAGATTGCCCAGCCCGGCGAGGGGATGACCGCCCGCTCGCAGGCCTGGGGAGAGGTGGCCATGGGCAAGCTCAGGTCCGTCGAGCCGGCTGGCGGCCGGTCGCTCGTACACATCGAGATTCCCACCGCCGCCAAGATCGGCAAGGCGCGGGCAACTTAACCCTGGCTGTCCGGCGGGTTCGGGCGCTGGCTGGTCGGTGTTCCTGATTGCGTCGACTCCACCCACTCCTTGAGCGAGGCGACAATCTCCCGCTGCAGGTTCTTGAGCGTGAAGGAGACCAGGAACCTGGGAATGAACGGGCCGGGATCGACGGACAGCGAGTAGACGACCTCGCAGCGCTCGCCCGAGCGGGCGGGCAGGATCCGCCATTTGCCCAGGACCGTCTTGAAGTTGCCGTCGATCAGCCGCCAGTCGAGGACGTTGGGCTTGCCGGACAGATCGTTGAGCGTGTGCTGGCGCGGCTTGCGCACGAACATGTGCGGCTTGAGATCGCTTTCCGTCCACACCAGGTTGCCCTGCTGCTTGATGATCCGGCAGGACTGCAGGCGGCGAAAGATCTGCGGGTACTGCGGGAAGTCGGTGAGCGCCTTCCAGACCACCTCGGCCGGGGCGTTGATCACCATGCGGGCCTCGGCCTGGGCGAGCTTCTGCAGGTCGGCGCCCTGCTCCCCGGCGTCATCGGGGGGATTGGCAAAGCTGCGATTGCCCATGGTCAACCTGGCCGCCCTCGACTGGCACTGGGGGGCTGCCAGCGCCCGCCCGGCCGCTGGTCCCCAGGTGACGGCCGCGAAGATAAATAGCAGGGTTGCCTTGAGGGTCAGGTCGGCAAGTGGCGGACGATGGCTGCCTGGCATGAACAAGATTCGGTAGGCCTCATCAAGTTACCGCAGCCCATGATGCCACGGAGTCCACCGGAAATCAAACCGGCTTGCCAAGGGTAACAGATCACCGAAACCAGAGGGTGAAGGGGGTCAAATCTGAAAGAAATCCCACCTTGCCAAGCAGGAGCGTCTGCTCATCCACCCGGGACCGGCTGGTTATCCGCCCGTCGGGGTCGATTACCGCCGACGGCCCGGAGTTGGCCGCGAAGACAAAGTAACGCTTGCTCTCCACCGCGCGCATGACCGAAAAGGCCAGCATCTGCTGCCCGATCATGGAATCATGAAACCAGGCCAGATCCGAGAGGTTGACAAGCAGGGCGCCGCCGTCGCGCACGCTTTCCGCCACCAGCTCCGGCGAGATGGTCTCGAAGCAGATGAGCGGGGCTATGCGTCCGCCGGACATCCAGAGCACGGCCGGCGCATTGCCTGCCCGGAAGCCGCCGCCGGCCGGCGTGTTGGTCAGCCTTTTCACCCATTCTGGCATGTACTCGACCGCACGGGGCGTGTACTCGCCGAAGGGCACCAGGTAGCGCTTGTGGTACACCGTGGAGACGAGCCGGCCGTCCCTTGTCACCCCGAAAGCGGAGTTGTAGGCCCGCCCCTGGCGGTCGCGGTCCATGGCGCCGGCGACCAGGTCGAGCTGCCTTCCCCTGGCCAGCGCCGAAAGCGTCTGCGCGGTCGGGCCGCCGTCGTGCAGGTAGGTGGGCAGCGCGCTCTCGGTGAGAATGCAGATGCCGGGCGGGCAGCGCTCGATCAGCGGCCGGTAGCGCGCGGTGAGATCGGCGAGCGTGTAGCGGTGAGCTGTTTTTTGCATATCGATGTTGATATTGCCCTGAACGACGCCGAGTGCGGTCTTCGGCTCGAGGCGCGACGCCGAGAGCGAAGCCAGGCCGAAGGAGGCGGTGAGGCTGACCAGCAGGGCTGCGGCGAGCAGCTGGATGGCGGCACCGCTGGTGGTGGCGCAAGCCAGAGACTTCCAGGCCGCCCGCCGCGAGAGCGTGGCCAGTGTCCCGGCCAGGGCGACGTTGACCATGACGATAAGGGCGGCGATTCCGATTCCGCCCACCCAGCGTGCCGCCTGCAGGAGGGCCAGCTGCCTGTATTGCGAGTACTCGATCATCGACCAGGGAACACCCAGCAGGTCGGGGGCGTTGCCGACCTTGTTCTCGACCAGCACCCAGAGAAGCGGCACGGCGACCAGGGCCGGCAGGTGCCAGCGCTCCTCCACCTTCCGGGGCAGGAAGCCGCCGGTCAGGGGCAGGATCCGGCAGGCGGCCGCGAAGGCGGCAACAATGAACCCCTGATGGAGCGCCACGCACAGCCAGGCGGCAAGCGCCAGCGCCCGCCCCTGCCAGTCGTTGAAACCGAGCCAGTCGAGCGGGTAGAGCCCGAGGTACCAGTTGAGATAGACCAGGTTGTAGGCCAGGCCGAAGGTCAGGCCGCGCCGGGCGGCCTGCCAGAGGCTTACGCTGGAGGCGACGAGCAGGAGGAGCGGGACCAGCCCCACCCAGGCCAGATACCACTGGTCGAAGCCCGGGGCGCACAGGCCCAGGAGGGCGCCGGCCGAGGCGGCGGCCGAGAAATGGATCCAGCCGGATCGCTCCGGTGAGTCCATCTGCATCGGTGCCGGGCTTTTCTTCCGGCGCTTCCTTGTCTTCTCAGCCACCATGTGCGATCCGGTGGGCGCCGCCTGGCGGCGCCGCTACGTGGTTTTGGGCTCGCGTTTGGCCAGCTCGGCCTTGACCTTCTCCTCGATCTCGGCGAGCATCTTCGCATTGGCCTCCAGGTAGGCTTTTGCCGCCTCGCGGCCCTGTCCGATGCGCTCGTCCTTGTAGCTGAACCAGGTTCCCGATTTTTTCACGACGTCGAGCTCGGCGGCCATATCCAGAACGCAGCCGATCGTGTTTATCCCCTTGCCGTAGACGATGTCGAACTCGGCTATCCGGAAAGGCGGCGCCACCTTGTTCTTCACCACCTTCACCTTCACCCGGTTGCCGTATTCGGCGCCGTCCTTCTTGAGCGTCTCGATCTTGCGGATGTCCAGGCGCACGGAAGCGTAGAATTTCAGGGCCTGACCGCCGGGGGTGGTCTCCGGGTTCCCGTACATGACGCCTATCTTCTGGCGGAGCTGGTTGATGAAGATGACGATCGAGTGCGTCTTGCTGACCACGGCCGTGAGCTTGCGCAGGGCCTGGCTCATCAGGCGCGCCTGCAGTCCGGGCAGCGAATCCCCCATCTCCCCTTCAATCTCCGCTTTCGGAACCAGGGCGGCCACCGAATCGACGATCACCACATCCACCGCCCCCGAGCGGACAAGCTGCTCGGTTATCTCCAGAGCCTGCTCGCCGGTGTCCGGTTGCGAGATCAGGAGCTCGTCCACGTTGACCCCCAGCGCGCGCGCATAGTCAGGGTCCATCGCGTGCTCGGCGTCGACGATGGCGGCGATGCCGCCGCGCTTCTGCACCTCGGCGGCCACGTGCTGGGCGAGCGTTGTCTTGCCGGAGGACTCCGGCCCGTAGATCTCGATTATCCGCCCGCGCGGCAGGCCGCCGACCCCGAGCGCGACATCCAGCGACAGCGCGCCGGTGGAGACGGCCTCGATCTGCCCGTGCCTGGTGTCGCCCAGGCGCATGATCGAGCCTTCGCCGTAAGTCTTTCTGATCGAGTCCATGGCCAGGCCGAGCGCCTTCACGCGCTCCGGGGCCATCTCCCGGCCCTTCTCCTCGGGCCCTGAGCGGGAGCCGGTTTCGCTTACGCTCTTTTCGGGCGCTTTGTCGCCATTCTTGTTGATCATGGCTTTGTCGGTCGTGGTTTTGTCCTTTGTAACTACTGCCATCTCCGTTCTCCTTATCATTATGCGCTCAGATTGCTCGTCGTCGCCCGGCTGCGTCGGTTCCGCTCTGCCCGGCCTCTGGGTGGGTGCAGGGGTTTCTTCGTTGGTGCGGGCGAGGCATGCCTCGCCCCTGCAGGGTCTGGTCGGCGGCCACGGAGGTTGAGCCCCGCTGCTGCCCGCACAGATTCTGGTTTTTCGGTCTCCTTGCAGGCGCGCGCGAGCGAGCGCCGGTGTCTCCGTCTCTCAACCCCGACCAGGAATCAGCTGTAGATTGACTGTATATGCGCTTGCCGCCAGTTTCGTGCCACCGCTCGATTATAGCCGGTGAGCGCCAGGCGACGAATTAAAAACTCGCTTTCCGCTTCCTGCCTCCGTGTCGGTTCCCGGTTTTAAAGCCCGGTCACAGGGTATAAGACAGTTGCTACCCAACAAACGCAGCTTGAAGGGCAGCTAATAAGTAAGACGATCGGCCGGGCCAGATAGTTCAATTGTTGACAACCGGTGCCGGCCTTTCCAATTTATGGCGATCTACAGACAGGTGGGGGCAAGACGCCGGTGATAAGAGCAGCCCAGAAGTTTTTTACCTTGAAGCAGACGGATATATTTGAATCTTTCAATCCCATGGAGATGGGAAGGCTTTTGGGGGTGGTGGAGGAGCTGGACCTGCCCAAGCATCACACGATCTTTGCCCCGGGCATGCCCTCGGAGGCGATCTACTTCATCGAGCGAGGCCGGGTGCGGCTGACCAGGCTGTCGCCGGAGGGGAAGACGGTGATTCTCGCCCTGCTCGGACCGGGCGACCTCATCGGCGAGGCCACCTGGGAATCCGGCGAGCATGACAGCTACGCGGAGACGGTGGAGGACACGCGCCTGTATCAGATCGGCCGCGAGCCGTTTCACAACTTCCTGCGGGAGAATCCGGAGTTCGGGCTGCGCTTGATCCAGATCATCGGCGTTCGCCTGAAGGAAGCACAGGCGCGCATCGAGGATCTCGTCTTTCGCCCGGTGCCCAGCCGGGTGGCACGGCTGCTCCTGAGCCTGGCGGAAAGTCACGGGCGGGTCACGCCCAACGGCATACGGGTGGAGTTCCGCCTCACCCACCAGGAGATTGCCAACCTGGTCGGCTCTTCCCGGGTGACGGTCACGCAGATCCTCAACCGGTTCCGCCAGTCCCACTGGATAGAAATAGAATCCAAGAGGGTGACCATCTTCAACCTGAGCGCCCTCGAGGAGCTGGTCCGCCAGCCCTGGCCGGCAGGCTCGTAAAGGGGCGGCGCCCCGGGTCTGCCCGAAAAGGCCGCGGCCGCCGGGGCAAGGGCTCGGAAAGGCAGCCGGCAAAGGCTATAATAGGGGCGCCTGTGCCCGTAGCTCAGCTGGATAGAGCGTCGGTCTCCGAAGCCGAAGGCCTCGAGTTCGAATCTCGACGGGCACGAATTTTCGATGTGCCACCAGGGAAAGTGGCGTTGACACCTCCGGCGGCGATGACCATCGCCGCCCGGGCTGCTTCAGGGTTAACCCTGGTTGTCTCCCGGGATTTTTAAAGGCGCGCTTCACATAGCGGAACCTTACGATGGGCTCAGCGTCAGATCGGGCGAATTCCAAACGGCCAGCGCCGGCGATAGCTTAAGGAAGTGATGGAAATGACAAGCGGAACCAGATCGGAATACATAAGCGTATCGGCGGTTGCTTATCCTCTGGCGCAACTACCCCGCGACTTCAGGCGGGTGCTGCGCGTGCAGTTGAAGGAGCTGCTGCACGAGCTCGATGAGGCGACCGGCCAGACCCCCGGGCATGCCGACCGCGGGGTCAGGGAGCGCCGGGCCTCATGAGACCGGTTGCGCTGCAGCCTGTTTGCTTAAGATCTCAATTTTTTGAAAATCTTCCGGATTAAGCGGTGGAACCACCCCGAAAGCGGGCATATGGTACTCGGGCGTATGGTCCTTTGTCGGACGTGTTCTGCAGAGAGTGCGTGCGACAACGCTTCGCTCCTTGTACGGAGGCGCGGAGCGAGCCTGCCCCGACTCGCCAAGCTCCGGCCTCAGCGATGCTGGCCGGGCGCGCCGCCGGGAAGCGAGGCTCGAGGATGCGGACGCCGCCGAAGCGCTTGATAAAGGTAACCCCGATGAGAAGAAAGTGGAAAGGAGCAATTACGGTCAAAGGCCGCAAGGCCAGCGTTGAGCCGGTGCCTGACGCCGACTGGGACGGTCACGTGGATCCAGGCGTCATGGACGGCGCCGACGCCTCCTGCTGGTCGAGCGAGGAGGAGAGCGATAACGAGGAGAGCGATAAGGAGGCTGATGAGCCACAGGAGCGCTCTTTTGAGGAGGACTCGGTAAAGGCTTACCTGCGCGAGATCTCCCGGCACCGCCTGCTCGAAGGGCGGGAAGAGATCGAGCTGGCGCGCGCCGTGCGAGGCGGCGACAAGGCAGCCCGCCGGCGGCTGATTCAATCCAACCTGCGCCTGGTGGTGAGCATCGCCAAGCGCTACGTCAACCACGGTCTGAGCTTTCAGGATCTGATTCAGGAAGGAAGCCTGGGGCTGATCCGGGCCGTGGAGAAGTACGATCCCGAGCGGGGAAACCGCTTCTCGACCTATGCCACCTGGTGGATCCGCCAGGCGGTGACGCGGGCGCTGGCCAACAAGTCGCGCACGATCCGGGTCCCCGTGCACATGAACGAGGTGATTAACAGGCTCCGGCGGGCGGTCAGGGAGCTGGCCCAGAAGCACGACCGCCGGCCGACCATTGAGGAGATCGTCGAGGCCTCCGGGCTGGACCAGGAGAAGGTCATGCTGGCCTTCGGCGCCGGGCGCAGCACGCTTTCGCTCGATCAAACCTTCGGCGACGACTCCGACAACACGCTGGGGGAGATCATCGAGGACCGCCTGGCCAAGCTGCCTGACGAGGCCGCGGCCGGGCAGCTGCTCGGCAAGTACGTCGACGACCTGCTGTCCGGTCTCACGGCCCGGGAGCGGGACGTGATCAAGCTGCGTTACGGTCTCGCGGACGACAAGTCGCACTCGCTCGAGGAGCTGGGACGTGTCCTCGGTCTCACGCGCGAGCGGGTGCGTCAGATCGAGCTCAGGGCAATGCAGAAGCTGCGCAGCAGCGATCAGATCGGCGACCTGCGCGAGTTCCTTAGCTGAGCGGATTGCCGGCCACCCCCGGGCCTGGCGGCGGTCTCCGGGCGCGCGGCCGGCGGCCGCGTCCGTTATAATTTCTGATCCGGCATCCTGCCGCCCCGGGAATTTTTCGTGCCCGCTCGAGAAGCCAACAGCTCCCGCCCGATCGACCTCTTTCTCGGCCCTTACCGTTCGGGCAAGACCAGCCGTCTATTGCAGGAGCTCCTGCGCTTTGCGCAGGACAGGCCGTTTGACGGGGCCCTGGTTGTCGTCCCTTCGGCTCGCTACAGGAATCTTCTCTCCGAGCGCCTGCTGGAGCTGGCGTCCGCGGCTGTGGCCAGCGGGGCGCGCCGGCAGCCCGGCTACATCGGCTTGCGGATCATGCCTTTTTATGAGCTGTGCCGCACCGTCCTGCGGGCGGGCGGGGTGGCTTCTTCGCTTCTGCCGGACAGCGTGCGGGTGACCATCATGGCCAGGCTCATGGGGGATCTCCAGGCCGGGCGGAAGATCTCCGCCCTGTCTGCGATCTCGCACTGCCGGGGAACCTGGTCGGCGGTGCTCGACCTGATTGACGAGCTTCAGAGGGCGGCGCTGAGCCCGCAGGCGGTTCTGGCTGCGCTGGAGAGGACAGCGGCGGCGGATTTCCCCCTTATCGAGCTGGCGCGCATATACGAGCGCTACTGGCAGGAGCTCGCCCGTCTCGATTGCCAGGATCAGCACATGCTGGCCTTCAAGGCGCGCGAGGTCCTGTTTGCCGGCGACCGCCTGCCGCTTGGCGCCGCCTGGCTGGCGGCCGACGGTTTCGACCGTTTCAACCGCCTGCAGCTGGAGGTTTTGTCCGGGCTGGCACGCCACGTGGAGCGGACAAGCATAACCTTCGATTACGTCGACGAGTCGTCGTGCCACTACCAGCGGTACCGGGAGGAGTATCTCTGGAAGGCCGAGAGCTACAGGCAGCTCACGGAAGCGCTGTCGCCGGCGATCGAGCAATGCCAGCCGGGCGAATCCGCCCGGGCGCAGGAGGTCTTCTCCTGCCTGGATCGCTACCTGGAGATGGAGGAGATAGCCAGGCGCTGCAAGGAGCTCATTGCCGGGGGCGGAACCACGACGCGAGGGATCCTCGTCGTCGCCCGTGACCTGAGCGCTTACCGCGGGGCGGTGGAGGCGGCCTTTCAGTCCGCCGGGCTGCCCTACTTTGTCGACGAGAGCAGGACAATCGCCGAGCAGCCGGTAGTGCAGCTGGTGCGCGCCCTGCTTCGCTGCTATCAGAAGGACTTTGCCCGCGCCGACGTGATCTTCTGCCTGCGCAGCCGCTATCTGGATCTGACCGCGCTCGGGCTGGCGCCGTCCGATGTGGACGACATAGACGATCTGTCTCTGGCAATCCGCCTTTCCGGCGGGCTGGAGCGCTGGAGCAGCCGCGTGCTCCCCAGGCTGCCCGGGCGGGCGGCCGAAGGGCTGGGCAGTTTCTTCCGGGCGGTGACCCCGCCCGGGCAGACGAGGACGCAGGCCGAGCTGTGCGTCTGGACCGAGGATCTGCTGGACAGGCTGCTCGTCTGCCGGACCGGATCCGGGCAGGGCGGCAGGGCGGGTGATGCCGAGAGCTTCCGCGCCCTGGCCGGCCTGCGTTCGGTGATCGGCAACCTGATCCATGAGGAGGTTGTGCTTGGGGCGCAACCGGTCCTTTACGCGGACTTTGTCTTACGCTTCGAGAGCCTGCTCGAGCAGACCACTTTCCGCCGCACGAGCCGGTTCCGGGAGCCCATCACCATATGCGGTGCGGACGTGGCGCCGAACCGCTCTTATGATTATGTCTTCGTGGCCGGGCTCCTGGAAGGCGAGTTTCCACGGCGGGCGGGCAGCTCCGGCTTCGTGAGCGCCGACGAGCTGGCGCGCTGGTCGCGGTTCGGGGTGGCGCTCAACAACCCCCGCCATCACCCGGCTTTCGAGCCGGCCCTGTACGCATCCCTGATCGAGCGGGCTTCCCGGAAAGCGTACCTGTCCTTCCCCCGCTATGATATGGGCAGCGGCGCCGAGGCGGTGCCGTCCTTCCTGATTACCCGCGGGGACGCGGAAGTGGAGCGGGCCATTCCCTTCGCCGCCCCCTTCCAGGGATCGCTTGCCAGGCCGGTGTCGGCGCGTGACGCCTTTGCCGGGCGGCTCTGGGCGGGGGCGGACCTGGAAGCGCTGGGCCGGCAGGACGCGCCGGAGTCCGTGGGCGAGCTGGGCAGAGCGATAGCCTCACCGCTGGCGGTGGCAAGGGCCCGTGCCCTCCAGCAGCGGGAGAGCGTCTATAACGGCTACCTGGTCGATCTGGTCTCGTCCGGCGCCCTTTCCGTGACGCTGCCGCCTCGCTGGAGCGCCTCCCGCCTCAACGATTATGGAAGCTGCCCGTTTCGCTACTGGGTCTCGCGCCTGCTTGGCTGGGACAGGCGCGAGGAGCCGGAAGCGGGGCTCGGCGCTCAGCTCCGGGGGCGGGTCTACCACAAGGCGCTGGAGCTGTTTTTCGGCCGGGTGGCGGCAGCGGGCCTGGCCGTGCGGCAGGTGAGCGCGGGGCAGCGGCAGGAGATCTTCGAGGGCGCGCTGTCCGATGCTCTCCTCTGGCTGGAGTCACAGGAGGAGTTCCAGCCGGAACCGTTCTGGCGGTACGACCGGCTGGAGGTGAGGTTCCGCCTGGAACGCTTCCTGGAGAAAGAATTCGAGCGGCTGGCAGGCGACGAGGAGCCGTTCGAGCCGGGATATTTCGAAGCCTCCTTCGGCGGACAGGACGAGGACTCCTGCCCGGCCCTGGACCTCGAGGTCGACGGAAGGCGGATCGCCATTGCCGGGGTGATCGATCGGATTGACATCGCCGCCGGCGCGGAAGCCCCGCGAATTCGCGTCGTGGACTACAAGACCGGTTTCACCCGCTACAGCGTCTCGGACATTGAGGAGGGGCGGAGCCTGCAAATTCCCGTCTACGCGATGGCCGCCGAGCGAAGCCTGATTCCGGGGGCCAGCGCCGTGGAGGGGGTTTACCTGAGCGTTGGCTCCGGTGAGCCGGTGGGAAGGTTCGAGCTCGCGGGCGATGAGGGGAGGAAGCTCCTCGAGCGCTCGCAGCAGACGATCGCGCGCCTGGTGGGCGGCGTCGGGCGCGGCGACTTTACCGTGCGCCCGAGCGCCGCCGACGTCTGCCGGACCTGCCCGCACGACACGATCTGCCGGATCGCGGAGCTGGCCCGGAAGGAGGATGGCGATGGCCGGACTGACTGACGAGCAGCGGGCTGCCGTCGAGTCGATCGACCATCATGTGCTCGTGTCGGCGGGCGCCGGCTCGGGAAAGACGCACGTGCTCGTGGAGCGCTGCCTGGAGATCCTGCGCCGCTGCCCGCAGGCAACCGTGGCCAATCTGGTGGCGGTGACATACACCACCAAGGCGGCCAGCGAGATGCGCAGCAGGTTGAAGGCGCGCCTGAAGGAGCTTTTGGCTTCCGCCGGCGGCGAGGACGGGCAGCGCTGGGCCGCGGCCATCGCCCAGGTGGACGGCGCCCGCATCGGCACCATTCATTCGCTTTGCGAATCCATCCTGAAGGCCTTTCCGGTCGATGCCAATATCGACCCCCGCTTCGAGGTTTTGAACGAGCTGGAGCGCAGCGAGCTTATGAAGGAGTCTTTCGACGAGACCGCCCGCGCGGCAATTGCCGAGCAGCCGGAGGCCCACGAGATGTTGATGCGCTACCCGGTGGAGGACGTGAGGAAGTGGGTGTACAGGTGCCTGGAGTCGCGATTCCAGTTCGAGGAGGCGCTGGAGAGCGTGCCGTCGCTGACCGAGGACGGCATGACAAGCCATTGCCGGGAGCTAATCGCCCGGGAGCACGAGCGGATTCTTCTTTCCCTGACCGGGGACCGGCAGTGGCTTAGCATGGTCGATGAGCTGGCCTGGACGCCATGGAAAGATCCGCAGTCGAAGCTGGAGGCGCACCGGCAGACGATCGTGCGGCTGGCCGCCGCGGCCCTGGCGCCCGCCGGGCAGAAGGCAGGCGGCCGCCAGGGCGACCTGGCGGAGAGGATCGGCAGCCTCGCCCGCATCCTGGAGGTCAAGGTCGGGGTTGCCGGCGGCAACGGCGACGAGGCCAGGGCCGTGAGGGATCTCATTGCCCTAGTCAAGGAGCCGCTGAAGCGGTGCCTGAAGGACGTGCCGCTGGATCTCTGCGCCGCCGACCGGGAGGCGTTCCATCTTACGCTCGTGCTGGTGCGGTTTGCGCAGCGGGTCCGTGAGCTTTTCAGCCGGAAGAAGCGGGAACGCACGAAGCTCGATTTTGACGATCTCATTGAGTCAGCCTATGCCGTATTGAGCCGGGAGGACTCCGCCGCCCGCCAGTTTTACAACGACAACGTCGCCGCCATCCTGGTCGACGAATTCCAGGACACCAACCGCCTGCAGTCCCGGCTCTTCAGCCTGCTTTCCGGCGAGAAGACCAGGCTGTTCCTCATCGGCGACGACAAGCAGTCTATCTACAAGTTTCAGGGAGCGGACGTGTCCGTCTTCAACGCGTGGCGCGAGAATTTCGGCCGGGAGAAAGGCGGCATCCTGAGCACCCTGAGCATATCCTTCCGCAGCCACCGCCAGATCGTATCCTTCGTCAACGCTGTCTTCGAGCGGCTGCTGGGCAAAGACCAGCGGCTGTCGGCTCACGATGCCCGCTTCCAGCCGCTGGCTGCGCACCGCCAGGACGGTTCGCCCGCGGCGCCGCTCATCGATGTGGTCGTATACCAGGCGCTTGATGAGGCGGGGCAAAGGCAGGCGGAGCTTGCCGAAGTTGTGGAGGCGCGGGCGGCGGCCAACTGGATTGCCGGGAGGCTGCTTTCCGGGCAGATGGTGCTCGACAAGGCCAGCGGGAGCCAGCGCCCGATTCGCTGGGGCGATTTCGCCGTGCTCGTCCAGGACAGCAACAGATTCCGGGCTATCGAGGCTGCCCTGTCGGACCTGGGCATTCCTTACGTCACCCAGGCCACCAAAGGCTTCTTGAGGCGCCAGGAAGTCTACGACGTGGAGAACCTGCTCAAGTTCCTCTGCTGCCGCCGGGACAGCCAGGCCTTGCTCGGCGCCCTGCGCTCGCCGATGTTTGGTATTGCCGACGATGTCATCCACTCCCTGCACGCCCGCTACGGCAGCTCGCTGTGGGCGGCGGCGACCCGCTCGCTGGCAGACGAGCCCGGCTGGTGCCCGGAGCTGGAGCGGGCGGTGGCCATCCTCTCCGGGCTCATCGAGGCGGCAGCCACCCTGCCGGCAGGGGATCTGGTGCGCAGGATCGTGGATGACACCAGATACGATGTTATTCTCCTGGCTGCCCCGGGGGGCAGGCAGCGGTCACGGAACCTCTGGAAGCTGACCTCGCTTGCCTGCGACCACAACAACCTCTCCCCGAGCGAATTTGTCAGCCGGCTTGGCCGGATGCGGGCTCTGGAGGTCAAGGAGGTCAACGCGCCCCTGGACGCCGGTGATGCCGTCAAGCTGATGACGATCCATGCCGCAAAAGGGCTGGAGTTCCCGGCCGTGGTGCTGCCCGGCATGTCGAGACCGGCGACCGCAAGGAGCGATAAGCTGCTCTTTCACCGCCAGTACGGGCTCATTTTTGATCCGAGCCGGGACAAGGCCGCGCCAAAGCCGGCGCTTTATCTAATCGGCCGCCGGATCGAAAAGGAGATGGACGAGGCTGAAAGGAAGAGGCTTCTCTACGTGGCCGCCACAAGGGCCAGAGACTGCCTGGCCATCTTTCTGGAGCGGGGCGGGCAGGAGCGGGCCTCTTTTCGCAGCTGGCTGAAAGGCGCCCTGGGTCTCGACGACGGCGGTTGCCTGACGGAGCCCGGCGTCTATGAGCTCGAGGCGGCGCCGGAGCCGGTCTTCTATCAGGTAACGACGGTCGACAGCATCAGCGCCAGCACGCTTGCCCGCGAGCTGAAAGCGGCGCTTCGTTCGGCGGCCGCCGCGGCAGGCCGCGATGACGGGGGCCGGGAAGCGCAGTTTGACCTGGTGGAACCGCTTACCATGGAGCCAGGAGAGCCGGCGCTCAATTGGCAGGACGCCCTGCGGGTGACCGCGGCCGCCGGAGTGCCGTGGCCGGAGCCGACGGTTCTCGGGCAGTTCTTCCACCTGATCATGCAGACCATGTCGCCGGCGATGCAGCCGCCTGCCGCCGGGCTTTTGCGCGAGCTTGCCGCCAGCTCCGCCGCCAACCTGGTGGACCGGGAGAAGATCTCGCGGCTGGTGGAGGCGGGGCAGGTGTTGCTGGAGCGCTTCCGCAAAAGCGATCTCTGCGCGCTCATGCAGGCGGCGCGCCGGCGCCTCGGCGAGATGCCGTATGTGGTGGCGTCAGCGTCCGCCTCCCGGCAGGGCCGCCCGGATCTGCTGCTCGAGGACGCCGGCGGCCATTGGTTCGTGATCGACTACAAGACGGATCATTTCCCGATCGAGGAGCTGGCCTCCCATGTCGAAAAACACCGCCAACAGCTGCGCTCCTATGTGGATGATTTCCAGCAGCTGGCCGGCGTCAGGCCGAGAGCCGCGCTTTATTTCGCGCAGCACGGCCGGCTGGAGGAGGTGGCGCTGTAAGCCAGGAGCCGGCGCCCGGGAACATTTTCCCTGCCGCCGGCGACCTTGATGGTCAGGCAGGCATCCGGTGGGGTGATTTACTATGGCGCGAGCAGGAGCAGCTGTTGCTGTCTTTTTTTCTCTGGCGGCCCTTACGCGGCCGGCAGCGGCGGTGGATGACTGGGAGGGGCGCATGCGGTCCGGGCAGAGCAACATGGACTCGGCCCGCTATGCGGAGGCCGAGACGGACTACGCTGCCGCGCTGGCGCTGTGTGGGCCCGGACGCGCCGGAAGCGAGCGTTACATGGAGACGCTGGGCGGGCTGGCGGAGGCCTGCCGCCTGCAAGGCAAGCTTACCGAGTCCGATGCGGCCTATTGCCGTCTGATCGCCAACTACGAGAGATCGCCGGCACGCCAGCCCATGCGCTTGGCCGACCTGTACTGCCGCCTGGCCGACCTCGATGTCGGCCAGGCCGAGTTCGGGGAGGCCGAGCAGATGTACAAGCGCGGCTTGGCGATTTACGCCGGTGTCGAGGGTGCAGGCGGCCGGCACGTGGCCGAGGCGCTGGCCAAACTGGCCCGGGTCTATGCCAGGGAAGGGGTCCCGGCGAGGGCCGCTGCCACCTACGCCCGGGCGTTCCGCATCAAGCAGCAGCTCCTGGCGCCGCAAAGCCCGGAGCTGCTGGAAAGCATGCTCGAGTACTCGGAGCTGCTGCGCAGCGCGCACCGCACGCAGGACGCCGATAGGCTCAAGGCTCAGGCGCTGGGCGGCCGGGACAGGACCTGAACAAGTCAGGGCAGCGTCCTCGCTACCCTTTTGGCCGGGCTCTGACAGCGCCTGACCGTGTTCTTGAGCAGGATGAGCTCGGGCTTGAAGTGGTGCACCCGCATCTCCCAGTAGGCCTCGTCGTAGGACCAGCCCTCGTTGACGATCCGGTAAAGGGCCAGCAAGGTGCCGGTGCGATCAGCGCCCTGCCGGCAATGAACGAAGACCGGCTGCAGGTCCGGATTGCGCGCGATGCTCATGAAAAGGTCGACCTTGGCCTGGGACGGCTTGTCGAAGCTCATCGGGATGTTGTAGTAGTTGAGCCCGAGCTTGCGGGCCTGGGCGGCCTCCCAGCGCGTCCCGTGCCCGGGCAGGCGCAGGTCGACCAGCGTCCTGCAGCCGTCATCCCTGAGCATCCGCAGCGTCGCGGCGTTGGGCTGCGCTCCCCGCCAGAGCCCGGCGTTGACCTTCTGCGAGTTGGGGATGGCCAGATAAGGATAGGTGTCAGCCGCCCGGTTCGGCTGCCAGGCTGCCACCAGGAGCAGCAAGACGGTTAGGGAGGGTACCTTGATCGCAGCGGGGAGCCGCATGGGCCTCTACGCAAAGACAGCCAAGCATCTGCATCCGGGGACGTCGCCGGGTCGAGGCGGTTCCCGCCGGGCTGCTTGCGGCTATTGTGCGGGCAAGCTGGCCGGCGCCGGCCTTTGAGTGCCCGGTGCCGGGCTGCGCCCGCGCCAGCGGCGGTCGCGGATGCTCTCCAGCTCCACGTCGGCAGGCTCGAGAATCTCCATGGCCTCGAGCTGGTGCATGACCGGGCGGTGACGCCTGATCAGCTCCTCTCTGGACAGCTTGAGAAGCTGCCCCAGATCGACAAAGGTGTCCCTGAAGGTAAGCTCTCCCTTCCAGACCAGCATGGGGCTGTAGCCGCCGCCGTAATAGAGCCTGGTGAGCGCGATCAGGAAAACGAGCACCGGCAACAGCGCCAGCTCCGTGATCGTTGGTTTGAAAGCTCCTGCCGAGCTGGTCATGACGTTGCGTGGCTTTGCGCGGGAGCGGCTCATCCCCCGCGCTCACGAGGGTGTCCTGGTGGCGGCACCGGTCGATGCCGCCCTTTAGACCTTACCACGGCATGCCCCTCATGAAACTGTCCGGATCGAGCGATCCGGACAGCAAGGCGACCTGGCGCAAACGGGGCAGCAACGGGTGTCAGCGCCGGTCCTGGTCTAAGAGGTGAATAAAGGGAGTTCGGTCAATTCCTTCCACCTCCGCCACAAGACGTCACGCAGGCTGTCCATGCACGGGGCGCTGGAGGCTCCAATCTCGTGGCCGTCGATGCGAATTGTCGGAGATGCCGGGCATTCTGTCGAGCGCAGATCCGATTCGATGACGTGCACGGGAATCGGCAGGCGCTCCTCAGCGATCACCGTCTCCAATTTGTTGAGGACGCTTCTGTATCTGTGGCAACCGGGCGTGTAAATGAGCTCAACCCGCATGTGGTGGGACCTCCTTTCGGAAAAATGTAGAAATGGGGTTACCCTAGACGGTTTGACTGGTCCGGTCTCTCGGATGAGAGTGGAAAATAAAGGAATGATTAAGCCGCGTCTATGACAGAAGTATAAGGGCAAATTATCAGTTGCCAATAATGTATCTTTGCAATCGGGGTTAATAATAACTAATTTGCCGGCAGGGAAGGCGCCAGTTTGTTTTCCGAATTAGTAAAGGCCGAAGGGCACCTGATCGACTCCCAGATAATGACCGAGATCTTCGACACGGTCATTGCCTGCCAGGCCAGCTACGAGGTGGTGGAGTTTCGCATAGGCAAGACGAACGAGGAGGTCTCGCGGCTCAAGCTCAAGGTCAGCGCCGACACGGCCGAGCGCCTGGAGCAGATCCTGGGCGACCTGATGCTGCTCGGCTGCTATCGGGTCGAGGAAAAAGACGCCATCCTGAAGCCGGCGGTGGCGGATCGCTGCGTGCCTGAGGATTTCTATTCGACGACCAATCAGCGCACGGAGATCCGGCACCACGGGCGGTGGCTGAGCGTCGAAGATCAGCGGATGGACGCCGTGATCTGCGTCACCGACCGCACGGCGATCTGCCGCAAGCTGAGGGACGTGCGGAAAGGGGATCCGATCGTCTGCGGCAAGGAAGGAATAAGGGTGATTCCGGAGTTCAAGGAGCGGGATCGCCTCGGTTTCGCCTTCATGTCCAATGAGATCTCGTCGGAGCGCCGCGTGGAGACCGCGGTCAAGAAGATAGCGGAGCTCATGCGGCAGGTCAAAGCCGGCGGCGGCAAGATCGTCTTTGTCGCCGGACCGGTGGTCGTGCACACCGGCGGCGCCGAGTTCCTCTGCCAGCTGATTCGCGCCGGCTACGTAAACGTGCTCCTGAGCGGCAACGCGCTTGCCGTGCACGACATCGAAAATGCCCTTTACGGGACCTCCCTGGGCGTCGATCTGGAAAGAGGGCTGCCGATCTACGAAGGGCACAAGAACCACATGCGGGCGATCAACACGATCAACACTGCCGGCGGCATCGGCAAGGCGGTGCAGTCGGCGGTGCTGAAATCGGGGATCATGTACGAGTGCGTGCGTAACCGGGTGCCGTTCGTGCTTGCCGGCTCGATCCGCGATGACGGCCCGCTGCCCGAGACGATGATGGATCTTCTGGCGGCGCAGGACGCCTACACCGAGCAGCTCAAGGGCGCGAGCCTGGTCATCTGCCTATCCTCGATGCTGCACAGCATCGGGGTGGGCAACATGCTGCCTTCCTGGGTGAGAACGGTCTGCGTGGACATCAACCCGGCCGTGGTGACGAAGCTCTCGGACCGCGGGTCTTCGCATGCGCTGGGGGTGGTGACGGATGTCGGGCTGTTCCTCAACCTTCTTTCCCGGAACCTCTGCTAGGGCTGGGCGCCGGCGGTTGTGGGGCTGGTATACTGCGGTTTTCGTTCTGTCCTCCGGGCGTATCAAGCATCCATGCGCACTTTCACACACAGGCTGCCGGGGCTGATCGCCAGCGGGCACGTGTGGCAGCTGCCGCTCGATCACGGCCAGCCGGACGGCAGCAAGATCGAGGTCTTTGCTCGCGAGGTGGTGGCGGCCCGGCGGCAGGCCGATCCGGCTCTGCCGTGGCTGGTCTTTCTGCAGGGCGGGCCGGGCTTTCCTTCGCCGCGGCCGGGCGTCAGGGGAGGCTGGCTGGAGAGGGCGCTCCGGGATTACCGGGTGCTGCTTCTGGATCAGCGGGGCACCGGGCTCAGCACTCCGGTGACCTTTCAGACGCTGGCCGCCATCGGCACGGCCGAGCAGCAGGCCGACTATCTGAAACACTTCCGCGCCGACGCCATCGTCGGCGACCTGGAGCTCATCCGCCAGGACCTCATCGGGCCCGGCGGGCGCTGGTCGGTTCTCGGACAGAGCTACGGCGGCTTCTGCGTCACCCGCTATCTCTCGGCGGCCCCCGAGGGGCTGCATGAGGCGCTGATCACCGGCGGCTTGCCGCCGCTCAATCGGCCGGTGGACGATGTTTACCGGGCCACCTACCGACGGGTGCTGGAGAGGAACCGCCGCTATTACGAGCGCTACCCCGAAGATCTCGACCTGGCGCGCGAGGTGGCCGAGCGTCTGGCCGGGCGG
Organism: Pseudomonadota bacterium; assembly: GCA_021325555.1. Classification (GTDB taxonomy): domain Bacteria; phylum Cyanobacteriota; class Vampirovibrionia; order Obscuribacterales; family Obscuribacteraceae; genus JAJPGY01. Next base: position 68,580 of record JAJPGY010000032.1, on the reverse strand, counting down.
CCGGTCCGGCTGCCCGGCGGCGGCCGGCTCACCTGGCGGCGCTTCCAGCAGCTGGGCATCGCTTTTGGTATGAGCGACGGCTTTGAGCAGGTCCACTATCTCCTGGAGACGGCCTTCGTGGCGGGCCGGTCGGGAAAGGAGCTCAGCTATGTGTTCCTGCGCGGCGTGGAAAATGCGCTGCCCTTCGAGACCAACCCGATTTACGCGCTCCTGCACGAGCCTATCTACTGCCAGGGCGGCTCCTCGCGCTGGTCGGCGCAGCGCCTGCTTGCCGAGTACCCGCAATTTTCCCTGGACGGCGGGGGGCCGTTTCAGTTCACCGGCGAGATGATCTATCCGTGGATGTTCGAAGATTACGCCATGCTCGAGCCTCTTGCCGGCTGCGCCCGGCTTCTGGCCGAGTACGACGCCTGGCCGCCGCTGTACGACCTGCCCAGGTTGGCCGCCAACCCGGTGCCGGCGGCCGCTGCCATCTACTGCGACGACATGTACGTGGAGCGGCAGTTCTCCGAGGAGGCGGCCGCCAGGATAAGCGGCATGCGCACATGGGTGACCAACGAGCACGAGCACAATGCCTTGCGGGCCAGCGGCGAGAAGGTGCTGGGCCGGCTGCTGGAGATGGTCCGGGGCGAGGTGTAGGCGGCAGGCAGCCAGGCCACCAGGCCACCGGGAACCAGCCGCCTGTGCTATCGTCGTTGTACAGCGTGGTTCCTTACCAACCAGGGTTTTCGATGCGCGCCCAGCCCTCGCCGCTGCCCGGGACTGCCCTGCTTCTCGCGGCCTTCTTTGGCTTTGCCGCCGGCTGCCGGGCGCAGATCGAGGGCGCCGGCCCGTTGAAGGTGGAGGAGCTTCTCGACATGGGCGGCAGCGCAAGGAACGTCTGTGTCGTCACCCCCAACCTGATCCGTGGCGGGCAACCGACCGCCGAGGGCGTCTCCCGGCTCAAGCACGCGGGGATAAGAACGATCATCGACCTTCGCAACGAGCCGGCGATCATCGAGCGCGAGGCAAACGTGTGCCGGCAGCTCGGGGTCAGGTTCGTGAGCATTCCGCTCGACGAGTTCAACGTGCCGGCAAGCGCCGACAGCGGGCGTTTCCTGCAGGCGGTCAATGACCCGGGCAACCAGCCGGTCTACGTGCACTGCCTGCACGGGCAGGACCGCACGGGGGCGATGGTCGGCCTCTACCGGGTGATGAGCCAGGGCTGGACGGCCGACCAGGCCTACGAGGAGATGGTGGCCAGAGGGTTTCATCCGGTCTTCGTCAACCTGGCCCGGGTCGTCTTTGACGGCGCCGCCCAGCTCGGGCGCCCGAGCGCGCGCCCGGACCGCCAGACCGAGCTCATGGTCGAGGCGGTCAAGCAGCGGCTGGGCAGATTCTTAGGGCGTTAGTCCAGCGGCGACTTGGTGACCGCCTGCCCGGGTTCGCGGTTCTCCCTGGCGATCTGTCCGGAGATCGGCTCGGCGTGCAGCAGGTCGGAAAGTATCCAGTCGAAGATCTGCCGGTAACCATCGAGCGGGTTGAGCTCGTCGCGCACCAGCGACGAGCCGTGACCGGGGCGGTAACCATCGATGAAGGTCAGGTGATCCACGTTGCGGAAGACGCGGGCCAGCATCACATCGGTGGCGCCGCGCAGGTGCTGGAGGTCGTCCTCACGGGACAGGGTGTTGGCCCGCAACGCCGCCGACGGCAGGAAGACCGCGCTACCGACCGGGGTGATGCCGTCGTTCAGCCCGTAGACATGAGGCCAGTTCTCGGGGCGCGGCTTGACGTCGTCACGCGGCACGATGCGGCTTATCTCCCGGTTGAGCATGCCCAGCACCGGGTGCTCGCGCAGCAGGTGGGCCGGAAACTTGATGGTAAAGAACGTGTAGGGGGCCAGCACGGTGCTCTCGAACTGGCGGCGGGGGCTGGGAAGCAGATAAGGGTTCAACAGGTAGCCGGCGTAGCAGATGAACTTGCTTTTGTCGGGGGTGGCGTCGCGGTGCAGGCACAAAAGCGCGTCGTTGGCATCGCGGGACAGATCCAGGTTCCCGCTCGGGCCCAGCGGCAGCAGCGAGCGAAAATGCCCCGGCTCGGGCATGTAGCCGTCGGCGTTGTCCCAGGCCAGGTCGCTCAGGAGATTCGGGTTGTGGGCGAAGTAGACCCGATAATCCAGGCTGTGGTCCACCCGCGTCCAGGGGAAGGCGAGGTTCTTGTAGAGGCTGTACTGGAACCAGTCGGCGCTGAACAGCGGCGAGCCGTGAAAGGGGGTGGCCAGCGTGAAAACCAGCTCGATTGCCGAATTAGTCTGCGGATCGAGCATCGCCTGCTCAACCAGGTTGCCGCCCAGGCTCAAGGCGAGCAGGGAGATCGGCCTGGCAGCCAGCCGGCGGTGCATCTCGAGGACGGCCCGCTGGAACTGCGGAATCACGGTCTTGAGCGTGCGGGTGCTGTCGTAACGCAGGAGATAGATCTTGTAACGGTCGCGGAACTCCGAGCTGGCTTCCAGCTTCTTGATCACCCGGTCCCAGCGAAACAATGTCCGATATTCTCCGCGCAGCCCGTGCACCAGAAGCAGCGGCCGGCGGTCGCCGATAGGCTGCAGATCCAGTTGATAAACGATCGCCCTGCCCGGCTTGTCGCGCAGGCGCTGCCCGGCCGGCAGAACCGGAAACCCGAGCCCGGCGTCTGATTCGGCAACCGCCGGCAGCGCCTCCTGCGGCTTCGCGGTGCCGCTCGCCCCGGCCCCTGCCGGCGGGGCCGGGGATGATATCAAGTACAGGCAGGCGGCAAGCGCGGTGAAAAATCTGTGACGCCGGTTGTCTGCCTGGTGGTACATTTATTAGGTCCGGTCAAGCGTGGCGCCCTTCAGGGGCATATCGAACAGATAAGGCAAGAATACTAGACTATCAGACTGAAAACGGACCGGGGGCGGGCCGCGGCGGAATTAAAGATTTATGCCTGACTACAAGATCTGGATCTTCTTCTCCGACACCGGCGGCGGGCACCGGAGCGCTGCCGAGGCGATCGAGGCCACGCTCGAGGAGGTGGTGGCGAAGGACCACCCTGGCTGCAAGCTGGATCTGGTCATGGACACGCCCGCCGAGCGCAGCCACCCGGTAAACAGGGTGTTTGTCGATCTTTACAACCGGCTGCTGCGCCATCACCAGGCGTGGATGAAGTATTACTACTGGTTCCTGCACGCGGTCAGGCCCGATGACTCGCTTATCGGCTACCTGCTGATCAAGCCGTTCCTCAGGAAGCTCTTCGGCGGCGATGTCCCGGCCGTGCTCGTCTCCGTGCACCCGATGATCAACCACGTCCTCGTGCGCGTGCGCCGGGAGATGAGATTGCCCTTCAAGCTGATCGTGGTCGTCACCGATCCCAACCGGGATCTGTGGCGGGGCTGGGGCGTCGAGGAGGCGGACCTGACCATCGTGCCCAACGATCTGGCTGCCGACCGGCTCACCTCCTGGGGGGTGCCGCCGGAGCGCATACGCGTTCTGGGCATGCCGGTGCATCCGGACTTCCTGCGCCCGCCGCGTATCGGCCGGGTCGAGTTCCTGGGCTCGCTCGGGCTCGATCCCCGGCGGCTGACCGTCTGCTTGAATGCCGGCTGGGCCGGCGGCGGCAATATGATGCAGGTGTTCGAGAAGCTGTCGCTGGTGAAACGACCGATTCAGGCCTTGTTCCTCTGCGGTCACAATTCTGAGCTCTTCGAGCAGGCCAGGGCCTATGCGGCGCGGCTTTCCGTAAAGACCGCAGTTCTGCCCTTCCACGACAGCATGGCGGATGTGATGAGCGCCTGTGATCTCATGGTGACCAAGGCAGGCGGGCTGACGACCTTCGAGGCGATCGCCAGGCGGCTGCCGATCGCCTTCGACGTGATCACCCCGCCGATGCCGCAGGAGAGCGGAACCGTAGAGATGCTGGTCCAGCAAAAGCTGGCCTTCGCCCTGAGGCGACCGGAGGAGATCGTGCGGGTCGTCGAGCAGGTAGGCCCCGTGCCGGTGCCGGACCGCGAGAAGCAGCCCCTGCCGCCCGCGCACAACCTGGATCAGACCTACGCCTCCTATAACATCGCCAAGATAGTGCTGGCCGCCTGCGAGCCCTCCTACGACCTGGTCCGCGATGCCGCCGCCTACACGGCCGACAACTGGCTGTCGCCGGAGCCGAGCTATTAGAAGTGGCTTCCAGGCAGCAGTCCAGGCGACGCGGGGCAGCCATTGGCCGTCGGTCGCGGGGGAATGTTTACGCAGAGGCTGGCCACGGATCACCGGCTGCCGGGTTATCATTAGGTCAGTGGAGGCTTGAAATTTGCAGCTCGCTTGCCGTCAATTCACGGGAGATCTCTGGGACGAAGAAAAGCCGGACGTGATTTTGATTCACGGCACCGGCGGCGATGGAAGCCTCTGGGAATCGCAGGTTGGTTTGCTTACCCGGGAAGGCTATCGCTGTCTGGTGCCCGAGCTGAGAGGGCACGGGCTCACGCACGACCCGGAGGAGCACACCGATCTAGAAGTGCACGTAGCTGACGTCCTGGAGACGCTGGAGGCCTGCGGCGCCAGATACCCGGCTATTTTCATCGGCCATTCGCTGGGGGCGATAATCTCCTTGCAGCTGGCCCAAGACCGGCCGGAGCTCTTTCAACAGGTGCTGGCCGTATCGTTGCCGGGCAAGGTACCGCCGCTGGTGTCGACCCTTTTCACCTGGTTTCTCTGCATGCCCTTCGAGGCGGTGAGGGGCACCGTCCTGCACAAGAGCCTTCCCATCCGCTACCGGATCCTGATCGACACCGAGCGCCACAGCCTCGAGCAGATTGTCGAGCACTTCTCGAAGATAAGCCTGGTGGACAGAGTACACCAGATACAGTGCCCGGTGCATCTTTCCGTGGGCCGCTGCGATGTTGTGGCGCCTTATATCTACGTGAAGAAAATTCATCAAGCGCTGCCGAACTCCACGCTCAAGATCTTCGAGTGGGCCGGGCACAGCTGCATGGACGATCGACCCGGTGAGTTCAACGACTGGCTGATGGAAAAGATCCGCAACGGCAGCGGGGCGGCGGCCAGGACGGGCAGCGCCCGCGCGGGCGCTGCCGGGCTGGCCGACCAGACGGTCAGAACTTCACCGTCTGCTTGAGCCAGTCCCAGAAGCCGTTTGACCTGGTCAATATCTCGCTCATGCTGATGTTGCCCAGCGACTCCGGCGCCGCGGTCGGCTTGCCAGGCCCGGCAGACTGCCTGGGCAGGAGCTTGCCGAGAAGGGAGAGATTGTACGACAGCTCTTGCGGCCGGAGGATGTCCGGCCTGCGCTCCATGGCCACTTCTCTTGGGTCCCTGGGCCCGGCGATGCATCTCCTGATTGTCTCGCCGTTGCGCTGAAAGAGGACCGCTTCGCCGGTCTCCTCCGAGAACATGAAGGCTTCCCCGGCCTTCAGGCTGGCCGTTCCATGCTGGGCGAGGTATCTGAGCCTTTGCGTCCAGGCGTCCTCCGCCGGCTTCCGTGCTGCTTGTGCAGGCTGTGCCGTGGCGATCCAGCGCATGTGCGAGCTGGGCATGGACGGTGCCGTGAACGCTCTGCCTGCGGCGTCCTGCGCCGGGCGATCGTTGCCGGCGCGTGCGCCCTCGATTACCCGGGCCGTCGCCGGCCTGCTGTCTGGAGCGGGCTGGGCTGTGCGGGCGCGCGGGCTAACCGGCCGCACAAAAACGATTGGAGTTGCCGGCGCCGGCGGCACTGCCGCTGGCAGCGGTCCGGCCGGTGCCGTCACCGCGCGGACAACCAGCGGCTCCAGGCTGCGGCTTGCCACCCGGCTGGGAGCGGGCACCGCCGGAGGCGCATGCCCGCCCCTGGCCAGCGGCACTGGCTGGTCGGGGACGGTGCGAGCCGGGCCGTGGCTGATGGCCATCGGCGGCATGAAGGGGGCGAACTGGTCGGCCGTGCAAACGATGGTGCGGGGCGCGGCCTGGCCGGCGCCCCGCCGTGGCGAAAGCGCCACCATAGTCGGTGCCGGGACGGTGCCGGGGGGCCGGGTCGCCGGTGCCTGCGGTGGCGGTGGGGCAAAGATCTCTATTTCCAGGGGAGGCAGGGGGGCCGGCGGTGCCGGGGAAGCGCGTGCCGGTGAGGCCGACTGGCAGGCCGGTTGCGGCAGGGCGGCCAGCGGCTGGCCGCCCTGGTTCCTCGGTCGGGGCGGCGGGGCGGAAGGCGCCAGGGTGGCCAGTGGTCCCATCGGCGGCGGCGCCGCGAGCGACACCGGCAGCCGGACCGGTCTTTTCGGTGTGGCCGGAAGCGGATCCAGGCGCTGAGCGGGAGCGGACTGGTCGAACAGCACCATCGGCAAAGGCTGCGAGTCGGAGCTGGCACTGTCTGCGCCCTGCGCGTCAGCCGGCACCGAACCGGGTGCCGGCTGTGCGAAGAATGTCAGGAGATTCCTTTTCAAAAGCGAAAGCGGGTTGGGCAGCCGGAGATGCAGTCCGTGTGTTCTGGGCAGGGCGGAGACCGGCACGGCCGGCGGCGACGAGGTGATCGGACTGGAGGTCCCTACCGGCAGGCTGGGATCGACGCCGGGGATGCCCTTCAATAGCGGATCGATGTCCTGCTTATTGTCCGCCGCCCGGGCAGATGCCCTGTTCTCATTCTCGGGGATCGGCGCGGGTGGCGGACCGGGTGCCGGCTCATTTTCCGGTGCCGGCGCCGGCTCGGGCAGCAGCGAATGCAGCACCTGGAGCAAGGCAGGCGGCAGCCCGGGAGATTCCTGGGCGGGCGGCTGCGGCGCGGGGCCTTCGGTGGCCGGAGGCCCGGCAACAGGCACTTGCGGTGGTGGCGCACTCGGGGCGCCGGCAGCCGGGGGCTCGGGCAGACCGAGGCTTCTGGTCAACTCTGATACGGCGCCCCCCACGTTGCCCTGCTCGAGCCGAATGGTGGCCAGAAGGACCCGCGCCTGCGGATAGTCCTCCTTTACGGCCAGCGCCTGCTCCAGTGAAGACTCGGCGAGCTTCAGGTAATGGCGCTCGTGAAAGATAAGGGCCTGCTCGTAGAACGCCTTTACCAGATGCGGATTTTCCTGGGTGGCTTTCAAAAACTCGATGAGCGCGTTGTCAATATCGCCCTGCTGGCGATAGTACATGCCGCGCTCATAGTGCGTGCGAGGATATGTGCGCCGCACCAGCTCGCGCATATCTTTCCGGCTTGCGGCAAGTGTCCGGCGTGATACCGATGGTGGTGCGTGCACCACCATCGCTGGCATGGCGATCGATAGAGGCTTTCTTTGCGGCTGTGCGAGAGCGGGGGGCAGCGCCAGGGTGACCAGGCAACTGAGGGCTATGATCCGCTGCATTTGACCCTTCGATTTCTAGGCGAATCGAATCGCAATCTCCGCCAATATATTAGCCTAACTTTTGATAAAGCGACGCTCTAATTTTCGGAAGAAGGTTTTCCAGGCCGGCTCGTTCATCGTCTTCAAAGGCCAGACGAGAACCGTCTTCATGTGGGCCCTCTGCCCTCCCAGGACATCGGTAAGCGGCCGGTCTCCCACCACTGCCACCTCCTGTGGTTGCAGCTGCAGTATCTCGAGCGCCTGCCGGAAACCCCTGCGCCGCGGTTTGGCAGCGCGGCCTATCGTCGGCATATCCACCAGCGATTGAACCTGCTGCAGATAAGGCTCTCTTCTGTTATTGCTGACGATGGCCATCTTGAACAGGGAGCGGGCCTTTCTCAGCCAGCCGGCCACCTCCTCGGTCAGCTCCCCGCTGCGGGGGGCGACGAGCGTGCTGTCCAGGTCCAGAATGAGCCCTGCTATCCCGTCCGCTTTCAGGCGTTCGAGGGGGATGTCCGTGATGTCGCCATCGATCAGGTAGTCGGGTGTGAGCCACATAGCTTCTCTGGATTATACGCCCGCTGAGCAAAGCTTTATGTAGACAGTTTGCAGCAGGGCGGCAAAGTCCCGGGAGACCGGCAGGGGCGCGCTAAAATAACCTGTCCCGGCCCTCCGAGGAAATCTTGCCGCATATGGGCATCGCTCGCGGACGCCACAGCAAGACCGACAAGAAACATGTGGCCCGGCAGGAGCCGTTCCCGCTCACGCACGTGGCCATCATCATGGACGGCAATCGCCGCTGGGCGGATCTCCGCGGCCTGCCCCGCCTGGCTGGCCACCGGCAGGGGGTCAAGACGCTCAAGGAGCTGGTCAAATACGTGGGGCGGCACGGGCTCAAGTACCTGACCGTTTACGCCTTCTCCAGCGAGAACTGGAACCGCAGCAGCGAGGAGGTCGACTACCTGATCGGGCTGTTCGCCGAGGTGGTGCGCGACGAGCTGGAAGAGCTTCACGGCAGCAAGGTCCGGCTCAGCTTTATCGGCGACCTCTCCACCCTGCCGGCCAACCTCCAGCAGGCCTTCCGGCAGGCCAGCCAGCGAACGCGGGACAACCAGGGGCTTTCTTTGCAGGTGGCGATCAACTACGGCGCCCGCTCCGAGATAACCGAGGCGGTGCGGCGGATAGCCGCCGACGTCAAGCAGGGCAGGCTTTCCGAATCCGAGATCAGCGCCGAGCTGGTCGGCTCGTATCTCTATACGAAGGATATCCCTGACCCAGACCTGCTGATAAGGACGGGCGGCGAGATGCGCCTGTCAAACTATTTGCTCTGGCAGTCGGCGTACGCGGAGCTGTACGTGACGCCGGTGCTCTGGCCGGACTTCTCACCGGCGGAGTTCGAGCGGGCGCTCTGCGAGTTCGCCCTGCGCGAAAGGCGCTTCGGCGGGGATTGAAGCGGCTATTGCTGCGGGTAATAGCCGCCGGCCGGCTGTTGCACGGGCGGCTGGTAGCCCCCGCCGTATGGTTGCTGGTAGGGCGGCGGCCCGCCTGAGACCTGCAGCGACTCGTCGAGCTGAATGGGCAGCGCGGTGCCGGCCGGGATCTTGACCTCGCCGCCCTTGCGGATGCCGGCTGCTCCGAGCCCGACGATGCCGCCCATGGCCGTGCCGAACACGGCGCCCATTCCGGTCGACATGCCCATGCGGGCGTGCGAGAGCGAGCCGGTGATGGCGCCCAGCCCGGTGCCCAGCGCAGCCCCGCTGCCGGCCCCGATGCCGGTGGCCAGCAGGCTCTTGCCCACGCGCCCGCCGGTGCTGCCCCCGACCAGGTGCAGCTGGTTGGCGTCGATGCTGGCAGACAGCGGGAAGGTCCGGCCATCGGGGGTTTGAATCTGCGTGAAGCGGACGTCGATCCGGCCGTTGGCGCCGAAGCGGAAGCGCTTGGCCGAGACGACGTTGGTCACCTGCCCGATAACCTTGCTGCCGGCCGGGATTACCTCCTGTCCGTTGGCGTAGAGCGGCTCGGAAAGGGTTGCCGTCACCTGCTCGCCAGGTTGCGAGGAGCCAGAATCGAGGGTGTTGATGATCGAGGCGCGAAAATGGGTTCCGGCCGCCACCACGGCCACCCGGCCCTGCAGATAGGATCCCTGCGGCGGGTAGGCGCCAGGCGGCGGATAGCCGCCCGCCTGCCCGTACTGCCCCGGCGCCGGGTAGCCGCTCCCGTAAGCGCCCGGTGGCTGCGCATAACCGCCCTGCGGCGGGGGAAAGCCGCCCTGCGGTGGAGGATAGCCGCCGCCGTAACCCGGCTGTTGTCCCTGGGTTTGAACCTGTCCCTGGTACTGCTGCCCGTATCCCCCGCCGGGCGGATACGGGCTGCCGTCGGTCTGGGCGTAGGCGGGCTGTGCGAAGGCAGGCCCGGGGTTGTTGTAGGCCAGGTATGGCGTTGCCGGCCGGGCGGCGGCTTGCCTGTCATAGGGCGGCTGCCCGTAGGCGGACGGGGCGGCCTGCCCCGGCGCCCGGCCGGCGGGACCGGCTGTCGCCTGCTGCCCCGATCCCGACTGGCCTGTCGCCATGGCGATCGAGCGCTTGGTGTTGTACTCGTCCAGCTGATAAAGGAGGGCGGCGGTGTCGGCGCGGCTGGCCAGGGTGGCCGCGTTTATCACCAGCGGGTCCGGGTGATTGATAAGGATGCCGGCCGCCGATGCTTTGGCCACCCCCAGCTTTGCCCACTGCGGCACCTTGTCGCCGTCCTTGTACTTCTTGAGCTCGGCGGCCACGGTTGCCTCGTCCGGATCGGGCGAGGCGAGCGTCCGGGAGAGGATCGTGATCACTTCGCCCCGCTGGATGAACTGGTGCGGCCGGAAACCGTCGGAGTAGCCGGCGATGTAGTTGTTCTGTTTGGCGATCTCGATCGGCTTGTAATACCAGTCCGAGGGCTTGACGTCGCTGAAGCTGGGCGTGGTGGCCACCGGCTGGTTCTGAATTCCCAGCGCGTTGACCAGCCAGAAGGAGAGCACCGCCCTGGTAACAGGGTCGCCCGGACGGAAGCGTCCGTCCTTCTCGGCCGGCAGGACCCCTTTGTCGGACAGCTCGTTGACGTAGCGCTCGGCCCAGTTGCCGGACATGTCGACGAAGCGGGCAGCCAGCACCCCGACCGGGAAGAAAAGGCTCATGTTGATCACGAGGGCCAGGGTGAGCGCCTTCGGGTAAACCCGTCGCATGATATTTCCCCCAGTTGAAAGCTAACCACTCAGGCAAACAATGTACCTGATCACCACCAAAGATCACATTCCAGCCAATAATAACACTTTACAAGGGCGGCGGAAACGACGGCGGGCGGCTCGCCTTGCCGTGCCGGGTCGCTTTGGCCCGCTCAGCCGATCATAGCGGCCAGGCTGGAGGATTGCTCCTCGACCGAGCGGATGAGCCCCTCCAGGTTTATCTTCTGCCCTTTGGCCGTGAGGACGACCACATAGTGGCCGGCCACCTGGTAAAAGTGCAATATGCCCTGATCCGTGAGAAGGGTCATCTGCACCAGGTTTCCGCGGTTCATTCTTTGAATCGAAACGTCGTTGTTCGAGAACAGGGTGGCGGACAGGGCAGCCAGGGTTGACACGTCGATGTCGGCCGGCAGGGAGGAGGAGGCCACGCCGCCTTCCGGGCTGACCAGAAGGCAGCCCAGAATGCCGTGCTTCCCGTTCAACGAATTTAGCAGCCCTTGAATTTGTGCTGAATCAGCGGCCATCGGCCCTCTCCTTTCGCCCTCGCCGTCAACGGCCCTCGGACTTACCGCCGGAGTCGCCCTCGGACTTCTTCTCCTTCTCGTCCTTTTCTTGCGATTCCTTCGACTCCCCGGCCGAGGCGGTCTTCTTCTCGCCGGCGGCGCTGCTCAATCGCTTGAGCTTCAAGACCTCCACCCAGGGATCGTCAAGAGCGGTGCTGAAGACCTTGCCGACCAGCTCGAGCTCGTCGCCATCCTTTAAGGAGGCGAACAGCGTCGTCTCCGGATCCTTCTCCTTGGGTATGGCCATGGCCAGCTTCAGCTCTGACAGTGGGATATGCGAGCCGGGCTTCAAAACCAGGAAAGAAAGGTGCGTCTTCGAGGAGCGAAAAGCCGGTTTGTAATCCAGCGCCAGGTTGCTCCAGGCGAAGAAGTGGGCGTTGAACTTGACGTTCTTGCCGAGAAATTCCTGCGGCTTGTTCACCAGCTCCTCGGGGGAGACGGACACCACATTCTCGAGCACCGGCTCCGGGGTCGCGGACGTCTTGTCTTGTGCCTCTTTTTTTGCCGGCGCGGAGGTCTCCTTGTCTTTAGCAGGCGCCTCGACGTTGGACGGCGGCTGGGCATGCGCTGGTTTTGCCGGGGAAGCCTTCGGCGCGGCGAAGCCGGACGGCGCCGCCAGCCCCACCGACAGGGCGCCCAGGACGAGCAGAAGCGGCGGTGCGGACGATCGCCGGTGGGCCCTCGCCGGAGTATTGGTCTGTGGCAACGACATTAATTCGAACCTTCAGGGATATGCATTAGCGTCCTCATATTACCAGAAGCTAAATAGCCCCGCCCGGGCGGAGGCGATATTATTTGATCTGCTCAAGGCAGGACGGCAAGCGAGGTCAACATGGGGCGCGCGGGAGGGCCTGGTCGGGGCGGAGAGCGTGGCCGGGCGCGGCGATGGAGTTTCTTACGATGAGCGACAAAGAAACAGCCGATGAGGGCTCTCAGCTTTCGCCGATGATGCGCCAGTACTGGGAGATAAAGACCCAGTACCCGGAGACGCTGGTTTTTTTTCGCCTCGGCGATTTTTACGAGCTGTTCGACGCCGATGCCCGGGTGGCGGCCAGGGAGCTGGATATCACGCTCACCGGGCGTCCGGAGCCGAGCTACCCTGGCGGGCGGGTTCCGATGGCCGGCGTGCCTTTCCGTTCCGCGGAGCTTTACCTGGGCAAACTGCTTTCCAAGGGCTATTCCGTGGCCCTGTGCGACCAGGTGGGCGTGGTCGGAGCGACCCGCGGCCCGGTGGAAAGACGGGTCACTCGCGTTCTGACACCAGGGACGGTGCTGGAGTCGAGCCTGCTTCCGGCAAGGGAAAACAACTACATCGCCGCCATATTGAGAGGCGGTGACGACGGCTCGCTGTGGGGGCTGGCATACGCGGACGCGTCCTGCGGCGAGTTTTGCCTCACCCAGCTCAGCGCGCAGCAATTGATCCTGGAGGTAGACCGCCTCAATCCCCGGGAGATTCTTGTGGCCAGGCGTACGGCCCCCTTGCGGGCCGGCCAGGTCGTGCCGCAGGAGCTGCTCGACTTGCCGGAAGGAATGGATCCGCGAGCGCGGGTTACCGGGCGGCCGGCCATGTTCTTCCAGTTCGAGCCGGCCAGAAGACGGATCATGGAGCTTTTCGGCATCACCACCCTGGAAGGGTTCGGCTGCCAGTCGCTGCCGCTGGCAGTAGGGGCGGCCGGGGCCATCTTCGAATATCTGGAGAAGACGCAGGGCTCGCAGATGCCCAAGTTCCCCGGCTTGTCGACCTACGCCGTGGAAGGATACCTGGTGCTCGATGCCAACACTCGCAAGAACCTCGAGCTTGTCGAGACGTCCCGCGAGCGGACCTTTGAGGGCAGCCTGCTCTGGGCGCTCGATCAGACAAAGACCGGAATGGGCAGCCGCACCCTTCGCAAATGGCTGCTGAAGCCACTGTATGCGGTGGCGCCCATCGAGGAACGCCAGGAGGCGATCCGGGAGTTGATCGCGGAGCCCGACAAGCGGCAGACCTTAGCCTCGACCCTGTCCGCATTGTCCGATCTGGAACGGCTGGGAGTCAGGCTGTCTTCCGGGACGATCCTGCCGAAGGAGCTTTCGGCGGTGCGGCAGTCGCTCGATGCCCTGCCACCGTTGACGGTGGCGCTACGAGACTCCCGGAGCCCGTACTTGAATGTTCTCTCCGAGCTCTCGCCCGCGCTCGTGGAGCTGCGCAACCTAATCGCCGCCGCGATCGCCGAGGAAGCGCCGCGGGAGATAACCGAGGGCGGCATTTTCAAGGACGGCTACTCGGCCGAGCTCGATGAGATAAGAGGATTGGTCGGTGGCGGCAAGCAGTGGATCGAGGAGCTGCAAAAGCGCGAGCAGGAGCGTTCGGGAATACGCTCTTTGCGCGTCGGTTTCAACCAGACCTTCGGCTATTACATTGAGGTTACGCACGCCAACAAAGACGCCGTGCCGGCCGATTACATCCGCAAGCAGACGCTGACCAACGCCGAAAGATACATTACGCCCGAGCTGAAGGAATACGAGGCCAGGATCCTCAACGCCGAGAAGAACCAGGGTGAGCTGGAATACAGGCTCTATGTCGAGTTCCGCAGAGGGCTGATGGACTTCGGAGCCCATCTCTCCCGCACCGCGCAGCAGCTGGCAGCGCTGGACGCCCTGCTTTCGCTGGCGGCCGTGGCCGTCGAGCGCCGCTACGTGTGCCCGGTCGTGGACCGCTCGCTGGCCGTCGAGATCACGAACGGCCGCCACCCGGTGCTGGAGCGTATCCTGCCGATGGGGCGCTACGTGGCCAACGATACCCGCTTGCTGGGCTCCAGCGGGGATCATCAGCTGATCATCCTCACCGGCCCGAACATGTCCGGCAAATCGAGCTATCTGCGCCAGGTGGCCTTGATCACGCTCATGGCCCAGATGGGCAGCTTCGTGCCTGCCGACTCGGCGCGCATAGGTCTGGTCGATCGCATCTTCACCCGCATCGGGGCGGTCGATGACCTGACGCAGGGGCAGTCGACATTTCTGGTGGAGATGAGCGAGACCACGCAGTGCTGCCTGTCGGCCAGCGAGCGCTCGCTTATCCTCCTCGATGAGGTGGGGCGCGGGACGAGCACCTACGATGGCGTGGCGATCGCCTGGTCGGTGGCCGAATATCTGGCCTCGCAGGTGCGGGCGCGCACGATATTCGCCACCCATTACCATGAGCTCAACGGTCTTGCCAACTTCTTTGCGCAGATCGCCAACTACCAGGTGCTCGTGCGGGAAACAGAAGACCACGTCGAGTTTATCCGACGTGTTGTTCCCGGCGGCGCCGATCGCAGTTACGGGATCCAGGTTGCCAGGATGGCGGGCCTGCCGCCTTCAATTATCGAGCGGGCGCAGCGGCTGATGGCCCAGATGGAGCGCAAGAGCGCGGCTAGCAAGATTCTCGACGGCCCGAAGCTGCGGCAGATCGCCATGGACGAGGTCATGCAGCTTTCCGTCTTCGGCAGCGACGAGCGCGAGCCTCCTCCGGTTGATGACCCGGACGTTGTAGCTAAATCGATTCAGGGGCTGTAAGATGCTGGCAAACCGCCAGAGGGATTGTCGATCCGTGCCAGCAAAACCTAATGCCGTCCTGACCACGATTGTAGCTGCGTCACTGCTTTCTGCCGGTGTCGGCGTGACGGCGTCGTTCACCGGCGCCGTCACGCCGGCTGCTGCTGCCGCCAGCCGGCAGGGCTCCAGCACGGGGCTGGATGCAAAAACCCTGCGCATGATCAACCTCGGGGACTGGGACGGTGCCACAACGCGCCTGGAAAGCCTGACTGCTGGCGAATCGGCTCCTTCCGGGCTGGACGGCTGGCTGGCCTTCGGATATCTCTTCCAGGGCAAGTGCAAGGAATGCCGGGCAGTTGCCGATCGGGTCGCCGGTTATAAGACGGCCGAGGGCGATCAAGCGGCTGCCCAAATCGTGCAGTCATTCCGCTTGATCTGCGACGGCAAGCTCGACGATGCGGAAAGCGCGCTCAAGAAACCGGCTGAGGAGAAGCCCGATGATGTTCTCGTCAACTTCGCGCTGGCGGCTGTCTCCGGAAAACGCAGCCAGGCGGCAACGGCGGTGAGATATTGCCAGAAGGTGGTCAGGCTGGCTCCTGATTTTGCCTGGGGTTATAGAACGCTGGGGTTCATTGAGGATCGCTGGTTCAAGGATCCGGCGAAGGCGGAATCAGATTATCTGAAAGCGCTGGTTATCGAGCCGAACTTTCAGGAGGCAAGAGAGCTCCTGGTGGACGTTCGCCTGCTGAGAAATGATTTCGACGGGGCGATCGATGCGGCGCAGGCCGGCATTAAGGCGAACCCGAAAGACGCGCGGAACTATTACCGGCTGGCTCAGATCTACACCCAGCAGTGGCGGCTGCGAGAAGCTCTCACCCAGCTGCAGAGGGCGATTGCTATTGACCCGGGGGAGGCAAAATACCACAGGGTCAGGGCGACCATTTTTCGATACCAGGGGCAGATCGGCGAGGCGCTGAAGGAGCAGCAGGTCGCGGTGGATCTTGGCAAGGACAAAGGCTTCGAGCTAGTGGAGCTGGCCTCACTGAATATGGTGGCAGGCAACACTAACCGGGCGGCGGACAACCTGCGCGAGGCGCTCAAGCTCGATCCGGACAACGCGGCTGCTCATCAAAGGCTCGTGCAGTTGCTGATGCAGGAGCGAAGATACGACGATCTGGTGGAAGAGTTCAGGCGCGCTGTGGATCGTAGGCCGAAAGACGCGGAGCTGCACCTGGGGCTGGCAAGGGCGCTCAGGTTGGACGGAAAGCTGGACGACGCGATAGGAGAGTTCAAGAACTCGGCGAATCTCGATCCGAAAAATCCCCTCCCGCACAGAGAGCTCGGCACGCTTTTCATCGAGCGCAAGGATTATAACGGCGCGGCCAAGGAGTACACGCGGGCCTTGAACATTAATCCGAGTTCGGTGGAGGATCTTGTTTCCCTCGGCTATTGTTACGCGCAAAACGAGGATTACCTGCAGGCGGAGGCGGCAATGGTCACGGCGATCGCGCTGCAGCAGCTGAGCGGGCCGTCCGGCGGCGGGCCGGTTAGCCACCTGGATCTGATGCGCTCCCTGGCGGCGTTGCTTCTGGAGGAAGGACGATATGCCGATGCCTGCTCTCAACTTGAGGCAGTCTCAGCGGCAAGCAAGGCCGCCGCGTCCAATCCTTACGATCAATTTCTGCTTGCCGAGGCGAAGGCGCTAAGGGATCGCACCGCTTCCGCGGCCAAGGCGTTGATTGAAGCCTTCGACAAGATGCCTGGCGATCGAAAGAAACAGCAGTCCTATGCCGTCGTCGACAGCCTGTTGAAGATTGAGAAAGCAGACATGGCCCTCGACCTGATGAGCACGCTCCAGGAGCAGCAGCCGAAGGCGGAGAAACCTGATGTCCAGTGGTTGATCGATGGCTCCCGCGCCAGACAGCTGAAGGGAGATCTGGCCAGGGCATATGATCTGGCATCACAGGCGGTGGCAATCAAGTCGGGGGACACGGACAAGGATTCGGACGCTCACTGGCAGCTCGGGCTTGTTCTCATGACCAAGGGGGATGCGACCGGTGCCGAAGGGGAGATTCGCAAGGCCATCGCTATCAACCCCAAATCTTACGCTGCCTGGGAGTCCCTTGGCCGGATCTTCTTGAAAAAGAAGGACCCTCAGCAGGCCCTTGCTCAGGGCAAGCGGGCGCTGGAGATCAATCCCTATTACGCCCCGGCTTACATGCTGGTCGGCGATGCCTTTTCTTTCCAGGGCAAGTGGAAGGAAGCCTCGGAGAGCTACAAGAAGGCAACGGAGCTTTATCCGGGCCTGCTCGACGCCCACAAGGCGCTGCTCGACTCCTACAAGCAACTGTCCCTGAAAGACGAGGCCCGGAAGGAGCAGGAACAGATCTCTCAAATCGAGAAGCGGCAGTAACAACTGTGTCTCACCGCATGGGCACCCTACCCCGGCCACCTGGAGTGTCCCGCATTCTGGCTCCCCCCCGGGGCGGAACTTATTTGGCTCGCGTTCACAGACGCGGCTTCGCTTTGACGCAAGTTGAAGTCGGACTGCGAGCTAACCAGGACAGGCCGCCCCTTGCGGTGGGGAGATAGCCAACCGATACCCGCTCGCATTGATTGTCGCGTTGAGGTGGCATTCGCCGGCGCGAGCACAAGATCTGGATGCACGCTGCAGAACAACGTCGCCTGGGTAGTCACAGGCGTTTCCAATCAGCAGCCGGATTGCTGAGCAGCAACGGCGAGAAGGTCCAGAGTGTGTCGAACTCACAGTCCGGCATGCCACCATCCTTGAGAGAAAATGCACCCCGACAGCCTTTGCTTTCCGCGCCCGGCATGCGATCGGTCGTATGTGGTCGCAGGGAGTTGCAGTCAGCTCCAGCACGTATTCATGCGCTGGACCGTATCCTGAACTCATCTTGTTGGCAGAGCGGAATGCGGACGCACAGTGGCGAGACATAGCAGCGGATCTCTTTGTCGCGAATAGGTCCCTGGCGAAGACATGCCTGCATCAGCGAGCCCGGAGGCCATCGCTTCCGGTCCATTCGGCACCAGTAGGCAGCCAGATAATTCTGCAGATACTTGCGACTAATGCCCTGATAGTGCTCCCGCAAAAACTTGATCGCGCCGACCATCAGTCTCTCTACTTCGGCCGTGAATCCGGCATGGAAGGCGGACCGCGCAGCAATCGCACATTTCTGTGAGGACATATCATCGGCTGTGCGGATGTAGTAATCGCCCGGTCGGCGCACGACATGACCTGCCAACTCCAAGAAGATCAAAAGCGAAGACACTTCACCCGCTGGCAAACCAGAGCGCTGGCACAGGACATCGAAGTGCATCTCCTGCCCTGTCAGCAAGTCGAATACCTTCTTCTCTTGGGGTGACATCTGGACGGAGCCGTACGGTTGTCCATGCTGTGGGTCCGTTTGGCTGGTCTCGGTAGCCTCTTGACTGGCGTGTGTCGGAGAAGCTGATCGCAATCCGAGTTCCTCGGACGCCGGAGGCGTTAAGCTCGCTCCCGCGAATGCAGGCGAACTAGCATCTCCCATATTAGCGGACATGCTCCTTTCCAGGTCCTCTTGCTCAGCACGTGGGTGCGATCTAGCCGGAGTTTCCCGACTGCGTTTACAGATTGCACGGGAGAAGAGTGAGGATGGGAGAGTCTGGGACTCAACTGGCATTTCGCGTTCGATCACGGTGGACAGCTTCTTGAAGATGTTCCACGCCGTGGAATAAGCGATGCCAGCTAGCTTGTGAAATTGGCATGAGCTAATGCTTACCCCGCGCTCCATTAGCCAGATGGCGGCAAGCCAGGCTTGGGGCAGGCGGATGTGGTGAAAGAAAGTACCTGCTGTCAGCCAAGTCGCCTCCCCGCAACTCCGGCAAATGATAGTCCTTTCTCCGAACCCTTTGTCTACCTCGTTGCTCCCGCAACGACGACAATCGATAGCCCTGTCCTGATAGGCTCGTTTGCACAATTCTTCCATACAATGCTTGGCGGTGGGAAAATCAGTACTGAATTGCTGCCACAACGCGGCTAGCAGCGGTTCAGAGACTTGCTTCGGACCACCGGAAGATTCTGGAAAAGGAGATTCAGTGTTCACGGAAGCCTCTCCGATATCTATCTAGTAAACGATCGCCACCGCAAAAAAGTTCAAAGCGGATTGATAAATCCTCCAATCACGCTCCTAAATCTAATCTCACTGCCCGAGTGTACGGCAGGTCGCGGAAAAACTTAACCGATATCGGTATATTTCTCAGTTGAATCCCGATAGCCGCGCACGATTGTGATTGAGCACAGCACTATTAGTTTTTGGTAGGGCCGATTCTGAACGGGTTTTGCGCACTCCCAGCCAGCGTGTGTGCATTTCTAATGATTCGCTCAACGGCACCGGCCTCGGCAATGGCTTCGCCGT
Organism: Pseudomonadota bacterium; assembly: GCA_021325555.1. Classification (GTDB taxonomy): domain Bacteria; phylum Cyanobacteriota; class Vampirovibrionia; order Obscuribacterales; family Obscuribacteraceae; genus JAJPGY01. The sequence continues at coordinate 49,578 of JAJPGY010000032.1, read as the reverse complement.
CGCGTACAAGGTACCGCTTACCACCCCCAGCGGTGAGATCTCGCGGACTCGGGAAGCGTATTTACCGACCGTTTGAGGCTTGGGCGCAAAATCATGGCGTACACAAGATCCGCCTCGGATGCCGGAAGCAAAAGAGGGCGCGCTGCACATTTAGGAATGTTTGGGCTTCTCAGTGGCACACATACGGAAGCCTGCAAAGTTCGCTGCCCTTGAAAGCGTATGCCTTGTCTTGCAGCGCCAACGGTCGGTTCTCAACCCGGTTAAGATCTGACTGCCGACGCCGGACCGCTCATCGAGCGCAGATAGTTGCGAAGCGATGTCTCGCGATCCTCTATTGGTGCAGCATCCACGAGATCAAATATCTTGGAGCCCGTGATGACGCCGTCGGCGCCGAGAGCGATCATGTGGCGGGCCTGTTCGGGGGTTGAGACGCCGAAGCCGACCAGCACGGGCAGGTCTGTTTGCCTGTGTACGCGGTCGAGCAGATCTTTCAGCTGCGCATCATACTTCTCGTGGACACCGGTGACGCCAAGGCGCGACACTGCGTAGAGAAAGCCGCCGGCGCTGCGTAAAATCAGATCCAGACGATCGCTCGTGGTGAGGGGAGAGACAATGAACAACGGGGCGATGCCGAACTTTGCTGCTGCCGGCGTGATCTCTTCTGCCGCCTCCGGCGGCAAATCGGCGATCAGAACCCCATCGGCGCCGGCCTCGGCGGCCTCGCGAAAAAATGATTCCGTGCCGCGAACCAGCACCATATTGTAGTACACGAGCAGGCCAATGGGGATATCCGAATCCAACGCCCGTGCCTGACGGACCAGCTCGAAACCGTCTGATACCTTGAAACCAGAAGCCAGCGTTGCGCAGGCGGCACGCTGGATCGTCGGGCCGTCGGCGATCGGGTCGCTGAAGGCAAAACCCAGCTCCAGGGCGGAAGCGCCACAGTCGATCATTGTTTCCATGATCGCGAGCGAAGTGAATTTATTCGGCCAGCCAAGAAGGGTGAAAGGAACAAATGCCTTCTTGTTTTCGCTTCGAAGTTGCGAAAATCTCGTCTGATAGCGGTTAGTCACGATTCATCACCTGTTCGAGGTCCTTGTCGCCGCGCCCGGAAAGATTGACGAGGATGGTCGTCTCCGGGGAGACCTGTGGGCCGAGCCTCCTGGCATAGGCCAGCGCATGCGCGCTTTCGAGGGCGGGGATTATTCCTTCTAAACGGCAGAGGTCGTGGAACGCTTCCAGCGCCTCGGTATCGGTGGCCCACTCGTATCGGGCGCGGCCGGACGATTTGAGGAAAGCATGCTCGGGTCCGACCGAGGGATAATCCAGACCGGCGGCCATGCTGTAGGTTTCATGAATTTGCCCGTCGGCTTCCTGCAGCACCATGCTCTTCATCCCATGCAGGCAGCCGGGGGTTCCTCGGGCAAGCACTGCCCCGTGCTCGCCGGTCTCCAATCCCTTGCCCGCCGGCTCCACGCCGATCAGCGTCACGTCCGGATCGGCGATAAAAGGCACGAACATTCCGATGGCATTCGAGCCGCCACCGATGCAGGCGAGCACATAGTCGGGCAGCCTGCCGCACCCCTCCAGAAACGCCTTTCTTGACTCGTCACCTATGACGCGCTGAAAAAACTTGACCAGGCTGGGAAATGGGTGAGGACCGGCAGCCGTGCCTAACAGGTAGTGCGTGTCGCGGACGTTGGCGATCCAGTCGCGCAAGGCCTCGTTGATGGCATCCTTTAGCGTCCTTCCGCCTGCAGTGACCGGATGTACGGTGGCGCCCAGGAGCCGCATTCGGGACACATTGGGCTTTTGCCGCTCCATGTCCATTTCGCCCATATAAACCTCGGTTTTCATGCCGAAAAGCGCCCCGGCCATCGCTGTTGCGACCCCGTGCTGCCCGGCGCCGGTCTCGGCAATCAGTCTCGTCTTGCCCATAGTCTTCGCGAGCAATGCCTGACCGATTGCGTTGTTGGTCTTGTGAGCGCCGCCGTGCAGAAGATCTTCACGCTTGAGATATATCCGGGCGCCGTACTGCCGGGACAGGTTTCGCGCATGATACAGAGGGGTCGGCCTGCCGGCATAGCTCTTGAGAAGATCGCTCAGTTGACAGAGAAACTGCTCGTCTTCGCTGGCTTTCATGAAGGCAGTTTCAAGCTCCTCCAGAGCCGGCATCAACGGTTCCGGCACGTACGCGCCACCAAAGGCGCCAAACTTCCCTAGCGAACGCATGCCTTTGCGGCCTCCCTGACTGCCTGGCAGAAATCACGAATCTTTGCCGGATCCTTTTGTCCGGGCTCTCTCTCGACTCCCGAAGCGACATCGAGCCCATGAAGGCAGGTCCCGTTCAGCCGTCCCACCACTGTGCCAACATTGTCGGGACTCAGACCGCCGGCAAAAAAGAAAGCGGGGAGATCGTCGGGAGCTGTCATAACCAGGTCGAGTGCCATGGAAAGCCAGTCCGAGCAGGGGCCCTTCTTCGGGCGATCGACCAGAATCTTATCTACGACCTTCCTGTACGGTCGCACCATGCCCCAGTTGAAGGTGGCGTCGAGTTGAAACACTTTTATTGCTGGCAGCTTGAGCGTGGCGATCAACTCCGCTGGTTCGCTGCCATGGTACTGCACCAGATCAGGCTCAAGGTAGGAGACATGGTCGACAAGGAGATCCACAGGGCTGTCCTGAAAGACGGTAACGAGCTTTACTCTTCCCCTCAGCGCCCTGGCAATCTCTTTTGCGGCATCCAGGCTGATTCGGCGCGGGCTTTTGTCCGCGAAGATGAGCCCGATATAGCTGGCACCGCTGGCAATGGCGGCTTCGGCGTCGGTCAGGCTTGTGATGCCACAGATCTTGACGGCAGGGATCATATGCCCTTCAACTCCTTCAGCTTCTGCTCCAAATCGCCCGATTGCATGAGCACGGAGCCGATGAGAAAACGCGAGCAGAGAGGCAAAAGCTCCTCGATATCGGCGCGGGTCTGAATGCCGCTGGCGGATACCAGTGTCACTGCCGGGGGTACGAGTGGAGCCAAACGCCGCGTGGTTTCAAGGCTTATCTCGAATGTAGAGAGATCGCGGTTGTTGATCAACAGAATTTGAGGGTTCACTGCCAGAGCCCTCGAAAGCTCACCTTCGTCTTGAACCTCGACCACAGGCGTCATGCCCAGCGCGATGATCGTGTCATGCAGTCCCGCCAGCGTGGAATCGTCGAGGATTTTTACTATGAGCAAAACGGCATGAGCACCGGCGCGGCGTGCCTCATAGACCTGCAGGGGATCGAGGATGAAGTCCTTGCAGAGCAAGGGCTGCCACGACTGGCTGGCCACTTCGGAGAGCAGACCGAGGCTGCCCTGGAAGTACTGGCTGTCCGTGAGAACGGAGATGGCGCTCGCGTGGCGGTTGTAACTTGCAAGCACACTGCCGAGGTCGAGGTTGTCCGTGAGGATGCCGCCGGATGGTGATGCTGGCTTAATTTCGGTGATCAATTTCAGCCCGCCGGACTGCAGGGCGCGGAGAAAGGAGCCGTCTGCGCGTGCTACCGGCTCTGCCAGGATGGCGACGGCCGACGCTTTTCGCGAGGCTAGCTCCGCGCGCTTATTGGCGACAATCTCAGCCAACCCGATTGCCATATGACCTCCTCAGATTTTGGAACTTCTCTCGAACAGCGCCGGAAGATAGCAGCTCGGCTGCCAATCTCGCCCCTTCCTCGATGCAACCGACTTTCTCAGCAGCCAGAAACCCCGCGCCCGCGTTCAGGCATAACTGATGATAATGCGCGGACATCGTGTCCTCGCCGGCCACGATTGCCAGGAAGGCCGCCGCGTTCGCCTCCGCAGTCAGCGGCTCCTGCGGTAGCGGGCTCAAGCCATTGGCAGGAGAGTGAAACGATTCTTTCCGTATATTTTGAGGCGCGATCGAGAATAGCTCGGTGGTTCCGGGGTGGGTCACCTCATCCAGCCCGTCCTCCCCTCGCACCACCAGGGCCTTTTTGATGGACTCCGATTGGCAAAGATAGCTCGAAATCAGAGATTGCCCCTGAGAACAGCTCACCCCGTAAAGGCGGTAGGAGGGTCTGGCCGGATTGAGCATGGGACCGATCAGGTTGAAGGCAGTCCTCACTCCCAGCAACCTCCTGGCCGGACCCAACGCTTGCAGCGCCGGATAAAACTGGGGAACAAAAATAAAGATCAATCCGTGCTCGGCATACAATTCCTGGAGAAGCTCGACCGGCATAATGGAGGGAAATCCCAGGGAGCCCAGAAAATCGAAGCTGCCGCTGCGCCCGCTTATGCCGACGTTTCCGCATTTCACCACCCTGGCGCCGCCGGCCGCCAAGACGAAGGCCGCCGCCGTCGAGGTGTTGAAGCGGGAGAGCCCGCTTCCGCCGGTGCCCGCGCAGTCGATGGCATCGGCGCCCAGATCGCTCAGCGTCGCGGCCTCATCGGTGACCGTATGCGAGATTGCCGTAAGCAAGTTATCGATGGCGGCCAGGTCTATCCGGTCCGGCGTCAACTCGAGCAACGTAGCCCTTACCTGCGCCTCGGGCAGACGCAGGTTAACGAGGTCTTCAATTATCGCGGGGCTCAGCATAGGTCTATAAAGTTCCGCAAAATCCTCTTGCCTTCGGGTGTCCCGATGGACTCGGGATGAAACTGAACGCCATAAACGGGGCGCGACCTGTGTTGCAGGGACATGATCAAGCCGCCGCTCGACTCCCTGGCGGTAACCTCAAGGACGGACGGAAAGTCATCTTCGGCAGCCACAAGCGAGTGGTAGCGCATGACCTCGAATGACGGGGGCAGCCCCTCGAAGAGCCTCGAGCGCGAGGTCACGCGTACGGTGCTCGACTTGCCGTGCACGATCTCAGGGGCGCGGCGCACCGTGCCGCCTAGATGGTGGACTATTCCCTGGTGCCCGAGGCAGACACCCAGCAGGGCGCATCCCAGCTCGGCGTGCCGGACAATGAGATCCCTGCACACTCCAAAATCGGACTCGTTGGCCGGGTGTCCGGGGCCTGGCGACATGATGATCCTGCCCGGGCGGAGCGCTGCCACCGCCGCGAAATCGATCTTGTCGTTCCTCTGCACGACCACCGCCTCGTCGGTCAGCTCCTGCACCATTTGATAGAGATTGAACGTGAACGAATCGTAGTTATCTATGAGTACAATCGGCATGCTTGACCGCCCTCCCGGCGAGCTTTATCGCCTTGATTACGCTCATGGCTTTCTGGCGCGTCTCCTGGTATTCGCACTCCGGAATCGAATCGAAAACGATCCCGGCGCCCGCATTGACGTGTGCCTCGCCCTTCTGAATGAGCGCGGAGCGGATTGCTATTGCCCCATCCATGTTTCCCTGGAAGTCGAAATAGCCGACGACGCCAGAATAGATCCCGCGCCGCTCCGGCTCGAGCTTTGCCAGAAGCTGCATCGCCCGGATCTTGGGCGCGCCCGACACCGTGCCCCTGGGAAAGCAGCTCTGAAAGACATCGAAGCAGCTCTTGCCCTCAGCCAGCGCCCCCGTGATCTCGGTAGCCAGGTGCATAACGTGCGTGTATCGGGTGATAGTGGCGATCTCTCCGACCGCGATCGTCCCCGGCCGGCAGACGCGGCCGAGATCGTTGCGCCCGAGGTCGACCAGCATCCTGTGCTCGGCCAGCTCCTTCTCGTCGGCGCGCAGCTCCGCGGAAAGCTTTAGATCTTCCACCTGCGTCCTGCCGCGCGGGCGTGTCCCGGCCAGCGCCCGCAGCACTACCTGGCCGTTCTGGCACTTGACGAAGGTCTCCGGCGACGAGCCTATGTAACTGAAGCCCGGATACTGCAGAATGTAAGCGTAAGGGGAAGGGTTGAGCGCTTGCAGCACCCGGTAGATGTCCAGCGCCGCTGCGCTCGCGGGCAGGCTGAAACGGTGGGAGACGACGATTTGAAAAACCTGCCCTTCCCGGATGTATTCCTTGGCGGCCTCGACAAGCGAGATGAACCGGTCTTTCGTCAGGGTTCCGGCCACCCCATCGTAGGCCTCCTCGTTGGACAGCCCGGTTTCCAGGTCGGTAAGCGCTCGCAGATCGCAGGAGGCGGTGAGCTTCCCCATGAGATGCCGTGCATGATCCTCGCCCCGATGGGAGATGATCTTGATGCGCCGGTACTGATGGTCGAAGGCGATCACCGAGTCGTACAGCCCGTATAAGCCTTCGGGCACGGCGAACGGGTCGCGCACCTGCTGGGGGATAGCGTCGAAATAGCCTGTGGCGGCGTAACCAAGATAGCCGACCAGCCCGCCGGTGAACGGCAGGTCGGCAAGCTCATCCAGGCTGCCGTAATTCTCCTGCTCGACAAGCTGTCTGAGAAAGGAGAGCGGATTGTCGATCGGCTGGCGATGGATGCTGCCCGAGCCAACGTCACTCAGGATTGCCATGCCGTCCTGGAAGGAGATGGTCTTGACCGGATCGACGCCGATGAACGAATAGCGGGCCAGGCGGCCGTCGCCTTCCGTGCTTTCGAACAGGAAAGCCGTCTGCCCTTCCTGCGTGAGCTTATGGAAGACCGATACCGGGGTTCCTGCGTCCGAGAGCAGGGAGATGACTGCTGGCAATTTGCGGGATGCTCCGTTTCTTTCAATTGCGCTTAACATAATGGATTGACATGAGCGGGTGCGACAAACTAAAAGACCGCGGCTTCTTTCTCTGGGCAAGCCTGCGGTCTGACTGGATGGTTTGGTGTCTTAGATCAAATGGATAGAGCTCGGCACCAACCCGGCAGAAGCTTGCCCGGTGTCGTCCACCAGCTCCACCAGCCCTTCTGCAGATTAACGGTTGTGCTCTTATTGCTCATTGAAACGCTTCGCCCGCTGCCGGCCCTACTGCAAGCGGCAGGCAACCATATTATCATGTCCCGCCAGGTTTGCAAGGGGTAGCCGCCATCTGTTAAGAACGGGTGCGGGCGGTGTGCCCGGTTTAGCCGGTCGGGGTTCCGGGAACGAACCAAGGTGGGTGGCACTGCTGGTGATAATGGATTTGAGCAACATCGACTGGCATCTCATGGCCGCCTGGACCCAGGCGATCGCCAACACCGTGGTACTTTTGCTCATCTACTGGCAGATGGGGCAGATGCAGCAACAGATGTCGCAGAGCGACGAGCAGGTGAGGTTCAACCGCTCCTGGGAGTTCCTGCGCCTTTATCGCGATGAGCTGAGAGAAGAGGAGATCAAGCTCGACCCGCACCGCACGGAAAAGGATCCCTCATCGCTCGATTGCGACTCCGAGGTCTTCAAAGGCTATATCGAGCATTTTTACAAGCCGCGTTGCCACCTCTTCATCCTGCTGAACCAGCTCGTGCAGCATCAGCAGGTGGATGAGCGAATCCTCTTCGGCTATCTGGAAGACGAATTCAGCCGCTTCGTGGAGCTCGGCGTCACGGCGTACGGCAGGGATGAGTTCAAGCGAACCATCGGCTCCAGGATCGGGCTCATCCTGACGCACTGGGGCTCTCATATCAAGGCGAGCAGGTTGCTCTACGGACCGGCTCCCGCTTGATTGGCTGTAAAATTGGAACGCAGGTGATATAGCACCCCCGGCAAAGGCATGATCACTATGCTCGGCAAAAAGGCACCGGACTTCTCGCTCGAGTCTTCCAACGGACTCAGCGTGTCGCTCGACCAACTGAGGGGCTCGTTCGTCGTGCTGATTTTTTATCCAGCCAACGATACCCCGACCTGCGACCGCCAGCTGGCGGAGGCGAACCTGAATCTGCAGGAGTTCCTGCAGTCAAACGCCAGGGTGTTCGGCGTCAACACGGCCTCTACCGCCAAGCAGAAAGAATACTGCCAGCGCAAGAGGCTGGAATTTCCCATCCTGAGCGATCCCGGCGGACGGGTGGCCCGGCAGTTCAAAGCTCATACCTGGTGGCTTCCGCTAAACCGGCGGACCGTGGTTGTCGTGAACCCGCAAGGAAACATCTGTTTTTACAAACGGGGCTTCCCCACTGCCGAAGAGATCCTGAGCGCCATCAAGAACGCTGCCGCTCAGAGTGATTCAGGCTAAGCGGCGGCCAGCGCGTTCTCCAGTCGAACCACCGTCTGCACTCGAGCTTTGATGCACGCGGACAGCAGCACCAGGGAGCCCTCATCCAACTCCACCAGGCCAACTTGAACCTGGCTCTTCAAATTCAGAAGATCTACCAGGGTCATGGTGGATACATCGACAATGTAAGTCATCTCAATTCGTCCCCCTGCCGTCAAAGACGGCATCGCGACCGGGGAGTTCCAGCACGCGCTGCAGATTGAGGAGACAGAGGACAGGTGTTACTGAAGTCACCGACAATGCGAGGCCGCCTTCCCCCGACATGCCTGCTGGCATGTTAAGCGGTGACTCGCTGATCGGGTCAGCGCCCACAAATCAAGGACGATGCCGGATTGCGTGCGGTGGCGCCATTCGAGCGCAGCCCGCGTCTTAAGGCTTCGTTAATGGTTGCGGGAACGCTGGCAACTGCCCTTCGTCGGCCGCCGTGAGGATTGCCTGCCAGGACAGTATTGCAGGCAAATCGTATACAGGAGGATCTAATATGCAACGACTGACGACAAGAACACTCTTGGCCAGTGCGGCCGCCGTATTTGCCGGAGTCTTGCTTGCTCAGGTGGCCAGGGCGGATTCAACCTACATCTACAGATCGTGGACTTCTACACCGGACACGGTGTTTGCGGAATCGCCGACTATTGAGCGAGTAATCACCAAACCGGTTGTGCTTGAGCCTGCAACGACAGTTGAAAAGGTGATCGAAAAACCGGTGATGGTTGAAAGACCTCTGGTGATCAAGCAGAAGGACGGTCACCACCTGTTGAATCTCAAACTCTTCTAAAACGAGGTCCTGTCGAGGTTATTCAGGAGGCAAGGAATGAGAAATAGAAGAATCAATAAAACCTTAGCGGTAATCGGTATTGTCGCCCTCGGCTCGGCGCTATCAGGTATAGCCCGTGCCGACACGCAATACCAGGAGACTCAGATCACGCGCTCGGATGCCGGCGGACTGGACACGATACAGGCCAAGTCGTCGACCACTGAAACATCCAGCGCTCCGCAGGTAGTGACCGTCGAGAAACCGGTCGTACTGAAAGACAAGGAAAAGATAGTCGAGAGACAGATGATCTCGCAACGCGCGTGCCGGCGGCCGTTGAGGGCCGCGAGACGCCGCGTGGTGTCATATAGGCCGAGACCGGCGGCACCGCGCACCGCTCGCCTGGAGTCGAGCGCCAGCAGGTCCAGCTATATGAAGACCGTGGAACACACGGTCGAGAAGCCGGTGATGATCGAAAAACCGGTGTTTGTTGATCGACCGGTGGAAAAGATAGTTGAGAAGCCGGTCTACATAGACCGCGTGGTTGAAAAGCCTGTGATGGTTGAAAAGCAGGTTCAGATCGAGCCGCCGCAGGTAATTGAAAAACGAGTGACCATCGAGCAAAAGGAAGGTCATCACCTTCTGAATTTCAAGCTCTTCTAGGCTCAACTGCCCGGCAGAAATAAGTCTCGAGCCAACCCGGATCGGACTTGCCGCGGAAGCGCCGCCCGGCTGCTGCTCGGCGGCGCTTCCGGTCAGCCGCCGGAAGTTGGCAGGACCACCGGCTGCTCTGCTTGGGCAAGCGAAGCCACCGCCTCGCGAATGCGCCGGGCAAACTCCTGGCAAGCGGCCACGGTTGGCTCGGATAGCGGCGGATAAAGCGGCACGCCGAAAATGACCTTCAGCTTTTCCGGGCGGGGGAAGCAGGCCCCTTTGGGAAGGATGTCGTGCGCGCCGGAAATGTAAGCTGGGATTACCGGACAGCCTACCGTGATCGAGAGCTTGGCTATCCCCGGTTTGAAGGACCCGAGCAGGCCATCAGGTGCCCGCGTGCCTTCCGGGAAGACGATCAGGATCTCTCCTTTTCGCAGGATCCGCTCGCAACTCTTCATGCTATTCTGCGAGTAGCCGAGCCGGTCGAACGGAATGGCGTTCAGAGCGTACGTCGAAAGCGCCGACCGGGGCCTGTCGCTGAAGAAGTAGTCGGCCGCCGCCACCGGGTGCACGATCTCCAGCAGGCTGTTGGGAAAGCTGCCGAGAAGCGCCAGCGTGTCGAAATGGCTCGTATGATTGGCTGCCACTATATATGGTGGATCAAGCTTGAGCCGGTCCGCCCCGACTGTCTGGAAGTCGTTGTAGATTTTCAGCAAGGCGAACGTTGTCGCGCCCAGAGCCCTCCGGGCACCGGCGACCAGTGGATCATCATGAAAAGGCCAGATGTCCGGGCAGTAGTAGGCTACAGGCCACGGCCGCCAATCGTATTCGCCCGGCTGCTCGACTGCCCCCATTTCAGCAGATTCTCCAGCTGCGCCGGCCACCCTGTGCTGTTCGGACATCATTGTGCGCTGGTGCTTCACCAGGGCCACGGCGTCGTCGACGGTCTGCGCGTCTTGCAGCGCGGACTCCGGCAGATCGACCCCCAGCTTGTGCTCCAGGCGCGAGGCCAGCTCGAGCCTGGCAAACGAGTCCAGACCCAGCTCGCCTGCGAGCGTCATCTCCGGGCCGAACAGACGCGATCCAGACGGGCAAACGCCCTTCAGGATCTGCGGGTCCATCACCTCCGCGATCGTCTCACAGACGGCTTTTCCCTCATCATCCCAGTCGAAGCCTTTCTCCAGGAGCTTCCCGCCGGCCTTCGATGTGAGGAGATCGAAGAGCTGAACCACCTCCCCGCGGCGCACCTTTCCGGAAGGCGTCCTGGGCAGGGCCCTGTCGGTGACGGCATAAGAGGAAAGCCGCTTGTAGTCGGCAAGATCCGCCAGCAGGCGCGTAACCTCCCGCCGCACCTGCTCGTCGCGGTCCACGTCGTGCGCGATAGCGTCATGAGCGACTATTACCGCGCAGACCTCTTCGCCACGGGCGGTTTTCTTCCCGAAGACGCATGACTCGCGGATCAAACTGCTCCCGGACAGGACTTCTTCGATCTCCTCCGGATAAACGTTGTAACCGCCGGCGGTGACGATCATCGACTTCAAGCGGCCGGTCACGTGCAGATGCCCGTCCTCGTCGATAAAGCCGCTGTCCCCCGTGCGCAGCCAGCCGTCGGAGAGGACCCTGTCCGTCGCCTCGGCATTCTGCCAGTAGCCCTGCATGATGCTCGGGCCGGAAACGAGGATCTCGCCGGGCTCGCCGGCGGCGCCGGCATCGATCTTGACTTCCAGGCCGGGCAGCGCCGGGCCGACGCTGTCCGGCTTGTTGTCGTCGCACCGGTTGGCGGTGACAATCGGCGACGCCTCGGTAAGACCGTAGCCGCAGAGAAGCGGTATTCCCAGGGAGCGCAGGGTGGTCACCGTATCCGGTGACATGGGCGCGCCCCCGGCGAACCAGAATTTTATGTTGCCGCCCAGCTCCTCGTGCAGCTGCCTGAACAGCAAGCGTCCCAGCCAGGGGGCGCCGGCCACCAGGCGCCGGCAGGCAGAAATCCGCAGCTGCTGCGATCTGGGCAGCTGCTCGACGCGCGATTGAATCTCCGAGTTGAGCGCTTCAAATATCATGGGGGTTCCAACCAGCACCGAGATCTTCTCTATTTTCAAGACCTCTTTTAGATGGGCGGGGCCCTTCAGCCGGCAATAGACGATGGCAGCGCCCCTGTGAAGCGGGGCCAGGAAGCCGGCCGTGAACTCGAACATGTGAGACAGCGGCAGCACCGAGAGCAACCTGTCGTCGGCGTCCACGTCGAAGCTCCTGGCGGCGGCAACGACATTCGCCAGTATGTTGCCGTGGCTGAGCACCACGCCTCTGGCCGCGCCGGTGGTTCCGGAGGTGAAGACCACCGCCGCCGTGTCTTCCCGCCCGGGCGAGCCGAGGTGGGGGAGATCGGGCAATTCGGTCCGGGAAAAGAGGCTGCTCAAGTATTCGATGGCCGTGCCTTTGCTCTTCTGCCCCCTGCTCTTGCGGGCAGGCATGAGCTCGCTTGCGTAGACGAACTGTTTTTCGCCGAAGACGACGAGCTTCGGCTGGACTTTGTCGATAATCGGCAGAATCTCCGTCACGCGGCTGCGGGCATCGAGCGGAACCACGATGGCGCCCAAGCGCAGGGCGGCCAGGCAGGCGATCGCCCAGTCCGGCGAGTTGGGCGCGCAGATGCCCAGATAATCGCCGGGGCGCAGCCCCCGCTTCCAGAGCGCCTGCGCGCAGCGGTAGCTGAGCGAGGCAAGCTCCGCGTATCTGATCTCGCGCACCCGGCCATCCACGATGTGGCGGAAGGCGACCTTGCCACCCCAGCGCGCTGAAGCGGTCAAAATGAGCTCCTGAAGATTCTTGAACCGAGCCATCGCTGCCTCCTAGTGAGTGAAGGGCAATGCCAGAGCCAGGTAGTAGTAGAACCCGGGCGTCGCGAAGATGAGGCTGTCGCAACGGTCCAGCAGGCCGCCGTGCCCCGGAATAAGGTTACCCGAATCCTTGACCGACATATCGCGTTTGATAACGGAAATTACCAGGTCGCCAAGGGGCGCGGCCACCCCGATCAAAAGCCCGGCGCCGAGCACCCAGGGAAGCGTGAGGGCCGGCACCGCGTAGCGGAAGACAAGGGCGGCGGCGACAGAGCCGGCTGCGCCCCCGAAGAAGCCCTCGACCGTCTTTTTCGGGCTCAACCTGCCGACAAGCGGCCTGCGCCCGATAAGGCGGCCCACCGAGTAGGCGAGCACGTCGTTGAAGACCACCGTCATGCAAAGGAAGATGACATACCCGAAGCCGCCGTCCAGCTGCCTGAGAAAGACCAGGTGGGCCAGGAACCAGCCGAAGTACATGATACCGAATATGGTGAAGGCCTCTTTCGCCAGCATGCCCTCGTATGTCTGCAGGAAGATCGGGATCATGAGCACGACCATGATCATGAAAACCGGCAGGACGTAGAAGGGGTGCAGGGACTGCAGGATAGGTGCCAGATGAGAGGGAGATGCCACCGGCAGGAGCGGCGTGTGCGACAGGGCAGGCGGCACGTCTTTTCCGTCGAGCAGGGCGGCGGCTGCGATCAGGACTCCGCAGATCCGGCCCGTCCATTTGTAGGCGGGGAAGTCGCGCACGTGCGAGACGTTGAAGAACTCCCGCAGGCAGACGAGCGACAGCGCACAGACCAGCCCAGCGAAGGCGACGCCGCCGAAATAAGCGGGAATGATAACCGCCGGCGCGATCATGTACCAGCTCCGGTACCGCTTGAGCAGGTTGGCGTCCTGTCCGCCCTGGCGGCAGGCGGCAATCAAAACCGCGATTCCGGATACGGCGAAGAAAAAGACGAGCAGGTCCAGCGTCGTGCCGGCCGTGGGGTCAATTAAGGGGAAGATGCGGGCGATCATGACGGGCGGGATCCCTTCTCGCCGAGAAGATGGATTATGCGGTCCAGCCGCTGCAGCAGGGTCAGCGAGGCGAGCGGAACGAAGAGCAGGAGCAGAATGCCGAACACGGAGTAGCCCATGAAAGTCCAGTCGGGGGCCAGGCCGTAGATAAGGCAGGCCACCATGAGGAAGATCATGCGGTCCGCCTTGCCGAGGATTCCCGTGTAGATGCGCTCGCCGGCGACCGCTTTGCCGAGGATGCCGACATGGCTGACCATGAGGATCGAGATTATGGCCAGCAGCCCCCAGAATCTGTCCGCGGCCGGCGAAAGGGCAAGGCCGAGGAAGATGGCCACGTCGGCCAGCCTGTCGCTGACCTCGTTGAGCATCTCCCCGGCCGGCCGGGCTTTGCCGGTCTGCTGCGCCAGCATGCCGTCCAGGGCATTGAGGGCCAGCCTCACGAAAAGGAGCGGCACCGCCGCCACCGCCAGGTAAGGCCGGTCGGCGGAAGCCGAGAGCAGGACGCCGCTGGCAATCGAGATTCCGAGAGCCGACCAGGTCAGGACGTCCGGGTGAACGTTCCACAGGAGCTTGATGAGAGGCTGAAGCTGCTCTCGAAACCAGGGCTTGATGTTGTAGATGCCCATGGCGCCCCCGGGCAGTCGCGGGTGGGACGAGGCGGACGATGATTCCCTGAACATTGTACCCCCCTGCACCTCGCTTTCCGGGTCAGCCAGGCCCAGCATAGCCCCGGGTGCGGGAAACTTTCGCCCTGCTGTTACACTTGCTCGAGTGATCGCCAGCTCGAACCGGCGAACCGTCACTGCAGCGTTTCGTTGTGCTTTTCCGCCAGCTGCCGCTCGGGCTGCGCGCCGGACAGCGCGCCGGCCAGCCGGGTGTCGCTCGCTATCGCCCCCGCGACCGCGTCCAGCAGCTTGCGGCCGCCGCTGGCGTTCATGTGGGAGGTGTCGTAAAAGTCCGTCTTCCGGAAGAGCCCGCCGGTGTTCAGATCGACAAACCGGCAGCCCCGCTCGGCCGCCGTGCTGGCCAGCAGGGACAGATAGGCCTCGTAGGCTCCCGGCGGCATGAGGGCGCGATTGGCCGGCGTCAGCGGCATGTTGACGATGAGCACCGGGATCTCCTGCGCCCGGCAGAAATCGAAGAGCTTCCCGAGAAACCGGGTCTGGAGGGCGAAAAGCCGCTGCTGGCCGTTGCGGTAGCGCTTGCGGTACTCGGCGGAGTTGTCCTGCCAGGAATAAGGCTGATGTGCCCTGACGATGAACATGCTCTCCTCGACCTCGGAGCGCAGATTGCTGGGCAGGTTGCGCTCCGGGTCAGCCCGGGCGATGAGGCTGGGCGCGCAAACCCGGTCGACCAGCGGACCGAGCCTGGACTTCACCTGCTCGGCCAGCACGACCTGCATATCCAGCTTCTTGTCCCACAGATAAACGAGCTTGCCGACGTAATAGTCCAGGCGCTGCCAGACTTGCGGCATGGCCAGGCAGACGATGTCATCGATGGAGACGAACCGCTTCAGGTAGCGAAAAGGCGGGGTGGCAGCCGGGCAGCTGACGCCGCTGTCTATGAAGTCGCGCAGGCTCAGGCCGAGCACGAGCAGGCGCGGCTTCCTCTGCCCGGGAAACATCGATCTGGCGATTATGTAGTCATCGGAGATCATGCAGCCGGGCAGAGCGTAGTTGAAGCAGGAAAGCCGCGAGATCCCCAGCCTGCGCTCGAGCTCGGCGGACAGGTAGGCCGACCGGTGATGGTGCACATAATCGAGATCGCGATTAAGGAAGTCGGCGTCCAGGCGGGAAACAGGATGCATGAGCAGGGAAGAGCCAAGCAGCACCACGTCCGGTGGCTGCTTCCGCTCCAGGTATTCCCTGGTCGCCCACCAGGTCCACGTGTGTGCCGCCGGCAGGCCTTCGGGATCGACACGGGACAGCGGCCTTAATGTCCACAATACGAGGTTCGCCAACACAAAGAGCATAACTCCGGCCGCCACGCTGCTTGCCAGCACTGGCTGCCGGGCTTTCGGGTTCCGGTTTTTGAGGGGGGCGCTCATGGAACTATCTCAGAACTGGAAGTAGATGAAGCGCGGCGAGGTGTCGGGCGAGAAGACTATGAGCAGCCCGATCATAACGGCCACGTAAGCGGCTTTCAGTCCGGCGGGAAAAGAGGCTGTCCTGAGCCGTCCGCCCGGTCCGGCCGACAGGAGCTGCCCGGCGAACAAGGCCGCCAGCACAAAAGGCAGCAGGAGGAAGATGACCGGATCCCTGGTTGCCGGCAAGCTCAGGCTCCAGGCATTAAGCCCCTGCGGCGCCGGCGACAGGCAGAACAGTTTGCCCAGGATGGCGAGCGCGGAGGCGAAGGTCTCCGCGCGGAAGAAGACCCAGCCCAGGCAGACCGCGTGAAATGTAAGGGCCACCGAGAACAGATGGAACAGCCGGGACTCGAGAGCCCCTTTCAGCCAGGCCATGCCGCCGGCAAGCCGCCGCCACTCGCGGTGCAGGACAAGCAGGACGCCGTGAAAGGCTCCCCAGACGAGAAAGTGCATGGCCGCCCCGTGCCACAACCCGCCCAAAAGCATGGTCAGGAAAAGGTTCCTGTAAGTGGAGAGCCGCGAGCCGCGGCTGCCGCCCAGCGGTATGTAAAGATAATCGCGCAGCCAGGTGGACAGGGACATGTGCCAGCGGTGCCAGAAATCGCCTATTGAGGAAGCCAGGTAGGGGAGGTTGAAGTTAGGCGGCACCTTGAACCCCAGAAGCAGCGCCGAGCCGCGGGCAATGTCGGTGTAGCCCGAAAAGTCGAAGTAGATCTGAAAGGCAAAGGCGTAGACGGCCAGCCACATATCGACGCTGCTGAGAAGCTCGGGGTGCTGGAACGACGTCTGAACGACGACGGCCAGGTTGTCGGCGAAAAGGACCTTTTTGAAGAGACCGAAAAGGATCAGGTTTACCCCCTCGTCGAAGGCTTTCAGGTCGAACCTCTTCACCAGGGAAAGCTGGGGGATGAAATCCTGGTAACGCTTGATCGGCCCGGCAATCTGCGTGGGAAAGAAGCTGGCGAAAAGCGCGAAGGCCGGAAACGACCGCACCGGCTCGCCGCCCCTGTAGACCTCGGTAGCGTAATGGATGAACTCGAAGACAAAAAAGGATATGCCCAGGGGCAGGATGATCTGGAGCGGGAGCTGGGGGCAGTGCTTTCCGAAAAGCGAGAGTCCCTGATCGAGCACGTCGCGCGTGAAATAGGCGTACTTGAAGACGCCGAGGATGGTGAGGTTGGCGGCCACCGTAATTCCGAGCCAGAGCCGGCGATGGGCCTCGGTGCGGGCGATTACCAGCCCGAACAGGTAGTTGAGGACGGTCAGCCCGAAAATGAGCAGCCCGTATACCGGCTTCCAGGTCATGTAAAAGATGTAGCTTGCCACCAGCAGCAGTGGCACACGGAAACGGTGCGGGCATGCCCAGAAGAGCAGGACCACGGTCGGCAGAAAGATTAGATAGCCGAAGCTGTTGAATAGCAACGAGTCTCTCCAGCTGTTTCCTTGATTCCTCTTGGGCTCCAGAACATATTACGGTGTCCGCCGCCTGCCGATAAGCGTTTCCGGGCTTCTGCGAGCTTAACTATTTTTCTTGATTACTGCCGCCAAGCCCGCGGGGATGCGGGGTCGCGCTTCTTGAGAGCCCCGGACGAACGGTTGTCGCCCCGGGAAGATAAAGGATATTTATTGTAATCTAGGGCCGCGTTTTGGAGGTTGGGCAATGAACATCGTCATAAGCGGCTCCACAGGCTTGATTGGATCGCAGCTGGTATCCACGCTGGCCGGGCAGGGGCACCTGGTCGTCCCGCTCGCGAGGTCGCCTGCCGGGGCGGCAGCCGGCGCCGTTGTCTGGGATCCAGAGCGGGGTACGATCGACGCTCAAGGGCTCGAGCGGCGCGACGCGGTGGTGCATCTGGCGGCCCGAAACATCGCCAGCGGGCGCTGGACGCCCGAGGTCAAGGCGCAGATCAAAGAGACCCGGGTGAAAGGCACCAGGCTGCTGTGCGAGGCGCTCGCCCGCTTGAGCGACCCGCCGAAGGTGCTGGTCTCCGCCTCGGCCATCGGCTATTACGGCCAGCGCGGCGACGAGCTGCTCGAGGAGGGGAGCACGCCCGGAGAGGGTTTTCTGGCGGAGACCTGCCGGGAGTGGGAGAGCGCGACGGAGCCCGCGGCGGGAAAAGGGATACGGGTCGTCACCATGCGGATAGGCGTGGTGATGTCGCCAAAAGGCGGGGCGCTGGCCCGGATGCTTTTGCCCTTTCGCCTGGGACTGGGCGGCCCCTTGGGATCAGGCAGGCAGTACATGAGCTGGATCTCGCTCGACGACATCGCCGGCGCGATCGTATACGCGCTCAGCCACGAGGAGCTCAGCGGTCCGGTCAACGGGGTGGCACCGAATCCGGTGACCAACGCCGAGTTCGCCAGGATCCTCGGCAAAGTGCTCCGGCGCCCGGCAATCTTTCCCATGCCGGATTTTGCGGCGCGCCTGGCCTTCGGCGAGATGGCCGACGAGCTGTTGCTGGCCGGGGCGCGCGTGGCGCCGGCTAAGCTCGCCGCCGCCGGCTACAGGTTCCAGCACCCGGACCTGGAGACGGCGCTGCGGGCCGTGCTCGCCGGATAGGGCGGAGCCGGCGGCGGCAATCTTCAGGCGACCGCCGCCAGCGCTTGCTCGATGATGCCCAGCGCCTCCCGCACCTCGCCCTGGCTGACATTGAGCGCGGGCGTCAGCCGTGCCACGTGATCCTTGCCGCCGCAGTCCAGAAGCAGGAGACCGCGATCGCGGCACTGGTCGAGGAACCTGCCCAGGCGCTCGCCGTCGGGCGCGCCGGCGGCGTCCACCATCTCCATGCCGATCATAAGGCCGAGCCCGCGGATATCGCCTATAAACGAGTACCGCTGCTTGAAATTTGCCAGCTCGTTCACGAGCACCGAGCCCGCCTCCCGGGCATTGCGCAGGAGGTCCTCCTCCTCGATCACGGAGATGCTGGCCAGGGCGGCCGCGCAGGCCACCGGGTTGCCGCCGTAGGTGCTGCCGTGCCGCCCGGGCGACCACTGGTCCATGAGCTCCTTGCGCGCGATCACCCCGGCCATGGGAAAGCCGCTGGCTATGCCTTTGGCCATCACCATGATGTCCGGCTCCACGCCCCAGTGCTCGCAGGCGAACCAGTTGCCGCTCCGCCCGAATCCGGTCTGCACCTCGTCGAAGACCAAAAGTATGCCGTGCCTGTCGCACAACTCCCGGAGCCGCTGCATGTAGCTGCCGGACCCGGAATAGCCGGTCGCCGGAGGCACCACCCCGCCCTCGCCCAGGATCGGCTCGAGGACGATGGCTGCCACCGAATGTGGTTTCACCAGCTGGCCGAACAGGCGATCGAAGAGATCGAAGCACTCAAGCCCGCAGCTGCCCGGGGTTTGATTGACCGGGCAACGGTAGCAATAAGGGTGGTCGACATGGAAGATGCCGCTGGGCAGCGGCTCATAACCTTCCCGGTAATGGGACTTGGAAGTGGTGAGCGCGGTAGCCAGCAGCGTGCGCCCGTGGAAGCTGCCCTTGAACGCCACGATATTCGGGCGCCCGGTGATGAAGCGCGCCAGCTTCAAGGCGGCATCCACCGCCTCGCCGCCGCTGTTGTTGAAGAAGACCGAGCTCAGCTGCCCGGGCGTTATCCGGGCGAGCTTCTCGGCCAGCTCGATGTTGAGCGTGTGGTGAGTCACCGCCGAGCAGTGGATGAGCCTGCCTGTTTGCTCCCTGGCCGCCGCCACCACGCGCGGGTGGCAGTGCCCGACGTTGTTGACGGCGATTCCCATGGCGAAGTCCAGATAACGCCTGCCGTTCACATCCCAGAGATAGCTGCCGGCGGCGTGGTCCGCCACTATGTCGAAGTAACGCGAGTTTGCCTTGGCGATGTGGAGCTCGTCCCTGACCAGGAACTCCCTGGCTCGGTCGGCAACCGTATTTTCCGATGGCATTGCTGAGCTCCTCCGGTGTTTCCCGCTGCGACCGGGCAGGCGATGTCCGGGCCGGGCAGGGCCGGGCCCTAACCGGTTTTCTGAACGTGCCTATTATAGGCGGAACCGGCATGCCGCTTTCTGAAAGAAAACACACCGGGCCGGACATCGCCCGCCTGAGCGTCACGGCGGGTGCTGGAATACAATTGGCAGGATGCACTGCTGGTTTTTGAACTTGTCAGGACCCCGTGGCAGAGGCGGGCGGGACGCCGCTCTCGTGCCGCTGGCGGCCGTGCTGGCGCTGGCCGGGTGCTCTCGAGAGCAGAAGATTGCCGTCTTGAGCCCGGGGGCGGTGCTGTCTGCCGCGCAGACGGGCGCCGGCCATCTTTACCCGGGCGACTTCCCCTTTCCCCAGTACGCGGGGTCGAAGGTTATCGCCAGCTCCACCAGCGGCAGCCCGGCGATTGGCCGGGTCAACCGGGCGGTGGTGCTCACCTCGACGGATGCCCTGGCCGCTATCGGGGCCTTCTATCAGCAGCAGCTGGCGCAGGGCGGGTGGAAGGTGGTGCACGCGGCGATCACGCCGTCTTTGTGGTCGGTGGAGGCGACCAGGGACGACGTGCGGGCTTCAATCACCATCTCCGCGGCCGGCCCTTATGAGGAAGCCGGCACTGAGAACACGATCCAGATCGTAATCTCGCCCCTTTGAGCCGGGGCCGCTCCCGCGTGCCGGCCGGGCCGGGGCGCAGGACTTACAGGGAAAGGGTAAGCGTCACCGGGCAATGATCGGACCCGAGGACCTGAGCGGAGATCCCGGCGTCCTGGAGCTTGTCCTTGAGGGTCAGCGAGGCGAAGAAGTAATCGATGCGCCAGCCGACGTTTCTTTGCCGGGCGCCGGTGACCATGTGCCACCACGTGTAGTTGTGCGGGCGGCAGTCGAACTCGCGAAACGTATCCAGATAACCGGCTTTGACGAACCTGTCCATCCAGGCCCGCTCGACCGGCAGGAAGCCGGAGACGTTCTCGTTGTCCTTCGGGCGGGCCAGGTCGACGGGTTTGTGGGCGGTGTTGAAGTCCCCGCAGATAATGAGCTTCTTCCCCTGCCGCTCGAGCTTGCCGGCGTATCGGAGGAAGGCGTCGTAGAAGGACAGCTTGTAGGCAAGCCGCTCCTCGCCGGACTTGCCGTTGGGCGCGTAGACGGTGACAAGCAGGAAGTCGCCGTAGTCGGCGGCGAGGACGCGGCCTTCGCAATCGAAGCGGGCGACGCCCATCCCCTCGGTCACGGTGAGCGGCTTGTGGCGCGTGTAGATGGCCACGCCGCTGTAGCCTCGCCGCTCCGCGTGGCTCCAGTAGCTTACATATCCGGGCGGCGCCGTGAGAGCGGCTGTCAGCTGATCGCCGCTTATCTTCGTTTCCTGCAAGGCCACCAGGTCTGGTTTCTCTGCTTGCAGCCAGTCGAAAAAGCCCTTCCGGCTTATCGCCCGCAGACCGTTGACGTTCCAGCAAGCGAGGCGGATCGAGGACATGCCTCAGCCCGGGCCTCAGGCCGTGACTGCCGCCGAGCCTGCCGCTTCCGCCACGCCCGGGTGCACAATCTGTCCTTCGTGGATGTTCACCCCGCAATTGAGCGCCGGATCGTCGAGAACGGCCTGGTAGCCGAACTTGGCCAGCTTGAGCACGTAAGGCAAAGTGGCGTTGGTGAGCGCCCGCGTCGATGTCCAGGGCACGGCGCCCGGTATGTTGGCGACCCCGTAGTGCACCACGCCTTCCCAGACGTAGGTCGGGGCCGAGTGCGTGGTCGAGTGGATGGTCTCGATGCAGCCGCCCTGATCGACGCTGACGTCGACGATCACCGAACCGGACTTCATCTTTCTCACCATGTCGGCGGTGACGATGCGGGGCGCCTGTTTGCCCGGAATGAGCACGGCGCCTATCACCAGATCCGCCGACGGCAAAAGATTGTCCAGATAGTGACCGATCGAGAAGACCGTCCGCAGCTGCCCGTTGAAGACGTCGTCCAGATAGCGCAGCCGCTCGATCGAGCGATCGAAGATCGTCACCCGGGCGCCGAGCCCGAGGGCAACCTTGGCGGCGTTGGTTCCGACCACGCCACCACCGATGATGATCACCTCGCCGGGCTCCACGCCGGGCACGCCGCCCAGGAGGACGCCGCGACCGCCCATCGGGCGCTCGAGATAGTTGGCGCCAATCTGCGTGGCCAGCCGGCCGGCGATCTCGCTCATCGGGGTGAGCAGGGGCAGATAGCCGGTCTCCGTCTGCACGGTCTCGTATGCGATGCAGGTGGCGCCGGTGTTGCACAGGTCATGGGTCAGCTTCGGGTGAGCGGCCAGGTGCAGGTAGGTGAAGAGCAGCTGCTTCTTGCGCAGCATGGACACTTCGGATGCCTGCGGCTCCTTGACCTTGAGGATGAGCTCTGACTCATCGAAGACGCTTTTTGCGTCCGGGAGGATCTTGGCGCCGGCCTTTTGGTATTCGTCGTCGCTGATGCCCGAGCCCAGCCCGGCACCCTTCTCCACGTAAACCGTGTGCCCATCCGAAACCAGAGCGGTGGTGCCGGCAACCGTCAGCGCCACCCTGTATTCGTTGTCGAGGATCTCTTTCGGAACACCAACCTTAGCCAAGGCACCACCCTCCATAAGAGCTTTCCGTTCCGGCGCGCCCTGCCGCCGGTCTGGCAGCCGCCTCCCCGCGCTATACTTCCTGCGCGGCGGGCAAAAAACGCGCACCGGCTAATTCTAGCCGGACTAGTGAGAAGTACATATTGCCTTATCAGTTGTTTTAGAATTGTCCTCACGCACGTGTTCAAGCACAAAGGCGGCAGCCATGACCGATCAACTTGTCATCGTATCCGGGGCCAGAACTCCATTCGGGGCGTTCGGCGGGGGGCTTTCCGCCCAGACGGCCACCGATCTGGCCGTGGTGGCGACGAAAGGGGCGATCAAACGGGCCGGCGTCGATCCCCAGCTCATCGATCAGGTCGTGATGGGCAACGTCATCCAGACCAGCAAGGACGCCATCTACCTGGGCCGCCATGTCGCTCTCCGCTCTGGGATGAAGGTGAGAACGCCCGGGCTCATATTGAACCTCCTGTGCGGCTCCGGCGTCTACGCGGTGGCCACTGCCGGCATGCTTATCGCCTCGCGGCAGGCGGAGCTTGTTGTCGCCGGCGGCAGCGACTCGCTTTCGATGACGCCGTACGTGAGCTGGGGCATGCGCTGGGGCGCGCGCATGGGGCACCAGCAGATGTGGGACGGGCTGGACATAAGGGACACGCTGCCGGACAGATCGATGGGCGAGACCGCCGAGGTCCTCCAGGAGCGCTACAAGATAAGCCGCGAGGAGCAGGACCAGTTCGCGTTGAGAAGCCAGGCGCTGGCCAGGAAGGCGCAGGAGACCGGGCGCTGGGCCGAAGAGATTGTGCCGGTGGAGACCACGGACAAGAAAGGGAAGCCGGTAACGGTGGCGGTCGACGAGCACCCGCGGCCGGAAACGACGATCGAAGGGCTTGCCAGGCTCAAGCCGGCTTTCAAGAAGGACGGGACGGTTACACCGGGCAACGCCTGCGGTATCGTGGACGGTGCCGCAGCGCTGCTGGTGACCGCGGCCAGCAACGCCGAAAAGCTCGGCCTGTCGCCGCTCTGCCGCGTGGTCGCCTGGGCGGTGGAGGGCGTGCCGCCGGAGATTATGGGCATCGGCCCGGTGGCCGCAGTTCCGGCCGTCCTGGAGAAAGCCGGGCTCGCCCTGGAGCAGATGGAGCTGATCGAGATCAACGAAGCGTTCGCCTGCCAGTACATCGCCTGCGAGCGGGATCTGAAGCTGGAGCGCGAAAGGGTCAACGTGAACGGGGGCGCCATCGCCCTCGGGCACCCGTTCGGGGCCACCGGCGCCCGCCTCATTCTGACGCTTTCTATCGAGCTGGGCAAGCGCCGGGCACGCTACGGCCTGGTGAGCCTGTGCGTCGGCGGCGGCATGGGCATCGCCATGATCATCGAGCGCCCGTAAGCGCCGCCCTACGATTTGCTGTTGTAATAGGTGACGTACTTGTTGGGGCGCACGGCGGCGGGACTCTGGGACTTGTCCCGATAAAATACGTACCGGGAGGAGGGATCGGCGGGCCTGGGCGGTTCCGGACTGTCGATGTTGTCCGCGGTCCGGAGCTCCGGCAGGATGGAGGGCATGTATGCCGGGGGCGGCGGCACGAAGTAAGAGCCGTAGCGATAGCGGCTGCAGACGCCGGAGTGCTTCCGGCGCGCCGCCGGCTTGTGGTGCTTGTGCACCGCCTTTGTGCTTGCCTGGGCGACCCTGACCCCGGTGCAGCGGCCGTCCGGGGCCAGCGAGCCTGCCAGCACGGCTGCTGCCGCCAAACAGAGACGAAAATTCATGGACACCATTGCTGACCGCCTGTCGATGCCGGTTACGGCTAAAAATGAAAAAGATCCTATCGAGATTGTACCATTTGACGACTTCGCCCCCGCAGGCGCGCCCGGAAAAGGGCCAGGTCACCGGCGTCGGGTGTCGCCGGTGACCTGGTGCTCGGGTGCAAACGGTTAAAACTGCTGCCAGCGGTTGCGCTTTCTGCTCGGCGCGGGCGCGAAGCGGTTCAACGCGGACTGGTCGGGCGCCCTGTACACGGTGGCTTTACCCCACCAGATTTTCAGATCGGTGAGCGTGCCCTGCTTCCACTGCGGTCCCTTCGGCAATGGGGCCGGCGGGGGCGGGGCTTGCTCCGAGCCGGACGGGGACCCGATTTCAGGGCCGGTCCCTCGCCTGCGGGCCAATCGATCCAGCTCGCGCTGCCAAGGGCGGGGACCGCGCTCCTTCTCGTCGGCGGCCGGAATGTGTCTGCCCGGGCGGCTGCGCCTGGTCGACTGGCCTGACACGATGCCGATCGGCGCCGGGAGCATGATTCGTATGAAGGTCAACATTGGCTTATCGTCTCCTATTACACCTGTGTTATGCCCTCCCTTTGCGGCCGATAACCCTAAAACCGGCTCCTTAGCCCGGTTTTACATTGGTTGCGGTTAATGATCGACCCGCCGAAGCCGCCCCGGTGATGTGGGAGAATGCCAGGCGGACACTTCGAGGGCGGCAGAGCATTTGTTTCTATGGATGGCAATCACGCGATGGGGTGCACATTGCTGGGGTTGGCTTTCACGACGCTTCTGGTGAGGATTGTCTGGAACTCCAGCCGGTCGGCGGCCGGGGCGCGCAGGGCGGCGCGCCTCGATTGGAAAGCCTGGCTGGCGGTGGCCAGCGTGATCATGATTGCCGGCGGCTGCTGGCTGCTCAGCTTGCCTGTCGATCCGCAGGTGGCGGCCAGGAACGCCGAGGAAGGTTTTCAGTTCCACTGAGGGCGCGGCCGCGGGGCGGCCGATCACCGCCGGTGGTGCCTGCTTACTTCGTTCCGCCCTCGGCAGGCAGCGGAACCAGCTGCGGTATCTGCTCCGGCAGCTCCAGCTTGAGCTGGTACTCGAAAGGCGGCTCGAAACAGTGGATGCAGCGCGCCTCATACTGGGAATCGCCGACCAGTATCTGCTCATTGGATTGCACGACGCGCTGCGTTCGGCAGGCGAAGTCGGAGCCGCACTTGCGGCAGACGGCCAGCAGCTTGTCCACCCGGTCGGCGAGCGCCAGCAGATGCGGCACAGGCCCGAACGGCTTGCCCCGGTAGTCGAGATCCAGACCGGAGGCAATCACCTTCTTTTTCTGCCGCAGCAGGATCTGCACCACGTCGACAAGGTCGTCTTGGAAGAACTGGCACTCGTCTATGCCGATCACCACCGCCTGGGAGGAGTACCGGAGCATATCCCTGGCGCCGTCGACGACGATCGCCTGCGAAGCGAGCCCGTTGCGGGACTCCACGCAGTTGGGTTTGGAGCGGGTGTCGGTGGCCGGACGGAAGATTATCGTCGGCAGGTAGGCGAGCCGGGCGCGCTCGATGCGGCGAATCAGCTCGCTCGATTTGCCGGCGCTCATGCAGCCGATGATGATTTCGAAGCGATATCCGTTGAGCATATAAAATGAGCCCTGTCAAATGAGCGGCGGCGCGCGAGGCAGGTTATATCAGAAGTAGCCCCGGGGCGCGCGGGACCGCCTCTAATGTTAACCGCCTGAAAGCGCGCCGTTCTGGGCGCTGACATTCATATTTCTTCACATAACTTGCCGGTAAGGAGGCGAGCCGGCACCCGGCTAGCCGTCTCCGGCACCGCCGGCGGTATCAACCACTCCCGGCTGCGTGAGCACCCTGCAGCTGAGGATAGCGTCCACGGCCTCGGGCGGCACAAGGCCCTGGTCGAGCAGGACCTGCTTGAATGTCTTTCCGGAAGCGGCGACCTCTTCGGCAACCGCTTTTGCCTTGGCCAGCCCCAGGTGCGCGGAAAGCGCCAGCACCGGGCCGTCGGTCAGTTCGAGCAGCTCGCGGCAACGGGCGGCGTTGGCTGTGATGCCCGCCACACAGTGCTGATTGAAGGAGGCCAGAGCGTTCCGCAAAAGATCCATTGATTGAAGGATGTTGTGGGCGATAAGCGGGGTCATGACGTTGCTCTCCAGCTGCCCGGCCTGCGAGGCCAGCATGACGGCGGTGTCGTTGCCGATTACCTGGTACGCGACCATGCTCAAGCACTCGCTCAACCCGGGCGAGGAGGTCGGCGGCAGAGCCTGCGGTGCCACCGGATGTGGTTCCAGCACCTCCGCCGGCAGCAGGATCTCCCGCAGCCCGGCCTGCGGGCCGGAGCTGAGCAGGCGCAGGTCGCCGCTTATCTTGATCAGCTCGACGGAAAGCTCCCTCAGGCTCGCTGAGAAGTGCAGGAAGTCGGTGGCCGTCTGGGCCAGCCGGAAGTGGTCTTCGGCCGGCCTGACGGCAAGCCCGGTGAGCTGCCCCAGGCGCTCCACCACCTTCAGCGACTGCCCGGCCCGCATGGCGATGCCGGTGCCGACCGCGGTGGCGCCGGTGTTCAGCTCGGCCAGGCCGTGCCCGGCCTCGGCGATGCGCCGGCAGCTCCTCTCGATGGCCGAGCCGAAAGCGTTGAACTCCTGCCCCAGCGTCACCGGCAGCGAATCCCGCAGGTGGGGTCGCCCGACCTTGACGATGCGGTCGAACTCGAGGGCCTTGCGGCGCAGGAGGCGCTCCAGGTCGAGGAGCGCCGGGCTCAGCTCGCGGGCGGAAAGCAAAATGGCCACCCGCATGGCGGCGGGAAAGAAACAGGAGGCTGCCTGTCCGTAATTGACGTGCAGGTCGGGGTGCACCAGCTCGTAGCTGCCGGGCTGTCCGCCCAGGATCTCGGCGGCGCGGTTGGCGAGAACCTCGTTGACGTTGGCGTTGTGCGCCGAGCCGCTACCGGCCTGGTAGGGATCAATCACGAACTGGTCTCGCCACTGCCCGTTCAGGATCTCGTCGGCCGCTTGGGCGATGGCCCGGGCGACACTTTCCTCCAGCGCCCCCGATTCGCAGTTGACCAGGGCGGCGGCCTTTTTCAGCAGCACCGAGGCATCGATGAGCCGGGCATGCGGCTTGAGACCGCTTATCGCGTAGCGCTCCCGCGCCCGCGCGCTGCGCGCCCCCCAGAGGGCGCCGGCCGGGATGCTTATCTCGCCGCCTTCGTCCCGTTCGCTGCGTGATTCGGCTCGTTTGTTCATGGTCGGGCGGCAGCGGGGCTGGTGATGATTGCGAATTAAGGCGCAAGGTGATCGACGTGTAAGCTTTTGCCGATAGGATACCGCGCGATCCTGCCGGTAGCGGGGCTCCACCGTTTAAAACAAATTCAGGGCTGTCCGGCCATCGCGCGCACCCTTTCGCGCAACCCTTCGTTGGCTTCCGTCTCCGGCAGCGTTCGCAGGAACAGCTCGAGCTGCGCTCGGGCATCCCCGGGCTTCCCCAGCCGCCGATAGGCCAACCCGCGGAAATAGGCCAGGGCAGCGTCGTCGAGCCCGAGCTCGTAAGAGCGGTTGAGATTCTCCAGGGCCGCGGTCGCGTCGCCTTTCTCCAGGTAGGCTCTGCCCAGGTTGAAGTAGGCCCGCGCCTGGCGGGCGTCGATCTCCAGCGCCCGGCGGTAGTTGAAGATCGCGTCGTCGACCTGCCGCAGCCTCAAGAGGACGTTGCCGATGTCCAGGCGCAGCTGGGCCGAATCCATGCCGCTCTCCATGGCCAGGTCGAGCGACCGGCTGTAGGCCCGGATTGCCTGCCCGGGATCGCCGGCTTGCTCGAATGCCAGCCCGAGCCAGAAGAAAGCGGCCGGATCGCTGGGCCTGCAGCGTGCGTAGTCGCGGGCGAAGGGTATCGCCAGGCCCGGCTGGCCGCTGGTGATAAAGGCTCGGGCGCTGGCCAGCGCCTGCTGCGCCTCGAGCGCGCCCGGCGCCGGGCGCGCGGCCCGGGCGGGCGGCGCCGGCGGGGCCGGCCCGGACGCCTGGGCCGCGAGCGCCTGGGCGACGGCGAGCGGGCAGAGGAGGGCGGGCCCTGCAGGCAGTGGTAGAAACTTTCTCATCCAGTCCATTATGCCACCGGGATGTTAGAGTGATTGCAGGCGGGCACGCGCTCGAGAGAGGATCATGGGCGAGCCATTGGAGAAAATGGCGAGCTGCCGGGAAGAGGCCGGGCAGCCTTCGCTGGTGGCAGAGGCCCCCACCGCCTGCCACGGCTGCGGCGCGGCTTTGTGTCTGCGCAAGCAGGTTGTGAACCTGGCCCTGGGCAACAGCGACCCCATGTACTGTCTCGGCTGCCTGGGAGCGGAAAGCTCGCAAGGCGCGGAGGCGGTGCTGTTGGCGCTGAAAGGCTATGTCCTTGCCCGGCGGTGCTTTGCCGGGCAATGGTTGCGCTATCCGGACCGACGCTGCTGCCCGGACCCGCGGGGATGCTTCCCGGACACCTGCTTTTCCGGTCAGCCGGGGGCGGTCGAGGGGGGGCGAGAGAGGAGATGACGCCGGACCGGGAGTTCGAGCTTGACCTGCGCGGGGTGGCCTGCCCGATGAACTTCGTGAAGACCAAGCTCCTTCTGGACAAGATGGGCGCCGGCCAGCTGCTGCATGTGCTCCTAGACGGCGGCGAGCCTGCGCAGTCGGTTCCTGCCAGCGTGGCCGAGGAGGGGCACCAGGTGCTGGCCGTCGAGCGCTGCGCGGGCGGCCATTTTCGTCTGACCGTTCGCAAAGTATGAGACCCTGCCTGTTGACAAAAGGGCGCGGCCCATTGGAGTATACGGTCAATTCCGGAACTTAATGGGGTCGCCTGGCTTGTTGCTGATAAAAGTGAAGCGCGGCTTTCTGGCTTGCTTGACTGTGTTTTCGACGCTGGCGGCTGCTCCCGGACTGGCCGGGCCCGGTCAGCCGGCACCGGCGGCAACGGCGGCACCGGGCAAGCCAGCGCCTGATCCCCAGCAGGACCTGCGCGCGGCGCAGGAGAAGGTCAGGGTCAACCCCGGCGACGCGCGCGCCCACCTGGCGGTCGGCGATGCCTGGAGGCATCTGGGCAGGGCGCACGAGGCGGCAGAGGAGTACCTGCGGGCCAGCGAGCTGGATCCGCAACTTTATGTGGCCTTCCACCAGCTCTCCACGGTCAACGCCGATCCGACCCAGCTGGACGAGGCCATATCCAGGCTCGCCAGGCTGAAGGAGGAGAAGCCCAAAGAGCTCATGCTGCGCGTGGCGCTCTCGGAGCTCTATGAGAAGCGCGGCCAGTACTATCAGGGTGCCCGCGTGCTGGTCGACCTGGTCTATATGAACGCGGTCCCGGACAGATACGCCCCCAGGGTCAACGCTCGCATACACTACCTGCTGGCCAGGTCCCGGGACACGCAGGACGCCGATCGCGGGGTGGCCGGCGATGACGATCAGCTGGATGCGGCGCCGCCGCCGCTGCCCGAGGCGACGCTGCATCAGGATCTGGCGGCCTCCCGTTTGAAGGAGTCCCGGGTGAGCCGCGGGATCGGTCATGCTCCACTCCTGCCGTGAGAATCTCGGTAAGCAGAGAAAGTCCGATCTCGATTCGCGATCAGCTAATCGAGCAGATCGGTCTGCAGATAGCCGCCGGGCTGCTGAAGGGTGAGGAGAAGCTGCCCAGCATAAGGGCGCTCGCCCGGCGCCTCGGCATCCACTACAACACGGTGAGCTCGGCGTACGCTCACCTGGCCGAGGTCGGGCTCCTGGAGATAAAGCAGGGCAGCGGTGTGCGGGTGGCGGCCAAGATCCAGCGACGCTCGCTGGACCTGGATAAGTCCAGCCTCGATGATCTGTTGCGGGACTTTCTGGCCATCGCCGCCGAGCACGGCTTCGGGCGGGAGGATCTGTCGGCCCGCATCGGCCGTGTTCTGTCTGCCAGCCCTGTCCGGCGGGTGCTGGCCGTGGATCGCAATCCGGATTTTCACGGGCTCATCGTCGCCGAGCTGCGCCCGCATTTCTCGATGGCGGTGGAGACGACCACCGCCGAGGAGCTCACGCGGCGCCAGGATCTTCTCGCCGATTCGCTCATCGTCACCAGCCTTTACCACATCTTCTCCCTGCAGGGCATGAGCCTGGATCCGACGCGCATCGTCGTCTGTCATGTCGAGCCGGCGCGCGCGGAGATGGAGCTTGTCTCGCAGCTTCCGTCCGGCAGCCTGGCCGTCCTCGTGTCCGTGAGCCAGACGCTGTTGCGCATGGCCACCAACCTGGTGGGCGCCCTGCGGGGCGAGGAGATCGCGGTCCGCGCCCTGGAGACCGGCGACGAGAAGGAGCTGGCCTACGTGCTGCCGTTTGCCGATGCGGTGCTCTGCGACCTGCCCAGCGAGCGGATCGTGACCAGGCTGCTCGGCAAGCCGCCTGCCAGGGTGTTCCGCCTCTATTCGCCCTCCACCATCGAGCTGGTAAGACAGCGCCTGAAGAAGTGGGGATGAGGTAAGCTTGACTGGAGGGAAGGAGCGGCGGTATGGACAAAAGCAGCTGGACAGTGCCCGTCGTGGCCGGCATGAGCATTGCTTTGGCATCCTGCACGCAGACCGTGCAGGCGCCGAGCGCCGGACTGGAGAGGCTGCAGGCAGGCACCACGCGTGCGGGGGCGGGCAGCCCCGAGCCGGGCGGGTCTTCCGGGCTGGCGCAGCTGCCGGGCACGGCTTGCGACCTCAAATCGGAGATGGCTGTTTCGGAGGGCTGCCTGAAAGCCTGGCGCACGGCGCTTGCCGGCGATACGGCCGGGGCGATGCGGCAGCTTGCCGCGCTGGAGAAGGAGTACCCGAAGCAGAGCACCGCGCACTTCATGATGGGTCAGGTGATGGAGCACGCCGGCAACAAGGAGGCAGCCGTCAAGTACTACTCTGAAGCGCAGGCGGACAACCGGTTCAGCGCCCTGTATCTCTTCAAGCTGGCCGAGGCGCTGAGGAGGTCCGGCAAGAACACCGACGCTGTCGCCAGATACCGCCGCCTGTTGCAGCAGGCGCCGCAGTTCGCTCCCGGGCGGCTGGGCCTGGCCAGCGCTCTTTATGCCCTCGACAAGAGCTCGTCTGAGGCACGCCGCGAGGTGGAGGCGGTGCTCAGCGCCGAACCCGGCAACAAGGAAGCGCTCGCCTTGAAGGCCCGGATGGCCGGCTCCCGCTAGAGCCTGCGCCGGAACCCGGGCTCGCCTTTGCCTGAACCTGGCTCGCCTGCTCCCGACCCGCCCGCCGCCACCGCCAGCGCGACCCGACTACCCATTCTCTTCTGCTGGCCTGGGGGCACGTTATTAACTTATAACGGCGGCGGTGCGGCGCTCATCTTTGACGGCACCGGAAAGCGGCGCTAAGCCTCTTTTCCCGGTGATCGTCTTTTTCTCGAAGAGAACGACCCCGTTACAGTTTAATCACGTGGCCCGAAGCGGCGCTGCACGCGGGGTGGCGAGGTGGTCAAAACGGCAGGCCGGCATTGAACTATTTGCCGGTGGCCGACGTATACCTGTATGGGGCTAGCTGCCTGGAGGAGCCTTGCGTGATTCTGAACCTGAACGACTGGCTGAGGGCGGCTGTTAGGGTCACCATGCTCAAGGGACGCCTCGATTACCTGAGGCGGCGGATCGCCAATCCGGCAGAAGCGGCCGCAGCGCGCGCGGAGATCGAGCGCATGGAAAATAGAATCTCCGAGCTTTGCCGGGAGCTGCAGCGCTACCAGAGCTTGTGCTCCAGGACCGAGCCGCCGGCCAAGCCCATTGTCCTCGCGGATATTCCGCGCTCCTTGATCGAGCGGCGGATAAGCGCCGGACTCAGCCAGACCGGTCTGGCGCGCCTGATGGGGGTGACGAGACAGACGCTTTCGCGCTACGAGCGCACAGGCTTTGTCGCCGTCACCCTGGCGCGCATGGTCCAGATGGACAGCATACTGCGCGAGCATGAGATCGCTCAGCTGGAAAAGCCGATCTTGAGCGCGTCGAGCGCGGCAAGCAAGAGTCCGGGTTTCTCGCCCCGATCCAGGCGGCGGAGCGAGCGCGTCACCGCCTGCACGGCCAGCCAGCGCAGCGGCTCCGGCGGGTAAGGGAAAGGCTTCTCTTTGACCAGGCGCAGCCCGGTGAGCTCGCTCGGCCTGGCAAGGGCCAGGTGGGCGAGAATCTTGCCGGCCAGGCGCGTGCTGCCGATGCCGTGACCGGTGTAGCCGAGGGCATAGATGATGCTGCCGCCAGAGAGGGTGCCGAAAAACGGCGTCAGGCGGGTGGTGGAGGCGATCGGGCCGCCCCAGGCATAAGGAAAGGCGAGCTCGGCGAGCGGCGGGAAATGGCGGCGGAAGCTTGCCAGAAGGGCGTCGTAGTGCGCCTGCGAGTGATCGCAGCCCTCGTCGACGCGGTTGGGCGGGTAATACACGGCCTCGCTGGTTCCCCAGAGAATGCGGTTATCCGCGGTCAGGCGGTAGTAGTTGAAGAAGGTGCGGCCGTCCAGCACGCCCTGCCGGTTCCGCCAGCCCACGCAACGCAGCTGAGCCTCCGTGAGCGGCTCGCTGACCAGGATGTAGTCATAAAGAGGGATGAAGCGGGCGAGCAGCTGCGGGAAGAGGTGGTGAGAGTATGCGTCGGTGGCCAGGATCACCTTCTGGGCTGACACCGTGCCGCCGGGCGTGCGGACCGCCTGCCGCTCGACGGCGGAGACGGCGGTGCGCTCGAATAGTTTCACGCCCAGCTCCCGGATCTGGCGGGCGAGCTTGTCCACCAGCTTCACCGGGTTGATGATGCCGCCGCCGGGAACGAAGACGGCTCCTTGATAGAGCGGGGAGTCGATCTCGGCGCGCGCCTGCGCCGCCGACAGGGTGCGATAGCCGTCGATGCCCAGCCGGCTGGCCACCTCGGCGCCGCGGCTGAGGTCGTCCATCTGCCGGGCGGTAAGGGCCACGTGCAGCTGACCGGTCCGTTCGAAATCGCAGTCGACGGCAAATGCGGCCAGCTCGTCGATGTTCTCGATGCCGAGCCGCGCCAGCCTGGCGGCCTCTTCCCGGCCGAAGTGGCTCACGGCGGCCGCGTGCGAGTGATCGATGCAGTTGCTGACGATGCCGGCGTTGCGCCCGCTGCCGCCGTAGCCGGTGACGCCCTTCTCCAGCACCACCACCTCGCAGGCCGGGTCGAGCTGCTTCAAAAAGAAGGCGGTCCACAGCCCGGTGAAGCCGCCGCCGACAACGGCCACATCCGCCCGGCAGTTGCCGGCGAGCGGCACGGGTGCCACGCATCGCGGGCGGGTCGCCAGCCAGAAGCAGGATTGCTCGATCGGGCGCATGGCTGGAGTTTAGCACGGCGGCAATCTG
Source organism: Pseudomonadota bacterium (assembly GCA_021325555.1). Taxonomy (GTDB): domain Bacteria; phylum Cyanobacteriota; class Vampirovibrionia; order Obscuribacterales; family Obscuribacteraceae; genus JAJPGY01. Next base: position 16,532 of record JAJPGY010000032.1, on the reverse strand, counting down.
CGCTATCCTTGTTGGCTAATAAAAGAGCGCACTTGTAGATGGGAGCAGATAAATCATGGCCCAAGATCTCGTGGCGGCTAAAACCAGGTCCGCTTACGTCCTCGATCTGATAAGCAAGAAGACCCTTTCGCCAGCCGAGCGGGAGCGTGTCGTCGCCGAGGCCGTCCGCTACTGGAGCGATCACGTCAACGCCGGCTTCCTCCAGTATCGCAAGTCGGTGAGCACCGACTACACGGCCGTGGAGTGGGACGACGAGGGCGCGGTCTTTCGTGACGTTGCCGGGCATGAGTTCATCGACATGCTGGGCGGCTTCGGGATCTACAACGTCGGGCACCGCAACCCGAAGGTGTTGAAGGCGGTGCGCGATCAGCTCGACAAACAGGCCATTCACTCGCAGGAGCTCATCGATCCGCTCAGGACCTATCTTGCCCACCTGGTCTCGCTCATTACCCCCGGCGACCTCAAGTACGCGTTCCTGACCAACTCGGGAACCGAGTCCGTGGAGGGCTGCCTGAAGATGGCCATGCTGGCCACCGGGCGCCACCACTTCATAGGCGCCACAGGCGGCTTCCACGGCAAAAGCCTGGGCTCGCTGGGCGGCACGTCCAAAGCCGTTTTCCGCGAGCCGTTCCTGCCGCTCCTCCACTGGACGCACGTGCCCTTCGGCGACGCCGACGCCCTGAAGACGATCATGGAATGCGCCGATTTCTCCGGTGACCGGGTTGCCGCCGTGGTGCTGGAGCCGATTCAGGGGGAAGGCGGCATCAACGTCGCCCCGCCCGGCTACCTGGCGGCTGCCCGCGAGCTGTGCGACAGGTACGGGGCCATGCTGGTCTTCGACGAGATTCAATGCGGAATGGGGCGCACCGGAAAGCTGTTTTGCTGCGAGCACGACGGCGTCACCCCGGATCTCATGGCCCTGGGCAAGGGTTTCGGCGGCGGCGTCATGCCGATTGGCGCCTGTGTCGGCACGGAGAAAACCTGGGAGCGCTATATCGAGAACCCGTTCCTGCATACCACCACATTCGGTGGCAACCCGCTGGCCTGCGCGGCGGCGATCGCCACCATCAACGTATTGCTGGAAGACGACCTGGCTAGCCGCGCCGGCGAGAAGGGGGAATATCTGCTGCCGAAGCTGGCCGAGCTTGCCGCCCGCTACCCCGAGGTGATGGTGGGGGGGCGCGGTCGGGGCCTCATGCTGGGAATGGAGTTTGTCAACAACGACCTCGGCTATGCGGTGGCCAAGAACCTCTTCGCCCGCAAGATCCTCATCTCCGGCACCTACATAAACGCCCGCGTGCTGCGGATCGAGCCGCCGCTGGTCGTGAGCTACGAGCAGCTGGACAGATTTCTTTCCGCCCTCGACGAATCGCTCGCCCTGGCAGCCAGCGATCTATAATATACTTTCGTGAAAATGGCTCCCCGGGCATGCGGCCGGGGCTGCCGGGGTTTTTCAGGCTCGGGGGAACTGTGCCATGGCCAAGGGAAAGGTCGAGCTGGAGACACAAGCTGCCGCCGTCGAGGAGCTGCCGATTGACGGCTTCGATTACATCGAGCTCTACGTCGGCAATGCCCTGCAGGCTTCCTACTATTACCACCGCGGCTTCGGCTTCGACGTCGTCGGCTACCGCGGGCTGGAGACGGGCGACCGCGAGAGCTGCTCTTACGCCCTGCGCCAGAACAACGTGCACATCGTGCTCACCGGCGGCATGAGCCCGGACAGCCCGATCTGCCGGCACGTGCTCGAGCACGGCGACGGCGTCAAGACCATCGGTCTCCGGACGAGAAACGCCCGCCAGTGCTACCAGACGGCACTGGCCAGGGGGGCCACCGGCGTCGAGGAGCCGGCCGAGCACGAGGACGAGTTCGGCCGCTTCGTCTTTGCCTCGGTGCAAACCTACGGGGAGACGGTCCATGCGTTTGTCGAGCGGGAAAACTACAGGGGCGCCTTCGCTCCCGGATACAAGCCGGTGGAGACGGTCGCCTCCGGCACCGGGCTCACCTATGTCGACCACGTGGTGGGCAACGTCGAGGTCGACCGCATGGAGCACTGGGTGGAGTTCTACAAGCGGATCTTCGGCTTTTACGTCTATCAGTATTTCGACGCCAGGGATATCAGCACGCAGTACTCGGCTCTGGTATCGAAGGTGATGGCAAACCGGAGCGGCACCGTCAAGCTGCCGATCAACGAGCCTTATGCCGGCCTGCGCAGGTCGCAGATCCAGGAGTACCTGGACTATTACCTGGCCCCCGGCGTCCAGCACATCGCTATCGGCACCAGGGACATCATCCGCACGGTATCCGAGCTGAAGCAGCGCGGCATTCAATTCCTCACCGTCCCGCGGGCCTATTATGACGAGCTCCCGCAGCGGGTCGGCAAGATAGACGAAGATATCGAGGAGCTGGCCAGGCTGGGGATTCTCGTCGACCGGGAGTCGGAAGGCTACCTGCTGCAGATCTTCACCCGGCCGGTGGAGGATCGGCCCACGCTTTTCTTCGAGGTCATCCAGCGGAAAGGGGCCAGGGGCTTCGGCAAAGGCAACTTCAAGGCGCTCTTCGAGTCAATCGAGCGCGAACAGGCCCTGCGCGGAAACCTCTGAGCGATGACGCCTGAGCTCAAGTACCTGCGCGGATTCGGCAATCATTTCGCCAGCGAGGCGCTGGCGGGCGCCCTGCCGGCGGGCCAGAACTCGCCGCAAAAGTGCCCCTTCGGTCTTTATGCCGAGCAGCTGTCCGGCAGCTCCTTCACCATGCCGCGCGGGCAGAACCTGCGCAGCTGGCTCTACCGGATCCGCCCTTCGGTTTCGCACTCCAGCAGGTTCCATCAGATCGACCAGCGTCTCCTGCGCAGCCAGCCGTTTAACGAGTGCGTGGCGCCGCCGGACCAGCTGCGCTGGGACCCGCTGCCCGTGCCGGCGGAGCCGGCTGATTTTGTGGACGGGCTCACCACCATGGCCGGCAGCGGCTACGGCGGCTACCGCGGCTGCGCCGCGCACATTTACGCGGTGAACAAGCCGATGGGCGATCGGTTCTTCTACGACGCCGACGGCGATCTGCTCATCGTCCCGGAGTCAGGCGGGCTCGTGCTGCGCACCGAATTCGGTGTCATTACCGTCGAGCCCGGGGAGATAGCCGTCATCCAGCGCGGCATCCGCTTCCAGGCCAGCCCGAAAGAAAGGCAGGCTCGCGGCTACGTCTGCGAAAATTACGGGCTGCCCTTCCGCCTGCCCGACCTAGGCCCCATAGGCTCCAACGGGCTGGCCAACCCGCGGGACTTCCAGACGCCGGTGGCCTGTTTCGAGGAGCGGGACGGCGATTTCGAGCTGGTCGCCAAATATGAGGGCCATCTCTTCCAGGCGGAGATAAAGCACTCGCCGCTCGATGTGGTGGCATGGCACGGCAACTACGCCCCTTACAAATACGATCTCAGCCTGTTTCAGGCCGTCAACACCGTGACCTTCGATCACAGCGATCCCTCGATCTTCACCGTGCTGACGTCGCCGTCGGAGGTCGCCGGGCTGGCCAACGTCGACTTCGTCATCTTTCCGCCGCGCTGGTCCGTCGCCGAGCACAGCTTCCGCCCGCCCTACTTCCACCGCAATATCATGAGTGAGTTCATGGGCCTGGTCAGAGGCAGCTACGAGGCCAAGCAAGAGGGCTTTGTCCCCGGCGGCGCCAGCCTGCACAACTGCATGTCCGCCCACGGGCCGGACGCGCAGACCTACCAGCGGGCCAGCGGCGCCGAGCTGGCGCCGCAGTACCTGGCCGATACGCTCGCCTTCATGTTCGAGTGCTCGCTGCCGTTTCACCCGACCCGCTTTGCCCTCACCACCGGTCTCCTGCAGAGCGACTACCTCTCCTGCTGGGAGGGGCTTGAGGCCGGGTTTACCGGCAAAAGAAGCTGAGCGGCGGCATGCCGCAACGGGCAGACAACCTTGCGCGCCGGCAACGCGGGAAATTTTCGGGCGCGGTGGTTAACGAAGCGAATGAGACAAGCACTACGCGGGCACATACGTGTTGACCATCCGTCAGCGTGACCGTAAGTCTCTGCAGTGGGGACCGGGTATGGTGCACAGGAAAGCCATTCTCTGCCTGGCCTTGGCGGTCTCAGCCTGCCTGCCGCCGGCGTCCCCGGCCCGGGCGGACGCTCAGGCGCCCCCGGCGGGCGCGCCGGCAGATGAGGGCGGGAAGCCGCAGGCGGCAAGGGGGTCGGGGTCCGGACAGCCCGCCGGCAGCGATGTCCCTGCCTATCTCTGGAACAAGTATCACCGCATCGGCTACAGGGAGCTCATGGCCGGGCACTACACGGAAGCCGAGCAGATGTTCAAGCAGGAGCTTGAGATCTCCCTGGCGCTCGGCGAGAAGGACCCGCGCCAGGCGACCAGCCTCGATGATCTGGGCACGCTCTACCAGACCCGCGGCGATAACACGGACGCGCTCGTCTATTTCAAGAGGGCGCTGGACCTGAGGGAAAGGACTCTCGGCCCCCAGCACAAGGACGTGGGCACCAGCCTGGACAAACTGGGCGGCGCCTATCTGTCGCAGGGGCGATTTGACGAGGCCGTCCCGCTCCTGGAGCGGGCGCTCAAGGTGAAGGAGGCGGCGCTGGGCGGCGACAGCCCGGAGCTGGCGGGCACGCTTATCAATCTGGCATTCGGCTATCAGGGACAGGGCAAGGACGCGGCAGCCGAGCCGCTCTACAAGCAGCTGGTGGCCATGGACAAGCATTCGCCCACGCCCAGCCTGCGCGTGGCGGGCGCGCTCGAGTCTTACGCCCGCTACCTGTGGCAGAACAAGCGCGGGCCGGAGGCTGAGCCGCTGCTCGAGCGGGTCGTGGCCGTGAAGGAGCAGCTGCTCGGCGCGGAGACGCCCATGGTGGCTACGAGCTTGAACAACCTGGCCGAGCTCTACCGCTCCGACGGCAAGCTGGATCAGGCGAAGCCGCTCTACCAGCGGGCGCTGGCCATCTGGGACAGGATGAAGGATCCGCCCAAGCAAGAGCTTGCCGGTGGTCTCAGCAATCTGGGGCTGCTCTATAAGGCGCAGGGAGACTACGCAGAGGCCAAGCGATTGCTGGTCAACGCGCTGGCCATCGACCAGAGGGCGGTGGGCCCCTACAGCCTGGAGACCGGCTCCGACATGAGCAATCTGGGCTCCGTTCACGAGGCGCTGGGGGAGCACGGCGAGGCACTGGAGATGTACAAGCAAGCGCTGCCGATCCTGAAACAGAAGCTGGGGGAAAATGATCCGGCCGTCTCCGAGCTTCTCACGCACCTGGCGGCCGTGGAGGCGAAGACGGGGAAGACCGCCGATGCCGAGCAAGACCTGAAAAAGGCGATCGAGATCATCGAGCACAACAGCTCCGCCGATGCCGGGGATGTCGTGCCGCTGCTCAACGCCCTGGCCGACCTCTACAAATTGGAGGGCAAGCCGGATCTCGCCGCGCCGCTGCTGAAAAAGGCGGCCGAGATTAACAGCAAACAGGCGAGCCGCTGACGGACGCGCCTACAGGGATGCGCTCAGGGCCTTGACGAAGGCCTCGTTCTCCTCCGGCAGGCCGACCGTCACCCGCAAGCAGTGCGGCAACCCGAAGGGGGCCAGCGCGCGGATGGCCACGCCGTGACGCAAAAGCGAGTGGGTAATGGCGTTCACCCTCTCCTCGCTGCCCATGTCGACGAGGATGCAATTGGCGTGCGAGGGCACCCGCTTGAGCCCGAGCCGGTCGAGCTCGGAGGCGAGCATGGCCATACCCTGCCGGTTGTTGGCCAGCGATCGCTGCAGGTACTCGTCGTCAGCGAGCGCCGCCAGACCGGCCGCCTGCGCCAGGCTGTTCGGCTCGAAGGGCAGCTTGATCCGGTTGACGTAACCGATCAGGTAATCGTGCCCGAGACCGTATCCCAGCCGCAGTCCGGCCATGCCGTAGGCTTTCGAGAAGGTGCGCAGGGTGAGGACGTTGTCGTAACGGTAGCTCATCGAGTCGGGGAAATCCGGGTTCCCCAGGCAGTACTCGTAATAGGCCTCGTCGAGAATGATAAGGACATGCTCGGGAACCCGGCGCACGAAGGCGTCGAACTCGCCCCGCGTGAAGATCGTGCCGGTCGGGTTGTTCGGGTTGCACAGGTAGATGATCTTGGTTCGATCGTTTATCGCCCGGGCAATGCCGTCGAGATCAAAACGATAGTTCTTGAGCGGCACCTGGACCAGCTTCACGCCCTGGGCATTGACGAGCACATAAAAGCCGATGAAGGTGCCCTCGGAGGTGAGCGCCTCGTCGTCGCCGTGCAGAAAGGCGCGAATGATATTGGCCATTATGCTTTCCGAGCCGGCGCCCAGCACCACGTTGTCAAGTTTGACCCGGTGGCGCTCGGCAAGCGCTCCCCGCAGCTGCAAGCCGCCGGATTCCGGATAGCGGTTCATGGCGGCGGACGCGGCCGCGACGGCCTTGAGCGCGCTTTGCGGCGGGCCGAGCGGGTTTTCGTTGGATGCCAGGTTGATGAATTTCTTCAGCCCCAGCTCGGCCATGAGGTCGGCCGGCGGCCGCCCCGGCTTGTAGGGCGTGAGCCTCTCGACGTGGGGCGGCACCAGCCGCTTTGGGATGTCCGGACCGGCTGCCGAAGCCGCGGAATGGGTGGGGTCTGTCATCTGCGCCAGTCGCTCGATAAAGCTCTGCATTATCTACCTCAACCGCTTGCCGCCTGACAAGAGGCATCCCGCTTACTCGTTGCTTGACTAGTAAGGGGTAACCCGAAGGCAAAGGTAACATTTCGTAACCCGGCCCGCAAGCCGGTGCGGCGTCCGGATCCGCGTCTCTTGTCAGCGCGGACGGTTGTGGTAGGATTGGCTACACGCGGGTGTAGTTCAATGGTAGAACGGCAGCCTTCCAAGCTGCACACGCGGGTTCGATTCCCGCTACCCGCTCCATTAATTAAAAGTTAAGACCGGCGTCTCCAGGAGGCAAAGACTTTGCTGTCTCTCGAAAAGTCCGCTATACACCCCAGCGACGTGCTGGCGGCCAGGCGCCGCCTGGCCGGGCGGGCGCTGGTGACGCCGCTTTGCGGGTCGCAGTGGCTCAGCCAGTGCTGCCGGGCCGAGGTTGTCTGCAAGCTGGAGAACCTGCAGGTGGGCGGCTCATTCAAGTTCCGCGGTGCGCTCAACTGCCTGACCTGGGCAAAGGAGAACGGCATCCACAAGATCTGGAGCGCCTCAGCCGGCAATCACGGCATCGGTGTGGCCGAAGCGCAACGCTATACGGACTGCGAGGCGACCATCTGCATACCCACCAACGCCTCGCCGGCAAAGAAGGAGCGCCTGCGCTCCTACAACGTCGGCGTCATCGAACACGGCAGCGACTGCGACGTGACCGAAGGCTACGCTCGCCGGCTGGCCCGGGAGAAAAAGGCGTTTTACGTCTCACCGTACAACGACCCTCACGTGATGGCCGGTCAGGGCACGATCGCCCTCGAGATGCTGGAGGCGCGGCCGGACCTGACGGCGCTGGTTGTCTCCGTAGGCGGTGGCGGGCTGGTGGGCGGCATCGGCGTGGTGGCTAAGGCCTTCAATCCCGGCATCAGAATCATCGCAGCGGTGGCCGCCAATTCACCGGTGATGATGGAGTGTGTAAAGGGCGGGCGGGTGGCCCCGGTCTTCGTCGACAAGACAATAGCCGATGGTATCGCCGGTAATATCGAGCCCGACTCGATTACCTTCCCGGTCTGCCGTGAGGTGGTCGACGACTGGGTGGCGGTGGAGGAGGCCGATATCGCGCGCACGATCTTCGAGTTCCTGGACAACGAGGGAATGCTCATCGAGGGGGCGGCCGCCGTGGCGGTGGCCGCGGTCAGATGCGGGCTCATCGACTTCGAGCCTACCGACAAGATCGGCGTTGTTGTGTGCGGGGGAAATATTGCCCGGGAAACCTGGCAGGATATCTGCCGGCAAAACCTGGCCAGGTGATCGGCGGCAGCTTCTGCAGGGCCTCCTCCTCCGGCAGCTGCGGCTGCATGGGGCCCTGGTAGTCGACGATCACGTGGATCTGATCCATCTGCGTCTCGGCGGGAAACGGCGCGGTCCTGGCGTTGTTGAACAACGAGATCACGCCGGAGATGGATTGCAGCGCTTGTGCTCGATTGATATCGTCCGAAAGCACGTCGAAGTCCTCGATATGGCCTGAGCGGCCGAAGACGAGATGATATCGCCCGCTTACCGGTGTCTCCAGGGCAGCGGCCGCCGAGCGGGAGAACTCCTCCTTCACCTGGGCAAGCCAAAGATCCCATTTCCATTTCATGAGCGTGCGCTGCTCGCTGTCGAAGGCCGCCCAGCGTTCCTTGGGCGGGCACTCGGCAAAATGGAGCCGGAAACTGCCCGGCCCCGGATAGCCGGGCGACAGCACCGGGGTCTCCCGGGTGACATCGATCAGCGGCGGGTGCGTGTAGGAGATCATCATCCCGGGATAACGCCAGCCGCCCACGTCCACGAGCGGGACAAACGGATTCCGGGCAGCGGGCGGCTCCCAATAGAGCGGGATCGGCCTGGCGGCAAGCTTGAAGCCGCCGCGTGCCGACTCCTCGGCGAACCGCGCCTGTTCGTAATCTCCCGTCCTGGAGAGAAAGCCGGCGTACTGCCCGAGCGCGTACGAGTAGAGCTGGCTGCCCGCGCCATCCATCTTCTCGGTCATCTGCATGGCCTGCTTGAAGAGCGGCCTGGCGCTCTCGTACTTGCCGTCGTCCCGGTAGGTGGAGGCCAGGTTGGTGAGCAGCACGGCAACGTCGGCATCGGCGGCATGGGATCTGGTCGCGTCATCGAGGGCGGCCCGGTAAAGGCTCTCCGCCTCCACATATCGGCCGGCGGAGTAGGCTTTGGCGGCCCGGTCGCTCAAGTAGCGGTATGGCACGTCGAACTGCCCCTTCAGGGAGCCGTTGGGAAAATTGGCCCTCAGCTTGAAGAGCTTCGATTTTGCCTGGCGGCCGGCATTATCCGCGCCGGCGCCGGGACCACCAGAAGCCGGCGCCGCCGCCAGCAAGACCGCGCCGGTCAAAGCAGCAATAACAGTTCTTGACCATAAAGCCGCCTTGACCATTCGCCAGCCCCCAGAACGGTCCGATCGAATTGTTCCTGTAGACGACAGAGGAGCAGGGTTGTTCCTACCAAAAGTTCACGGCCAGGTACATTCGTGGGCGGCCTTTGTCCGGTATTGGGGGGAAGTCATGCCGCGAGCATTTCTGGCGCTGCCCTGACTCGGATGAAGAAGAATCTGTTGATCGTCAATTGGTACTGCTGCCATAATCACCGGCGGCGCCGAGCGTACGCCGAGCCGCATATGAAGCATATAAGAACGCCATGTGATCTGCATTCCTGTGCTGCGGTGCCCGAGTCGGCGTTTTCATGTCTCAAGAATAAGCTTGAGCCGGGATTAGCATGCGCCAGCGGGTTCGTCGTTCGCGTTCATGAATTGCACTAGATGACAGGGTTAATGGTGTCCACAGCTGGCAACAAAACGGTGCGCTCACGTGTCTTGTGAAATATCAATAACTCCTGACTGCCGTCTGGTGGTGGCTGAATCGGTATCAAGTGCCGCAGGGATGGAATCCTGGGTGAGAACTGTCGCCCATGCGTTTGCGAATTGCCAGGCATCCGGTCTGGTCGCGCTGGCGGCTACGCAACTGGAAGGATGCGTGACACCGTCAGTATCCTATTGGCGGGAATTTTCGAGTCGCTACCTTACTCAGTTGTGCCGAACGCCAGAATATTCTGCCAACGGACGCAGCTTAGAAGTAATCGATGCACCGGCGTTGTCCGAGTTAGAGATAATGCGGTCTAGTGCGCCACCCATGCGCGGCGCCGAATATCTGAATGTCGAGATGCTCTTAAGGTTATGGGACGATCTCGACGCATGGGTCAGAAAAGAGGTCGCAGCTTCCGGTGAAGGCTTGACTGGATGGCTGAAAGAACATGCACCGATCTGGCATCAGGTTGGGCGTGTATGTTTTCACTTAGCCGAGAACAAGCGCGATGCTCAGTATCCCTTTGCATTCCTTGCCACATACGCGCCGAAGGTGTCCTCAGGGGGACGAGTCCAGTACCAGCCGCTCAGCAGAGCGCTCCAGGAACATGCAGGGGAACGCAACAGGAGAGCGCTGATCAAGCTTCTCTCTCCCGTGCAGCTTGCCGCTGAGAAAAGCCAGTTCATGAGGGAATTGGTGGAGTCCAACGAAATTTTTCAGGCATTGAAGTGGACGCCTGGGCAGGCCTATTGCTTTCTAAAGGAAGTTCCACTGCTTGAGGAGAGTGGACTTCTAGTCAGGCTGCCCGACTGGTGGCGCAAGAGACCGAGACCACGTGTGGCGGTGACGATCGGTGAAAAAAGGCAGAGCCGCCTTGCTTTGGATGCAATGCTGGATTTCCAGTTGCGGCTGTCCCTGGGTGATACGACGCTAACGCCGGACGAGTTCAGGCAGCTTATGAGCGCAGGCGACGGGCTTGTGCATCTGAAGGGTCAGTGGATCGAGGTAGATCGGGACCGACTGTCGGAAGCGCTTGCGCACTGGAAGGAAGTTGAGAAGAAAGCTGCATCAGGCGGGATCACCTTTATCGAGGGGATGCGCCTGCTTGCTGGCGCCCCTGCTGACCTCGATGACACGAATGGAGTATCGCTGGACGATGACCGTCAATGGTCGTTTGTCAATGCGGGCAGTTGGCTATCTGACGTACTGGCTGGGCTGAGAGATCCAGATCGACTCTCCGCAAAAGCGGTCAGCAAGAATCTTTGCGGGACCCTCAGACCGTATCAAGAAAAGGGACACAACTGGCTGCGATTCGTTTCCAGCCTGGGCCTTGGTGCCTGCCTGGCTGACGACATGGGTTTGGGGAAAACAATTCAGGTGCTGTCACTGCTGTTGTCGATTAAAGAGGAAAAAAAGCTTGCTGCCAAACCGTCCCTCCTCGTCATGCCGGCATCATTATTGGCAAACTGGAAGTCAGAGATGCAGCGATTTGCGCCCACGCTGTCCGCTTGCTTTATTCATCCCTCGGAATCGGAGGTAAGCGCTCTGTCAGTCGTCAGAGGCAAGCCAGGCAAGGACCTTGCAAACTTCGATGTTGTGGCCACCACCTACGGCATGCTTCTTCGCCAGAGCTGGCTGCTCGACGTGGAGTGGAGACTGGTTATTCTGGACGAGGCCCAGGCGATAAAGAACCCGTCCGCCCAGCAGACCCGGGCGGTGAAGAAGCTCAGGGCCGAGTCGCGTATAGCTCTTACTGGAACACCCGTAGAGAACAGGCTTTCAGACCTCTGGTCGCTGTTCGACTTCCTGTCACCTGGTCTATTGGGATCGACAGAAAAATTCAAACGCTTCACCAGGAAGCTGGACGACGGTGAGCACCGCAATTACGCTCCCTTGCGTAACCTGGTTAGTCCCTACATACTGAGGCGTCTGAAGACCGATAAGAGCATTATCTCAGACTTGCCCGATAAGACGGAGATCAAAGTATTTTGCGGGCTGGCACCTGAGCAAGCAGCCCTCTATTCAAGATCTGTTGACGAATTGAAGCAACTGCTTAAAGAAGTCGAAGGGATTGAGCGACGCGGTCTGGTGTTGTCATTTCTTCTCCGGTTCAAACAGATATGCAACCACCCGAGCCAACTATTGGGTGACGGGCAATACACCCCCGACAAGAGCGGGAAGTTTGATCGGCTGAGAACGATCTGCGATGAGATCGCCTCCAGGCAGGAGAAAGTACTGGTCTTCACCCAGTTCCGAGAGATGACTGATCCGATCGCCAGTTTCCTGACAGATGTCTTTGGACAGCCAGGTCTCGTGTTGCACGGCGGGACGGCGGTGGCTAAGCGGAAAGGGATAGTAGATGCATTTCAGCAGCCCTGTGGGCCGCCCTTCGTGGTGCTCAGTCTCAAAGCCGGCGGTACCGGGCTGAATCTCACCGCCGCATCGCATGTGGTGCATTTCGACCGCTGGTGGAATCCAGCAGTTGAGAACCAGGCCACCGATCGAGCCTACAGGATCGGACAGCATCGCAACGTGCTGGTTCATAAGTTCATTTGTCGGGGGACCATCGAAGAGAAGATCGACAAGCTGATTATGGACAAGACGGAGCTGTCGGAAGGCATTCTTACGGGTGGCGCTGAAACCATGCTGACAGAGATGAGCGACAAGGAGCTTCTTGAGATAGTAACTCTCGATCTTGATCGGGTGGGTTTGGAATGAGTAAAGGAGAATGACGATGGCGTGGGGATGGGGATGGAGACCTTATGTGGGCGTGGCAGAGCGTCGTGAAAAGGCCAGGCGCCACATCAGCAAGCGGCAAAAGCAAGGGCTCGCCGTTCAGCCGGTGGAAATCGAAGGACGAAGAATTGCGCGCACGTTCTGGGGTGACTCATGGTGCAAACACCTGGAGTCCTTCAGCGATTACCAAAACCGCCTGCCACGAGGGCGTACCTATGTGCGCAACGGATCGGTGTGCCACCTGGAGATTGCCTCCGGTGAAATCAAGGCCATAGTGAGCGGCTCACAGTTGTATGATGTGAAAATTGCAATTCGTAAGCTGCCTGAGAAAAAATGGAGCGCCCTCAAGGAGCGGTGCTCCGGACGGATCGGCTCTCTCCTGGAGTTACTTCAGGGCAGGCTGTCAAATAGAGTCATGGCGGTCGTTACCAACCGCCAGGAGGGCCTGTTCCCCTTGCCGTCCGAAATCAGCATGGATTGCAGTTGTCCCGACTGGGCCGTTATGTGCAAACATGTTGCAGCGACTCTTTATGGCGTTGGCGCCCGTCTCGATGAGAAGCCCGAACTTCTGTTCGTACTGCGCGGAGTGGATCATGAGGAGTTGATTGAGGCAGACGCAGCTACGTTGGTGACCACGGATAGACATGGTGCCTCCAGGCGACTTGCCGAAGACGATCTGCAGGACGTCTTTGGAATCGAAATACTTCAGCAGGAGCCATGCGGCAACGACGGGCGCAGACAGCAGGTCAAAGAAGGGCCGAAGAGAAACCAGCAGCTCGGCCGCCCCTCCAAGAAAAAACCGGTCAACAAGACCGAGCGCCCTTCTTCCGGTTCTTCCATAGCAAACTGTCTGCCCTTCACGGGCAGGGCCATTCGGGAGCTGCGCGCTCGGCTGGATATGTCTCAGAGCGAGCTTGCAGCGGTGGTTGGCGTAAGCGCCGCATCGGTTAGCAACTGGGAAAGGAAAAGAGGACGAATCAATCTTCAGAGTCGAACGATGAGAGCATTGAGCGCCGCTGCAAAGCTGACAAAGAGACAGGCATGGAAGCGGCTGGACAAATCATAGATTAAGCGAGGGGACGACACTTATTTGCGGTCCGTCCTGGCGGGCGGGGAGGCAGTTTCCTTCTTTACTTGGTGGCTCCGTGCGGCTTTTGCTGCCTCATTCTTAAGAAGCGAAGCGGCCGTCAGGCCCTTTATCCGGTCGACAGCCCAATCATCCACCGCCAAATACCATGGCTTGTCGGATATTTTCAGAACATGGTAATTCTTATCCTTTGGCTTAGAGAAGGTGTAACTCAGCATGTGCCCGTCCTTCAGCGTTATGCTGCACGACAGAACTGCCTTGTCCATGCCGTAGGACGGCTCCGGCTTTGTGCCCAGCACAGACTGGATGCTTAACTGAGCAAAGGGATCTACAACATCTTGCGCGACGATATCATGCAGCGGCTCGCTCTTGCCCCCGCTGACCAGCGTCCACTTGTTGTCCTTCCGCTTGAGCTGGAAGCTTGCAAGATCAATGGCGGAAATTTCGTCAGGCTTGAGAGCGATGGCGTTACGGTCAATCCAGTCGCTTGCCTTTCCATTGATTTGATACGCTGCAATCTCCACGGTATAGATGTCGTTCGTGTCGGGAGTCTTCGCATAAATCGCGCGGAAGCTGGGTGATGAGCCCAAATACAATGTGCTCACCCTTTGATTATCGGCGTACAATTCAACCGCTCGCTCGAAGTTCGATGGGCTAATCTTGAAGCGCTCAGCGGCACCAGACGTGGTGCTGATCGGATAACCCTTTTTCAAATCCTTTAAGGTCGTGAGCAGCTGGTTCACATTGTCCGCTGAGGCGCGAAAATCGAAGTATTCCGGAAGCTGCCACCCCTGTTGATCTCTTTGCAACACGAGTTTTGATGTATGCTTTCCATCTGCTTGCCGCTCCTCAATTATCACTTTTGAGATTTTCGAGAAATCGCACGCTAACAGGGGCTGCGATGCTTCCACCGGCTGGTACCGCGCTTCGGAAACTTTGAAAATGATTGTAAGGACCATCTGAGCCATCAGCAACGCAGCAAGCAGCATTAACGCGCGCTGGCTGGGAATAGTAAATCCCGTGCCGACAGCCAGTTGCCTTGGATTGTTCACAATCTTGCCTCCTCAACCCTGGATACCGCGGACATCGAGTGCAGAAGTTTGTCGAATCGTTCGCGAGTGCGCAGCCAGAAATGTCTTCGCGCCAGCCAGACCAGGAAAAGTCCGACGCACGCCAGTCCATAGTTCAGATATTCAAAGAAGATTTCAAACCCTTGGCTCATCGGCCTGAGCGTGCGCGCAAAGTGACCCCTCCCTCGGATTGCCAAAAGCTCCCGATCTTCCAGCGACCAATCCACAGCATTCTGAATCAGCTCGATAGGCTTGATGTACTGAGATCCGAGGCTCTCGCTCGCCAGCCAGAGCATCTTGTCCGACAGGAATGAATTCGACGCGAAGAGAATGATGCGAGCTGATTCCGGTGATTTGCTGATGATGTTTGTAATCACGGCCTCTTTCTGTGGTTTCGATGCAGTATTTGATGGCGCCTCTACCGCGGACGATTGCTCGCTGTTGGTCTCGATTAAGGGGGATTTTTTGCCGTCGAAGTATGACTGAAAGGACCCTTCCAGAGCCACTGCCAAAAGTTTTTTGCCCTTGTCCTTACCGACTGGGAAGCCCAACGGCTGCTGCTCGCTGTAATTTGGCTCGATAAATGTTTCACTAGATGTCCAGGATTCGGGCGAACTGTGCAGAAGTTCCACAACCCGGCGCTGCTTGTTCTTTTGCCCGTCGACCACGATAGGTGATGGCCAGGTCAAGACCACCTGGTTTATGCCGGAAGCAATTCGGTTGCCATCTTCCAGCCCCCGGCCCCTGACATCCACAAAGTACGGATATGGAGCCAGAGTTGTTTGTTCAACCGTAAATCCGGCAACTACCCGCCGCGTTGGAATTGGCAGGGGGAAGTTTTGGCTATCCAATACCATCGTCTTTTGAATGTCGATGCCATAGTTACGGAGCCACTTGTCCAACCCTGAGTCAACGCGCCTGCAATTCATTGCTCTGTCTATGCTGACATCAAATGGTGATGTAGCGAGGATGACGGTGCCGCCTTTCATAAGAAATTGATCTACGGCAAAAAGCCGCTTGTCGTTGAGATGTTCGGGCGCTATAAGCAGCAGCAGGTCGACTTGCGGCGGCACCACTCCCTTATCGAGCGAGACGTTCTCAACCGTGTAGGCATCTCCCAGGCGCTCTTTGAGCATCGAAAACCCTTCCCTTCCCATGCCCATGGTCATACCGAAACCGCCAGGCGATTCCGGTGCGCAAATGCCTATTGTTTTGAGAAACCCTTTCGAGAAACGCTTCAATGCCGCCTGAAGGCTGCGATCAAGCGCGGCCCTGGTTAGCTCCTCGGGCAGAGGAACCTGCACAACCTGATCGCCACTCCTGAGGGTCATATAGAACCAGAACGTCTTTGGATCAAACAACCCCAGCGCCATCGGTCTAAATCCGTAATCAGTTTCAAGTTTCCTGCCCAGCTGGCCAGCCTGCGCATCGGGATCAAGAAGCTCAAACGAAAATTTGCCGTTTGATTGGTCTTTTAATTTCTCAAGTGCTTCTACAAGCGACTTTTTGAACTTCACCAGCGGCTCGGGCAGCCGGTCATCGGGTGAAATGTAGCCCGTAAACTTTACAGGTTGCTCAATATTGAGGAAAAGGTTGCCGGAGCCTTGATAGCCGTAGAGCACTTTCTTGATCGTGCTGGTAATATCGTACTCTGGATTCCTGAGATCGACATCTATGTCTTTCTCGTTCCGGGCCTTTACCTCAATGAGGTCCTTCCATCCGAGTGTTTGAAACTGATCGCCGTACTTGATCAGAATGTCAAAATATGAGTTGGTCAGCGCTGCCTGATACTTGCTGGCAGTTTGAAAAACAACCGGCTTGATCCCGTACCGTTCAACTGCCTCTTTCTCAAGCTCCGGCTTCTCTAACGGATCGACAAATTCCACACGAACTTTGCCATTTCCCGCTACAGCATATTCTTTCAGGAGATCTCGCAGGCGCGGCACCAGCGGCTGCAACAAAGGGTGCGTCTTTTTGCTGAAGTAGCCCCGAATTAAAAGCGGCTCCTGCAGCCTGTCCAGGTATTTTCGTGTCGCCGGCGAAATGCTATAGATCTGTCCCTGGGTCAGGTCAACACGTGCCCAGGCAACCTGCTGCAACCAGAAATTAGCGGCTATGAAATTCGCTACGCACAGAGCT
>JAJPGY010000008.1 GCA_021325555.1 Pseudomonadota bacterium | reverse complement strand
GGCTCCATCAAGGATGAGGTCGGCTCCATCAAGGATGAGGTCGGCTCCATCAAGGATGAGGTCGGCTCCATTAAGGATGAGGTCGGCTCCATCAAGGTCGAGCTTTCGACCTTTCGCCGTGAGGTTGGCGAGCGATTTGATGGAGTGGGCTCCTATCTGCGTGCAATCAATGGAACACTGGCGGAGCATTCCGAACGGATTTTCGGTCTCGAGAAGCGTGTCTCGAAGCTAGAGGGTGGTCAAGGCGCGGCCTGAGGGTGCTAGTGCGTGGTCCGCACGCTCAGGTATTGAACGGATCACCTGCATCTGTGAGATGCCCAGCTCTTGCGCCACCTCGAGCTGCGCGCGCGGCCTGCCCCAGCCCTTGCGAGGCTCACGCAAGGCTGGCATTGTCTGAGCGGCTCCAAGCCAATGCACGCTGGTGCATTTTCTTGGCGGGCTTAAACAGGCTGCGGGCGGGCTTTCGGTGGCTGTGCTCTTCCCTGACGTGAGACGGAATCGAATGCCCTAACCTACCGGTGCGAACGCCCGCCGCTCAACATTTGAATGGTGGCGCCGTGAAGTTATTTTCGGGTGCTTACTGACAGCTGGGATCGCCGGCCAGTTTTGAGATTCCACCTTGGGTGCGGCTTGATTTGTGGCTCCCCTATGCCAAATCAGGTTTGATATCCGAGGGGTGCGGCCCTGGGACGAACACCGCTTCGAATGCGGTATCACTTGGTGCGCGAATTAGCGCTCGTAGTTTTCCCCTCGTCGCTTTATCCCGTCTTTGCACTCCTGGCGACGATCCGATGGTCTGAGCACCACTGGCAGTGCTGGCTCGCGAGCCGCGCTGGCTGTGTGGACGACAGCGCATCGCCGCAGCAGCCCACCAGTCTGTAAGCAACGGCGAAGATGGTGGTAGCACCACTGTAAATGCCTGACCGGCCGGTATGCCAGCTAGCACCCGTAATTTTCCCATCACAAGCAGGACCGCCGATCGGTTGCTTGCAACTCAACATCGATGTCGGTCGCCCTGACCAGAGGGTCCAGGCGTGAGCCTTGCGGCAGCGCCTGGAGCCTTTCTGCTATTTCCCCGGATAGAGCTTAGTTCTGAGCGGCGATGGCTTGGCTCATGGCTCGTTGATACTCCAGCGATTTTCTGAATGCCAGGTCCGCTTGCCCTGGTTTGTCCTGCTGGATATACAGCCAGGCGAGAGTCATCGCTCTCCGGGCAAGCCGCTTTTTGTCCGGCGCGGGTGACCGCTCGCCGGCGATTACCGCGCGCGCGCAGAATCGGGCAGCCTGACCGAGTTTGCCTTGTTTGTGGTAAATCCAGGCAAGACTCTCCAGCACGCCGGCGCTGTACTCGTTGTACGGCCCGAGCGAGTAGTTGTAGAGTGCGAGCGCCCGCCTGTAAAAGCTGGCCGATCTTTTGTACTCATTCTGTCCGGCATAGGCCCCCGCTATCTGGAGGAATGTCTCTGCCAGGCGGGTGTGATTGCTGTCTTCCTTGTGCGCCTCTTCCACGACAGCCCGAAACATCTTTTCAGCAACCGTCAGGTGCCCTGTGCGGCAAGCGTGAGTGCCTACCTCAATGTAAGTTTGCAGAACACTGTGTCGAATCATATGCCCGAGTCCAGCCTTAACGAGGGGATACTGGTTCTGCGGGCGAAGATATCGCTGTGGCGTGACTGGGAAGGCTCAACGGTGTGACAAAATCGGGTCAGCCAAGGCCGGCGTCAGGCAATGGAAAATCGTGAGAAGATGCGGAGGTCGAGATTTAGGAGGACGTCTGAGCAGCGAGCTGCTCCAAAAAGCGATCGACCTCGTCGTAGGTCGGTAACGCCGGGATCGCCCCCGGCCGTGTGCACGTCAGGGCGCCAACGGCGTTGGCCCTGCGGATAATTGCTGCCAGCTCCTCGGTTGTCATCGATTGGAGCTTAACCCTGCGATCAGCGGCTCCCTCCAAATTGGCAAGGAGTCCGGCAATCACCCCGGCGGTAAAGCCGTCGCCGGCGCCGGTCGCTTCGACAAGCTGCACCTGGAATCCCGGCACATGTTTGCCCCCGTTGCGGCAGGACAGATAGGCGCCTTGCGAATCCAGGGTGACGACGAGCACCGGTATGTCGTGCTCCTGCCTGAGAGCATCGGCGGCCTCCATCTCCCGGGAGCCGGTGAGGAACTCCAGCTCGTCGGCGTTGATCTTGACCAGGTCCGCCCAGGCGAGCGTGTCGAGGATCTTCATCTTGCAGGCCTCCGGCGAAGGCCATAGCCCCAGGCGCACGTTGGGATCGTAAGAGACCAGCAGTTTGTGAATGTGGGCCAGCTCAACGGCCTGTTTGGTCGCCTCGGAGCAGGGGCTGGCGATAAGGGAGATCGAGCCGAAGTGCAGGACGCTGGCCTGGGCAAAAAGATGCGGCTTGAGGTCGAGCGGCTCCAGCTGCGCGTCGGCCACGGCGATCTTCGAGAAATCGGCCAGCTTGCGGTCGCCGGTGATCGTGGTGACCACGTATGCCATTCTTGTCTGCGAGTGCGGGTCGACGATTACCCCTTCGGTGCCCACGTTGTCCTGCTCGAGGACGCTCAACAGCCATTGCCCGAAGGCGTCAGTGGAGATGCGTCCGATGAATCCGGTCGACACCCCCAGCCGCGCCAGGCCGACGGCCACGTTGGCGGGCGCGCCGCCGGGCGCTTTTGTGAAGATTTGCGCCCGGTCCAACTCGGCGCCGGGAGTGGTGCAGACCCAGTCGACGAGGATTTCTCCCAGGCAAAGGACAGACGGCATCTCTATCGTGACCCCAACAATTGCTCGCCCTGTGCCCAGCCCAGGACCCGCGGTGACCCATCGATGGACGATTATAAGACGGAAGACCCCGGGCGCGCACCTGTGCCGGGCGGATTGATCCTGCCGGCGCAGCCGGAGCCGCGCGGCGCTTCGGCAAAAAATGATCGCGCGCCGGCGAGAAATGCAGTAATATAGGGACACTGACGCTCTTGACTTGTGGAGGCTATCCGACAGCCATGACCCTGGAAAACACCAAGCCTGTCGAAAATTTAACCGGAACGGGCGGCACAGGGCTGGAGAACTTCCTGCACTCAGTCGGCGACATCCTGCGTGACCCGCTTCAGTTGAACCGGTTGCTCAACGGCGGTGCCGAAAAGCCCCCGGGCGAGTCATTTTTCAACCAGATGTTCAGCCCTGCTGAAGCTGCGCAGCAGGTGGAGTCCGTGATCAACGAGGGCATCCAGCAGACTGCCAATCTGTACCGTCAGGCCTTCCTGTGAGCACCCGGGGTGAGCTTGCCTGGCCTCCGGTTGCTTGCCCGGCTGGCTGCCGGCATCGTGGATGGTGCCCGGAGATTTTCCCGGGCGCAAGGCCCTGAGCGTCAGGAGGCTCAAGATCGCCAGCGAAGATCCGGCCGTCACGTGAATGCGCGCTTTGCCGGCCGCGATTATATGAGCGAGGGGCTGGCGCTGGCGATTGATCATGCTTTTGGCGACAGAGGACTCCACCGCCTGGAGGCGAATATCCAGCCGGCCAATGTCAGGTCGATCGCCCTGGTGCGGCGGGTTACGTCTTGCAACCGGCCCGCAATTTCACCCTTGCCAACCGGCAGGATGCGTGCGTGAATAAACAGATAATGACCGAAGTGAAAGCTGCGACCGCCGCTCCGCTCGAGAGCGAACACTTGTTCCAGCGAGATGGATTGACCTGGCTGGGCTACCTGCTCGTGTCGTCGTACTGCTTTCTGACCGCGGGCCTCGGCCCGCTCATGCCCTTCCTGCGCTCTGAGCTGGGGCTCAGCTACACGGTAGCCGCCTATCATTTCAGCGCCTTCGCGGTCGGGGTTCTCCTGGCCGGCCTGTCCGGCGACCGGTGGATGCGGGCGCTCGGCCTGCGCAAGGCGGTATGGTGGGCTGCCGCCGGAATTGTCGCCGGTGCCCTGGTCATGATCACGGGGCACCATCCGGCCGTCACCATATCTGGTGCGCTTATCCTCGGAGCATTCGGCAGCATGCAATCGCAGTCCGTCACCACCGTGATGTGCCGCCGGTTTCGGGAGCAGCGGGCGATCGCGATAAGCGAGATCAACATCGCCGCCAGCATAGCGGCCAGCGCCGCTCCGGCGAGCGTGGCCTTGTCGGCCGTCAGCGGTCTCGGATGGCGGGCGGTGTTCCTGCTTTACATTGTTGTTCTTGTCTTTCTCTGGCTGCTGTTCCGCAAGACGGGGTTTGTCGGTGACGGGGACGGTAAGACGGAGAGCGCGCGAGGCTCGTTGCCCGCGGCCTACTGGGCATACTGGGGCGTGGTTCTGCTCAGCGTGGCCGGCGAGTGGTCGATCAATTTCTGGAGCGCTGAATTCTTGCGGAGCGCCGGCGGGCTCAGCAAGGCGGACGCGGCCGCGTCGGTGAGCGCTTTTCTTTGCGCCATGCTGGTCGGACGCCTGGCCGGTGCCCGCCTTTCCCGACAGTGGCCCGTCACGCGCATGCTGCCGTTTGCGGCCGTACTGGCCGTTTTCGGCTTCCTCCCCTTCTGGCTGGCCCCCTCCGCGGTCGGCCATGTAGCCGGATTGTTCCTGACCGGGCTGGGTGTGGCAAATGTTTATCCGTTCGCCCTCGCTGCCGCAATCGGCACCGCCCCCGAGCATGTCGCCCGCGCCAGCGCGCGCATGTCGGCTGCCTGCGGGATCGCCGTCATCGTTGCACCGCTCTTGCTGGGTTGCCTTGCCGATCGGGCAGGGGTGCCGGCGGCCTTCGGGATCGTATTTGTTGCCTTCACGCTGTCTGCCGGAATGGTCTTCGTGGCCAACAGGCTCGCGACAGAGCGGGGTCCTGAGACCAGCATAGCCGAGGTGATAAGCGCTGTCGGGCTTGGCGAGTGAGCAGGCTTCCTTCCCAACTCAGCGGTCCGGCGTGGGATTGGGAGCGGGGGGCATGTTGCCTATCAGATTGTCTATTTCGGCCGGGGTCAGCCGCTGCTGATCCTGCTTCTTGTCGGACTCCGGCGCGTGGAACACCAGGTGCTGGCCGTCGAATGTCACCTCGTTGATTGGAAGGCCGTGATAGCCATCGCGCCTGCGCAACTGTCCGGCGATCTCCTTGAGATGCTGTGCCCGGTCAGGATCGCTCTTGAACTCGACATTGATGTTGGCCACCTCTTCCTGCAACTTGGCCGCAGCCCCCTCCTTGCCTGCGCGCTCGCTCTCTTGTGTCTTGAACAGCTGCTCCGTTGCTGGCTTGACGAGATTGTCGAATGTGCTCATAGATGCATACCTCACGAGCGGGCACCCAAGGTTAAATGGGCTTCCATGCCCCTAACTTATGACCTGCCTGTGGCAACGGGCTGGCGCTGTTGTGGCAGGTCCATGGCTGAGCATTAAGCAGTGGTCTCCCGATTGTTGGAATACTATACAGGCACGTAGAATAAAAAAGAAAAAAGACCCTGAAGTCGGAATGACACAGGGTCTCTTTTCTGGTTTATGGCTTTGCTGTAATGCGAGCCGGACTTAGTGCGGGAAGCCGAACCTGGAGCCGAGCTGGCTGCAGAAGTAATCGGCGTGGTGCACGATCACGGCCTCGAGGGTGCGCGGCGGCTGGTCGCTGTCGGGCCCATGATGGCTGGCGATGATGTGCAGGATGGCGTCGATCTCCTGCTGGCTGAAGTCGCCGGCGGCCATGAGCGCATCACGGATGAGCGCGTAGCTCTCGACCAGGTGGCCGTTCAGGCGACCCGCGTTCGAGAACTTGATGCCGTCGGCGCCGTACTCGTAAGCGCTGGTCTTGGCCACGTCGTGGAGCAGGGCGCCGAACATGACAAAGGACATGTTCAGGGGGCCGTACTCCTGCTGCCTGAATCCTGCCGCTTTGAGGGCGAGCGTCTGGGCCGTCTCGCCTACTTCGAGCAGGTGCTGGAGCAGCCCGTGCAGGTAGGGCTCGTGCGACGAGGGTGCCGGCGAGGCTGGCGCCAGGCGGAACTTCTTGCCGAGATCCGTTTCCGGATCCAGCAGCCTGGCGGCGACCCGGCTCAGGCGCTCGTCCGGAATCGCCTTGATGTAGGCGTTGAGCCGCGCTTCCAGCGCGCCGACGTCGCCGGTGTAAGTGGGCAGCAGCGATGCCGGATCGAAGTCGTCGGCGAGCCGGGCCGACTGGACCTTCAGTTGCGCGTGACCCTTGAACTCGTTTATCGTGCCCGTGACGGCGACCACGTCCCCGGGTGAAAACTCGAGGATGTTGTTCCAGTCGACCGCCGGCAGTCCCGCGAAACGCGCGTTCTGCAAGGAAAGGCGTGTCTTGGGAAGCTGCTTGCCGGCCGACGTGGTGGCGCCGGTGGCGTTGGGCTCGATGGTGATGATGCGGAACAGCTCGTCGACAAGACGCTGTCCGATTGGGCTGCTCAGGCCCGGATTGCGATTGTTTGCATCGGTCATACGAAGAAACTCCATTTGCACTTTCCTAAACCGGTCGAGGTGAAAGGAGCGGCAGAGGCAACCGGTGCGCCTCTGCCGCTCCCATGCGGGTGGTAAAACTAGCCGCGCGACCTGCGGCGAGGCTTGCGGTTTGCCGAAGCGGCAGCGGGGCGAGGATTGTCAACGGTGGGCTGGTCGCATCCGGAGCCGGTCTCGCTCTCCATGGCCACCTGGCGGCGCAGCAGCAGGCGGCTGATGCCCTTCTCTTCCGCCTCGCGCCAGTCGTTGACGTTGAAGTACTCGAAACCGGTGCCCTGCGGCAGCTCGGCGTGGTCGAACGTCCAGCCCTCCAGCGGCATGTGGATGAAGTTGGTGTTCTTCAGGCACTGCCCGTCCGAGCGGACGCTGTTGCCGATGAAGGCGGAGTACCGCGGGTCGATCTTCAGGTCTTCAATTGCACCGGCCACCAGCTCGGACTTGTTGTCCTGCTGCGTGATGATGATGTGGTCGAAGATGGCGTCGAGACCGGCCATGCGGATCTTGTACTTCTGAGCCTCACGGTTGCCGATCGAGACGGCCACCAGGTAGAAGTTGTGATGCGCGCGGTTGAGAACGGCTGCGGCATTGGGGAATAGCTCCGGCTCGCGGAAGAAGGGGGAGCGCCCGATGTCCCAGCAGATGCCGACATCGTTCTTGTTGGCGCGGACCCCCTTCTCGCGGCAGAGCTGGCGGTACGCCTTGGTCATGGCGATAGCCAGGGCGTCACGCTCGAACCCGTGCTTGTGGATGTGCTCGAGCTCGAGGTCGGCCATCAACTTCATCGCCCGGGTGCGATTGAAGCCGCATCGCTGCATGTAGAAGCCGAACCGGCGCTTGGCGTCCCGGAAGTACGGCTCGCACTTCGAGACGGTGCCGTCGATGTCGACGAACAGCGCAGCGATCTTGCCGTTGGGCGCGCACAAGTTGCGCCCGGGGAGGCGACATTTTCTGGACATAGCTTCTCCTCTCATGAGAATGGGAAGCACGCCCCCTGGTCAGGGGTGGTAAGAGACCCAGACAGCCGGCACGGTTCGGCGCCGGTGCAAGACGGGTCAGGTGTGCTTACGTGGGTGAGGAATTAGCGAGCGGTCCCGAAGTCCCAACAACACCGAGCCTCAAAAGAGGCTTCCGTCAATTGGGAGATCCGGGTAATAAGGGTCTGTAGGTTGCCTTAAGGTGCTCGTGGCAAGAAAAAGAAACGATGACTTACCCTAGATCCTCACCTCGTCTTATAGAAAGAGACTTGTCAAGAAAATTTGCACAAGCCGCGCTAACGGATTTCCGGCGTCATTACCGGCGGCGCCGCCCCCGGTCGTTGCCCGTCACATATTTTGCCGCTGTGCTAGCTCGCGGAACGAAAAGGGCGGTCCCGAACTCCCGGGCTCAGGCAACCGTGCCGCTACCAGGGTTCTGAGGCGTGCCCGTCGTCAAGCGCCCGGCCTCGCTGGCGGCAACGCAGTGAAACAGATCTCAACGGCCGGCGATTGAACCTGCTTGCGTGCTGCTCTAGATTCAGGTCGACTATTTCGTTTTCCTGGCTGTAGATGGAGATCGTTTCCTCCGGTTCAGCTTCTCGAAGAAAAACAATCTTGTTTCTATGCGGATCGCGTTGGTGCGCTCTGCAGCTTAGTCCGTTTTCCAGCCGGTGTTCCTGCTTGTTGCCTGAAACGCGCTGCAGGAAACGGAGATTGGAGGTTGCTATGAATGAGAGTCTCAAAGCGGCGCTTCTCTGCGGGCTCGTTGTGTCCGCCTTCGCCGCGCTTGTGATCTGGGAGATTCGCCAGTATGCTCTTGCCAGGAAAGGGGCTGGCCGTCCGTGCCGTCACCGCACTGACCGCCAACGCTGTCCTTCTTGCAGGCGCGGGCGCTCACTGTTCAGATTGTTCGGTTCGCCCGCTGACGCCACGCCTGAGCAGGATGCGAGCGACAGGGAGCAGGACGTGCCGGAAGGCGACAACTACCCAAAAGCTGACCCCGCAGGCTCCGGCGGGGAATCCACGGAAGGCACCGGGCAGGCCGAGGCCCCCGGTGCGCCGGCAAAGCGCCGCCGTCTGCGCGATCTGGGAGTCCGGATCGGCGTGCTCGAGTCTGGTCCCCTCAACGCCATCACCGACGTGAAAGGGGTCAAGGTCGGGCAGACAACCCTCATCGAGGGCGACGGCAAGCTCGTGCCGGGGAAAGGTCCCGTGCGGACAGGCGTCACCGCGATTATCCCCCACGATGGCGACATCTGGAACGATCGAGTCACCGCCGGCGCCTTCGTGCTCAACGGCAACGGGGTCGTTACAGGCACCGACTGGATCAAGGAGCTGGGGTTCATCGACGGACCCTTGTTCCTGACCAATACCCATTCGGTGGGCATGGTCTTCGACACGGCGGTCGGCTGGATGGTCTCGCGCTACCCGACGATCGGCATCGCGGACGACAGCTACCTGCCGGTTGTGGGCGAGTGCGACGATTCGTACCTGAACGACATTCGGGGGCGCCACGTCAAGCCCGAGCATGTTCTGTCCTCCCTCAACAGCGCCGCCGGCGGTCCTGTCGCTGAAGGTGCTGTCGGTGCCGGAACAGGGATGATCTGCTACGACTTCAAAGGCGGCATCGGCACGGCTTCCCGCAAGGTGGCGGCCGAACAGGGTGGCTACACGGTCGGCGTGCTGGTCAACTGCAACCACGGCGATCGCCACGAACTGCGGGTCGACGGCGTCCCGGCCGGGAGGCTCATTCCGGAAGGGGTGACAGAGGGTCGCCATGACGGCTCGATCGTGATCATCATCGCCACCGACGCGCCGCTCAATCAGCGGCAGTTGGAGCGAATCGCCGCCAGGGCGGCGATGGGCCTTGCGCGCACGGGTTCCGTCGCGCGCAACAGCAGCGGTGACTTCATGGTGGCCTTTTCCACCAGCCGCAGGCTTCCCCGCCATTGCAAACCGGTCAACGCGCTGCCCGAGGTCAGCGATGACTTCATCAGCCCGTTGTTCGAGGCTACCGCGGAGGCGACCGAGGAAGCCATCCTGAACGCCCTGTGCATGGCAGAGACCACGGTTGGCCGCGACGGCAACACGGCTTACGCGCTACCGCTCGACCGTCTGGTGGAGATCCTCCGCCGGCACGGACGAGCATCCTGAACGCTTACCCCGGGCTTACGCCATGAAAAAATGCAAGAACCACGGGCAGTGCAAGCTGCTCTACCGCAACACAGGCCACGTCAAGCTCGACGGCATCTACCGGGTCTATCTCGGCAGGCGCCGGGGGCAGCACGTCTGGATTGTCAACGGCGATCGCGTTTTCGGGGAGATCTACCCGGCTTTCATCTACGGCGGCAACGAGCAGCGTTACCGCTATAACCCGCCGGGTGAGATCTGGATCGACGACCGGATCGCCATCGACGAGCTGGAGTACACGATCCTCCACGAGCTGCACGAGCTTGAGCTCATGCGGCAGCGGGGCTGGACTTACGACCGCGCCCACAGCTCGGCAATCGCTTACGAAAAGAAGTTCCGCCTGGCAGATATGCGCGCCGCCGCGCGTCACGAGCGGTCGCTCGGCGCGATCACCATGGGGCACATCGACAAGCGCTGCCCTTCCGAGCTCCGGGACCTGCGAGTCAACATGGACGGGGTCTACCGGCGTTACCACGGCAAGGTCCAGGGACTGGACGTGTGGATCGTGGACGGCACCAGGATCCGGCGGGACATCTACGGTGACTTCTGTTTCGGCGGGCACGGGCTCAAGTACCCGTTCGTGCCCAGAAACGAGATCTGGCTGGAAGGCGGCATGTCCGTCACCCAGGTCCGATTCACGCTCGTGCACGAGCTTGCCGAACGCAAGCTCATGGCCGCCGGCAAGAGCTACGCTGACGCTTACGAGCTGGCACTGATCGTCCAGCTCGAGGAACGGGAGCGGCAGGCTCGACTTGCTGCCAGGCACGAGGCCGGCATCGATCCGGTGCGGTACGGGACCAGGGACCGCGGCGTCAAAGCCCACCCCTGATCGCGTAGCGCTTCGGCGCTGCTGCTACTTGCTCTCTACCGATCCGCGCAAGCGGGTCAACTTTGTTCGTGTGCCGCTTATACGGCACCTGCTTTCGGGTGTCAAGGAGCACCCAGGTCATGAACACGCAAACCAATGCGCTGTACGAAGCATCGCTCAAGCCGCGCCAAGGACTGGCGCGGCGCATCCTCTACACCGCCTGGCTGGTGGTGGGGCTGTCCAGCCTGATCGCATTCGCGTGGGCTGAGCCGTGGAGCGGTTTGCTATTTGCAAAGCTGCTGGCCGCCGGCGTTCCCGGCTGGCTGGTAAGCTTTGTGTTGTCACCACTGGTGATGGCACTGCGCGCCGTCCTCCTCGTTGAGAGCGTCGGCTACACCTATCACCGTTTCTTCCAGCACGTGGGGTTCTTCACCCGCCGGGCGCAGGTGTTCCGGCGGAACCAGAAGTTCCATTGGATCCACCACATGATCATCTACCCGATCGGGCGCTTCTACCGCCGCGCAGTCGACTACGTCTCTTCGGAAGACGGTCTCGGACTGAGCTGGGCGATCCCGGCGATTATGGTCACGGCGCTGTTCCTGCTCACGCACGGCGTGAGCTTCGCGACCGTGTTCTTCGTGCTGGCCGTCTTCGGCTACGCGAAGTTCATCATCGACGAAACCCACTCGCGATTCCACGAGGTCGACCACCCGTGGGTGAACAGCAGCTACTTCCAGTGGCTGGAGAAGATCCACCTGCTGCACCACTGGGATCAGCGGACGAACTTCACCATCGTCCACCCGCTGATGGACATGCTTTTCGGCACGTACCTCTCGCCGCGCACGCACGAGGCTGAGCTTCGTGTGGCGCTGGCGGACGAGGAGCTGACCGTGTCCGACCTGATCAACTGGCGCTACCTCCTCACCGAGGCGACGCCGGCCGAGTACGCTGCCTTCATCTCGGCGGCGCAGCGCCACCCGCGCTCGCTCAAGAAGATCGGTATGCTGACCGGCATCTTCGCGGAACGCATGGCGTCCCACCCCGCGGACCTGCAGGCAGCTGACCTGCACCAGAAGGGGCTGGACCTGATCGCGCGCGTCGAGGCCGACAAGGCGGCGCGCAAGGTCGCGGTGCGGTAATCACGGCGTGGAAGATCTGGGCAAGGAACGCAACCCCAGTGTCCTTGCCCAGATCTATCGGTGATTGCCCGTAAGGATAACTATTCCGGCAAAGCGGGGGCGCGGTGGCTTTAAGCGCTGCGCCCCCGCTTGCTTCCGGTTCTTCAGATAAGGTGCAAAGAGCAAATTATGGACAACCGAACAAGACCGAACATCTGGGCTCACAGGGGCGGACGCCGCTGGGCCGATCCGACCCCGCCGGAGAATTCTCTTGCCGCCTTCAAGAAATGCCTGGAGGCTGGCATATACGGCATCGAACTCGACGTGCAGAAGTGCAAGTCGGGCGAGCTGGTCGTCCTGCATGGCGGAGTCCATGGCGGCGACCTGGCCGAGACGACCGATGGCGAGGGTCTGCTCAAGGACAAGACCTGGGACGAGCTCAAGGCGGTGCGCCTGCTCAAGCCGGGCTCGCAAGACGCCAGCGATGAGCGGATTCCGCTTTTGAGCGAGGTGTTCGAGCTGGTCGGCGGCAGGTGCATGCTCAACATCGAGATCAAAAACCAGCCCTGGCCGTACGAGGGTATCGCCGATGACCTGATCGCCATGATCGAAAAGTACAAGGCGGCTGACACGGTAGTGCTCAGCTCGTTTGACCACGGCGTCCTGAAGGCGATTCATGGCAAGGCGCCCGACCTCAAGCTCGGGCTGCTGATCAACGGGCTCCTGGTGGACGTAGGCGAGTATGCCGAGAAGGTAGGCTGCCGGTTCTGGCACCCGTACCTGGGGGCGCTTACCACGGCTGCCGCCGAGGAAGCGCACATGGCTGGTCTCAAGATCAACACCTGGACGGCCACCACCGCCGACGAGTTTGATCTCGCCCTGAAGCTTGGCGCCGACGGCATCGTCACCGACGATCCGGCAGCGCTCGCCGGGCATCTGGACAAGGTGCTCGCCGCCAAGCAGGCCTAACGCGCTTCGCTTTTGCCCGGGGATGGCACCACGGTGTCTTGCCCGGGCAAAACTTTTTTGGCTGGTGCTACTATAGAAGGGCATAGATAAACGGCGCTGAAATTGATGAGGGGTACAGCTGCCCGGCGCCGGTGCCGGCAACCCGGGAGTCGCGTGTCGGGAAATTGCCGGAAATTGCCTTTAGACTTGCCGCAGATGGCAATGCGTTTTGAGCATGGCCCTGTCTTTGAAGTCCAGGAGAATTCATATGTCGGACACCGCGGCTCGATGCACAGGCTCACCCACCCGGGGCTTCGGCTGGACGCCCGCAGACAAGTCCTGCAGTTTCGCGCGCCCACGCGCACGGGCGAGGATGGAAGAGCAGATTAACGTGGTGCAGCTGGCAGTTGCCGGCTCTGATCTGCCGGACAGCACTTTCCGCCTGCCTCCGGCGGCCAGGCAGCGTCTGATTCAAATCGCCCGCAAGCTGCCAGGTCGTTAAACATGGTATCGGCTTTGAATGCTGGTCGGCGTCACGCCAGGCTCCCGCTGGAACTGGAACGGGACGGCAAAGCGCCTGTTCAACGGCAGCTGACGAACAAGCTCAAGGAGGCTATCCTCGAGCACAAGCTCATGCCGGGTCAGCTCCTGCCCTCCACGCGGGAGCTGGCAAAGATGCTCGGCATATCGCGCGCGACGGCGGTGAGGATTTACGAGGATCTCGGCGCGCAAGGCCTTATCGAAACCGAAGAAGGCACGGGCACGTTTGTGCGCAGGAGACCGCCCGCCCGGGCCACAAGTTCCGCGCCCAGTGACCTGCCCTTTTCCGAGCTGGCACGGCGTCTGCTCCGGCTGCAAACACGTCAGGTCACCGATTTCGACTCCCCTGGATTGAAGTTTGGTTGCGCGCCGCCGGAATGCCTCCCCGTTGCCCAGTGGAAGCAAGCACTTGCGGATTGCTGCCGCGTTTACGATCCGTCGTTGCTTGATTACGGCAGCGATCCTTTTGGCTACGGGCCGCTGCGGGAGGCGATCTGTGCTTACGTCTCGCGCTCTCGCATGATCGACTGCCCGCCGGAGAGTCTGGTGATCATGACCTCCTCCACGTACCCCTTGACCGCAGTGGCTGAGTTGCTCGTGGATAGCGGGGACAGCATCGTCTTCCCGGAGCCGGGATCGCTATTCGCCCGGGAGACGTTTGCCTGGCTGGGCGCCGATCTGACTGCGGTGGCAGTCGACGAGCAGGGCATGGATGTGCGTCAGCTAACAGCCCTGCGCAGGCCGCCCAAGATTGTTTATGTCAACAGCTCGCATCACGACCCCACCGGCGCCCCGCTTTCGATGGAGCGCCGCCAGCTGCTCCTGGATTGGGTGGATCGAAACGATGTGATCATAATCGAGGACGATTACGACTCCGAATACCGGCCCGCCGGCTCTCCGCTGCCCCCGCTGCGTGCCTTGACCGGCAGGGACAACGTCATTTATATCTCCAGCTTCCGGCGCACGCTTTACCCGCTGGTCAATGTCAGCTATGTGATTGCGCCGGCACAGATGGTGCCGGCGCTGACCGGCTCGTGGATCATGAATGCCGATGCGTTTCAGACGCACTTCTGCTTTCTGGATCAGCTGGCCCTGACCTCGCTGCTGAATAGCGGAGAGTATGAAAGGCACTTGCGGCGAACGGAGGCTATCTACGCCAGCCGCTGGAGGGCCATGGTTCATGCCTTGAGTGTAAGTTTCGGCACGGCTGTCAGCCCTGCCAGGGCCAGCTCGAGTTCACATCTGTTCGTTCATCTGCGATTGCCGATCAACGATGCTGCCATTGCGGATTGCGCGCGGGCGGCCGGACTGCCGCTCTTGTCCGCCGGCATGCATTTTGCCTGCGAACCGCCGGCGGGGGCGTTCCTTTTGCCGGCCCTGGATCTGCCGGAAGAAGAGATTGTCGCAAGAGTAGCAGCGTTCAAGGAGAACGTAGACGACCGGATTTCCTGACGCCGCCGAAATCATCGCGGCGCACCCCACCCGCTTTCCGTCCGAATTCTTGCCCCTTCAATCCGTGTCCGTCTCGGGACACTGGAGTGGCTGCTGCCCCCGACACGGACGGCGGCCGGGGATTCCTCCGCTGTCGCGCGGCCCATCTTCTCGCCAGGCGCGGACATCCTCTGTTCCCTATTGGCGGGGAACTTCGTGTTGAAGTCCTCGTTGTCGCACGGTGATATCGCCACGGTGTTGTCCGCTCTACCCTTGGCAGGGAGATGAAGCGGACCGGCATGCTGACCGGCCCGCATGCGGGCGTCGGACGGGCGGCTGGAATTCGACTCCCGGCTGCCGCACCAGCTGCGGCAGCCGGTCGCGATCCGTTGACTAGCCTTTCCTGTGATAGCGGGCGATGATGACGGCGACGAAGGCCAGCGCCGCCAGCGCCCCGATGAGCCCGCCGAGGAAACCGGGGTGTTGAGGTGCGCGACAAGTCCGGCGAACGCGTTCAGGTACGCAGCACCGATAGCCGGAAGAAGCTTGCAGTTGGCACCGACAGCGGAACCGAAGGAAGCGCCCAGGATTTCTTGGTAAGCTGCGCAACAGGCGATCCGACTAAGGCTTCCTTTCCTTGAAATCCGCCAGAGATTGAACCTCTTGCTGCAGGGCGCAGCATTGGTAGATCAAGTTGACCTGCAATTCCAGTTGCAGGGCAGCCCATTCGGCATCCCTGGCGGGATCCAGCGGGAGGGCGCTGTCGCGTCGCAGGCTTTCTTGTGCTTCCCGGACTTTGCCCAGGCGCTTATCAACGGCGGCGCGCGCGGCGACAACCGCATCGTTCGTCCGGCAAAGCTCCTCGAGTTGCGGACCGTCTTCGTGCTTTTGCAATCTCATTTTGAATCCTCTCCGAGCGGCGCTCTTCGATCCGGCCTGGGCAATACAGCCCGCACGAGCAAGAGCACGGCTGCCGCAGGCACGATCACCAGGGCCAGCCCGGAGACAAGCCCGAAGCGACCGGACAAGTAGAGCAAGCACCAGACCGCTGTGAGGATCGCGCCCGTGACGAGGCCGGTTCTTTTGCCCAGTAGCGCCCCCACGCAGAGATGGGGGAGGCTTACTTCCAGGCAAAGCATGAGCGCCAGCAGTATGCCGCCGATGAAGGGCAGCCAATCGGGTGGCGAAGCGGTGCCGGGATGCCAGTTGCTGGTGCCATGGTTCAAGGGATTGAGCGGGCTTGCCGGGTTTCCCGGGTTTAAGGGGCTGACCGGACTGCCAGGATTGGCCGGACTGTTGAAGTAGGAGTTGGCAATACCAGACATGGGGAGAGTCCTTTCTGTAAATGGCGGTGCGGGTACGGGCGTCAGGCGCTCGGGTTGCGTGCCGGCGGCTCCCGCAGCCTTTTCCGGAAGCAATGAGCATGGCGCCAGGAGCGCATTTCGGCGTCCGTTTCTACCCTACAGGGGGGAGGTTAGCTGCGGAGGAATGAGTTGCTGATGCCGAGGCGGGACACCTGCTGGCAGCCGGCACCGGAAGGAGGGATTCGCCCGCCACCAGATGTGGTGTAAATCGGCCGGATCGAGATCGCTGTGAAAGTGGAATTGTCGTGCGACTTGCCAGGGTTCCTCGTGGCTGATTGGGTGATGGACTGTGTGACTCCTATTCTGGCGATTGAGATCTTCTTGTTGCAATCTGAAACCAGCATTGCAACAGGTGTTCTTACGAATGAGGGCGAATATTCACACTGACCCGGCTCTCACTGGTAGCAAGTTTCACCGACCTTGTGGTCTCAACTTTCACTGACCGCTGTTAGAAATCGCTGGATAGAGATCTAAACTTTAGTGACTGCTGGCGAGGTCAAATCGATTAAATGGCCGGGGCATTGGAGCTGGAGGCATTCGAGGCTGCGGCCGGGCAGAGTGTTCTGGTGGTGTTCGCCCACCCGGATGACGCGGAGTTCGGCTGCGGCGGCACGATTGCCCTGCTGGCGGCTGCCGGTGCCACGGTCTTTTACGCTGTGGCGACCAGTGGCGACAAGGGCGATGACGAGGGCTCGCGGACGCCGGCGGAGCTGGCCGGGCTCCGCAAGACGGAGCAGCGGTCGGCTGCCGCTGAGCTGGGCGTCAGCGACGTTTTCTTTCTCGATCGTGAAGATGGCTCGCTTTTTTACGGTCCCGAGCTCAGGGGCGAGGTCGTGCGACTTATCCGCCAGCTCAAGCCGGACATGGTCTTCACGTTCGATCCCACCGTCGTCTTTGACGAATACGGGGAGGTAAACCACGCGGATCACCGGGCAATCGGCCTGGCCGCGGTTGATGCCTGCCATCCGTTTGCGCGCGGCGCGCTCTGCTACCCGGAGCAGATTTCCCAGGGGCTGGCGCCGCACAGGGTGAGGGAGATCTTCCTCTGGAGCACCAATGCGCCCAACTGCCTGGTCGAGATAACCAAAACGCTGGTCAAGAAGAGCTCCGCGCTGGCCATGCACAAGAGTCAATTTCCTGATCCACATTCCGTGCAGCAGACCGTAATTGACCGCGCGCGCTCGGCAGGCCGGCTGGCTGGTGTTGAGTACGCGGAGCCGTTCCGGCGCATCCGTCTGAGATAGCCCGCAAGCGCGATTGCCTCAGGCTGTGATACGTTCGGTAATGATGTCAGGTGGACTGGGCGAAATCACGTATAATTGATCGCGCAGGAGACCGTGCGTGCAGGAGCCTATGTACCGGCTGTTCGTTGCTGTCTGTATTTTGGCATTGCTTCTTTGCTCTGCGGCGCAGGCAAAGCCGGGATTGCCTGATGATCCGGACATGCTGGAGCTGATGCGCAAACTGGCTTCCAAGCCGGAGCTGATGAACATCGAGTATTTGCAGTACGTGATCGGGCTTCCCGAGCAAGGCCCCCCGATCGGCGGCGCCCAAATCAAATCCCAGTTCTGGTACGGGGCGCATCACAAGCTGATGTACGAGCTTCATCAGCAGGAATCGTACCCGGGACAGGTCATCTCATCCGATTTCTTGATGCACTTCCCGGAATCGCAGGTGAGCTTCAAGAAGATGGAACATGAGCTGGGCACGCCGATTCGGCGTTTTTATGACCCGCAGTGCCATCCTGCCGTGCTCTGCTCGCTGGCCCCCAATACGTCGCTGACGCTTCACTCCCACCGTGGTGCCTTCGGGGTCAAGAGGGTGGCGGTTGCGTACCGCGGCGCCCCTTTGCCCAATCCGTCCCCGGCGGACATCAAGCTTGCCTCGGACAAGATGGTCGAGAGGATGGAACAGGCGGCGGACAGGAAGAAGTGGGACGTGGTGATGCCGCTGGCGATAGTTGAGCTCCGGAATCATCCAGATGATGCCGAGGCGCACTATCTACTGGGCAGATGCTACGCCAGCCAGGGCAACTTGGCCCAGGCAATCAATGAGTACAAAGCAGGGTTGGCCGCCATCCCGCCCTCGAATCCGGCGGCGGTGGTCAGCGTCCAGCAGCAGCCGGCCGTGACCTGGGCGAGCCAGGTCACGGCATGCGCCAGCGGCGACATAAAGCAGAACTGCCTGCGAGGTCTCAAGGAGCTGAAGGTAAAAGAGCAATCGCCCGACGACGAGCTGGAAGCCGCCAACCAGAGACGGAATATCAAGCTCTTTCAGCACGCGCAAAGGCTGCGGGTCGGCGGCTCCAAGACCGTCGATCCAGATAAGGCTGAAAGCGAGACGGAATTGCCTGTCAGCAACCAGGGGAATCGCTGAGGGCCAACGCATCCGCCCCGCTCAGGCTGCCGGGGTGCTGACGCCCGCTTGCGGAACTGTGCTAACAATGCGGCCCCGCTTTCATTCGTGATTGCCCCATAGGGCCGGCAATCCGATCTCAGCCCCTGCCCTCGGGGTGGCTGTCCGGAACGCGGGCGAAAAATTCCCGAAATAACGGCCTGATGCCGATATGCGGATGCGGCTGTGGTTGGGGAATTAAGCGTTCGCACAATAAGCTCTTTTGTGCCCGATCTTGTTTGTGATCGGGTCTTTTCTTTACCGTCATCTCACTTTCGGTATTCCATTTCGCCTCACCCGAGTAGAAACACAACCCAAAACTGTCGTTCTAACTGAATCTTGAGACATTCTTCTGGCGGATTTCCGCCGGCGGAGGTCTCCGTCAACCAATTGTCGAGCGCCTGGTGCCTGCGTTGCGGGGCTGGGCGCTTTTCTCTTTCGGCTTTCCGCGGTCGCCGTGGGGAGCCCATATTTCACACGAAGGAGGTCGTCATATGCTCGCGCAACTGATTCAAGCCATCTCCGATGTCCGGGCGGTTCGCCAGGCTGCTACCCAGGCCAAAGAGCGGTGGGTCGAGCTGATGCACGAGGGCTCCGCCCACCAGGCTGCCGCCAAGCAGGCGTTTCTCGCTGAGGACGCCAGGCAGTGCGAAGTGGCCGGCAGGCTCGTTCACGTGATGACGCAGCTCCGCGAGGTCTTCTGCCTGGACATCGCCGTCGATGCCCTGGACCAGGAGACGCTGTACGCGCTGCGCAGGCTCATCGCCGAGCTGCGCCTCGACCGCCTGCTCGAGCCCTTCAAGCCCACCGGGCTGGCGGCGCTTGCTCGGGCGTGGTTGAGGGCCGGCTCGATGCACGATGCGGCCCGCCACCTCGTCGATTGCGTGCGCGCCGCCGAGTCCGTCGAGGACTTCGAGCGCACGCTCGAGGACGCCGACGGCTACCGCAATCCGGAAGCCTGGAGGCAGACCGTCGCGGTTTATCGGCTGGCTACCGAGGTTATGCGCTTCCCGGGCGACGATGTCGCCGAGCGCATCTCCGAGGCTGCTCACGCCGCCGATCGCCACCTGCAGGCCGTCTACGACCGGCTCAGCGAGGACATGCAGACCCTCCTCGAGGACCTGCACTACTCCGGTTCGCTGGGCACCGCGCTGGCGCAGCTGGACCCCGAGGCCGGCCGCCGGGTGCGGGCTGCGGTGCCGATGCTGGTTCGCCAGCGGCAGCTCCAGCCGGAGATCAAGCCGCAGACGAGCCTGTCCGTTGCCACCCTGGTCGAGGAGGAGACCTCCGACGACTTCCGCGGCTGAGCGACCGGCCTTTTGCGGCATGGAGCAGCGACCTGCCAGTAGCAAGCCCCTGTCCTTTGACGGGCTGGCGCTGCTCGTTTCCGTTTTCACAACGACTGGAGGATGACAACCATGAGCAAGATCTGTGTCAGTGGCACTGCCACCAGCGTTCCGCTGGTCGGGTTCGTGCAGCCGTCCGCGGCGCTCGCGCAAACCTACGCCAGGGCGTCCGCATCCGTGGCTGTGCTCAACACGCAGAGGAGCATCGACGGGCACATCGTCACCGGCTTCGGGACGAGCTTCTGCCTGGACGAGCACGGGCTGTTCCTCACCGCGCGCCACGTCGTCGAGGGGCACCTGAGCTCGTTCATCGTCCTCGACAGGCTCTACGACACGGAGCTGGTCGCGGTCGACGAGGAGCAGGACCTGGCGCTCGTGGAGGTCAAGGACCGCACTTGCGAGTTCAGCCCGCTTCACCTGCTTGCGGCAAGTCTGGTCCGCGACGAACTGGTGATCGGGCTCGGCTATCCGGCCGGCCGGCTCGCCATTTCGCTCTCGGGCTACGTGGCCATGTATCACGGTCGGTTCGTCGACGGCGTCGATCCGGATGCCCCGAATATCACCTGCCCGGCGCTGCCGCAGGCGGTGTACTTCCTCGGTGCCGGACTGGACCTGGCCGGATTCTCCGGTGGGCCGGTTCTCAACGAGGCGGGCGCCGTCGTGGCCGTGACCAGCACTGGTGACGGAGATGCTTTCGTCGCCGGCGCCGGCGCCGAGGGCGTGCGCGGGTTCGTCGAGTCGTTCCGCGCCCGGCAGGCGGTGCACGCCCGCATCGCCTGAATTTCCGAGCCGGCCTGAGGGCCGGCTTTTCAGCGACGCCCGCGCCGGGGTCTCCGCGACGGAGCCCCGGCGCGGTTATGGCGCCATGCCCTGGCGTGGCGAGAGTTTTTTTCAACAAAAAGAGAGGAAAAGCATGAAGTACACCGTTCATTTCGCTTCCGACCGCGTCCGTCTCAACACCCGGCACGGCAAGGTCGAGATCGTCTGCAGCATCTCCCACTCAGAGCAGATGTCGCTTCTGTCGGCCCTGTTCGCGTGGAACCGGGAACGCGCCCGCCGCACCCCCGGCTCGCAGCAGATCCTGAACCTCGGCCGATCTCGCCGCCACCGCCGGCCGGCCACGAAGCTCACGGGCTTCTTCTGTGACGGCAAGCCGCTCAGCGTGCTCAGGTCGCACACGCTGGTGAGCATCCTGGTCGGACAGCCCAACCCCTACGTGGGCGAGTTCGGGCTGGCGCTCTACGAGCAGGCGTTCGAGTCCCTCTCCCGGGACAACCGCCTGCGCGTGGTCCGCGGCGGCCTCGATGGGCTGGAGAACCTCTTCGCCGGCGCCGTGGCAGCCGTTCTGCCCGGGTTCCGCAAGCGGTACCAGCGTGCTCTCACCGGTGAGGACCTCTGCTTCGCCGAGGTCTCCGGCATCAAGCTGCCGGGATCCGAGCCTCCGGTGCAGCCGGCCGGCGGCCAGCCTCGCAAGCGGCGCATCCGGGAAGTCATGCCCGCCCCGGAGGAACTGGTCCGCGAGATCGAGCTCCGCATCCAGGGTTTGCCGGACTTCCTTACCCACCCGATAAGCGATGTGCCTGACAACGCCAGGCTCTCGCAACGCACCGTCGCCCGCGGCGCTCGCGTGGCGGGCGGCGAGCCGGACCCCGACGGCCTGGGCTCGTACGTCGACTTCCAGGGTAAGGTTCGCTCGGTGACTGCTCTCAACGAGTTCACGATTCGTGGGCTCCTGACGCTGCCGTCGATGGTCGAGCCGTCGAGCGCGCTGGCGCGCGTGCTCGATCCTGACCAGCCGCTGTCCGTCGATGACTACCGGCAGGCCAGGAAGCTCGCCTCCGAGTTCCGGCGCAAGTCGGGCTTTGGCGGGCCGGAGATCGCCGAGCGGACCGCGGAGTTCTACTTCCGGGTGGCGCGGGCGATGGAGCTGACCGACCAGGAGGTCGCCGCCCTGGATCCGGTGCACCTGAAGGCGCTGGTCTACAAGGCGATCCGCCGTCACAAGCGGGAGAACCCTCAGGCCCTGCGCGAGGTCAGGCTGGCTCAAGTGAGCTGAAGCGCAAGCGGAAACCTGATAATTCGAGGGTCAGCCGGCCGTACCCCCGGGTGCGGCCGGCTGCATCTTCTTAACCCTCACGCACACCGCCGAGCACATTTAAAAGGGAGCGGTCCTCTCGTCCTCCAAACAGCTATTCTCGCCTACGTTCTCTAAAAAAGGCTGTTGTATACTATACAATAACGTACCTAAATATACCGCCGGAACGTATCGTATGTGGTGACGACAGCTACCACTGCAGGTGGATGAAGCCTTCATAGAGCTGGGCTGGTTGCGAAATTCCGAGCCTGTCCGCCCTGGCCCGGTCGACTTCCGCCTCACGGTGCCGGCCGAGCTTATCAAGACACATCGCGCTCAGGAACCAGGTTTTCCCGTCGTCGGGATTCAAGCGGCTGCTGCTGCGCAGATCGGCGAGCGCCTCGCCGTATTGCTCGAGCTCCATGCGATTCCAGCCACGCATGAAATATGCCAGAGCATCGCCGGCAGAGAAGGTAATCGATCTCGTGTACTCGTCGACTGCCTGCCGGGCCCGGGCGCGATCGTAATACCCGGGAACCGGTACAAAACGGCTCATGTAAGCGGGGGCTCTTCTGTCGGCGGCGGCCTGCGCATGCCGCCCCAGCTTTTCATAGCATCGGCAGCGGCTGTGGTAAGATTCGGCGTCCCGGTCATTCAAGGCGATGGCGCGGCTGTAATCGTCCACGGCTCTTTGCAAGCTGCCGATTTGCTCATAAATGCGCGCCCGTGCCACATAAGCTTCCGCATCCTGGGCATCGAGGGCCAGCACACGGTCGAGGTCCGCAATCGCCTTTTTGTGGTCGTGCAGCTTCTCGTAAATCCTTGAGCGGTCGGCATAGATATCCCGACTGTTCGGGCTCCTGGCAATGAGCCTTGACAGATCGGCAATCGCCATTTGATTCTGCCCGGTCTTTTCGTACAGTCTTGCTCGAGCCGCCAGCGCGCCTTCATCGCTGGTATTGACGGCGATAACGGTGCTCAGGTCGGCGATTGCCGGGCCATAATGACCGAGCTTTTCGTACGATTCAGCCCGCCCCAGATAAGCAGATGGGTCGTTGGGATTCAAGCGAACGGCCACGGAGTAATCGGCAACTGCTTTCTCGAAGTTGCCGAGCCGCTTGTACGCGTTTGCCCTCCAGAGATAGCTTTCCGCCTTGTTCGGGTCGAGACGGATTGCTCCGGTGAGGTCAGCCACTGCTTGCCGGTACGCCCCCTGGCCGGAGAGCAAGCAGCCGCGCGTGGTCAGCGCTTCGGCGTCATCAGGTCGAGCTGCAAGCGCCCTGTCGAGGTCAGCCATTGCTTCCTTCTCCTGCCCCAAGCGCAGGTGTAGTGCCGCCCTCTCTTTGTAGGCACGCGGGTCATGCGGCGCCAGCGCGATCGCCTTGTTGCAGTCGGCGAAAGCCTCGCTCGTCTTCCCCATCGCATGCAGCTTCTCTGCTCTTGCCAGGTAGGCGGACGAATTTCCGGGCTCCAGCTTTACCGCGGCGTTGCAGTCATCCATAGACAAATCCAGCATCCCTTTTTGCCAATAAAGATCCGATCGTTCGAGGAGCGCTGCGGCGGAGTGCGGATTGTTCCGGATGCGAGCGGTGGCGCGCGCCAGCTGTGGATCCATATTGGCAAGAATCTTCCTGTCGGCATCAGCCCCGGCACGGTTTCCCGTTTCGGAATAGATGACGCTGCGCCAGACATAACACTGCCTGTTGGAAGGGTCAATCCGCAGGGCGGCCTCGATGTCTGCTAGTGCCAGCTTGTATTCTTTTTTCCCGTAGTAGAAAACAGCCCGATTGAGGAGCACCTGGGCTGATCCCGGCAGCAATTGCACGAGCGCGTTGTAGTCGTCGAGAGCCTTCTGCGTCTGCCCCATTGCCTCGTATACATGGGTGCGATAGCCGAGAATGAGCGCTCGATTGCAGCCGAGACGCATCGCCTCATTGAGGTCGGCGAGCGCCTTGTCGTGCTGCTTCATGCTCTCAAATTCCGCTGCCCTATGGAAATAGGAATAGCCATAAAGGGGCATAGCCTGAATCGCCCTTGTGTATGCTTCGACGGCTTTCGCCGGCTCTCGGCCACGATACTTTTCGGCGACGTC
This sequence comes from Pseudomonadota bacterium, assembly GCA_021325555.1. Lineage (GTDB taxonomy): Bacteria > Cyanobacteriota > Vampirovibrionia > Obscuribacterales > Obscuribacteraceae > JAJPGY01. The sequence continues at coordinate 78,724 of JAJPGY010000008.1, read as the reverse complement.
CCAGAATTGCTTGACCTTTGCAGGCGGGACGGGATTGGCTTGCGCAGGATTTGTCGAATCTTGACCCATTGCTCCGGTGGCTGCCATGCTCCAGATGAGAGCGGCAAGCGCTGATGCTATTTCGGTCCGCCTGCCGCTCAATGCCCCTGCTCCTGAAAATACGGTCCAGCGACACCGCTATCGTACAGCGGAGCCGGTCCGCCGTTCTGAAAAAAGGACAGTTGCTGAACTGCTCGGCTTCACAACCAGAGTCAGTCCCAGAGCAAGCGCCGGTATGCTGGCAATTTTGCCGTCGTGCCGGGATGCTACACACCTGGATTAGAGCCAGGCCGACAGATTTTTCGTGGCAGCCGAGGAGCACACCTGCCCGAGGCTGCTTCAGGCTGCGCGGGCGACAGCCAATAAGACCTGCTCCGGCAACTCGGGGCGCGCGCCGTCAACATAAAATATGCTTGACATTGCCTCTGGTTATGATTTAATAGACCCAAGCTGGATGTAACCATCCCCTTACTATCGGTACCCTATATTCATGTTCGACAGCAATATTCAAGTAGTGACGGACGGCGGTGTGGGTAAAAAGGTGCCTGACAAGGCAGCCGAATCGGCTCATTCCGCCAATCCTTTTGTCAACCTGGATTTGAACCTGGCCCGGGCGCTGGACAGCCAGGGCAAGGCTGCATTTTCGGATCAGCTGAGGCAGGACGAGGCCGGAGCGCAGGAGCGTGCCGCGCAACTGGCCATGATGAGAAGCCTGGATCAGATAAGGCCGTTAACCGCAGACCTTTCCCGCGGCACTGTCCACGATGACGGCAGCATCTCGTTCGATTCCTGGCTCGACAACCACACCAAGACTCAGCAGCGGCCGGCGGCAGCCTGAGGTTATCCTTTAGCGCTGCAGCGGCGACGCCCGCGTTGCCCGCCGTGATGTCCGCGCGCACGCCGAAGTGGGCGGGACGCCCGCCCGCCGGGCTGGCCAGGCATTGCGGCGCGCTTTCGTGAAACCGGCTGTGAGCGCAGGGTAGTTTTTTTTGTCAGGACCTATCTGTGGTCCTGCAGGTAGCCTGCCAGCTGCCTGGCGACGACCTGATGTCCGGCGGCCGAAAAGTGGAACTGCAAGAACAGCGCGTGAACGTCCGGTTCCGCACGGAAGGCCTGGGTTAGATCCATCGTGCCGAACCCTTCCGACCTGCCCATCGCCTCCAGGTCCGGGATCTGCCTGGCCAGGATCGGGTCGTCGACGACGTTGGGAAAGACCATGATCACCAGCTTGCTTCCTTGCCGGCGGCAGTCTTCATTGAGCCGGTGGAACAGCGCCCTGGTCACCTGCCAGACATCCGGAGGTGGATAAAGGAGTCGCCCCTGATGCTGGCGGGACGCCCGCGCCCCCAGGGGGGTGCGGGTCGAATCGGATGCAAAAGCTGTTGCGGGTAATGACGCCAGTTTGGTCAGCCAGCCCCGGACCTTGTTGTACAGCGGCTCATGGATGCTCAAGGAGAGGTTCGCCTGGCTGAATATTCCGTAGATGCGGCTGTGGCAGCGAAGGAAGTCCATGACCGGGTTCGGGCGCAAAGCGGCTGCCTGCTCGTGGAGGATGCTGTCGTCCTCCTGGAGCTTGCCGCGGCCGTCGAGGTAAAAGTAGGGACGTGGCTCGACGGCTTTCTTGTAGGGGTTGTAGGCGTTCTGCAGCGCGGCGCCGCGGACGTAGAGGACAACGGTTACGTCGGGCCGATACTGCGCCGCCTGTTTCTCAAAGAGCAACACCTGCTGCCCTGTCGAATAGCTGGAGCAGCCAAAATTGAGCACCTCGTACTTGCCGTTTCCTCGGGAATTGAGCATGGACTCCAGCAGCCGGCAGTAGTTGTCCTTGAGCGGCACCTGCAAGCCTTCGGTTGCCGAATCTCCGAGCACGACTACCCGCGTTACGCCAGGCGGTTTGGCCAGGGCATGTTCGACATCGCGGCGTCCCAGGCTGTTGAGGAGATCGTCGGAGAAGCCTTCGAAGCGCCAGATTACTTGCTTGCCCGGGATCTGGCGGCAACCCATGATCGGATCCGGATAGAGAAACTCCTGGCCGCCAACACCGCAAATGCGGCAGAAGCCTTCAAGGGCGGCGATGGCGAAAAGGCTGAGGGCGACGAACTCCAGAGACACAAGCCACCACGGGCGGTGTGTGTTGCTTTTTGCCGCCGCCGGCTCGATGGCTCTCGATTGTGTGGCAGTCGACATTGCAGCACCTAGAACTGGAAGTAAATGAACGGCTCTATCTTGCCGGGCGCAAAGCCGAGGATGACGATCGACAGGGCCGAGTAGGCGACGATATGCGCCGGGATCGAGTTGTGCCACCAGGCGGCGATTCGATCCAACAGCGGCGTCGCCGGCAAGCGGCTGGCGCGGGCGCTGGCTTGCGACGCGCTGAGGCGGGCGCACAACAAGAACAGCGCATAGACTGCCAGCGACACCGGCAGGGTCGAGACGGCAAAGACTTCGGTTACCGGCGCCGAGGGCGCAGGGATGAACATCTTCCGAGCCATCGTCAGGGCGTGAGGCATCGTGTCCGCGCGAAAGAGGATTCCCGCAAGAAAAAGCAGGAACCAGGTGGTTAACACGCCGCTCCAGTGCCAGGCAGGATGCGGTCTCCAGCGCGCCAGCCAGCCGATCCTGGATACGACATCCTGCCATTCTTTGGTGAGAACCAGGATGCTGCCGTGGAAGGCGCCCCAGATGACATAGTGCCACGCGGCTCCGTGCCAGAGGCCGCCAAGGATCATGGTCAACATTACGTTGCGCCTGGTTTTCCAGGCGCCGCCGCGGCTGCCGCCCAGCGGGATGAAGAGATAGTCGCGCAGCCAGGTGGACAGCGACATGTGCCAGCGATGCCAGAACTCGGTGAGATTGGAGGCGAGAAACGGCCAGTTGAAATTTTCCGGCACCTTGTAGCCGAGGAGCAGAGCCGAGCCGCGCCCGATATCCGTGTAACCGGAGAAGTCGAAGAAGATCTGCAGCTGGAAACCGATCACGGCTACCCATGCGTCCAGCGTGCCTATGCTATCCAGATGGTTGAAGCCGGCGGCGACGACCTGCCCGAGATTGTCCCCGAGGACGATCTTCTTGAAGAGACCGAGGAAGATGAGGAAGAGCCCGGCTTTAAATGTTGAAGACTTGAATACGGGCTCATCCAGGAGCTGCTTCATGAAGTCCTGAAAGCGCTTGATCGGTCCGGCAATCTGCGAGGGAAAGAAGGCGGCGAAGAGGGCAAAATTCCAGAAATTCCTCACCGGCTGGCTGCCGCGGTAGACATCGGTAATGTAGTGGATGAACTCGAAGGTGAAAAAGGAGATGCCCAGCGGCAGGATGATGTTCAGTACCGGCTCCGATGCCGGCACCGGCACTGGCAGCTTAAAGGACAGGTGCAGCCATCGGGCTGCCTGATAGACGGAATCGAGCAGGAAGTTGGCGTACTTATAGAAGCACAGGCAGCCGAGATTGAAGACGAGCCCGAGCAGCAGGATGAGCTTGCCGCGCTTCTCAAACGAGGCGATGGCCAGCCCGAAGAGATAGTTGACGACGGTAAGCGCCAGGATTAGCAGCCCGTAGGCCGGCATCCAGTTCATGTAGAAGATGTAGCTGGCGATGAGCAACAGACCGCGGCGGTACTGCCCCGGCAAAAGCCAGTAGAGCCCCACGACAATCGGCAAAAAAACCAGGTAGGTAAAGCTGTTGAACAGCATGCACGGCGCGCCCCGGCCGGTAATCAAGTGTCGCCCGATGATATCACGCACCTTTATGGATAAACCTTGGCGATATCACATCTGCATACCGGAAAACAGTGTGAACGCGTGTGTTCATACACGCCTGAAATAATCCAGGGTCGAATTCATACGATATAGTATCGTACGAATTCGAAAAAAAGAGGAAAACCCGGGCTCCGCCCGGGTCTCCCCCTCTCGTCCATGCGGTGGTTACCGCACAGACCCTACCGTGGTTGCCTTGCCGTCCGCGCGCACCAGGTGCGCGACGGTCAGCAGTAGAGGCCGGTCCGGCCGAAGAGGCGGCGCTCCTTGCGGAGCTCCAGGGCCTCGGCCATCGCGTCCTCCAGGGTCCAGCCGGTCAGCCGAGTGAACTCGGCAGGGCTGAGCTCGCGAGCCGTCGGCTCGGGGCGGGTCCGGCGAGCCGGCTTGCGGCTGCTCCGGTGGCTCCGGTCCCCGAACAGGCGGTTCTCGCGTGCGACCTCCTTGGCCATGCTGGCAGCCGCCTCGACGGTCCAGCCGGTGTTTCCGAGCATCTCCCCGGTCGAGGTGACCGCGGACGTTTCGTGAGTGTGATTCATCATCATGGTTTAGCTCCTTTGCCTGTGATGGCTGAAAAGACAACGGCAGCCACCACCTGCGGTGACTGCTCATTTGTCGACTCTACTGTTGTCAGAACGCCGGTTTCCCGGTAGTAATCACAAAGCGGCCTTACGGTCGCCCTGTACTCCCGCAGACGCCTGCTGATGTTCTCAGGGACGTCGTCGGGTCGCTGATATAGCGCGCTTCCGCAGAAGTCGCACACATCAGCCTTACGAGGCGGATTCAACCTGGTGTGGTAGGTCCGCCCGCAAGATTTGTTGCTGCAGGTCCGCCGCAGGGAGAGGCGGTCGATCAGGTCCTGCTCGGGTACTTCGAGCAGAATCACGCGTTCGACCTTGTTGCCCCATCCCCGGAGCAAGTCTTCCAGGAGCTGTGCTTGCTCCAGGGTGCGCGGGAAGCCGTCGAGGACAACTCCGCGGTAGTACGCGGGCTGCTCGAGCTCCTTGCGCAGGGCCGCGAGGGTGATGCCGTTTGGCACCAGCGCGGACTCTTTGAGATACGGCTCGACCTGCTTGCCGAGTTCGGTTTGGGCAGCGATTTCGCGACGGAATATGTCTCCGGTGCTCAGGTGGTGAATGCCGAGATCCGGGGCGATGAGCTTGCATACCGTGCCCTTGCCGGCACCGGGTCCGCCCATCACGACAACTATCCGCGCGTTGCGTCGCCGCCAGTGAATCAGGCGCGCCACTTGATAGCGCGCCCAGTTGATGAGGCGCTTGAACATATGGTCTGTCCTCCGTGCCGGATTGACCGGTTGGCGGCGAAATTGCCGACCGAAAGCAAACGCCGGAGTCACTTGCCCCAGGCACTTTGGCGCTGGAAGGAGAGTGAAGCCGGCGTGGGCGATTGGTTCAGGGATTCAGTGGTTTGCTTTTGCTTCCGCTTTGAATCGGTAATGAAAAGAAGTAGGACTCAAACCTAGACATTGGACCTCTTGAATTGCAAGAAGTGCTTAACCCTTGTGGGAGTTCGAGGAACGAGCCGAGAAGCAAGGAGAACGGTCATGCCATGGCTATACGGGATCGTTGTCACGTGCTGGTGGTGCTGGTCTCGGGTGACAATCCGGATATTTTTTGGGGTGGCGAGTTGGCAAAAAATGGCTCCCAGAGCGCCCGAAACCGCTTGCGGCAATCACGTATGAGGCGGCGGCGTGACGGTTAGCGCAGTTACACGAGCCGGGGCGGGTGATGAAAAAAAGGAGGGATCGCCTCAGGCGATCCCTCCCCGGCCGGCATTCCGCCACCTCCTTGCCTAGTTCAAAAGCGTCTGCAGAAATTCGGCCCGCGCCCGGGCTTGAGTGACCATGAATGGGTTGAACTTTGGCGCCTGGTGGGCGATCTCGCGGCAGGCACCAATGAGCTGGCGGGCGAAGTCCCTCGCCGCCGGCTCGCCCTTGCGAGCCACGACCCGGACGCCCAGATAGCCGTAGCGCCCGAAGACCCCCGTGCGCGGATCGGGGTGCTTGAGATCGAGCACGAAGCTCTCGGGGATGCCGGTCTCCGGGCTCAAGATGACGAACTCGCAGGTGCTGCCCACCACCCCGACGACCATGCCGCGGTCGACTATGGAGTTGAAGCAGGGCAGAACGACGTAGTCGCCAACGAGAATCTGGCGGAAGCTCATGTCGAACACGAAGTTCGCTATGTCTCCCGGCAAACTTTCCTCTACGGGAAATTGCGTGTCGTACTCGGACATTGAAATTACCTCGACGATGCGCAGTAGCGCTGATGTCATAGAACGGCTCGAACAAATTCGGTGCGTCGACCGTGTCCGACGGCCGGGCACGCCCTTGTCGACGAAGGCAGGCAGGGCAGGTTCCTGGCCGGGGGGAAGGTTCAGGGTAAACCCTGGGCTCGACCCGGCCTTAATCCCCCGCTAACGCTTCTTGTTCTGCGGAACCGTTACCCACAGGAGCCCGCCGAGGACCAGGCCGGCCACAATGGCGTTCGGGTAGTAGTGGGAAACCTGGATGAATTTCGGCAGGAGCTGGGAGGTTCCATATAGTGCCGCCGATGGTGCCAGGAGGCTGGCCACGAACTTGAGCCCGCTGGTAATGATGACGCCGAGCCCCAGCGTGCCGATATTGATTCCAAGAACGATGACCCCGAGCAACCACTCGAGCCCCAGAAAGACCACGTTGAAGACGAGCGATGTCGCGAGGGCCGCCACGGCGTCACCGTGGAACTTGATGCCCGATACATCGGGGAGCGCGTAGGCGACGGCTGCCGCCACAAGGGCAATCCTGAGCACAAATCTGATCACGGCGCTTCCTCCCGGCAGCATTATAGTGCATCAGTCAAGCTTGCCCGGCCGGCACGGATCCGGGTAGCATAGTTGCTCGGCAGTCGCGACAGCGCCGTTGTCGGCCCTCGGCAGGGCGGCAATTCGCTGTGGATCGTGCCGGCGCACCCCTGGCGTTATGAAAATGCATGCGACCGTGAAGGCATCTCCTGAGCTTGACAGCGCCCTGCATACGGGCGGCCTGTGCGGCCATCCGCAGGGCCTGACCACGCTCTTTTTTACGGAGCTGTGGGAGCGTTTCAGCTACTACGGGATGCGGGCGATTCTCATACTGTATATGGTGGCAGCCGTGGCCGACGGCGGTCTCGGCTTCACAACGCGGACAGCCGCGACTATTTACGGCATATACACCATGTCCGTCTACCTGGGCTCCATTCCGGGCGGCTACGTTGCCGACCGTTTCCTGGGGGCCAGGCTCTCTGTCCTCGTCGGCGGCATCATAATTGCCCTCGGGCACTTTTCCCTGGCAGTGCCCACGCTGCCTTTCTTCTATGCGGGCCTGTGCCTGATCGTTGCCGGCACCGCATTTCTGAAGCCGAACATATCGGCCATGCTGGGCAGCCTGTATTCGGAGGACGACCCGCGGCGCGACGCCGGTTTCTCGATCTTCTACATGGGCATTAACATTGGCGCGGCGCTGGCACCGCTTGTTTGCGGCTTCCTGGCGCAGAGCCGCCAGTTCCGGTCGGTGCTGGCTGCGGCGGGCATGGATCCCCATGCAAGCTGGCACTGGGGGTTCGCGGCTGCCGGAGTGGGCATGGCGCTTGGGCTGGTGCAGTACGTGGCCGGTGGCAGGCGGATAGCCCACGTGGGCGGGAAACCGGCGCGTCTTGCCCCCGGTGGCGTCGAAAGCCGGGAGCCGCTCACGGGCGAGGAGTGGAAACGTATCGGGGCGATGGCGGTTCTTTTCTTCTTCAACATGATCTTCTGGGCGGTTTACGAGCAGGGGGGCTCCTCGCTCAACCTCTTTGCCGACCGGCTGACGCGCACCGAGATATTCGGCTGGCCGTTCCCTTCCAGTTGGTTCCAGACCCTCGATCCCGTCTTCGTCATCCTCCTGGCGCCGGCTTTCTCCATGCTCTGGGTGCGTCTGGGCAAGCGGCAACCGTCCAGCCCGGCCAAGTTCAGCCTGGGGCTTCTGCTGCTCGGGCTGGGAATCGCGATTATGGTTCCCGCATCCCTGCTTGCCGCCGGCGGCAGGGTGAGCATATGGTGGCTCTTTTCCGTCTATCTGCTGGAGGTGTGCGGCGAGCTGTGTCTGAGTCCGGTGGGGCTGAGCACGGTGACCAAGCTGGCGCCGCAGCGCATGGTCGGGCTTACGATGGGCGTCTGGTTCCTGGGCACGGCTCTGGGCAACTATTTGGCCGGCTACCTGAGCGGCTTCTTTGATGCGCACGACCCGACTCTGCTGGCCAGGCTGTTTGGTGGCATGGCCGCAAGCATGTTTACCGCCGCCGGGATTCTTGCTTTGCTCACCCCCCTCGTGCGCAGGCTCATGGGAAAGGTCCACTGAAACTAATTCCACAAGCGAGCCGACACCCCGGCAGCCTTCAATTGTGGGGTAGGATGCTATACGATATAGTTATTCAAAAGCCTAAAAAGATAGCTCAGCAAGGAGGGTTTCAATCTCCCCTGCGTCATCTTTAGAGGCAAGTGGCAAAAAGATAAGCGAAGGCCGTACGGGTGAGCTTGCGCCCGCCGCGTGCGGCCTTCGCCGAAGTCGACGCTTCGACGTCAGGAGGCTGATATCACCGACGGTGTTCAGCCTTCCCGGGAGCGGGTTACTTGTTGTTGGTCGGCATCACCGGCTGATCGGTGCCGGAGTCGAAGATCTGGTTGGTGTCGCTGCCGACGATCGGACGCGACATCATGTCCAGCGCTTCCTTGCCGTGGTAGGTCTTGCCGTTGACGATCACCTCGAGCGAGTCGGACGGGAACCCGCAGAGGTTCACGATCCAGGGGTGCAGGAAGCTGCCGGTGGTCCGCCACTCGTTGTAGTCCCTCACCATGTTCTGGATCTGGGTCTGGTCGGTGGCGAACTTGTTGCGCATCTTGGTGACGAAGTCCAGGATCTTGTCGTAGATGCCGACCCCGGAGATGTCCGGATACGCTTCCTTGATCGCCGAGAAGAACTTGCCGTTGTCGACCTGCGGGCTACCCGGCTTGTTGTAGCGGCCGGCGACGGCGTCGACGAGGATCTTGTCCATGGCGTCGCGCTTCTCGCGGGCGATGCCGAGCTGGTCCGTGAAGGCGAGGCGGTCCTGGCCGTAGGAGACCATGACGGCCTTGTACTTGGCGGTCAACGCGAGTTCCTCGTGCCGCCCCTCGTTGCGCGTGGTGGTGTACAGGCTGATGACGTACATCGCGGACAGCAGGATGCCGCCCAGGATGACGCCCAGAACGATGAGCTTCTTCATATGTTTACCCTTTCGTTTGGAGATTGGCTCGCGGTGCGAGCCGGACTGAGACCTGGGGCTGCCATGGCGAAGTGCCGGAAGCCCCGGTTGAACCGGGTAGGAAACCGAGCCGCGTGTCTCGTTGGAGCTGCCCGCGGCCCCTGCACGCCGCTTACTTGCCGGTTACCGGCTGGTCGACGCCGCTGTCGAAGATCTGGTTGGTGTCGGCTCCGACGATCGGGCGCGCCATGATGTCCAGGGCTGCCTGACCGTGGTACTCCTTGCCGTTGACCTTCACCTCCAGCATGCTGGACGGGAAGCCAGCCCAGCGAACGAATGCCGGGTGGAGGAAGCTGCCGGTAGTGCGCCAGTCGTTGTACGACCGCACCCTGTCCTGCATCTGCTCCTGGTCCTTGGCGAACCGCTCGCGTCCTGCCTGGATGTCCTTGATCAGCTCGTCGAAGATGTTGAGCCCCTTGATGTCGGGGTAGGCTTCGGCGATTGCTGAGAAGACAGCCTTGCTGTCGACGGTGCCTTCCTGACCGGCCTTGTCGTAGCGTCCGGAGACCGCGTCCACCAGGATCTTGTCCATGGCGTCGCGCTTCTCGCGGGCGATGGCCAGCTTGTCAAAGAAGCCGGTGCGGAACTGCCCGTAGTTGATCTGCATCCTGTTCCACTGGGCGTTCATCGCCAGCTCCTGCGAGCGACCCTCGTTGCGGACGCTCACGTAGGTGCCGATTACCACGCCGGTCGCGACCAGAACAGCGAGCACGCTGATAAGCGCGATGGCGACCTTGGGTTTCTGGATCCAATCCAGAAAGTTGTCCATGTTCATAGGCACAATTCTCCTGTGGCGCACTTGGGGCGCCAGGTTGAGAGTGATGGGGTAAGCTCGCGGCCGCCCCCTGTTGAGCGAGTGTCAGTACCCCGGATACCGCCCGCTGTAGCTGCGGTATGCCGGTGCGCCGATGGCGATGCAGATGCCCCAGGCGATGCAGCCGAACAGCGAGATCACCACCAGGATCCAGATCTCCTGGCCGGTTGTCGGCTGGATTTCGTGGATGAGGTAGCTGTAGTCCTTCATGTGCACCCGCTGGAACTTGTCCGGACCGAAGACAATCTGGTCCAGCTTGCCCTGCGAGTGAACGACGCGGACGTAGGTCTTGCCGCCGTCCGCATACAGCTCGCCTCTGGGCGGTCCGAGAACGCTGGCCGCATCGAGCGGCGTGCCGGGCATCTGGTCATGTATGTCGATGATCAGGCGCTCGTTGCCCTCGGGCATGCCGGTGGCCGCGCGAGCCCACTCGACGGTTTTGCCGTCGCGTGTGCCCAGCACCACCATGAGGCTGTTCTTGGAGATGGCGTCCTTGCCGAACTCGGGGGACTGCCAGTAGGCGAAGAGCGCCTGGCTGTAGTTCTCCGGGTCGGAAACCTTGTTGGCGTCCACGATCACCAGGTGAAGGTCACCCTGGAGCTCCATCCCGAGCGCAGCGTCGAAGGCGTTGGCGTACATCTGCCAGTCGCCGGGCGGGTTGACTCCCACAAGATAGACCCGATCCGCGTAGTAGATGTCATGGATCTGCGAGTTCACCTTGGGGAACAGCCCCGCCTGCTTGTAGCGAGCGATGTCCGCCGAGTACTTCTTGAGGATCGTGTGCTGCGAGGCCAGGATGTAGTTCGGGTACTGCGCCCTCACCGTCACAGGTCCCGGTTCGTTGCGGTCGAGACGGTCCTTGGCGCGTTGCCAGAACATGGGGATGCCTCGAGGCAGGTAGTCGGGCGCTCGCCTGGTGTGTCCTTCCGGAGACACGTAGCGGTAGTCCTCGGGGTTCGTCGGCAGATTGTTCTGGGCAATATAGACATCGCCCAGCGTGGTCCTGATGTAGAAGGTCCACTCCTGCGTGACGAACGGGCAGTCATGGTAGTGCGTCTCGTAGTGAGCAGGCACGTCGACGTGGTAGTTGCCCTTGTCGTCGGTGTGACCCTGCTCGGGGACGTAGACCTCGTAGGGGTCGCAGTCCCAGGTGTGACCGCGGCCATCATCGCGGCTGCGCGGGATCTTCTCCCAGACCGCCTGCACCTCGTAGCCGCCCCGGAACTCGTTGTAGGTCACGTTGTTGCTGAACGCGACCTTGAACCCGATCCAGGTGGTGAGGGGAATGACGATCAGAAGCAGAACCAGCGAGGCGATGACGAACTCCTCGGTCGTAATCCTCAGGTCGTGACTCTTCCAGTGCAGGACGAGGTTGGTGATGCCACCAATCGCCAGCACGATGAGCGACCCGAGCAAAATGAGACCTATCATAGGCTCGCCTCCTTTCTAAAAGTTGGCGTGAAGCTGAGTTAGTAGAGAACCGGCCCAGCAGTGCCTGAACCGATTGCCGGCGGTCGTAAACAAACAACCTCTCGAGCGAGAGATTGCGCAATCGGGTTAGACAAAGACTGAAGCCGCTTTGTGGTGGTTGGGCGCTTTTGCGCGGGTGAGTGTAATAGAGAGAACTCCCGATTGTTAGCACAGGCGGAATCCTGGAAACAAATCGAGGTCATTGTTCGTGAAGCGCTTTGACGCAGTTAATTGAAGAATCTGTCCGGCCAGCTAGCGCAGGTACATGGGGTTTTTCAGGCTGATGTCGGCATCTGCGGATAGATGGTTCCGCAAGTGGATCGCTCGTGCGAGCTGTGCAAAGCCATCCCGAGCAGGCCGGAATGAGCGCCCCAGCCATCCCCTGGGGGCGCCGGCGTCGCGCTCGCTACAGCCCTCGTTGTCATGGGGGCGGTCGTCTGCTGTCCGGCTCCCTCCGCTCCGCAGGTTCAATGCCTCCAACTACGGCCTGGCGCCGAGCTTGGATGGGCTCGGGACCAGAGTGAAGAACTGGCCTCGCGTCCAGCCGTACTTGGCGGCCACGCTGTAGAACTTCTGGAGGCGCTCCGGCTCACCCGGGGTGTCGACCATGAAGTTGCCCAGCGCCGCCGGGGCCATGAGGATCATCATGCCACCGTCGGCGGAGGCGGAGTCCCCGTCCCGTCCGGCGATGACGATCCTCTGGTCGTCGATGTGATCCCAGCCCCAGCGACCGCGGTTGGTGTGAACCCAGTAGTGAAAGCTGAGCGGCTTGCCGGGCTGTGGCCGAGAGACCCAGTCCTCGTCGAACAGCTCGTAGGAGTGGTTGACTCCGACGGCCTTGCCGTCCTCGCCGTAAACGAGGTTGGAGCCGACGACGTTTCCCGGCTTAATGCCGAGCAGAGGGGCAACCGCGATGGCCAGCTCCTGATCACCGTTGGAGACGATGACCACGTGGACGCCGGCCTCCTCGAGCGCCTGATTCTCCTCGGGAACGCCGGGATAGATCCGCTCCGCGTAGAGCGGCGCGAACTCCATCACCTGACGGAGCTTCTCCTCACGGGTCAGCCCCATCTGTGACGGCCAGTAGACACCGGACCAGAAGTCGAGCAAGCCGATTCCGGGCCCGTCGCTGTCCCCGGACAGCCACAGGTCGACGGCCTCCTGCGGGTGCCTAGCGGTCAGCGGGCGGGCAGCGGCTGTACCGCCGTGCCTGGCCAGGAACGCCTGCACCGCCTGAAGACCCTCGGGGGTGAACCTGTTGTGGTCGCACCGCCACTGGTAGAAAAACGTGAAGATGTCACCGGCTGCCTGCGTCTTGTCCACATCCCGCAGCCAGAAAACCTCGTGTCCGGCAGCTTTTTCCGAGGCTACCCAGTCACGAAACTCCAGCGAGCGGAAGTAGGCGATTCGCTGCTCGGTGGTGAGCCGAGCCAGGCGCACGTTGTCGCTGTCGTAGCTGCCGCCTGCTACGGCGTACAACTTGCTGCGCGCTCTTTCGAGCAGGGCGCGAGGGGTTGTCGCCTGCCACTCGACCACCAGCTCGGCGACCACGGTGACGACGAAGCCGGCCGCCGCGACGGTGGTCGCACAGGCCGGCAGCAGCAGCCAGGTCACCAGCAACGTGGTGACGTACGCGCCGATCAGCCCGAAGAAAACCTTCGGCCTGGCCGGCGGCACGGTTGGAAGATATCCAATCATGGTAACCGCCCTTCGTAATGAGTTTAAGATGCTAGTCGGCGATCGCGGACAGCGCCGCTCCGGAGAGAAAACCGGCGATCAGCCCGCCGACGTGGGCGGACATGTCGATGCCGGGAATCGCGCTCCCGAGAAGCAGGTTGAGGACCACGAAGAAGCCGATGTTGTTCACGAGAGATCTGCGGCCAGCGGGCGAGAAGCGATCGCGCCTCACCAGCAGCAAGCCCAACAGCGCGCCCGCCACCCCGAAGATGGCGCCGGAGGCGCCGATGCTGATGATGTTCGGGTTGTGGATTGCGCTGGCCAGTGAGCCGCCGATGCCGGCGATGAAGTAGACGGCCAGGTATCTGGTCTTGCCGAAGAGCTGCTCGGCAAGCATCCCGAGGTACCAGAGGCAGTACATGTTCATGGCGATGTGCAGCAGGCCGGCATGGACGAACATGCAGGTGACGAGGCGCCAGTACTGGCCCCCGCCCAGCGTCGCCACGCCGAGGTTGCCGCCGAAGCGGTAGAGCGTGAGCGGATTCGGCTCGACAAGCGCCCCGAATCCGGCCACTGTCACCATGGCAAGGAACACGGCCACGTTGATCATGATGAGCGTTCTGGTTACCGGAAATCGGTTCATATCAGTTTCCCCCTTTCTGCCGGGAGTTGTCCTTGTTGGGGTTGGGCTCTTGCCGCCGCTTTTCCGCGTCCTCGAGGAACTTGTTCAGGCTCCAGTTGGACAATGCGAAGATCGCAGCCGCGGCGCAAGCCGGGAAAACAACGAAAACGAGAAGGTATTTCCACCACATACGAGTGCGAGCCCCTGAGGGGCGATTAGACTTTTGCGTGTTCGGGCAAGAGGTTCTTGCCTAGAGATCGGCACCATGAGCGACCTGCGGGGCCGCCGCACTGCAAGAGCGGGCGGCTCCCCGAACGTGCTTTTTCGTGCCACAGTTTGTGCTAGCGGGCGGACCACCAGTGGGGGTCAGGCTCGAGCGAGACCCGCGCCTGCGTCTCCTGCTCGGAGCGGAACCGGACCAGCGCCGCCACCACCTCATGCGGATCGTCTGTGACCGTGAAGAGCTCCAGATCCCCGGGGCTGATGTAGCCGCTGGCGAGCAGCGACTTCTCGAGGAACTCCAGGAACGGCTGCCAGAACCGGACACCCATCAGGATCACGGGCACCTTGTGGGCGCATCCGCACTGAATGAGGGTCAGGATTTCCGTCAGCTCGTCGAGCGTTCCCAGCCCGCCCGGGCGGCAGATGACGCCCATGCTGGCGTGCTCCCAGAAGATGACCTTGCGGGTCGGGAAGAGCTGGTGGGTCAACGAATCCGTCTGGAACGGGTTGGGCTTTTCCTCGTGCTGGAGGCGGATGGCGACGCCGACCGAACGGCCGCCGCCGGAGACAGCACCCTCGTTGGCAGCCTGCATGCAGCCGGGGCCGCCACCGGTGATGATGGCAAAGCCGGCTTTCGCAAGCATGCTGGCGAGTGCCTTTGTCTCCTCGTAATTGGCCGTGCCGGGGGCGCAGCGCGCCGTGCCGAAGATGGCCACTGCCGGACCGAGGTCCACCAGCTGCCCCATGCCTGTCCTGATCTCCGCCTCCATCTGCCGGGCGAGTAGGTCTGGCCGGTGGTGACGGAGAACACCTGCGAGATGCTCATTGAGCAACATGTTACTTCTCCCTTCGTGTAAAAGCCGGAACGGCCGGCAGCTTGCGGCTGCCGGCCGTTGCAGGCGAATGTGAATTGCCGGATTGCCGCGCCGTCTGCGGTGCCACCGGCGTCGTGATTCTTACTTGCCGAACGCCGCCCGGGCCGCGCCCTCGGCCTGGATGGCCTTGAGCGTGGACTGGCGGGCCTGGTAGACAGCTTCGCCGAACGAGCGGGCCCCGAAGAGCTGGCGGGCGCTGAGGGCGAACATGCGTGCCTGGTTCATATAGCTGGACGGGTCGTTGTCGTCCCGGCCGTTGCTGCGAACCTTGGCCAGTCGAGCGTTGAAGGCGTCCTTGCCGAATCGCGACTCGAGGTCGGCGATGCGGGTCTCCGCGGCCGTCACCAGCCGCTCGGCGTCCTCACGCGTGACGTTGGTTGGAATATCGAGCATCATAGAGAAGTTCTCCTTTCGTTTCCCGCATAACGCGGGGGTTTCGGAATGTGATGAGATAAACGCTGCTCAGCCGCGCACCACGAAGATTGCGTCTCCGTAGTGTGCGGCGGGTCCCGTTTGAATAAAATCGCGCGCAGACGCGCGCCTGATGGTTCGAGGCGACCTGCCGCGGGGCGATGATGAAAGACCCTCTGGTCAACTCACGCAGGAGCGTTCCCTCATGAGCTGACCAGAAGGTCCATCATGCCCCGGCAGGCATCACCGCCGTCCTTCCTTCTCCGGACTCAGGCAGGCGAAGCCGGTGTCGAAGTGCCGCCCTTGCCTGTTTGCCTGTTCTCGCTCCCTATGCGTGCGGGCGACCCAGCGTGCAAGCCGCTGGCCGGCGCGCTTTCGGTGAGAGACTGCCGCGCGGGGCGCAAAGGCACCCGTGCGCAGGGCAAGCAGGACGAGCTCCTTCGGCATGCCGAACTGAGCACCTGCATCGAGCAGGAGATGATTGCCGGCGGCGCCGCCCGTGATGGCGCAACAGACGATGCCGCGCGCCACGAGCGTCGGTACGATCGCCGACCCGTCGTGGATCGGTCCGATCAGCCCACCGTCGACGAAAGCAAGCTCGAAGCCGCTCAAGTCGATTTCGATTAACCTGGTCGGGTCGCCGCCCCAGCTGTCTTCCATCGGCCTGGCGTTTTTGCTCGCCAGGATGCCGGTGATTCGGTCAGGCTGGAGGCGCTGCGCTCCGATGATCCAGGTCACGGTGTGCCCGCTCGCCTCGAGCTCCTCCTTGATCGGCAGGCCGAAGCCCGCCATATCTTCCACAAGCAGGATCTTCATGGCTACCCCTCCTTTCGTTGGGGAAGCGGGGTTGTGGTTGGCTGTTAGGGACAACGAACCCCCCGTTGGTTGGTCCGTTGCCCGCAGCAGGAACGTGCGTTGTCTAGCTTCGCCGGTTGCGCGTGGCGCGGTAGGCGCTGCGCGCGGCGGCGGAGTGCGAGCGGAAGACCGCCCGCAGGATGCCCCAGACTGTCTTCATCGTGAACTTCATCGTCGAGGCGAGGATGCGCTCAGGCTTGTAACCTGCCATCATGCCCAGCCCGGCGAGGATGATCGCGAAGAGAAGCGGCAGACCGAGGAGTTGTGCGATAAACGATTCCATAGCTGTCCTCCTTAAGGTGCAGGGAAAAACCAGCCACAGAACCTGACCGCACGAGATGACACACCGCCCCGGCCAGCGAAAGCTGGAGGAAAGGTGCTGTCAAATCAGTTCAGAAGAGAGTTTCTGAGTTTGGTGCGTTCTTGGTTCTTGGTTAGTTGGTCAAAGATGCCCGTACCGTAGACAATCGGGCCCTGGTTATCAAAGAGAGATCAGATCCTCGCGCGAGCGCGCGCGATGGTATTTGTCCCACTGAGACCACCCCGCTGGTTCGCGCAGCTGGTGCTAGACCGGCTGCCCGGTGGTCGCGGGAGACTGAGGTTCGTATGAGAACGGGACCCGGCTTGCCGGGGCCAGGGCATGGCATCGCGAGAGTGGTGTTCTTAAATACAAAATTATTGCTTGCTCTACCAAGCCAATTTGCGATAGCTTAACGGCACTCATGGTTTTTCATAAAGGCAATCAGGCAAACCAAACCGCAACAACGCAAGCAGGCTCCCCTTTTCCTCGAGAAATCCAGCACCGGCGCCGCCGGGAGCGGAAGCGTTCCTTTGCCGCCGGCTGGTCGCCCGAGGGCAAACAACGCCGGGATCCAAAGAACCGGATCTCCGGTTTTTTCGTGAGTGAGTTTTCCTCCCATACCTCAGCGCCTCCATGCGAGGCAGGAGTGTTCCATGTGCAAGTTTCTGCAGTCGCTTTGCGGCGGCCGCCAGGCAGCCGCCGAGCGCCGAAGCGTGAAAAGCGGGATCGTGGTGACCCCGCCCATGAGCCCGGAGTTCTGGACGCGCGTCCTGCGCGGTCAGTTCGCCTGGTGTGAGGGCTGGCTGCTGATCGCCATCCTCTGTGAGATTTTCGGTGCCGTCCTCGAGCTCACGGGATTCAAATGGCCCCGCGAGTGGAGCATCAGCTGGCTGGAGCTGGTGATCAAGAACGCCACGCCCGGCATCGCGCTGGTGCTGGTGGGCATCTGGGCAGCCATGCGTGCCCGCTTTGATGTCACCCAGGAGGACCCCAGCCCCGACGATCCGCCGCCGCCGCCGCCGCAGGAGGACGGCGGTTGCTGGATCTGCCGCTGGCTGCGCCGGCTCTTCGCTCGCAGCCGGCGCCACGGAGGCTACATCACCTGGGGGCGGCGCGGCATCGTCGTGCCCACCGGCAGTGTGGACAAGGAGTTCTGGACGCTTGCCGAGAGGCTCCAGTGGTGGATCTCCATGACCGGCCTTATCGGCGGGTTCCTCTGCGAGGTGCTCGGCGTCCTGGTCGTGTGGCTCAGCACCTTGAGCTCGCCGCAATGGTCGGCGTCGGTCGGCGGGATCGAGATCGCCAACGCCCCCACCGGTGCCGTCCTTTTCCTGGCCGGAATGGTGCTGCAGGAGATCACCAGGTACGTCGTCCAATCCGTCTCGGCTTCGGGCGGGCAGACGAGGGATCGAAGCCAGGAGCCTTGAGCTCCTTCGCGCAGGCGGCGCCTGCCGGGCACCATGGATGGTGCCCTTTTGTTTCTTTTTTGTTATAAGATAGGATATAGTACGATGGTCACACGTAGAGGGCGGGAAAAAAGACGGCCGTGCGCCCCGGGGTTGGGCCACGGCCGGGAAAATTAGAAGCGCACGCTCACGCAGAGCCCCGTGCCTTTCAGCCGGCAGCGCTTCGTGTAGAGGTAATCGACTCGGAACCTGTAGTGGTTCACCTTGAACTCGACCCTGCCTATGCCGTGCAGATCCTCGTCGATAAACCTGTCGACCGGGTTGTCGCGGTAATCATCGGCAAGGTCCATGCGGTCGGCAAACCAAAGCCGCTCGTCGTCTGTACGGCGGGCGTCCTCGCTTTCGAGCGCCCGGGCGACGTTGTCCTCGGGCGGCAGGCGCAAGCGCATCCCGCCGGTGGCCGGCGCTGGCGCGGATATCTTCTCCACGTAGGCGGCGATGAATCTTTGCATGGCTGGCCCGTCATGAACGAAGTCAAAGGGCTGAGAAACAGCCTCCGGCCCCGCTGTTTGAGCGGCAGGGCAGGCGTAGCAGGTGCTCGTGGCGGCAGCCGTAGCCAGCAAAATAAATGCGGTAAATGCTTGCGGCTTCATGCCGTGCTCCAGATGCGGAATGTAGTTTGGCAGTACCGGGGAACCGGTGACGAGTCACGGCTGAACCCCGTAAAACTCATGGAGCACCTCCTGGAAGTCGGCTTCGCTCAGATAGCCCCAGATGCGCTTGGTGACGAGCGTGTCGCCGTGGCGCTCCAGAACAAAGAGGTGCGTCGGGCATACGGCAATTCGTGCCCGCTCGATCATCTCCTGGTCTTGATCGGCGACGTCTGCCTGCAGCAAAGTGACCTTGCCGCTGAACCGTCGCGCGACGTCCTGCTCGACTGCGGGCTGTTGCACGCATTCGGAGCCGGTGTCTTTGCGGTCGTAGAAGGTCAAGACCACGGGGCCGCGAGCTGCCGCCACCCGTGCCGCCAGCGCGGGGTCTAGCTCGCCGGTCGAGATGATGGCGATGGTCGGGGGGCGGGCCGAAGCTGGTGCGGCCGCGGCGAAGAAGGCGATGGTAGTAAAAATGGCTATGAACAGGCGTTTCATAAGCGCTCCCAAAGTGGGGTGGAAAAATCCGAGCCAGACGAGCCGGCCCGGGCCTGTTGAGAAAACGTTGCTTGGGTAATCGGAAAAAAGCCCTGCTGAGTTGTTCTTTCCGGCTTCGAAAAGACTTAGGAGCGAGAAGATAGTTCTTGTTAGCAAGAACGCTTATCCAGGCCTATAAAGTTCTGTTGCGGAACGCCCCTTTACGTTCCGTAATCACCGCCGGCGATCTCGCCTGATGCCACGCCTTCGATGCGGGCGAGGTAAAGCGCCAGAGGGGCGCCCGCCAGCCATTTCTGGTGCAGGCAAAATTCGGATCGAGGGCTGAGCGGCAAGCGTATGCTGCCGATCTGACACGCCTGGCGGACGCTCGCTGAGCGTGCGGTCGCTCGGCTCCAGCCGGAAAAAGAGGGCGGACCGGTCGAGCCGTGAGCTCGGACCGGTCCGCCGGCAGTGCCGTTACGCGTCGCAGATTCGTGGCGCCGAGGCTGTCGGCTGCTTAGAAGGCCAGGAGCGCCTCCGGTGCGACATCCAGCAGAGCGCCGCCGACAGCCTCGGCGCCGCCGGCCAGATCGGCCAGGATGCCGCCGCCTTCGGCAGCAGTTGCGGCCGCGCCGCCCGCGGCTTCACCGGCCGCCGCGCCGCCCGCGGCTTCGCCGGCCGCCGCGCCGCCCGCCGCTTCACCGCCTGCGGCGCTCCCTGCTGCTTCACCGCCTGCCGCCTCGCCGCCGGCCGCCTCGCCGGAGCCGGCTGCTTCGCCGGCAGCGCCGCCGTTGCCGCCGCGCATGTTCTTGATCTTGTCGATCAAATCACCGGCAGCGTTGGAGCCCTTGCCGATAAGCCCCCTGGCGCCGCGGATGAGCTTCGGCCCAAGGAAAGTGCCGGCCGCGAAAGGAGCGATATCGTGCAGGAGCGACTGGAGAGGCGATGCGTGCGGCGCACCCGTTGGCGCGGGAGCGGTGGCGTCCGAGGGCGACTGTCCGCCCGTCGGATCAGCCGGACCCTGCGGATTGGGGTTGTTCATCTGCGAGATGGCCTGCTGGATGTCGGACTGCGGCACCTGAGAGAGCGCCTGCACCAGATCGCTCTGCGGCAGCGTCGCCAGGGCCTGGGCGATCTGCTGGTCCGTGGGCGAAGAGACCCCCTGCAGCTGGTTGACCAGTTGCTGCTGATCGGCCGGCGTCAGGGCGGTGGCGACGGTCTGAATATCCTGATTCGGCAGGCTGGCGATCAGTTGAGCCAGTTGATCCGCCGACATGTTGGAAAGAGTGCTGTCCGCCGGTTGCGCCGCCGGGTCCATGGGCGGATCAGCGGGGCCGCCGCCATTTGGCACGGGGAGGACATCAGGCGGCGCCTGGAATTGACCGTTTCCCGTCGGGTCAAACGGCGTGCTGTTTCCCGAAGTGTCAAACGGGTAGTTCAGCGGGGCGTTGGCTGCCTGGCTGACGGCTTGCTGGATGTCTGTCGTGGGCAGCTGCGACAACTGAATCTCGAGGGCGGGCTCGGGTATTGAGCCGGCGATCCAGGCAGCGGCGGTAGCCGAATCGGAGACGTTGAGGATGGCCGGGCTTATGTAGCCGGACTGGACCAGGGTCTGCTCAATCTGCTGGAGGTCCTGTTGCGGCAGCGCCGCGATGGCATTGGTAAGTTCCACTACAGGCAAGCTTTCGAGCGCTACTATGTTTTGCTGCATGTCGGGCGTGAAGTTCATTCCGCCATAAGGCTGGCTGGCCGAGGCGGGATTGTAGACCTCGTTGAACATGGCCCCGGCCGAGCTGCCCCCGTCCGGGGATGCAGGCAGGCCGGCGGAATCCATGGGCGTCGTATCCGACGCGGCAAAGCGCTGGTAAGAGGGGAAACTCATTGAAGACACCTCGTCTGATGATTATGCTGCGGTCGCGGCTTTGGGATAGGTCGCGGTAGACGGGTATACCGGCGGTCGCCGCTTTTTCGACAGCGCCTGCATTAAATTGCGCCAAGCCCGGTGTCCTCCAGCACGCAGAGATGCGGGCCGGTGGCGCAGACCGGGTGGCTGAACTGGTAGCAGTTTCCCGTGATACCGGTAATAGCCCGGCCATCGATCATGATGGGGAAACCGCCACCAATCAGGATATCTTTGCCGGAAAAGAGCTTTTTCGCCTGGATCTGCAAGCCGCTTTGTGGTTGGTTGGAGGTGTTCCTGTCTTACCCTTGTTTTCGCGAGCACGGCTGAACGAATCCGAGAAAGACGCCTCGAGTCCGACCCACCCGATAGCCAGCCAGGCGGCTAAGCGGCGAGGCTCGACCGTCCGAACGCGTGCCTGTGCTCGAGACCGTCTGGTCTCGCTGGGTAATCATTCGTGCCCCGTCCTCCTGAAGGGAGGTCTCTTCAACATGCCAAGAAGCTCTAAAGCAACGCAGAGCCGGTGCATCTGGAGCAGGCTGCGCAGGATCGCTGGGAGCATGACCGCGGCCATGCTCTTGAGCACGCCGCCCCGCCCGGCTGTGGGAATCAATCTTCCGGCCGTCGAGGACGCCGCGCTCGCGTACCGCAACCCGAATGCGCAGCTCGAGCAGATCTACCGGAACGCTCTCCTGGATGCGGAACAGCACTCCAGCCTGACCGCCGACGGCAGCGTTTACGTGAGCACCGGCGATATTCCCGCCTAGTGGTTGCAAGACGCCTCCGCCGAGTTCCGCCCCTACCTCTTCTACGCCAGGGATCCGGCTGTCGCCGGCTTCATCAAGGGCGTTATCGCGCCAGGGCAGGTATCTCCTCGTCGATTCTTATGCCAACGCCTTCACCCCCGGCTACGGCGTCGTCCGCACGCACGGCTGCGGTCTTGTATACGCCTATGAGGTAGACGGGCTCGGCCATTGCCTCTTTGCCGATGACGCCAACATCCCGAGCCTTCTTTCCGCCCCTTACCTGGGCTTCACACCGGTTGATGACCCGATTTACCAGAACACGCGGCGTTTCATCCTCTCCGGAGATGACCCGAGGCTGTTCACCGGCAGCACCGCCAGCGGTATCGGCAGCTATCACACCAAACGCGGCTGGATCTGGCCGCTTTCCCCTGTCATGCAGGGCTTGACGGCCGAAACCGCCGGCGGGGAAACTGGCCGGGCGCCCGGGCGATGAGGAATCCCCCGAACTTCACCTGCAATCCGCCTTCAAAAAAGGCAGAAAGACCATAAGACCGTGGCATTAGACTCCACCAATCCCAGATGTCTCACCGTTCTTGAAGACCAGCCGGACAGGCACCGACGTGCGGGCGCTCACGAGCTGGCACAGTGCCTCGCTCTAGCCCCCATCCCGACCCCCGGCGAGCTTCGCGAGAAGCGGAGACTCCGGCGGCTGTCCTCCTTTCTGGAGCGAGTCGGTCGCGCGCTCTGCCACGACGAGCCGGACGAGGACGGAATGATTGATGTTCCGGCGCAGGACATGCCGCTGCCGCTCCTCGATGTGGTGGCCGGCGCGCTCAGCAGCCGGGGATACAAGGTCGACATCCAGGACCGCCATAATCGCGACCGGGAGCGCTCACTCCTGATTCGATTGCCGGACCAATAACCGGTCCCCTGGGTTCGCGGGCAGCAGGTTGACCGACGTACATAGTCGCTGTCAACCTGCTGCCTGGAAAGCGAGGCGCCGAGCTGGTCGGCAAATTGTGATCGCAAAAAAGCCTGCTTCTACTAAAGAATACCGGAGAGATTCGACCAAAAAATTTGGGGCTCGAGGCAGAAGGAAGAGGACGGCCCGCGGATTACTCCGTAGCGAGTCCGTCCCCGGCAGTTTCAGACAGGTATCCTGCCCGTCAGCATTTGATAGAACATTACCCAATCCCCGATCAGGCTGTAGATGGGGTAGGTGAATGTGGCGGGCTTGTTCTTCTCGAAGAAGAAGTGACCGATCCAGGCGCAGAAGTAGCCGCCGACCGGTGCTCCGATAAGCAGAGCCCGGTTCCCGGTGACGATGCTCGCGACCGCGAAAGCAATCACCACCCAGCTGGCCAGGAAGTGCATGCGCCGGTTGCGCTGGTCCTTGTGCTGCGAAAGATAGAAGGGATAGAAGTCCGCGAAGGATCGATAGCGCTGGCTCATTTGGTGTTGCTCCTGCCGGTGCGACAAGCGCACCTGGTTTGGTTGGTGGGGCTTCCTTCGCCCGCCAGATCGAGCACGACGTACGTCATTCCATCGACGACGCGCGCCAGCTTGTCGAAGTCGACCTTGTCCGGCGTGTCCTGGCCGGTGTGCAGGTGCTGGAAGCGAAAGTTCGAGGTGTCGGTCAGCATGAGCGCAGCATAGCCCATCTGCCAGAAGGACCAGTGGTCCGACCTGCCGATGTCCTTGAGTGAATCCGGCGCCGCGACGCTCGACCTCGATGTTGCGCAGGGTCCTGCCGCCGACGGAGAAGCTCTGGCTTGCAGGCTCATAGCCGATCCGGCGAAAGGTCGTCTCGATGAAGCATGCCGCTTTCTCGAGTCCCGCCTCATTGTCCGTGCTCCGGTCACCAATTTCCACCGCCAGCGCGTTGACGTGGCGGCGGCAGTTGCCGGCGATCGTCCGCTGCGACCACCTCAGCGGCGGCAGGGAGCCGGTGAACGACTTCCCGGGCATCCAGGTGTAGCGCAGCAGGAAAGGGGTGAGAGCCCACTTGGTCAGTGAGTCCCTCAGGTGGGAGAACATGCTCATGCCAGGCTCCATGGAAGAGGCTCAGAACAGACCGTGTTGAGACAGGACCAGCTCCATGGCGCGGACAAAGTCGGCTTTGCTGAGCTTGCTGGCAAGCAGCCCGCCGAACAGCTCGGACAGCTCGAAGGTCGCCTGGTGTTCTTTCTCATCGAGCAGCCCGGCTTCCTCGAGACGAGCGACGAATGCCCGGTAGCCGCTCAGGATGGCGCGCCACTTGTGGTGCCGCGCCAGCGTGAAGGCGAGAGCATGAAAGCCGGTCACGATCGGCTTCACCACGATGGTCCCTTTTGATTCGTCCGGATGATCGCCGTCGATGTTGTCGCAGCGGCCTCCGCAGCTCAGCGCCCAGAGGAGACGCAGCAGCCGGGATTTCTTTATCTCGTCCTCGCCGACGTCGATGGCCACTATCTGGTCCGGGCGGGCGCCGAAGTGGCGCTGCGCCGGCTCCACAGGGCACTGACCGTCGCCGCTCAGGGCGCCGTCGTAGAGGAATTCCCCGCGGTATTCGACGGCATCGAGGATGCCGGGAATGGCGCAGGAGGCGCAGACTGCCATCCCCACCGAGGGCAGCCGGTCGGAGATGTGCTGCTCGGCGCGTTCGCGCTCGTACCTGCACATGCCGCCGCCGGCGGTGAAGACCAGCTGGCCGTGGTTGCAAGCGGCAACGATTTAGAGCCTCTCCGGCCAGGCCGGGACGTATCTGTCCACGAGCTGCCTCAAGCTCTCGTGAGAAAAGACGCCCTTGACCGGGCGCACCTTCTCGTAGCGGTACTTGCGAAGAAATGCCCACAACCGTCCCACGAGGCCGGTACGGGCGGTGACGAGCTTCGAGAAATCAGTCTCGCAAGCGAGGTGGAGAACCTGCTTGACCGAGACGTCTCGGGCGAACAGGGCGGCGATTATCGAACCGCCGCTGGCGCCGCCGATGGAGCGCCAGCTCTTCAGCCCTGTGGTGTGAATGGCGAGTACTGCGCCGGCTCCGGCAAGGATGGCTTTGGTGCCGCCGCTGCCGAAGACGAGGTGCATGTCTTGCGATTCCCGCCGCGCAGTGCCGGCTGTGACTGGATTGCTCATAGTCCGCTCTCCGTTTACCCCGGTGCCGCACCGCTCGCAAGAGCGGTTTGGCCGTAACGGGGCAGGTGGAAGCAGAAGAAAAAGGCCGGAAAGGAGACGGGCGCCCGGGGCGTTGGCAGCCTGTGAAGGCCCGACACACCGGACGCCCGTCCTCCAGAATGATCGTGCGCGGAGGCGGCTCAATCGAAGATGCGGTTCTTGTGCAGCTCTTCTCCCTGACTCTCCGGGTTAATGTGGAGGAGCAGGAGCCCCTTCACGGCCAGCCGAGCCACGACCGTGTTCGACTGCAGGTTGTAGTCATTGACCACGCCCTCCTGCTTGCGCAGGGAAAGCAGGGCCTGACGCACGTCCTGAATGTCGATCGGCAGTTCCGAGGCGGCGTTCAAGCATCCTTGAAGCAAAGCCCAGTACCAATAGGTGCTCTGGATCTTGCTCCAAAACAGCTGATACGCGTCGGCCTCGAAGATGGCCAGGTGGTACTTGTCCCAGTCCCAGCCGGCGGTGCGGTGTCCCATCTCGGCAACCAGGCGTTTGAGCTCCGGGCCGATGATGATCGACTTCTCCGTCTTGCTGCGCGAATCGGCGTGGTCGACCAGCTTGGTGGCGCAGAGCTCACGGAGCCTGGTCAGCGTCTCCCGTGCGGTCGCGTTGGGCGCGGGCAGGGCATTCCGGGCGCCTGACTGGCCCTTCTGCGCGCCGGGGGCGGGCGTCTCCAGGTCCTCGAGCTCGGACGGATCGGCCTCGCCGCGGTGGAGGAGGAAGCTGAGCGCCTCCTCGCCTTCCACGTGGTCGACGACCACCAGGTCGCCCCCGCGGATGGTGCCCTTGGCCAGCTCGTTTCCGAGCACGTCCGACACCCTGGTGTCGATGACGTGCTTGATCTCAGCCACGCCGCCATTGTCGGCCAGCGCAACCTTGAGGATGAACCGCCGGGCCGGCTCTTCGACCTTCACGGCAAAGCGTCTGGGCTTTTCCACGTGCTGGCGGATGCGGTCCTTGAGGAGCTTGATCTCCAGCTCCACCACCCCCTCGAGCTGGGCCTGGGTGAGCGGGGCGAAGATGACCACCTCGTCGATGCGCTTGAGGAACTCGGGGCGGAACCGCCTCTTGAGCGCCTGCTTGACGATCGAGCCGATCTCCTTTTCGGTGACCTCCTGCTCGCGCGTGCGGAAGCCGATCGGGTTGCTGAGCTTCTCGACCTCCTCCATGGCCAGGTTGCTGGTCATGAAGAAGATGCAGTCGGTGAAGTCGGTGTCGCTGTTGTTTGCCAGCCGGATCTTGCCCTTGTCGAAAATGCCGAGCAGGACATCCAGGAACTCCGGGCTTGCCTTCTCGATCTCGTCGAGCAGGACGATCGTCACCGGCACCGCCGAGCCCTTGCGCGAGGCGATGAGGTTGGCGCGGGAGAAAAGCGCCGACGGATCGACCTGACCCGGCTTGGCCTTCTCCTGCTCCTTGGGATCCTTGTATCCGACGTAGGAGGGCGGCGCGCCGAGCAGCTGCTGAATCTGGTGCGACTGCTTGAAGTGCTCGCAGTTGACGTAGACAAGCGCCTCCGCGTCACCGTGCAGGGCCAGCGCGCTCGATTCGGCGGTGAGCGTCTTGCCGGTGCGCGACTTGCCGATCTGGAGGATCCGGTAGAGCGGCCCCCGCCGGTTGCGCAGCACGTTCAACGAGCGCCGGTATGCCCTTGCCGCTGCCTTCTTGCCGCCTTCCTGGCCCATGATCCGCGAGTGAAGCACTTGAAGAAAAGCATTCTCTTGCTCGGTCGCTTGATCCACTACGAGCTTGATGGAAGATGTGGAGTCCATAGGGCTGCTCCTGTGTTGACTTTGGGCCGGCGCCGGAGACCGTGAAACCGTTCGGTTTCTCGGTCTCCGGATCGCCGGGGCACCTCGCGGTGCGATGTTGAGAGGCACTCCTATGTGGTCGGCTCTGGCGGCACGACCAACGGCTTGCCGCTAGAGAGCTGTTCCGTCAGGACCTTGAGCCTTTCGCCGGCCTCGGCGATGGTCTCGGGGTACTTCGCGTAGCAGAAGCGCAGGTGCCGCGGGCTCTGCTCGGGACGGTAGAAGCAGTAGCCCGCCACCGTCGCCACGCCGAGCGCGCGCAGCATGTACTCCCACGCCTGGCGATCGGTCGCGAAGCCCATGTGGCTGCAGTCAGCGAAGACGTAGTACGTGCCCTGCGGCTTCTGGAACTTGAAGCCGGCTGCTTCCAGCATCGGGCAGAGCTGGTCGCGGAGCGCGCGGTACTTGTCGGCGAGCTCTTTGTAGAAGTCGTCCGGCTGGTTGAGCGCCACCACCGCCGCGGCCTGCAGCGGCGAGGGGGCGGCCAGCGTCAGGTAGTCGTGCACGCGCCGGAGGGCTCTGGTGATCTCCGGCGGCGCCGCGCAGTAGCCCAGGCGCCAGCCGGTGACGCTGAAGGTCTTGGACAGGCCGCTGACCGTGATCGTGCGCTCCTTCATGCCCGGGATGGCGGCCATGCTCACGTGTCTGGCGCCGTCGTAGACCATGTACTCGTAGATTTCGTCGCAGATGACAAGCACGTTCCACTTCCGGCAGAGCCTGGCGATCGCCTCCAGCTCCCGCCGGCTGAAGACCTTGCCGGTGGGATTGTGCGGGGTGTTGAGGAGGAGGACCTTGGTCCGCTTGTTGAAGGCGGCTTCCAGCTCCTTCTCGTCGAACGTCCAGTCGGGCTCGCGAAGCTGCACATAGCGCAGCGTCGCGTCGACGATCATGGCGTTGGGATGGTAGTTCTCGTAGAACGGCTCGAACACGATCATCTCGTCGCCCGGGTTGACCGTTGCCAGAAGGGCCGCGTTGATCGCCTCGCTGGCGCCGCAGGTCACCGTAATCTCCGTTTCCGGGTTGTAGGTGACGCCGTTGTAGCGCTGGAACTTGCGCGCGATTGCCTGGCGGAGCAAAGGGTCGCCCCAGGTGTTCGAGTACTGGTTGATGTTCGCATCGATGGCCGCCTTGGCGGCGTCTTTCAAAAACTGCGGCGCCGGGTATTGCGGCAGACCCTGGCCGAGGTTGATCACGCGGGTCTTGGCCGACATCTCGGTGACGAGCCGAGCGGCGTCGCGAATGTTCGAGGGCCGGATCTTCGCCGCCCGGTTCGAGATGTTCGACCGGCGGGCGTGATCGCCCTTCAGGGACAAGCAGGAGGCGAGTCGTGCCACCGCTTCCCGGAGTTGCTTTAGTGAGACCATGGGGATGCCTCCTTCACCAGATTTCGAGTGGCGAAGAAAGTGAGTTGAAAGCTCACAACAAAACGTCTTGCGCGAGGGCAAGCCGGGAGGACTGACAGTTACTGGCAGGTCTTGTGGTGCTGCTAAATCAGCCTGAACGAAGTGATTAAGAAAAATGGAACTAGTACACCCTATTCGGCTTTTACATTGCGTTTCAATCGCCGGACAAGATCGAGCACGTCCGGACCGGCGCTGGAAGCGCCAAAGGACGCTGCTGTCAATAAGCTGCGCTAGATATAAACCAGGAATTTACGCCGGTCTGGCTCGCTGCAGCCGCCTCTTGGCATTAGCGCGCGCTCACCGTCCTTTCGGGCGAATTGTGGGGCACCGGCGGAACACCGCCGGTGGTGCCCTTCTCGGCTAATGAAAAACGATCGGCACGGCCATGACCTGATCCCTGGCCGGCGCTCATGAGAATTATTAAAAAGGCTCAACTGGAATTCAAGGCGGGCGCTTCACTAGGGTTGAGTCATCTTTTAACCCTGTTTTTTGCTGAAAGCGACACAACCTGCCTACTAACACAGGCTAACCATCCCGGGTTCCGGTCATAACAACCTCATTCCTGGCACTGCATTTGCCGGGCCGGGGGAGTTCGACTTGCCAATCCGAGTCTTCCGTCTGGACGCCGGGCACCGCGTGGTACTCGGCTCCTCCTTCACCCGTATCGTTTCTCCCGAAACGACCCCACCTGAGGAGATTTTCATGGAATCACTGCAAGATACACTGAAGCGACTGGGCATGAGCTTCGTCGCTGCATCCGGCGGCATCGCCGAGTATCGGCTCGACGCCAACGGGCTCAAGATTCTCCTCGTCGAAGACCACAACCGGCCGGTTGTCCTGGTGGACATCCTGTACCGGATCGGGTCCCGCAACGAGGCCAACGGCTACACCGGCTCGGCCCACTTTTTCGAGCACCTGATGTTCAAGGGCACCAGGGACAGGCACCCGAAGGACGGCAGGGGCATCGATGACCTGCTCAAGCCGGTCGGCGCCATCTACAACGCCAACACCTGGCTGGATCGCACCCAGTACTTCGAGCTCCTGCCCGCCAACCAGCTGGAGCTGGGGCTGGCGATCGAGTTCGACCGCATGCGGAACCTTAAGGTAACAACCGAGGACCGCAACTCCGAGATGACCGTCGTGCGCAGCGAGTTCGAGATAGGCGAGAATGATCCCGAAGAGCTGCTCGACAAGCTCGGCTGGGCGACCGCCTTCACGCAGCACGCCTACCACTGGCCCACGATCGGCTACCGCGACGACGTGGAGAACGTGCCGCTGTCCCGGATGAAGGGGTTCTATGACACCTTCTACTGGCCCAACAACGCCACCTGCATCGTCATGGGCGACTTCGACCCGCAGCAGGCGCTTGCGCTCATCCACAAGTACGCCGGCAGCCTTCCGGCCTCGCCCGCCCCGATCCCGGATGTATATACCCACGAGCCGCCGCAGGAAGGCGAGCGCCGCGTCGAGCTGCATCGGGCTGGCGGCAGCCTGCCGCTTGTCTGGCTTGGCTTCCACATCCCGAACGCGTCGCACAAGGACATCTACGCTCTGACCGCCGCCGCGCAGATCCTCGGCTCCAGCCAGAGGCGAAACAGCCGCCTTTACAAGCGGCTGATCGACTCGGGGCTGGCAGCCAAGGTCAACGCGCACGCGCAGGAGAACCGCGACCCCAGCCTCTTCTTGGTCACGGCGACCTGCGGTCACGGCGCCAGCGCCGACGAGGTTGAAAAGGCCCTCTTGGAAGAGGTCGCGCGGCTGGCCAAGGAACAGGTTTCCGAAAGCGAGCTGGCGCGCATCAAGGAGGCCAACCGCAAGGGCACGACGCTCAACAAGGCGGACATCCTGGGCTACTCCAGGCTGATCGCCGAAGCTGAGGCGGTAGCCGACTGGCGCTGGGTCGTCGAGTACGACGACAAGTTCGAGGCCGTGACGGCCGGGGACATCCAGCGTGTCGCCCGCACGTACCTCCAGAAGGACAATCGCACCGTCTGCCGCTTCGTCCCCAAGACGGAGGAAGGAGAAACCGAAGGCCAAGCGGCTGAGCAATCTGCCGCCGCCGGCGCGCAGTCCGTGTCGCCGTCGCAGGGCGCGGAGCCCCGCAAGGCCACCGTGGCCTCGCAGGTGAGCCGCGAGGTTCTTGCCAACGGTCTGACCGTGGTGGTCATGCCGCTGCGGGGAACCGGCTCGGTGTCCGTTGCCGGCGCGCTCAGGGCCGGGTCCTATTACGCCGGCGAGGGCAAGGGCCTGGTTCCCTGGCTCACGTCCTCTATGCTCGTCAGGGGCTCCAGCCGCTACAGCAAGGCGGCTGTCGCCGAGGCGCTGGAGAAGATGGGCACGGACCTGCGGTTCGGCAGCGACAACTTCGCTGTCAACTTCGGCACCACCGTCGTCTCGGCGGACCTGCCGGAAATCCTCGACCTGGTTGCCGACGTGCTGCGCAACCCGCTTCTCGACCCCGACGAGCTGTCCAGCACCAAGCGCCTGGTCGGCTCGCAACTTCGTCAGCGCATGACCGACACCGGGGCTCTGGCCAGGAGCGGTCTCAACCAGGCCCTCTACAGCCCGGAAAGCGTGTACTACGACACGCCTTACGAGGCGCTTCTCACAGAGCTGGAGGGGATCGGCTCGGGCGACCTCAAGTCGTTCCACGCCGCCCAGTACAGCCCCAGGGGCACGGTGCTGACCGTGGTCGGCGACGTCGATCCGGCGAGGGCGGTGGAGCTGGTCAAGGCCAGGTTCGCCGACTGGACCGGACCGGAGGTTCCCGCGGTCGACGAAAGCCGGCTCACGAAGCTGGCTCACCGTCCCTCCTCATCGCAGTCCGGCCGCCGGATCGAAATCCCCGTACCGGACAAGACGAGCGTGGACATCATCATCGGTTTGCCGGCGCTTACCAAACGCTCGGCCGCCGATTACTACGCCGCCAAGCTGGCCAACGACGTGCTCGGCCACGACACGCTGGCGGCCCGGCTCGGCAAGGTCGTTCGCGAGCAGCACGGGCTCACCTACGGCATCACCTCGCGCTTCCTGGACAACCGCTACGTCGGGGCTCCCTGGGCGATCAACATGTCCGTTAACCCGGATAACGTGGAAAAGGCCCTCAAGCTCACCGACGAGGTGGTGCGGGCCTACATCGCGGGCGGGGTCACGGACCAGGAGCTGGCGGATGAGAAGGGTCGGGCGACAGGCGAGTTCCAGCTCCAGCTGCGTTCGTCGCTTGGTCTGGCGCGCGCGCTCGCGAATCTGGAGTCCATAGGGCTCACCGCCGAGGCGATCGACGACTTCGAGCGCGGCATCAACGCCGTGACGAAGGAGCAGGTCAACGAGGCGATCCGCAAGTTCATCCGCATCGACGAGGCGGTGACCGTGCTCTCGGGCACGCTGGTCGACTCCGGCAAAACGGAGCCGCAGGCCTGACCGTCGCCGGCGCCGCCAGTGCAGACCGGGGACCGGGGCAGATTCGAGGCTAGCCCACCCCGGTCGCCGCAAGGCTAACCCCTTGATGTGAACCTGTGTGTTCACACCACGGATCTTCGTTTAACCCGGCCGGGCGATCACCTCAATCGCCCGGCCAATTTCCATTCATGGAGATCCTCTATGGATAAGCTCATCGCTCTGGTGGGCATCGCCGGCATCCTCGGCGTTGCCTATCTCTTCTCGAACAACAGGAAGGCGATCGACTGGCGTCTGGTTGGGATCGGAACATTCCTGCAGCTCGTCATCGCCCTTCTTGTTCTCAAGGTTCCCGGCACCAGGGAGGCGTTCGCGCTCCTGGGGCAGGGTGTCAACAAGCTTCTCGATTACGCGGTCGATGGCGCCGCCTTTGTCGTCGGCGACAAGCTGGCCCGGGGCGAGTTCATCTTCCTCGTGCGCATCGGCGCCTCGATCATCTTCGTCGCCGCGCTGAGCTCGCTTGCTTACTATCTCGGAATCATGCAGCGCGTGATAAGGCTCATGGCACGCCTGCTGACCAGGACCATGGGGATAAGCGGCGCCGAAGCGCTGTCCGCCTCCTCGGCCATCTTCGTCGGGCAGGTCGAGTGCCAGGTGCTGATCAAGCCGTACCTGTCCGGGCTCACCCCGTCCGAGCTTTTCTGCTCGATCACGGCGGCGATGGGCACCATCTCCGGCTCGGCGCTTGTCGCCTACACGGCGCTGGGCATGAACCCGGCCTGGCTCATTGCCGCATCGCTCATGGCTGTCCCGCACGGGATCGTCATGGCCAAGATGCTGTGGCCGGAGACGGACCGCGAGGCCCTGAAGAAACAGGTTGAGCTGCAGGTGCCTAAGTCCGGCGCCAACGTCTTCGACGCGATCACAATAGGCGCCATGGACGGCGCCAAGATCGCCGGCAACGTGATGATCATGGTGCTGGTGGCGGTGGCTTTCGTCGCCCTGCTCAACGGCGCCCTCGGCGGCGTGCTGGGCATCTTCGGGCTGCACTGGCAGATCCAGGACATCCTGGGCGTGTTCATGACGCCGGTCGCCTGGCTCATCGGTGTGCCCTGGCACGAGGCCTTCCACGTCGGTCGCCTGATGGCAACCGAGATCGTGGTCAACGAGTTCGTCTCCTACAGCGAGCTCGTGAAGGTGATCGCCGGCCACGCCCCCTACGCCCTGGCCGCC
The DNA here is from genome assembly GCA_021325555.1 of Pseudomonadota bacterium. Lineage (GTDB taxonomy): Bacteria > Cyanobacteriota > Vampirovibrionia > Obscuribacterales > Obscuribacteraceae > JAJPGY01. The sequence goes on along the minus strand of JAJPGY010000008.1, from coordinate 46,193 downwards.
CGGACGCAGGTGATCGCCACGATCGCGCTCTGCGGCTTTGCCAACCTGGGCTCAATAGCCATCAACATCGGCGGGCTCAGCGCCATGGCCCCCGAGCGGCGCTCCGAGATCGCGCGCATGTGCTTCAAGGCGCTCATTGCGGCAAACCTGAGCACCTGGATGAGCGCGGCGGTGGCCGGGCTGCTCTTCTGAGGCGCAGGCGATCTGGTCAGGGCGCAGGCAATGCGCCCCGACCGCATCTTTCTTGCGGAATCAGGGTCCCGGCTCGCTGCCGGGGACCCGGTTCCCGACCGTGAACAAAGAGAGGTCAAATCCCATGATGCATCACACTCATACTGGATGCGGGCGGCTGAACGGTCCCCGACCGGACCGTCAGGAGGCCGCCCGCCGTCTCGAGGAGTTTGCCAAACGGTTGGCACCGAATTCGGTGGCGATCATCGTCAGCAACCCCGAGCAGACGCGCAGCAACGACACCGAGTACAAGTACCGGCAGTCGTCGGACATCCTCTACCTTAACGGCTTTGCCGAGCCGCAGAGCGCTCTGGTCGTCACCAACTTTGGCGGCAAGACCAGGCTGACCATGCTCGTGCGTCCCAAGGACCGCAAGCAGGAGATCTGGACCGGCATCCGCGAGGGGGTCGAAGGGGCCAGGAAGCGCTACGGTGCTGACAAGGCCTACACCGTCGACCGGTTCGACGAGGTGGTGGGCAAGCTCATCGCCAGGGCAGACCACGTCTACTACAAGTTCGGCCGCAACGGGGAGTTCGACGAGAAGTTCCGCGACCTGTGGCAAGACACGCAAAAGGAGCTGTCCAACCCGGAGACGATCATCCACGAGATGCGCCTCCACAAGTCGGAGCAGGAGCTTGCGCTCATGCGCCATGCGGCGGCGATCTCCGCCGAGGCGCACCGTGAGGCGATGGCCTTCTGCAAGCCGGGACTCAAGGAGTATCAGCTCCAGGCCATTCTGGAGTGCTGCTTCACCTTCCACGGCGCCGGCGCCCCCGCCTACGACTCGATCGTCGCCGGCGGCAACAACGCGGTCGTGCTGCACTACACGAGCAACCGCGACACGCTGGAAGAGGGCGCCCTGGTGCTGGTGGACGCTGCCTGCGAATACGAGGGCTACGCCTCCGACATCACCCGCACGTACCCGGTGAACGGGCGCTTCAGCAAGCCGCAGGCCGAGATCTACAACCTGGTGCTCAAGGCGCAGATGGCGGCCATCAAGGCTGCCCGCCCCGGCGTCCGCCTGGGCAAGCTGCACAAGATCGCCGGCAAGGTCATGGCCGAAGGGCTGGTCGAGCTGGGCATCCTGTCCAAGTCTGCCCTCAAGAACGGCAAGGCGAAGGGCAAGAAGAAGGTCTGCCTGGCTGACTTCTTCATGCACGGCACCAGCCACTGGATGGGCATCGACGTCCACGACGTGGGCAGCTACGGTACCGCCGACGGCACCCGCTCCGACAAGGGCAAGGGTAAGCGGCGCATCCTCGAGCCGGGCATGGTCTTCACTGTCGAGCCCGGTCTCTACTTCGACGCCGCCGACAAGCGCGTTCCCAAGCGCTACCGGGGCATCGGGGTGCGCATCGAGGACGATGTGGTGATAACGGCCGATGGCTGCGTGGTGCTCACCGCCGCCGTTCCCAAGACGATCGAGGAGATCGAAGCGCTGATGGCGCGGCGATAGCCGGATCCGGATGTACGGCCGGCCCGCTCGTGCGGGCCGGCCGCGACTACTTTCCCAACGCAACACCCGCCATACGGGGCTTCCCGAGCCCCGGGGAGGTAGCTACTGATGAAAAAGCCTGTTACGTGCCAGCCGTGCGAGAACCTTCGCGATGCGGTTGTGCGCGCTGAGTACAAAGTTCGCAATGTACTCGCTCTTCTATCGGCAATAGCCGTCGCCCTGGTCTTTACCAACGAGTTCGTCAAGTCTGGCAGCTCGATTCCGCTGCTCAGCGTCAGCTGGGACCAGTTCCAGGGATGGATGCGGATCGGCATCTGGCTTGCCTTTGTCGCTTACGTGGTGGTCTATGGGGTCGTCACCAGAAACAAGGTCGAGTACGTGCGCAAGCACGTGCTGGAGATTGTGATCTGCGTCGCCTGGTTCCCTCACTACCAGGCCGGCCTGTTCCACCACTTAACCAGCCTCTTCTCGGTGAACACGCTGCAGGTGGCCGGCACGCTGGCTCACGCCTGGCGTGTTGCCCGCTGGACGATCCGTCGCTTCAGCTCGCACCCTCTGATCGTTACCGGCTCGGCCGCGCTCGCCCTGGTCAGCACCGCCTCCGTGGTGCTCAATCAGGTGGAGCCCCAGACCTTTCCAACGGTCTGGGACGCTGCCTGGTACTGCATGTCCACTATTACTACCATCGGCTACGGCGACCTCGTTCCCAAAACCGGGCTCGGCCGCGCCGTTGGGGTGGTGATCATGCTGGGCGGCATCGGGCTTGCCGGCGTCTTCCTCGGGTTGATCTCCGAGTTCGTTCGCAGCCGTCTGTTCGGGCGTGGTCCGGGCGACATGTACGGCGGAGCAGGGCCAATCTTTCGCGGCGGGCAGGGATCGGCTGATGACCGCGAGCTGCAAAAACAGATCCTCGAGGAGCTGAAGACGAACAATCGCCTGCTCACCGAGCTGCTTGCCGGGCGCCGCCAAGACTCCGGCAAGGATTCCAGTTTGCAGCCGCCGGAGTCCTCTCCCCCACCCCCCGCTTAGTTGCCGCGTCAGTTGAGACAACCCTGTTCCGTGGTCCTGCCCGGGGCGCCTGTAAGCCGGTCAGCCATCCGGCAGTCCGCGGGTGCACGGGGGAGAAGGGGCGGTTTAACCTGCTGCTTCTTTCGCCCCCCGTGCACCCAGGCTGTCTCCTACTGGCAGCCCAGGCTCGCCACAGATGGTGATTTTTTTTTCGGCTAGGGCGATCAGTTCCGGTTCGCCTTAGGTTTAGCCCTTTCGTTTTTTTGGGGGGATGATAACTAAAGAATATGGTACACTGAGAAGACGTCTCTCGAAGGAGTTGCAATGACTCCTCTTTGGTTGGACAGCGGGCAGCTGCCATTCATGAGGCTCGCGCGGGCGGCTCGCCTGCGCCGGGCGGCAAACGGCGAGGCCGTCAGGGCGTTCCGCCAACGAGCGCTGGCGTTTGTTCCCGCGAGCTTATTCGGCTGACAGTAAAATGAGCGTGTTGAGGCTGGCCAGAACCCGGCCGAGCTCCTCGATCAGGTGGCGGCCGGCGCTGTCCAGCTCCTCGCCGTCGGTGCTCTGGCGGAGCTGCCTCTCGTAAATCCTGGCGTACTCGCTCAACTGCGACGCGCCGACCAGGGCTGCGGCAGTCGCCATGCTGTGGGCGCGGATCAGGCGATTCTCCCGGCCTTCGGGTTCGCGGTATCTGGCCAGCTCTTCGACGCTGGCGGCGAATTCATCGAGGAAGGTGTTCACCACTGAAAGGTAGAGGTCGATGTCACCGTTCAGATTGCGCACGGCCGACTCAATATCCAGACCGACCATCTGCAGGTCACGCCAGGACCGGGGCAGCGCGCAGGCACAGGAATCGGTGCCGGCCGCCGAGCCGGCTGCTGGAGCTGCCGGTGCCGTCAGCCTGCTGTGATTCAAGCGGCTGGACCATTTGCCGACCGTGTGCAGCAGCGAGTGAAGCTCGAATGGTTTGGCCACGTGATCCGACATGCCCGCTTCCAGGCACCGCTGCCGCTCCTGTTGCATAGCCGAGGCCGTGGCGGCGATAATTGGCAGGCTTTCCTTGCCGGGCATAGCCCGGATCAGCCTGGTTGCCTGGTAGCCGTCCATGCCGGGCATGTGGATATCCATGAGCACGACGTCGAAGGGCTGCTCTTTCAGGATCTCGGCGGCGGCCAGCCCCGAGTCGACGACCGTGACGCTGGCCCCGCCCAGCTCCAGCATCTCGCGGGCCACAAGCTGGTTTACCGGGTCGTCCTCGACAACCAGCACCTGAAGACCGCAGCAACCCTCGCCGGCGGCAATCTCCGCTTTCGGCGCCCGGGCAGCCGCCTGCCTCGAGCGCTTGAGCTTTAGCTGGACGCAAAATGTGGATCCCGTTGCCGGCTCGCTGTCGACGGTCACCTGACCGCCCATGAGCTCAACGAGCTGCTTGCAGATCGCCAGCCCCAGCCCCGTGCCGCCGAAGCGGCGGGATGTCGAGCTGTCTGCCTGGGAGAACGCTTGAAACAGTCGCCGCTGCTCCTGGGCGCTCATGCCGATGCCGGTGTCGTGCACGCAGATGCGCACCGTGGCGCCGGTCTTGGAGAGCTTCACCGGCTCGGCTGTTATCTTCACCTCTCCCCGCATGGTGAACTTGATGGCGTTGCTCAGCAGGTTGTTGAGTACTTGCGAAATCCGCAGCGGGTCGCCAACCAGGCGGTCCGGCATATTCGGCGCCACCGCCGCATTGAGCACGAGCCCTTTTTCCACCGCCTTGGGCGAAAACAGGGCCACGGCGCGCTCGAGCAGCTCGTGCAGCGAGAAGTCAGTGTTCTCCAGGGCAACCTTGCCGGCCTCGATCTTGGTGATGTCCAGCACGTCGTTGAGGATGCCCAGCAGCAGGCGAGAGGATTCGTGGATCTTGGTCAGGAGGGAGCGCTGCCGCTCATCGAGATTGGACTGCAGCAAGACCTCGCTCAAGCCTATCACCGCGTTCATCGGCGTGCGTATCTCGTGGCTCATGTTGGCCAGGAAGGCGCTCTTGGCCATGCTTGCGGCCTCCGCCGCCTCCTTGGCCGTCTCCAGCTCCCGCGCCGCTGCCACCCGTTCCCTGATATCCCGGGCGTTTATGACCATTCCCCGGATCGCCGGGTCATCGAGCTGGTTCGAGGCGACGCCTTCGACCTCCACCCAGCCGCCGCTCTTGTGCCGCAGCCGGTACTCGAGGTGGTGGACTTGCTGGGGATTCTGGACAAGACTGGCCAAGGTGCTCAAGCAGCTTTCAAGGTCATCGGGATGAACAAAGGAGAAGCCATCACGCCCCTCCAGCTCTTCGGGCTCAAAACCGATCAGGCGCTTGACCGCCGGGCTTACGTACTGGATCCGGCCTTCCAGGTCGATGACGTGAATCACGTCGTATGAGTGCCTGCACAGGCTCTCCAGGCGAGCCTCCGCCTCCCGCCGCTGTTTCTGCGTGCGGCAGTGCTCGACCGCAATTCCGGTCAGGTGAGCAGCCGACTCCAGCAGGGCAAGATCGCTGGCGCACGGATGCTTGGGCTCCCGATAGTACATCGCCACCGTTCCCAGGACCGACCCTTGCGTGCTGAAGAACGGCTGCGACCAGCAGGCGCCCAGGCCGGCTTGCTGAACGAGCTCCCTGGCCACAGCCCAGTTCGGGTGGGTATGCACATTATCGACGATCACCCGCTGCCGTTTGTACGCGGCCGCACCGCAGGAGCCGACGGCGGGACCGATCTCCAGGCCGTGCACTGCCTGATTGTAAAAGTCGGGAAGGCTTGGAGCAACGCCGTGGAGAAGGTGCCGCCCGCTGTCATCAAGCAGGAGAATCGAGCACAGCGCCTCCTCGCTCTCTTCTTCGATGGCCCTTGCTATATACTCCAGTACCGTTGCTAACGCGGAGCCGCGCGCCATTAGCTCCAGAATCCGCCGGCGGTTGTAGTCGCCAATTTGAGCCCGCTTGCGCTCGGTAATGTCCTGAACCGCGCCGGCACCGGCTATGATCCGCCCGTGCGCGTCAGCCTGCAGTTGAGCCTTCTGGCTGATCCAGAGGACAGACCCGTCGACCACGATTCGATGCTCGATGTCACAAGCCTTGCCGCCGGACGCCTCCTTCCATGACTCCTCGACGAAGGGCCTGTCGTTCGGGTGGACGCGCTCGAGGAGCTGCTCGCATGAAAGCGGGGTGCCGACCGGGATGCCGAATATATGATACAACTCCTCGGTGCACCGCATCGGCTCGTCGTGCCCGGGCAGGCACCACAGCCCGATCCTGGCCAGCTCCTGGGCCTTTCGGAAATCGAAACCTGCGCCGGCGTGCGCCTGCGCTTCGCCGGCGGCTTGCGAGCCCTTATGCTCCGAGGACATCTTATTGCTTTCGGCCTGCATGCGTCCCCACGCGACTACCTGCCGCTGTTGGATTTTATATACTACCTTGACTATTGTTGCACGTATATGCGGCGCCTGCAGGGTAAAACGCAAACCCCGCGGGGGACAAGCATCGTTGAGTTTCGCACTACATTGTATGGTATCAGAAAATGACCTGCTCAATCACGACGCCACGGGAGCGGCGGACATGGTCTTTATCTGTTGCGCCCGGTTGTAAAACTGCAGCGCCTCATCAAATCGCCCGCGCTCGCAGTAGATGTAGCCCAGTCGCTTGAGGCGAGGCACCAGCTCCGGCGCGTCCGGACCGTAGAGCTGCTCGAATATCTGGAGCACCTTCTTATAGAACGCCCTGGCCTTGACGTAATCGCCGCGCTGGAAGTAAAGCTCGGCGAGATTGTCCAGGCTGGCGGCCAGGTGTTTTCTATTGGCGCCGCGTGCTCTCTCGTAGACTGCCAGCGCCCGTTTGTAGAGTGCAGTGGCCTTCTGGTGCTGTCCTTGATTTTGATAGACGAGCGCCAGGTTGTTGAAGCTCGCGGCCAGGCGCGCGTCGTCGGCTCCAAACATCCGCGCCTCTTCGAGCGCCGCCTCGAACATTCTTTCAGCCATGCTGAGATTTCCAACGCTGTGCGCCAGATAGCCCAGATCAATATAGTTTTGCCAAACAACATCAGGAATCATCTTCATCCAGCCTTGCACGGAAGTGAATTCAGCGTAAGAGGCGGCCGGTCACGATCCAATGTGCAATTGCCCAGTCCGGACGTGATGAATTAGGCACCGGCTGTGGTGACAGCCGCGGCGCGGCGGGGGGCCGCGCTAGCGGAGCGCAGGGCTGCATGCCGGCGCCTGATGGGGGGAATTACGGCGTCCGAGCCGCTGCCTTCGCTAAGCGCGATCAACTCTTCATGATCGTGGGCAGTTGGTGGGCCTACGAGGTGCCCGTCGGCTCGCGAAATGACGCGGCGGTGCACCGAAATCGATCCGGGTGATCGGCAAGAAGCCTGCTGCCATCAGGGTATTCGCGGCCGCGGGGAACGACGAGGACGCGCTGCTTGCGGGGGAGCGCTCGGCACCAGCCCGGATTGCGATTTGCAGCCTCACTTGCCTACGGTGAGGTGAACTTTTCTGTTCACGCGCACACCAGGGATAAATCGACCCGCAAGAAGTCCTGCCAGCACTGTTGAAGCCACCCGAAATCTGCGCCTGCAGATCCGGGGGGCAGCATCCGTCGCTTGCTCCGGCCTGTGCTGGTCGAGGGAGGAAAACTATGTGTGATGAAAACAACCGCGACATCCTGTGTCCGGAGCAGCGTGCCCAACTCGCGCCCTCCTCCGTGGAGGGGAAGGTTGAGGAGCTGGCATGGCTCTTGTCCGATCTGAAATGCACCCGGCTTATCGTCGAGTCGCGGGGCGGCAATCTTGCGCCGCATGACGCGGCGGTCAAGGACGTCCTCACTCGAGGGGAAGCCCTGAGCGGCAGCGCAGCTCTGGCTGCCGAGGAAGGCGCAGTCGACCGGCTTCTGAAAGAGGTTCGGGAGCTGCGCGCCGCCATCGACAGAACAGCCGCCATCTGGCTTTTCATGCCGAAGGACTCGCCTTAGGACGCGCTTCGCCGACCACAGACGCCGGATCCGCAAGGGTCCGGCGTTCTTGTTTCTGCACTCAACCGCGAGGTAACGATTCCATGAATACAAAAGATACCTGGCCTGCCGGGGTTGTGACATTTCATATCGGCCGCGAGATCGCCAGAGAGCTGACGAGCGCCAGTTTTTCCGGCTGCGGGCGCTATATGGCCCTTGTCAGGCGCAACATGCTGCCGCTCGTCGTCGAGCTGGACACCTATACGCAGGTCAAATTGCCGCTCAAGCTCCCGGCCCTCGCTGTGGCATTTCGCCCATCGCTGCCGGAGATAGCTTTTGCCTCCGGCGAGAGGGGCGATCAGATCGAGCGATTCGATCTCCACTATCCGCAACTTCGGATGAGCCCCGTCTGGATTGACAAAGCCACCTGTGCGCGCTACAGCCCGGACGGGCAGTTCCTGGCCGCCGGCACCGCCATCGGGGGGCTGGTGGTCTGGAATGTCGGGATCACGATTCCGGGCTGGAAACCGGAGTGCGTGCACAGCCGGTTGCTCTTCGATAAGTGCGTGAACACGCTGGCATTCACATGCCAACATGAGCAGATCTTGCTGTCCCCCGCAGGTGGCGGGCCCTTTTTCTTCAACCTTGCAAAGGGCGGCCTCTCGGCCTGCCTGGTGCGAAAAGATGGCGGCCGCTTCGACTGGGACTGCCTGAGCGTCGACTCACACCCCGCGTACGGGCGTAGCGCATTCGGAGGCATAGGCCAGCATGTGTTCCTGCTGAACCACGCCATGGGCGAGGTGGTCGTGCTGCAAAGCCGGTTCGAGGTGGTAAGGCAGGTGGCGTTCATAGCGAGCGCCATGCGCCTTGCGGTTGTGGGCGACGCCGGCATCGAGCTGTGGAGCACCACAGCGGACCTGCGCCTGGTTGATGTCTGGGAGCCGCCCGCAGGACGCGTTCACGGCGTGACGCCGGTGGGAGAGCAACTTTTCGTGGCCTGGGGCTGAGATAGCCCTGGCGGCGCAAGCCTGGCGGCGACGCGGGTGCGAGCGGAGCCGCCGCCACCGGGGCTTCCGCTTCGTTCCGGAGCGGGTCGCTGGATGGCTCGGGCTGCCCTACACGTACGAGGTTTAACCACGCGGTGCGGGACTTGCATAGTTTTCACTCTAGGAGAAATTGAGCATGAGCAACACCAACGAGTTTTTTGGCCGAAACAGCGAAAGTAAGTCCGGCTCGCGGAAGGCGATTGAGGTCCGCGATCGCTTCTTCGGCAAAACCCTCTACGCCAGCACCAGCGCGTGCTCGGTCGAGGAGGCGGTCGTCGAGGCGGTGGTGAAGGGGATTCCGCTCATCGAGGCGGATCTCAGTCATCTCGACCTGAGCATGCGCTATCTGGCGAACGGCGTGTTCATACGCGCCAATTTCACCGGGACAAAAATGCATCACGCGTACGCCGTGCATGCGGACTTCACCGACGCGGTGATCACCGAGGAACAGCTCGACAGCTTGATGACCTGGTAAATCGGATCCTCGGTTGTGTAAATCAATTGCGCCCCCTTCCTGCGGATGGGGGCGTTCGTGCGCTGGCGCCTGCATGAGGGCAGCCGGGGCGAGATCTGTTTCGTGTTTGTGTCTTCGCGAAAAGCAGGCACAAAGGAGGTATTGAATGTGCGAAATCAGTATGTACGAATACAAAGCCTTCAACGAGAAGTTGAGGGACACTGTGGTGGCGCTGTTCCTGAGCGCACGTGCGGACAAGGAGACGCGCGCCATCCTTGAAGAGCATGGGCTGGGCGAGCTGCTCGATGCCATCGTCGGCATCGAAGTCGAAGGGGACAACCTGATTGTTGTCCTCAGCAAGAAGATTAACCTCGGCAGATTCTGGCTGCCTTCCGGGCAGTTCAGCCGCCTGGAGTTCTGCTTCCGGTTGGTGCCTCCAGCAATTGCAGCCGAGCAGCCGCAGGCTTTGGCTCCCCGGGCTGGCGGCAAGTAATTTCTTGAGCCGGGTCGACACGCAAGAGAAGGGGAACAGAACCATGAGGACACAGAAAAGAACACATGTTGTCAGAATCAGCCAGGCGGACCGAACGGCTCTGACTGAGATCGCTGCTGCCGAGGGGGTCAGCGTGCCGGAGTGCTTGCACCGGATCATCAAAGAGCACACGCGCAATGAATTCTTCAAAGAGCTTAAAAAGAGGGGTGCAGACAGATGAAAGAAGAGATGAATGTAAACGAACAGAAGTACAGGGAGCTGATTAGCCGGAATCTTCCGCGTGTTATCGAAACACAAGATGAGCACGAGCAGTCACTTGCTTTGTCATACGAACTTATGGAGAAGGCAGGTGCGCGAACCACGGAAGAAACTGCGCTTCTGAAGCTGCTGATTGTTCTTATCTCTGACTACGAAAGAAAGCTAAATCTGTTCTCGGCGGATGGGCTTGACCAATAATCTCGTTCCGGGATCTGGCGACGAGGCTCTGATTGCGACTCAGTGCCTCGTCGCTTTTAAAAATCAAGCTGCTACTATACGCGATATTACGAATTGCCAGCCTGAAGGTCTGACGCATGACCGCTCCGGAATACGCGCGATATGAAAGGGGCTCATTTAATGCTCCCCTGCGGGATCGTGGTTGCGAACCGCCGTCGCTTATTTTAAGGTCTTGCAGTAGTCGTAAAGGGCGGTCAGATCGGCGTCGTTGCCGGCGATCTTCGGAAATGCGGGCATCGGGGCGACAGGCTTGCTTATGTAAGTCTTGAATGCCTGCTTGGATGCCAGCATCTTCGACCCGATGATCGGGTGTTTCGGATTGATCGTGTTCTTGCCGCCCATATGACAACCGGCGCATTTTTTCATGAAGATCTGCTCGCCGGTTTCCCCGGGGCCGGCGGAGGCCCCGCCGGGCATCAGCACGGGAAGAGCGGCTGCCATGACGACGGAGGCGCCGACCGCGCCGAGTGTCCAATCGAGCAAGTTATTAATGGCTTTTGACATCGTTAGCTCCTCGGGAAATGCTCAGAATTAGTTAATGGTACAACGTCGCGGCGCCAGGTCAAAAATCTTTCCGGCGAAACCTCAAAATCCCCAGAGTAAGAGGGCCGAGAACCCAGAACGCCAGCATGGTGATCGCAGCCGCCGTACCCGCCACCCCCCCGCACAGGTTGTGGAACACGGTGCCGGAATAGCCCATGAGGGCGGCAATATCCAGGTTCTGCAGAATGAGAACCCTGGCCAGCGAGACCGGATTGAGGGCGTTGAGCCCGACCACAATCGTCTCCACCGGATATTCGCTCAGCGCGGTGGCGGCCAGCAGGATCATCCCGTCGTAGATGACCGAGAAGAACAGCCAGAGCAGTAGTGCCGCAGCTGTTCCCTGCATGCGGTCGTCCCAGAGGAGCGAGATCACGAAGGCGATTGCCGTGGAAGAGAAGGTGAGCGCAACCCCGGCTGACAGGAGGGCGGAGGCGTTGCCGAGCTCCTGCAGGATCGCGTCGCCGTAGACCAGGAATGATGATGCGAGCCCGACCGCGAACGCCACTGCCAGCGGCACGGCAAGGGCGAGATAGCTGGCCAGGAAAACACCGGGGCGGCTGACCGGCTGCGCCAGCAGGAACTCAATGAAGCTGCGGCGGGAATAAAAGTAGACGCAGCCGAACACTGTGCCCATCAGGGGTATGACGACGAGCACCACATTGAGCAGGCTGACCAGGCTCTTGCCGGCGCTGCCGCTGATGTAGAAGAAGGCCGACGAGACGGCGGCGAAGAGCAGAGCGTAGGCGATCAGCCATTTGCTCATCGCCGTTTCGATCAGGTTGTGTCGCAGAATGCTATACATACTGGCGTTCCCCCGTGGCGCTGCCGGCGCTCATGAGCTCAGCGATGGCCCGCTCGAGGTTCCGCTGGTTGAACGCTCGCTTCAGCTCTTCGCAGGCGCCGGCAAAGAGCACCTTCCCCTCAAGCAAGAACAGCAGGTCGTCAGCCAGCTCGTCGACCTCACTCAGGACATGCGACGTCAGCACGATGCTGGTGCCCCTGTCGCGCTCCTTGAGAATCTTTTCCTTCAGCAAGATGCTGGAGACCGGGTCGAGCCCCACCGTAGGCTCGTCGAGAATCACAATCGACGGCGAGAAGAGAAATGCGATTGCGGCGCTGACCTTTTGCTTCGTGCCGCCGGACAGATCCTTGAGAGGCCGCTTGAGCAGCCGGTCCAGATTGAACGCGTTGAACAGCTCATTGTCCACGCGGCTGCCCGAGCGTAGCGTGCGCAGGAGGCTTGTGAGCCCGCCCACCGTGTAGTTGTCAGAGAATGCCGTAATCTGCGGCATGTATCCGATTTGTTCTCGGTACACGCCCGCAGCGTCTATGGCCTTTCCGTTGACCCTGATTGTGCCGGCGTCGGGGATGACCAGCCCGAGGATTGACTTGAGAAGCGTGGTTTTGCCCGAGGCGTTCGGTCCCAGGATTGCCGTGACCCGCCCGCGGGCAACCTGGCAGCTCACCTCGGCAAGCGCCCTGACTTTCGGGAAAGTCTTTGTCAGGCCTGATATTTCGACGACTAATTCCATATGACTCTACCCATTAGCGGATGAGGGTCTGTGAGCGTCTCCGGGGTGAATGCCGGCAGCGCGCGTTCGGCCAGGTCGAGCAGATCGAATAGCGTGCTGCGCAGCAGGATAGCCGCGGCCGGGTATTGATCCACGATCAGGCAGGAGAGGCTGGCAGGCTGGTAGGGGACGTCTGAGATGCCGTTGCGGTCTAAATCGTAGCCCGGGCAGTTCGACCAGTAATTCTTGTCCAGACGCACGTCGTTCAAAGCAGCCCTGGAGCTGAGATCGAAGGTGTTGCCGATGAAGTTATTGGCGGTGAGCAGCGTGCCGGAGCAATACGAGCTGATCCTGAAGGCGCGGCCGTTCTCCAGAAAATCGTTTCTGCTTACTTGCAGGCGCGAGGTTCCGTCGCACTGGATGCCGATCGTGTTGCGCGCGAAGCAATTTTTCGCTATCACGCCGTCGGTGATCTCCTTCAGCAGCAATCCATATGAAGCCGGACCCCAGTTGTGCTGGAACGTGTTGGAAAGCATGCTGACGTGGTGGGAGTACATGACGGCTACCCCGGCGCCGTTGTTAGCGAAGCTGTTCGCTCGGTAGCTGTCGCTGTTGGAGAACATGAAATGCAGCCCGTATCTCAAGTTGTGCAGGCTGGTGTTGTGCTCGATCAGGCTGTGGTCGACGAACTCGAGATAGATGCCGTCGCGCTGTCCGGAGACCTGGTTGCCGGCAATCCTGATGTGGCTGCAGTGCCAGAGATGAATCCCGTTGCCGGATGTGCCCTGCGATATTGCCGCTCCCTGGACCCGGTTGCCGAGAACGGAGCAGTCACGGCAGTGCGCGAGGTAGATGCCGAACAGGTTGTTGCCCAAGACGTTGCCGGTCACCGTGCAGTGGTGGGCGTCGATCAGCTTGATGCCTGCCCTGTCTTCCACATCGCTGGCGCCCGTGTTCTGAATGCGGAGCCCGGAGACGACGACGCCGGTCGACCGCACAACCAGCACGCTGTGAGCCTCACCGCCGTCAAGACAGGGGAGATCCTCCCCTCTTATCTCCAGGCGCTTGTCCACAACGAGCTGTCCCTCCTTGTAGGTGCCCGGCTTGATTAAGATTCGATCCCCAGGCTGTGCGAGCTTCAGCGCCGCGGCAACGCTGGCCGTGTCGCAATTCGTGCGGCCCACGGTCCAGGTTCTGGCCAGCGCCGCCGGGGCGACCGCGAAGGCGGCGCCGAAGAAAATAGCAATTAGAGACGGCCACTTTGCCATTCGTCCCTCACCAGTTGTTGAATGCCGCGCCAGCTGATCAGGCTCGAGCCTCGGGTGACGAAGCGTCTGGCTTTCTCTGGTGCGGCGAACGCGAGCAGGCTTGCTCCCATGGGACCGCTCCTGGTCTCGTCCCTTACGTACACCGCCACCGTTGCATCCAGCGCGCGGGAAGGATTTCCGTAATCAGCCACCCAGATGTGCCAGCCGTCCCTGCTCACGCTGGCACGGCTCCGCAGGAAAGAGGTCAGGCAGGCGACCGAGTCGAAGTTGTAGACCTTGCCCTTGTCGGTGACTATCTGCGACCAGAACTGGCGGTCGACAATCGCCATGCCGCAGTGCGTGCAGGTGTCCTTGCCGTAGTTGATCGCAGCGGCGTCCCCGGCGTTTGCCGTGCCGCAAGACGTAAGGAGCGCACCGGCGGAAGACAGGGCGACTATGCACAACAGCGCCTTGAATGCCGCTTCTCGAGGTGCAATGCCCGCGCGCCTGCGCGGGTGGTAATAGAAGACCACCAGCGCAATCAGTCCGAGGACGCCGGCCAGCGCCGCCAGATAGAAACCGATTCCCGGGTAGGAAGATGCCGTTATGTTGAGCAGATGTTTGATTCCAAGAAACGGCGGATCATAGTACATGCCGGTCACCTTAATCGGGGCTTCCGGATTAAGGTGGTGCCCGTACTGGTACTCCCACCTCTTGAAGTCACACAACCCGGCGATCCCGGCCACGGCAAGCAGACTGACCCAGGCCGCCTCCAGCCCGCTCCGCTTGGAGAATCCTGCCGCCAGTCCCAGCATGATGAGAAATGCGGCGATCCACGGCATGAGCTTCAGCTCCGGCAGCGAGCCCGGAACGATAGGGCTCATGCCAATGTAGTGGTTGAGCAGGTTGATGTTATTGAGGTCGTGGGGAGAGCCGCCGGTTATCTTGTTCAACCAGATAACCATCTGCAATCCCTCCGGGTATTGCGGCGCCACCAGGCGGATCCTCCAGATCGGGAAGATGAACAATCCGGTGAGCAGCGTAGACGCGATTACAATCAGTTTCGCGGACAGGTTTTTCATGAGACTCCCTCCACCACTTTCAGCCCCCCTTCTTTGCTGGGTAAACATCGCCGGCCGTGCTCCAGGTGATCGGCGTGCTGGCAGAGGCTGCCGAGACGCGCGCGTATCCTTGCATCTCCTGGTGCAGGGCCGAGCAGAAATCCGTGCAGTAGAAGGGGTAGATGCCCGGTTTCTGCGGCTTCCACACGACCGTTCTTGTTTCACCGCCCATTACGCGGATGTTGGGAAAGTCGGCGCCCATGACGGCGAACCCGTGAGCGATGCCCCAGTCCTGCTCGAGATCGGTCACGTGGAAGTAGACGGTGTCGCCGACCTTGAGCCCTTCGATGTTGTCCGGGCTCAGGTGCGAACGGATCATGCTCATGTACACGTGCACGTCGTGGCCTTTACGCTCCACGCGGGTCTGATCCTCGGATTTGACCGCGTATGGATGGGCATTGGACGCCAGATCGAAGATCTTCTGCGACTTCGGCGCCAGCAAGTTCGCCGGTATTGCCTGCCCGTAGTGCGGCTCGCCCACGGTCGGGAAGTCGAGCAAAAGCTTCATCTTGTCGCCGGAGATGTCGATAAGCTGGGCGGAATGGCACATCTCGGGGCCGGTCGGCAGATAACGATCCTTCGTTATCTTATTGAGGGCGACCAGATATTTGCCCCACGGCTTGGTTGTGTCACCGCCAGGAATGAGCAGGTGCCCCGGCGAATAGTAGGTGGGAATGCGATCCACCACCTGCCAGGTGCCCAGCTTCCACTTGCTTATCTCCGAGCTTATGAAGTTGGTCGTGTAGGCATAACCGTTGCCGTCGAATTCGTCGTGCAGGGGACCGAGACCAGGGTCCTTGACCTCCGCGGCCAGGATGGACTGGTACTTGAGCACGGGAATGCCGTCGATGGTCTTTTCGACGGCGTTATTCGCCACCGCCCCCTGGATCTTGTCGGTGGAGAACACCGGCACCGCGGTCGCCAGCTTGCCGCCGGCCACCACGTAATGGCCGGTGGGATCCACGTCCACGCCGTGCGGGGATTTCGGCGTCGGCAAGAAGTAGGCGATGCCGGTACACTGCCGGGGATCCAGCACAAGCTCCTTGCTAAACACCGTTGATTTGGCTACGCGGGACTTGTCGTCGAGCCGATTGTCGTAGTAGGGGGTGCTCATGGTGACACCCTTGCCCTGACGAGCGTACTCTTCCGCCTTCTTCCAGTTGATGGCCAGCGTGAAGTCCTTGTCGTTCTGCGAGGCGTTGACCTCGAGCAGGTCGTGCGCCTTCTCGGTGTTGTAGGACGTGAAATAGACCCAGTCGGCGGAAGGTCCCTTGCCGAAGTGAGCGATATCGTAGTCGAAGGCCGGCACCAGGATCTGGAAGGCCAGACTCATGTTTCCGCTGGCCGGATCGACCTTGACGAAGGAGATCACGCCTTTGGCGGCCTCCTTGTAGCTGTCAATCGGGACGTCCCTGTTCGGCACCGGTACGCTGAATCTCGTTCCCGCAACCACATATTCCGAGTTCGTGGATGTGAATGGCGAGCTGTGATTGCCTGCGGCGTTGGGAATTTCGATGGTCTCTTGCGTCTCGAACGTGCGCAGGTTGATTCTGGCGATGCGCGGCGTGTTGTTCCCGTTGATGAACAGCCACTTGCCATCCGGGGTGCCGTTGGTCATCGAGAACTCAGGGTGGTGAGCGTCATCCCAGGGCATGAAGCCATAAGAGGTCATGAGCAGCGGCTTCGTCTCTTCGGAGTACCCGTAGCCGCTGTCAGGATCTTCCGAGAAGACCGGAATCATCTTGAACATGCGACCGGAAGGCAAGCCGTAGACGCCGACCTGCCCGTTGTAACCGCCGGACAGGAATGCGTAAAACTCATCGTACTTTCCGGGCGCCACATATACCTTTTCAGCGGCGCTGCTTGATTCCTGGCTCAAAACCCCTGCCGGCTTGTGCGCGCACCCGCCCAGGGATGTGGCCGCGACCAGGACGGCGGCGACGCCGGCAATAGTTTTTCCGCACGTGCTTATCTTCATAGTTGTGTACTCACCTTTCCGCGCTCGAATACAGCGGGCCCCTACCGGAGTCACTGTAGCCTTTCGCGGAGGGGGCGAGCCTCGTTCGCAATATTGACCGGCCCTCGTCCCCAAGGACGATTCACTTTCTTTCGACGGCTCCCGCTCCGGGGGAGGCGCCGGTTTCGTGATTGCCCCACCCGGGCACAAAGAACTGGGCTGACGGCGGAGGATTTGGCGGGTAAACTGAGGGTGCCTGAGCAGGGGGAGCGGATATGGATGACGGTGGCTTGCCGCAAAAAGGGGAGCTGGAACCACAGGCGCCACAGCCGGAGACCGGCGATCATGGCCAGCGGCTGGATTACGCTAGCGTGATGGGTGGTTTCAAGGATACGGCCGCGATGGGTGCGGAAGCCGCCCTGGGCGCTATGGGCGGCCTCGATACGTTCAATAAGCTGCGGCATTCGCGGCTGCCTCACTCGCCCGACCGCGAGCCCGACCTGACTGCGCAGTCCGGGGCGAGGATCTGGCACGACAAGCACGGCGACACGAGCTGCATAAAAGACGCGAATGGACAGATATTCCAGATCCATCACGACAAGCACGGCCGCATCAAGCAGGTGGTCGAGCCCGACGGCTCGCGCCTGAGCCGGCAGGGCGATAGCAACGAGTGGGTGAGGCTCAATACGAAGGGCGAGAAGACGTCGTTTGTTGGAGACGTGACCCTCAACGAGACGACGGGCGAGGTCCGCTACATCGCGGCCAGCGGCTATCAGACGATATACAACGGCAACGGCTCGCGGGTTGAGGTTGACCATGTGGAAGGAAGGAACGTCATCACGCGGTTGGCTGATGCCAAGGGACGCACCACCGAGATCTCATACGACGCTGATCTGAACCCGTTCTCGATTAAGAACCCCGACGGCTCGCTGCTGGTTCTTGGCACCGACAACAAGTGGTACCGCAGCATTCCCGGCACCGGCATCGACACCTACGTGCCTTACAAGATTCACCGTGACAACGACAGCGGCAACGTTGTGGTCGAGACCCCTGACAGCATCGTGGTGCTGGGGCAGGGCGGTATGGATCACATAGCCCGGAAGCACTCGTGAGCGATGACTGACGCTGTGTCATGGTGATTGAGCTGACGCTTATCCATGAGGACATCCGGCAGGCTAAGACGTTGCCGGGGAGCTTCTATTCGGATGAGCGCTGCCTGGCGATGGCGCGGGACAAGATTTTCACCCGCAGCTGGCAGTTTGTCACCGATACGGATCGCTTGAAGGTGCCGGGCCAGGTGCTTCCCTGGACCGCGCTGGAAGGATGTCTCGATGAGCCGGTGATCTTCACGCGCGACGGCGACGACAAGATTCACTGCCTGGGCAACGTCTGCACGCACCGGGGCAATCTTCTGGTGGAGGGCGAATGCCATGCCCAGGGGCTGCGCTGCCGGTATCACGGCCGGCGATTCTCCCTCGATGGGCGGTTCGTGTCCGCCCCCGGCTTCGAGGCGGCGATTAACTTCCCGACCGAAGCCGATGATCTTCCCCGCGTGCCGTTCGGGACCTGGGGCAAATTCGTATTTGCATCCATCAGCCCAGCCTTCGAGCTTGAGGAGCTCACAGGCGACATGCAATCGCGGTTGGCCTGGCTTCCACTCGATGAGTTTGTTCTCGAGCCTTCACTGTCACGCGATTACCTGGTGCAGGCGAACTGGGCCCTCTACTGTGACAATTACCTGGAAGGGCTGCACATCCCTTACGTTCACCCCGGCCTCGCCGCGAAACTGGATCCGCGCGATTACCGGTCGGAGCTATACCGCTATTCAAACCTGCAGATCGGGATAGCGGCCAGCGCGGATGAGGCCTTCGACCTGCCGGCGTCGTCGCCGGATCACGGCCAGCGCATTGCCGCTTATTACTACTGGCTCTTCCCCAACACGATGTTCAATTTCTACCCGTGGGGACTGTCCATCAATGTGGTGAGCCCGATTGCCGTGGACAGAACCAGGGTGTCGTTCATAACCTACATCTGGGACAGGACGAAGCTGGGCAGTGGAGCCGGGGGAGCGCTGGACCGTGTCGAGCGGGAGGACGAGGACATCGTCGAGAAAGTTCAAAAAGGTGTCCGCTCTCGCTTTTATGATCGCGGACGATACTCGCCCGACTGGGAGAGGGGTTTACATCATTTCCATTTTTTGCTGACCAGCTTCTTGTCGGCAAAATAATTTTCGCGACCTAATCTTTCTGATTTTGGGGGATCTGCGCCGGCCAATTTGTGGTGCAGGAATTGTCAAATGTTGAAATGTCAATCCTGCTGGCGTTTCCAGGTAATATGGGCTACACCGAAAATGCGACTTCTTTGAAGTGGACCGAAAGTTGGAGCAACACCCCCGAAACCCGCGCCCAGTGCGGATTCTGAGATTTATTAAATCGCCGCAATCATCGGTTTAGTCTTATAGTGTGCGCAGTGGGGCACCGCAAAGGGCTATGAGAACAAACCTCAGTTATCGCGATTTCAAATGCAGCCGCAGCAGAGCCGGCGCTGAAGTCCTGTCCTTTGGATCCACGCAAGCGAGCCTTCCTCTTACTATCGCTCTCTGGTTCGTCCTGTCCGGTATGTGCGCGATCGATGCCGCAACCGCAGCCGCCGTCTACGGCTTCTCCGGGCTGATCCCCGCGGCGCTTATCCTTCTATTTGTAGCCCTCTCGGCCGTCTGCTTCACCTGCGGCTCGATGCAGTGGCCGGCTAATCAGATGAACGTTGCGGCTCTCGAGCCCTCCTCGGACGATATCAATTTGACCTTGAACTGCGCCCTGTCCCTGGTAGCCGCTGGCGCCGCGCTTGACGTTGCCTGCATACAGGGACTCATGAGCTGGAATAATCCATCGATGCACTTACTGGCAGCGATCGTTTTCGCGGCCATCTACTTAATAGGTTTTCGGGCGGCGGAAGGACTCTGGTCCTATCGCTTCGAGGCTCAACAGCAAGCCACCAGGCTTCGTGACAGCCGGAGACGCCCGGCCCGCCAGAGCGAGGCCTCCCACTTCAAACCTCTCCTTCAGGCCCTCGAGAGTGCGGCCACCGAAGCCAACAACGGCGAGTTAAGCGCCAGCCAATCCGCCCGTGCCAGGGAACTGGTCGACCAGCTCATGGAGCAATTGAACGCCAGCATAAGCAGCAGCGAAACCCGCCAGGTAGCGGCAGTGCCCGTGCTGAAACGCGAGCCGGTGGAACCGGCCGGCGAGGTGCTGGAGCTGGCTATCACCAGCGACGAGTCCATCGAGAACGCCCTGGAGCGCACGATTGGAAGCTTGCAGCGGCTGACCAACTGAAGGTGCTTGATGTCCGTCCCCCCATACGGCGGGAGAGCGTCCCCGGGCTTGTGCAGCCATCAGGTCATGTGATTAGGTGTGAACACATGTGTTCACGCGACGCTTGAAGACAATTGCTCGACCGCGCCAGCTTTCTGCCGGCCTAATTCTTTGTTGCCAGGGAGTATTGAGGTTCTCGCAAGAACTAACGATTGCACGGGGCTAACACGCTGGAGGCAAGGGCTGAGGCAATCCGGGCAAGGCAGAACCGAGCCGGCAAATGTTCACGGCCCCGGATGCTGTGTGTGTGAATCACGATACTATATAATGGCAAATGTCGAAAGAACCGTGATAATTCATGGTGAGCACCTGGTGTGGTGGCGGGATCGGCATGAAATCGGCTGCGCCGAGCCATTCAATCTTGGTTTTTCACGGTCAATCAGATCGCTTTTAAGATAGACACTGAGACCGGAATGGTTCACAACATGGCGCATAGCTGGAATCGATCACCCAGATATGCGGTATTATATTTGGTATCAGATATGATGTCAATAATTGAAAGGAATTCGCGATTGGCTCACTGTCTGGTTTTCGACGAGACCGGCTGGCTTTTAGCCGCCGAATTGCGCGAAGGTGACAAAGGAGAAGCTCCTTCGGGAACAGCAATTATCAAAAAGCTGGTTGAACGCCTGAAGGCGGCGTGGCCGCATGTGAAGATTGGGCTCAGGCTGGATGCCGGTTTTCCCTGCCCTGGCTTGTTTAATTGGTGTGAGAAGAACGGCATTGATTATGTGGTCGGGATCGCAGGCAATTTTGCAATAACCAGCCAGGCTGCCGATTACCTGAGAGAAGCGAAGAGACAATTTGTACGCAGGCATGGTGAACCTGAGTTCATCGGCACCAGGGGCAAGCGCAAGAAACAGAAGATCCATGCCCGGATCCGCAGGATGCCGAAAGATCGGCGGAAGGAAGCTGAGGAGGCATGGAGAAAACGGCGAGTGCGACTCTATGGTGAACTCCTCTACCAGTCACGAACCTGGCAGGAGTATTGTCCTCATGCTCGCGTGGAGCTGTGCATTAAGGAACTCAAGAACAGCCTCGCACTGCGCCTTAGCTGCTCCGAGTTCAACGCCAATGCTTTCAGATTATTCTTGCACGCCCTCGCTTATCAGTTGCTCTATCACCTCCGGCAGTTCCTCCCACCCAGGTTTCGGAAACTGTCGCTCGAGAGCGTCCGCAAGCTGTTTCTGACGGTAGCCGCCCGCGTGACATGCTCCGCACGCCGAGTTTACTGGGCTTTGTCTGATACCTATGCCTATACAAAGGATTTTATGCGCCTGTGCAAGAGACTAGCCCGCGCCGGCTAGCGCCAACCAGATTGACTCTGCAGCCTTGCCACCCTCGTGGCAGGGCCGCTCGTGCTGCAAGGCCGGACTTGCCACATGCTGATGAACCGCCGATTTAATCTTCAAAAATCAACAGCAGCTTATCAAGGCACTCGCCAATAGCCGGATTTACTGCGGATTTCTTTTGAAAGTACTATATGTATGAATAGAATCGGCCGAGCAATTAAATGGTAAAAAACGCGGGCCGGACGGCGGTGTTGCTGTCCAGCCCGAGCGTTTTTTTCCATTGCACGCGTACCGAGGCCCAGTCTTGTTGCTGCTTCAGCGGGCAAGCTCGCGCTTTGCCTGGCTGGCCGGGACTGTGTGCCGTGCCGTGTTTACTGTGCTAACCATCGATGCTCGATGGATTTCTTCCCTGAGCCGGCGGCTAATTCCTTGCGGTTACTTCCGTGTGCGCGGCGCTTTCTTGCCACTGCCGCGACGGTCAGAGCGCCACATGCGCTCCGGCAGGACGTTTGCCAGCTCGAGGCGAAAACGACCGATTTTGAAATCGGCCATTCCGTAGTACACGTCGAAGACGCGCTCTCCAAGGTCGCTGCGCGGCACAACCGCAGTAGGAAAAACGACGCAGTTCACCGTTCCTTCCAGCTCTTCCTTCGTCGAGGGCACGAGAATCGGCGCCTTCGAGCGGTAGACGATGCGGTGAGGTTGCCTGGCGTCGTGAATGACGAGCCCGGCGCTGTAGCGCATCTGATAGCCGCCCCCCGGCTTTGGAATCGCGTCAACGCCGTGGTAAACCGACAACCAGCCCTCCTTGATGCGGACCGGCGCGGCACCGCCTCCGACCTTCACGCTACCCCAATCACTGCTCGGTGCCATCACCAGCCGCGACTCAGTCGGGCGCGTCAGGGCGTTGATGTCCTTCAGCACTTCCTCGAGCGGTGTGTAGGCAATGCGGATGCTCTGGCGGGCCCTGGCCGCATTGGCCAGAACCGATTGAATCTCATCCGCTCCGGCAGTCATCGGCGTAGGCACCATCGGACGATGATACATCGCAATCGACAGCACGCCGCGCGGAGAAAGCACGGGCTCCGGGAAAAACGCGGCATCCTTGTCATCAGGGTGCAGCTTTAGCCGGCGAGGAAACTCGACGGTGCCGACCCGATGCCAGGTGTATCCGTCATGTGAATAGGCAATGGCGATGCGAGGTCCGGCGCTGCTGTACCCGGTGTAGGCGATCAGGTACAGACCGAGAGCGGCGATGTAGGTCACGCGGGGGTCTTCGCAACCCTCGCCACCGGCTCCTTTGATCTCGTAGGGCGCCTGCGGCTCGAGTGCAAAGCCGAGTCGCTTCAGCTCGATGGCATCGCCTTCTTTGTAGTCGACGCGCACAATGCCGACACGCGACTGGTTGCCGCGGGCGACATCGCGCGGGTAAAGCAGCAGATTGCCCTCCCGGTCGAGGGTTGCTGCGGGGTTGAGTGTTCCTTCCGCTTCCAGATCTCCGGCAGGCTCGAGCGCGACTCCCAGCCTGGTGATCCTGATATCGAGCGGGTTGGTGGTACCTTTCATTGCAATTACGTCCTTTCTGTTCAACAGAACGTCACATGGTTGTACCCATCTGGAGCTCGAATTGCGAATCGCGCGAGCTGAAGAAGGTACACTTCCTGGGCTTTGTGCCTGATCCTGGGTATTTTCGAGAGGCGAGAAAATTGCTACAAGCAATAACCTGAACCTAGACCCTTTAACGGGTAAGGTCAACCACTGTAATGACATGGGATGGGTTTATAGTTGTCACAGCAGGGCCATGCGCCAAAGATTTGCCAGAGACTTCAAGGTTCGCGGATCTTCCGGCGCCGATTATTAGGTTTGGGCATCAAATTCCACCCGTTTGATCAAACACTCCTATGCAGACTTGATGTAATGCGGAACGAAGATGGACCGCTCCCCGGTAATCTTGCTTCGATTGGCTAGACACACGGGCGATCCAGACATCACGCGGCTTTTCCAGCGGCAAAGTGATCTTGGTGAATTCTTGCGCCGGCAAAGCCTTAGCAATTTCCTCCAGGAGATGCTGTTGTCGGGACTTCTCGCCGGGCAATTGCGCGAAGACCGCTCGATTCTTCCTGAGTGCAGCCACGTACTTAAGCCCTCGGCTTTCAAGTTCCTTGAAGAACAGGCTGCTGCTTCCGTAGAAAGAATCAATAATAGTAAGACCAGGACTCAGATTTCGAGCGCAACACTTATCAATTAGCTCCAGAGCCAATTGCGGTTTCGTTCTAAATGCCTCATCATTCTTGCCTTTCTCCAACGTACTCGGAGGCCGGTATTGCAATATTTCAAAGGGGTAACCGCGTGTACCGTCGTAAATATGAGTGGTCACAGCTACTATGCCATTATCCACTTTTCCAATTTGTCCAATATACTGACGCCCCACCCCCTCTACATCCTCACCACGCTTACGATGCCCGCTGTCGTCAAGAATCAAATCAAACCCGATCTTGGGCCGAATCCGTCGATCTTGCCACACTATCTCGATCCGGTGATCGTTGATTTCATCAGCGTTCCAAGGCGAATCATGCATGAAGTGGTGCAAATTGACGTATGGCAATTTACTGTGCTGCCTGCAATTGCAGCAATATTCTTCCGGTGCAGCTCGGTCAAAGGACCAACAAGATAATATCTAAAATTCTCTTGCTGAGCCCGTCTATGGGACTTATCGTTGAGTTCTCCGCAAAAGTTCTCAAAGCATTCTGGTAATACTTCCGGCACAGTATCTAGCAATTGGCACTCTTCATTCCTAGAACAAACAGCCTCACGTAATTATTTTCCCCAAAGTCTAGGCGCTCTGCACCTAACTTCTCACTCATTTTCCGCGAGAAACACGAATCAGCGGTGCGTTGAAGACCGATCTTAGTCAAACCCTTTTTGAATCAGGTTGGACCTCTGATTTGGACGTCTATTTGGCGAAAGTCGCATTGGGTGTGAACACATGTGTTCACAAGGCGCTTTAAGACAATTGCTCGACAGACCGCATCCGCTCCCTGCCGGACTAAGCATTTGTTACCAGGGAGTATTGAGGTTCTCCGCAAGAACTAACAAGTGCACGGGGCTAACACGCTGGAGGCAAGGGCTGAGGCAATCCTGGCAAGGGAGAACCGAGCCGGCTAATGTTCACGGACCCCGGATGCTGTGCGTTTACCACTATACTATATAATGATAAATGGCGAAAGAAAAAAGTTTGAGGTGAGAAGGCGGGTCAGAGGGAAAGTGATCTGCACTTCCCGGCGTCACCGCCTTCTCACCTCCGGAAAAGACGCCGCAAAAGCGAGCGCTTCTGCGGGTGCTCCTCTGCCGGCGAAAGGCAGAGCTGCTCGAACGCGCTGAACGACTGGCAGGCCAGTCGTGCTTGTGCGAGCTTCTCGCCGGCGAGAATGCCGGACTTCTCCAGCGAGGCAACCGTTGCCCGGAAGCCGGAGAGCACAGCCTCCTGCTTCTGCTCACGCGTCAGCGAGAAATCGAGCGACTGGAAGCCGTTGACCTCGGGGCGGACGACGAGTCCGGCGTCGATCAGGTCTTCCTCCTCGCGGCGCCGTCGTTGTCCGATGGTGCCGGAGATGAGCCGTCCGATGAGCATGAACAGGCGGTCCCTGCGCTTCGCATAGCGCGCAAGGTCCACGGCCACCACATCGTTGGTGGAGGCGCCGAAGTGCAGGTCGACCATGCCGGTCGGGCAGTTGCCGAACTGGCTGAGCGCCCCGTCGAAAAGGTGCCTTCCCTGGTACTCGATCGCCTCGATGATGCCCGGGACTGCGCAGCTCGCCCGGATCGCCAGACCGATTGGAGCCGGCTTACGGGAGATGATGCGCCTTTGTCCGTTGACGTACTCGAAGACGCCGTCGGCTGTGAAGACGAACAAAGAGTTGCCTGACACAGCCATGGTCCAGTAGTTCTTCGGCCACTCGCGCACGACATGCTCGAGCAACCTGCCCAACCCGTGCGAGCTGACCAGCCCCTCGCGAACGCGTCTCAACGTCCGTCTCCTCAGGCGGAGGCGTGTCTTGATCGCATGCGAGAGCGTGTCGGTCTGCACCAGCAGCCGGGAGAAGTCGATGTCGATCGCCTGGGCGACGATGCGTGCCGGTGTGGCGCCGGAGGCGAGGAGAAGCGTCGGAATCGATCCGCCGCTGACGCCACCGATCGTTTCCCAGTCGTTGAGACCAGCGAAGTCGAAAGCGCTGATCGCTCCGGCTCCGCTCAAGAATGCTCTGGTTCCGCCGCTGCCGCACACTAGGTGCAGCTTCTTAGCGGCTTCAGCCGGAGCAGGTTGCGATGTCTTGGCAGACATGTTTGCTCCTTTGACTAAAACCGCTCGGGGAGCGGCTTGTATGTTTGGTTGCCTGCACGCCCGAAGGTCGCGCAAGGGCAAGTCAACACCCGGATGCCGCAGGCGAAAGCCATGAGCACTTAGGGCGTAAGCTGGGACCGGGATCAGTCCGTATGCGGTGACTTGTTAGTAATCCTCAGACAATGAATCAGTGAAAGAGATAACTGCACCCTACGGAAAGTGGCTTACCTGAAGCAATAAAGTGAAGTAGGCTGAAGTCTGAAGTTGAGCGAACATCAGGCTTAACAGTTGTAATCGGTCACGCGAGCTTTCCATGCGGGTCTTCGTGGGGCGTGTCGGTCCTGATGAGAATGAGTGTGTTGATTGCGCATGCGCGGATCTCATTGGGAATTCCCGCATCTCCGTCCGAGCGCGAACGGCTGAGCGGGTGACTCTGAATCGGAAACTTGCAGGCGATCAATCAGCTCGCATCCCGGCCCTCGACACGCGCCGTCGACTGCAGGCGAAGGGACAGCAGAACCCGCATCAACAGCGCGATTTGAGAGGCCGGGCGAGTGAGATTTGAGCGAAAATCAGCAATTAACTTGTGATAAAGCGTAGATTCCCCATAGATTTCCGCCCTCAACTTGTGATAAAGCGTATAGGCAATCCGGGTGCCGGCTCAAGCCGGTTTATGGACGGGGTACGACCTGCGTGGACAGTTTTGACGAGAGCACATTGAACGCGCCGCTTCTGCAGGAGCTGTGGCGGGAGTTCAATCGCTATAAGGAGTCGCTCGAGAACAAGCGGCTTTCCGCGCACACGCGGCGTGCCTATGTGTCCAGGCTGAATCACTTCCTAGTCTTTCTGGGCACTGCCGACGCCGATTACGACCGTGTCTTGAAGCACCCCTTCACACGCGATCGGGCGGTGGCCGACTACCGGGACTACTTGCGCGACGAGCTGGAGTGCAGCGCGGCGACCATCAACACCACCCTCTCTACAATTGACCACTTCTACCAGTTTCTAGGCGTGGACGAGCCGCGGGTGATCCGTGAGGATCTGCCAAAAGGGGCGCCGAACGCCCTGACCGGCACCGAGCAGCAGGAGCTGATGCTCGCGATTGAGGGAACGCGTTCGACACGGGATCGAGCTCTCGCATTGCTTTTCTTGCGGACGGGCCTCCGGCTCGGCGAATGTGCCGCCCTCGATGTTCAGGACTTCGAGCTGAGCTCGCCGGAAGGCTCGGTCAACATTCGCAGCAGCAGAAAGAATCGCGCCCGCCTGCTGGCCCTGGACGCAGAGACGACCGCCTCCGTACGCGCCTGGTTGACCAGACGCGCCGCCGTCTTCCCCAGGACCACCGAAACGGCAGCCTTCCTCAGCCGTCTTGGCCGGAGGATTACTACTGCCGGCATCGACCTGGTCATCAGAAAGTTCGGGCAGGAGCTGGGGATGAACTTGTCCGCCGAGGTTCTGCGCCAAACCTGCATGATGAACCTTCTGGTAGCCGGTAAGGATCTGGACGCTGTGGCCAGGATATCAGGGCACAAACGCCGGGACACGACGCGCCGTTACCAACCTGCGGTGATCGCCATATGTGAGGAGGCGCCGGCGGCGCCCGGTGAGCTGGCGATAATCGATCTCCAATCCGAGGAATGACCCGAAGCAGCGGAACACATGCCTTGGTCGACACCATCCGCGTGCCCGCTGCGGTCGACACGGCCGAAGAAGAGTTTGCCAGCCCGGTGGTATGCTCGATCTGGGATCGCGTCCTGAAGGAGTTCGGTTTGAGTTGAAACCATGTCCATAGTCGCAATGGCAGCAGCAGTTCTTTCGGCGGTGACGGCCGCACTATTGGTAGATCGTATGGTCTTCCGGCTGGCAATTGAAGAAGTGCCTGACCGAGCGCTTTCTCCTGAAGAACGTGCAATGATTGAGCGAGTCACCGCCCGGGCAAGGTCGCAGTGCCGGCGCGCTCTGGTGACAGACACCGTGGAGGAATTCAGAGCTGGAGCCGGTGCAAGAGCTGATCGCATCACTTCTGGATAAGCTCGAAAAGTTGCCTTCAGGTCGCCGGTACCTGCTCGGCATAACCGGGTATCCGGGTGCCGGCAAGAGCGCTCTGGCGGAAATAATCTGCGAGCGGATCAATTCCGCTTTATCACAAGTAGGTGCCCTGGTTGTGCCCATGGATGGGTTTCACCTGCCCGATGAAACGCTGCGCCGGCGCGGGTTATGGGAGTTGAAGGGGGTGCCGGAGACCTTCGATGCCGAAGGGTTTGTGAGCCTGCTTCGGGAGTTGCGGGCGAGTCCGGTGAGGGTAGTTCGATGCCCCCGGTTCGACCGGTCAATAGAGGCATCAATTCCGGGGGCAATCGTGGTTCAGCCCGAGCACCGCCTGGTAGTTGTCGAAGGTAACTATCTCCTTCTGGAATCAGAGCCGTGGAGCGAGGTGCGCCCGTTGCTCGATGAAGTGTGGTTTATCGACAGCAGCATCGATGAGATCTATCCGCGCCTGCTCGAACGGCACATCCTCGGTGGCCGCACCCCTGAGCAAGCCCGGCTCAAAGTCGAGTCCACCGATCTGGCAAACGCGCGGTTGATTGAACAAACCCGCCCCAGGGCCGACCGCATAGTTTTGATGCCTGTTGAAAGGGCGAGGTCCAGCAGGTCAGCCGATTGATGGGCGCCGCGTGTGGTCGCAAGAGTCACCGTGTGAACACGCGTGTTCACACGACCTGAAAGCGCCGCGGCTCTGTATTTCCGGTGAGAGTCGTTCTGTTGGCGCGGTGCGTGTGATTCTAAGGTTGCTGACCCTGGGCGCGCGGGCGTCCCGCCCGATAGCCGGCGGCGATAAATGATTGTCGGCAAAAACGAAGGTCCTTTCCTGCCACAGGGAATATTATCGGTGACTTACTTGGGGAGAAACAACATGGGCGTTGCCAAGCGAATTCTTCTTTACCTGGGTCTGAACATCTTGATCGTCATGACGATCTCGCTGTTGCTCGCTGTTTTTCACGTTCAGCCTTACCTGACCAGATATGGACTGAGCGTGCCCGATCTGGCTATCTTCAGTCTGGTCTGGGGAATGAGCGCGGCCCTGATTCAGCTAGGGCTGTCGCGAGCCATGGCCAAATGGGTCTACGGCGTCAAGCTCATTGATACGGGACATTGCAGCCAGCAAGAACGCGAGCTTGTCGATATGGTGCACGATCTGTGTCGCCGTGCCGGATTGAGCGTCATGCCTGAAGTCGGCATCTATCAGTCCAGCGAAGCCAACGCCTTTGCCACCGGTCCTACGAGGTCACGCGCGCTCGTGGCCGTCTCCAGCGGCTTGTTCAAACTGATGGATCAGGATGAGATGCGTGGGGTACTCGGACACGAGATCTCCCACGTCACCAACGGAGATATGGTGACGATGACACTTCTGACCGGCGTCGTGAACGCCTTTGTCATGTTCCTCTCGCGCCTGATTGCCTATGCGATGGCTCGCGGATCGCGCAACAGCCAGGGCACCTACATCCTGGTGCAGATGCTGCTGCAGTTTGTTTTTCTCATCCTCGGCTCCATGCTGATTGCTGCCTATTCACGCCACCGTGAATGCCGGGCGGACGATGGTGGCGCCCATCTGGCCGGACGGGAAAAGATGATCAAGGCGCTGGAAGCTTTGCAAAGGACTTACGACCGGGTAGACGTCGGGTCGCAACCGGCTCTGCAGGCTATGAAGATGTCATGCAAACCGCAAGGGATCTTCCGCCTTTTCTCCACGCACCCGCCGCTGGAAGACCGGATCGCCAGGTTGAAGCAAGAAGGTTAGCCCTTCAAGAGGCTTCAGACATTCGCTTGAACCGGGCACTAGATACTAGATAAGATGGTAGGTATTCGCAAAATTGAGACGAAAAAGAAAGCCCGCACGGTGACGCCAGCATCGGCATGGGAGCATGCAGCGATGCCGTGCGTCACGGTGCGGCCGGGGGATTCCGTAAAGAAAGTGGGACGTCAGCGTAGGATCAGATACGGCACGATGTTAATCGGGGCGAGCTTGACGTACTCGGCGATCCGGGCGATGCGCGCGTACTGATCGGATGCCTTCGCGGAGCGGATGAGCTTGTCCGTCTCTGCGTTGCCAGAGACGATCATGCTCGGGACGTTGAAGAACGGTCCTTTCATCAGCCCGGCGTAAAGATACTGTGCGTAGATGGCCGCCGTCCTTTCGCCCACGAATCCTTCCTCCGAGGAGAGGACGAGATCGTGTAGGCTGGTGAACAGCCAGTACGACAGGGCGTTAACGCCGACAACGCCGGCGAGCAGCAAAATCACGATCAAGTCGAGGCCCGCCATTGTATTCTCCTTCCGGTTTCGACCTTGTCCAGGGTGATGAGGCCGGAAGGCAATGGACCTCCCGACTCAGGCGTAAACGGACAGCCGCGGCCGGACGTCTGGAACGTCGGCGGCTTGCTGGTAGGCAGCGATCGCCAGGCGGGCGGTCGGATCGTCAGCGAATGGCGTGACGCGTTCGGCAGGGATCGTCGGCGTGGATGCGCGCTGGCGGCGCGGATCGCCGGTGCCGGTGATGACCAGCATCTCGCGATCCTCGTGGAAAACAGAGTCGCGGACGTAGACGCGGCGCCTGCCCGCGACATACGCCCAGCGGGTTTCACCGGGGCGGATACTGCGCGAGCACGGCTCGACAATCTCCGCGTGGGCAACGGGCGTGCTGTTGCCGTTGGCGGCGACGAGCAGTATGAGCCCGCCGACCAGGGCGGCGCACAGGATGACGGCGATTGCGATCATGGATTCTCCTTTGCTCTTGGTGCTTCGAAGGTAGACCGCGATGACTAGTAGCGCCTTGTGCCGATGACGAGGGCGACAAAGAAGGCGAACACTGCGAGTGCGATCAAGGCTGCTTGCGCGGAGTGAGTGGCAATCCACATGAAGAGACACAGGATGATTGCCGCGTAGACAACGATCAAGATCTTGGAAAACGGGTCCATTGGTTGATTTCCTTTCAGTTCCACGTTGCTCCGGACCGTTGGTTCGGAGAGATACAAGTTCCCGAGCATCCGCTCATGGATGCCTTTTAGCTCGAGAGTTAGTCTTGTTGTGGTTCCTTGTGGATTCTTCCTTCCAGTTTGTTCTTTGTTGAAACTAGATGGCTATACCCTAAGTTTCTCAGCATGAGTGTTTCAACATGCCTTCATCGGGCCGCGCGAACCTGAGGATCTTGATTCGAGCGCGAAGATGCCGTCGTGATGAGCATCTTCGCGCATCGTGCGATTTCGACCGTCGCAGCCCGCAGCCGGGCGGTCAGCGTGATATTCCCAGTTAGAGTGAGCTCGGGAATTGGCGAGACTCACGCCAGGGCTGGCTTCGGATGTTCGGCGCGTGGATCGGCTTCTGGGAGGTCGGCACCTGGTGCCGAAAACGGATGCCGCGAGCTTCACGAACAGTTCGCCGCGGGCTCAGTCGTGTAATTCCCATGCTCGCGCGAGCAGATCTAACCAGATGGATCCTCGCGCGCGGTCACCCACAATTAACAGTCCGTGGCCGCTTGTCCTTGCCGGAGGCCTAGTCTTCATCCAGGTTTCGCGCTTCATTGACTTTAAAGAGATTGGATGATCCAGGCAAAGGGTTAGCGGTGACGAACTGTTTAAGCACTGTTGATCAGGCTCCGGGTAAAGACTTACGGTGATCTTACTTGTCCGTTTCCTCTTTTCACAAAGAGCCTCAAACCCGAGACAGAACACCGAATGAGATCTTGAGCCAACCCGACTCCCGTTGACGCGGCGTCAGGTTGATCACGCTCATTCACCGGGGCATCAGCAAGGACGGTTTTGGCGCTCGCCGAGCCGTTTCACGCCGAGCTTCTTGCGGGAGCAATGGCTGCTTGCCTCATCTCCTCTCCGGGGGTGCGACCAGCCATCGCTCGTTGCAGTCTGCCTTGCCCAGTTGGAAAGCGCATGCCGACCGACAACAGCGAGGTTGCCTTGCGCGCACGCGCAGATCATCAACGAGTTCATTACACGAAAGGAGAGCCTTATGCGAGGAATCTCAATGCCTCAGTTTCCCGACGAGCCGGCATTCCGGCAGAAGCTCCAGAACACGGGCGTGACGGGAAGCGCTCAGGACCTTCTGGTCCACGAGGAGCTGGCCAGCGGTGAGCAGGCGTTCCGCGATGCGGGCATGATCAGCCGGCTCTGGCAGGCTGCCCACAGCTTCGTCCAGGTGGCGATGCTCGAGCAGTTCCCGACCGAGCCCATGCCCGGGGCTGCGACCACGGCTCTGATCCGGCTCATCCTCACCGCGGACCTCTGCCGCCAGGGCGACGATCGTCACCCGGCGTACAGCCAGGTCAGCGGCGACAGGCATGCGCCGGATGCCGAGGACTGGAGCGCTGCCATCGCCGGCGCTCTTGCCTGGTCCTGGACGGACCGCCTGATCCGCATCGAGCCCTACGCCATGGGCACGGTGCTGGCGGTCATGTACAAGGCGCCGGCGCCGGGACCGGGTCTCCAGCAGGCCTGGACCTGGCAGCAGGCTCCCGCGCTCACCCCGCCCGACGGCAGCGAGCTCCTTCCAAAGAGCTGGCTCAAGCCGCTGGCGCAGGAGGGGCTCCGGGCCGCCGCCGGCAGGAAGCAGCGCTTCGAGCTGCCGGGCGTGACGTTCACCGGATCGGCCGCCGACTGGTCGGTTCTGGTGAACCTGATTCTTGATGACGCACCGGACGGCACCATGCCGCAGGGCACGTTGCTCAGCGGCTCGGCCCGGCTCATCCTTCTCCTGCCGCCGCAGCGATAAGAGGCTCTGCCTCCTTCGCTGCGCCGGCGCCCACCTGGTGGATAAGCCGGACGGGAGTCGCCCTTCCGGCTTGCCCGCAATCG
Source organism: Pseudomonadota bacterium (assembly GCA_021325555.1). Taxonomy (GTDB): domain Bacteria; phylum Cyanobacteriota; class Vampirovibrionia; order Obscuribacterales; family Obscuribacteraceae; genus JAJPGY01. Next base: position 13,800 of record JAJPGY010000008.1, on the reverse strand, counting down.
TTCGTGCTGAAGGGGCACCGGAAGCCCGGATCGCCCCAGGAGCAGCCGCATCGGGTCGGGCAGTTCGACCCACGCGGCTTGTCATTGAACGAATCGGGTCGCCACCGCTGCCGGTGGCACTCACTTTCAACCGAAAGGTAGGATCAGTCATGACGATTCCAGTTATCCTCAACGACCCCAGGGCCAAGCTCACCAGCAAGGTGTACGCCAGCCGGAAAGGCCTCGTCGACGTGACAAAGGTGGACGACGAGCTCGACATGCGCGCGGTGAAGATCACCGTCGCTCCCGGGTTCGGTGAGACGGACTACCTCGTGCGCGTCACCCAGAAGGGCACGCGGACGGTGGCGACCCTGCTCCACGGCACGATGCCGCAGTGGGCCGGGTTCCCGGACGCCTGGAAGGACTGGGTGCACAACCTCGACGTGCAGCTCTCCGCCAGCTCCTTCATCTGGCAGCAGGTGGTGAAGAACCCCGAGCTGCAGGCGCAGGCGGCCTCGTCGTTCGAGGTGGCGGCCAAGCCGGATGCCTCGCCTGCCGACCGCAAGCGCGCCTGGGCAGAGGTTGCCCGCCTGCTGAAGCTGGACGAGAAGGACATCGCCGGCACCGGCAGCCGCACTGCCGTCCTGGCCATGCCGATTCGCATCGCCCAGAAGCTGTCCAAGGGCCGCCCCGCTGCCGAGCAGTGGAAGCCGCCGGTGGCCCGCCCGCAGTTCGCGGACCCGGAGACCAGCGGTCGCGTGCTGGTCGCGGCGCACCCGATGCCGGCTGCGAACGCGAGCTGATCGACAGACGCAAGACCAGATCGGTGCGGGCGAGGGATGCCTCGCCCGTCCGGGTCTCGGCCCAACACTCGACCCAAGAAGGGAGCTCAACATGAGTCGCCCGTCGTTCCAAAAGACCTCACGGGATAGCGGATCGTCCGGCGAGCAGCCAGCTCCCGGGGGTCGCTGTCCGTTCTCCAGGGCTGCCACCCTGTTCCGAAAAGTGCTTGCCGCCGGGCTTTCCGCCTGGCGCGCGGCCGTGTCGGCAGGGCGGCGCCTTTTCCCGAGTCTGTCCGGGAAGCGCTCAGGATGCCGCTGCGACAACGCAAGTCGCAGGGAGACCGGCGCGGCTCCGGCAAGAGAAAGGACCATTACAATGTTCAAAGCGTGCGCTTACTCAAACAACGTCACCATCTGGGCGGGCTGCTTGCCTGACCAGGAGCTGGCGGATTTCCTCGGCTTCCGGATCACCCGGGTAAACGTCGCCACCGGCGAGCGGATCGTCCAGCGGTCCCACCTCGGCTTCGAGGGCGACAAGAACGACAACTGGGAAGGACAGCCGTCCGACGTCTGGCCCTGGCAGAAGCCCACATTCATGGACTTCGATGCCGTCGAGGGCGAGACGTACCAGTACGAGTTCTGCCCGATGGTCGGCAAGCCCGGCGCGCTCACCGCGCGCGAGGACCTCAAGGCCCTCACCAACAAGGTCGGGCTGAAGTCGCAGTTCGGCAACATCTCGTTGAAGTTCAACCGCGGCATCCTCTCCACCCAGTGGCTGGCTCGCCAGCTGCCCAAAGGTGCGGACGGCGCCCCGGACTACACGGTGTTGCTGGAGGCGATCAAGACTGCCGGCAACGCGATTCGCAACCGGCTGGCGGGCGGGCTCATCGACCAGCTCACGGCTCTCATCAAGCGGGCGCGCACGGAGGGCGGCCGGGTCCACCTGGCGCTCTACGAGCTGTCCGATCCGGAGCTCATCGCCTGCATCGTAGACGGCAAGGACGTGGTCAGCCTCATCCTGTCCAACACCGGGCCGGATGACGAGACCAACAAGCCGACCCGCGAACAGCTCCAGGCGGCGGGCGTCGACTTCCAGAGCCGGATGCTCCCGGGCCGGCACATCGGGCACAACAAGTCCGGTGTTTACGTGGATGCCAGCGGCACGCCGCGGGCCATCCTCTCCGGCAGCACCAACTGGACGCCGACCGGTCTGTGCGGCCAGGCCAACAATGCAATCATTGTCGAGTGCGTTGAGCTGGCGCAGATCTACTTCGCCTACTGGCAGCTGCTCAAGGCTTCCGGCAACGAGCAAGGTGCCGACCTGCGCAAGGCCAACGCCACGCGCAAGCCGGAGTGCCAGCTCGGCGACGGCACGGTGCAGGTCTGGTTCTCCCCCAACACGACGGAGGAGAACAAGCCGCAGCACGGTGCCGCCACGCCCCCGGACATGGCCGAGCTCTTCCACGACATGGAAAATGCCGCGGAGGCGTTCTTCTTCCTGACCTTCTTCCCGGGTTTCCCGTCGATGGTCAGCGAGGCGGCCTACCTGGAGCAGAAGCGTCCGGAGCTAATCGTTCGTGGCGCGGTGAGTTCACCGCAGGCTCTCCCCAGGCAGCAGCAGGGCGCAGGCCAGGCTGCCACCGCGGAAGGCACCACGACCGACGGCGTGGCGCTCTTCCACCGCAACGGGCAGTCGCCCGACATCATTGCGGCGGAGGCGATCGAGCAGCAGATGGGGCCCTGGGTGCAGGAGCTTCTCAAGGCGGGTCCGGATTCGCACGCAATCATCCACTCCAAGGTGATTGCCATCGATCCGATGGACCCGGCGAAGTGCTCCTTCCGCACGGGAAGCCATCAGCTCGGCTTCAAGGCGTCGTACGAGAACGACGAGAACCTGCTCACCGTGCGGGGCAATCAGGAGGCGTGCCTGGCCATGCTCGTGCACATCCTGGATGTGTATGAGCACTACAGGTTCCGCTGGTTGCTCTACATCCACGAGAGCACGTTCACCGGCTACCTGAGCTCGACGCCCGACTGGCAGGCGAAGTACCTGCCTGGCGGCGCGGCGCGCAGGGAGCTGGAGTACCTGACGAAGCCGGCTGCCGGCCAGGCGGCGTGAGGTCGTCCGTTAGTTACCAGCGGTCCGCAAGGACCGCAGACAACCGGAATGGGGGCGTCGCTTGCCGGGCACTGTGCCTGACAGCGGCGCCTGCTCCCGGATTACACCCTTTACACGAAGGAGAATCGTTATGTTCATTATCGAATATCCACTCCCCTCTCAAGCCGGCGTCTGCACGGTCAATCTGCCGGCCGCAAATGGTCCGGGCAACTGGACCGTCCTCGGCGTTCATGTCCGCGACGACAGCCCGCTACTCATCGTCAGCCAGCGGGAAGCCCAGCCATACCGGCACGACGAGCGAGAATTCCTGATCGTCGAAACCGGTCAGGAGATCCATCGTGACAAGGTGGCGCAGTTCCCGGACTACCTGGGCACGTTCGACAGCAACGGCAAGACCTTCCACCTGTTCGGCAACCGCACGCGGCCCGAAGGCGGCAAGAAGTGGTGATTGCGGCCAGCGCCGTGAACAAACCTTCTCGGGCGCGGCACGGGGACTCACTCTCCCGCCGCGCCCCCACCTTTCCCTGTTTTTGAGCCCACGGGTTTCATGACACTGCAGCTCCAGCGCTATTTTAGGTTTCATAATATACTATATGATAGCGTTAGATACCCCATAAAAATTGCCAAGTGATGAATTGACCCCTCAGACGGTTCCGAGTGGCAGCGCAAACAGGCCGACTGGAGCGAAATCGGGGTCAATTCAAAAGTTAAGGGCAGGTCGAAGCCGAAGAAGCTCAAAGGACCTTGCAGCAGGGCAAAGATGAAATCGTCCAAGCCCAGTGTGGAGAGCAGGTCCAGACAGGTCCGGGAGGAGCACATTTTTCTCGTCTGCGGAAAAGTGTTTTCCTGAAAAGGAAGTGAGCGGCAATCAAGGCAAGCACGATAAACGGTGCGATTGCTCTCGCGCTGGTAACCAGAACTGCTTTCGGAGTGGCAGCAATCGCAAGAGCTGCTAACGACACCACCCAAGAGCACCACTGACGCAAAAGACTTCTGATAAGAAGTCCGGCCGCCCGCACTTCGTTGCCGGACTTCTTATTAGACAGCAACGCGCAGGCTGCCGCAAAGAAGAGCGCAAGGAAAGCTGGGGTGCTGACTATTGAGGCGGCTGATCCAACAACTTCTGCAACCCCGATCGAGGCATCAACATTGATAAACGTACGAGACCGCAAGCGCGCCGATTTCCCCGTGCTTCCGGCACAGATAATTGGCGATCTTCTCGCCCGCTGCCGCAACCGACAGGCAACGCCGCCGTCGCTGTTTCCACAGATAAGCCAGGCGATCATCGATCTCGATGGACAGCCCTCGCTCTGAAGATTTGACTGTGACATACACGGCCAATGAGCGGTTTTTGTAGGGGGAGAAGCACAAGGTGAAGCTGGTTTTCGCTGGGACAAAGGGTCGGTAAGTAGCGGCTGTGTCCACCAGGTCTCTGGTGAACTCCCACAGCTCGGGGCTACTTGCGCGCGGCCCGTAAATCAGTTGCTTGATCCGGCCGGCCGAAGGCAGGCCCTTGGTTGCCTCAAATTCAGCAAAGTCGGGCTGATACAAGCATGTAATGTGCCCGTAGCACCACGAGGGAAGGCTCGCCAGAAGCAAGGGCAGCTTGCTCCTCAGTTCCTCAAGGGAGTTTGCCTGCACCTCATAAAGGCACCGGCTCGAGTCCACCATTGTCGGTGCCAGAGCCTCAAGGTTCATCGAGCTTGCGCGTGCCAGGTACCAGCCTGTGTGATAGTTAAAGAAAAGCTCGTACTGGTGCCCGTTGCAGCTGGACTCAAGCACAGACCTGCAACCCGGCCACATGCCAATCTTGACCAGAACCTCGCCGCCGTGGTGTGCACCCGCGAGCAAAGCGATAGCGTCGCTTGCCACTTTGCTGATTTCTATCTTGTTATTTTCCATTTCGAATCTCCTCATCATTCGTCTCTATAGGCTCAAATCCTCACTGCAAAATCTGCGCGCCAAGGTAAGGCTTGGCTGGCAGTTGAGTGCTGGCCGTCCTTGAAAATTCGAACGACAAAAGATGTGCCAGACGCAGGGTCGGCTACGCAAGCAAGCTAATCAAGAGCAGCATAGCCAGAAACGCCAACGTGAAGATGACCACACCCAACTCCAAAACGCTCACCGCGAATGCCCATGACACTGGCGAGAGAGGTGTTGCCCTGATTGCCTCAATTGCCCTGGACGGAAAGTGAGGGATAAGCTCAGGAGCCACAAATACCGCGGCTTGCCACAGCGTAAGGCCAAGGACGGAAGCCAGCATGAAGACATGCAAAATCGTAGAGATCGGTCGCTTGTCCAGATTGAACGCGCCACGCAAGAGAGCAACCAGATACCCTCCCAGAGGCAATTTCCCCAGTTGCGCATAGATCGCCGACACCAGATCAGACATTACGGTCAAAGCTTCTTTGACATTCATAGTTAGCGGGTTTCCTTTCATTGACGGTCCGTCAATTTGAATTTTTTGCCGTCGCCCGGGTAAGCCGGTTCACTTCGACGCTAGACAGGTGAAATGCCCACCGGCAAAATCGGGATACGCTATACACAACCGGCACGACGTGTCCTGACACCAGCGCACCGGCAAGAGAAAGCGCAAAGCCCGGTCCTAAGTTCGTGCTCACAAATGGTTGAAGTTGAAACGCCTAATGAGCCAAGCTCCGCAGCCAGCCTGCAGGCTTGCTCATAAAGTCCTTGAGGCGCCCGCCCTGCTATAGTCCTTTGCAGAGCGCCGGCGGACGGACGACAAGACATCCTTGCCCGAGCAAGAGCAACTTGCTCGAAGACTGAATACGATGGCTACAAGACGTCTTACCGGGGGGGCGCTCTTTTAGTTGGAATCGATGGAAAGACACCGATACTTATGCGCAAATCGGCTTGGCTTTACAAGGTCTGCTCATCGGCTCCTGGGGGAGAAAAAATCACCGCCCCGCCTTGTGCTTGCACAAATGGGGCCGATGTTTCTTGACCTTTGTGCACAAAATCTCTGGTGGCTTGGCTTGACCTGGATCACTTGTAGCAAGTCCGAAGTGGATCACTTGAGGCGGGTGGCGCCGGTACGTAAATTAATCACGCGAAGCTCTCCGCTCTTCGAGCAAGGCGATACCATCTTTGACTATGCGAATATCAATCGCGCTCGACCATCAAAGCCGTGTTCCTCTCTTCAAACAAATTGTTGGAGGATTGAAGGAGATGATTTACCGAGGCGATGTCGCTCCTGGTCAGAAGCTGCCTTCCGAGCGCGAGTTGGCGGAATCGCTCGGAGTTGCCCGTTTGACGGTCTCCAAAGCATACGAGGAGTTGGCAAGAGAAGAATTCGTAGTCTCCAGCCAGGCTTCTGGCACTTTTGTGCGCGCGAGGAAGAGATTCAGCATCGAGCCTCACTCCATTCAATTTGCTCGGCAAAGACGAGAACCCTTGCTTTCCCAATATGGCAGAAGAATTTGCTCGCCTGACGCCATCGAACCGGTTGACGTTGAGATCTGCCCGGAGCTCAATTATTCAGCCGCGCACCCTGAGCAACTGCCGCTTTCCAAATGGAAAGATCATCTGGTGCGCGCCAGCCGCAGTCGGGAGCTCACGCAAAGCAGCTATTTGACGGACGTTTTGGGCTATGAGCCCTTGAGGCGCGCCATTGCCAATTACCTCAACCGGGCGCGCGGAGTGCGATGTACGGCAGAACAACTGGTGCTATTCTCTGGAGCCCAACCTGCCCTTGATCTGATTTCACGCATTCTTCTTGACCCCGGTGATATTGCTGCTGTGGAAAACCCGGGGTTTCCCGGCGCCCGGCGCACTTTCGCCTCATACGGCGCCACCATCTTGCCTGTCGAAACAGACGAAGGCGGCATGGTGGTCGATTACCTTATAGCAGCAAAGCCGGCGCCCAAGATCGTTTACCTGACCCCAGGGCACCACGATCCGCTGGGATATTCACTGTCTGATGCGCGCCGGCGGAAGCTGCTTCAATGGGCGCAAGACACCAATGCATTTATCGTGGAGGACGATTTTGACGGTGAATACCGCTATGGGACAAGAAGGGCAGTGAGCCTTCAAAGCGTGGATCAATGGCAATCGGTTATCTATATCTCGACTTTCTGGAAAGTGATGTTTCCGGTTTTGCGGCTTGGATTCCTGGTGGTCCCCCCGCAACTGCTCGGCGTGGTACGGAGAGCCAAGTCACTGGTCGACCGAGACTTTCATTTCATCGAGCACGAAGCCTTCGCCAACTTCATCAACGAAGGCGATCTGGAAAGACATATCAGCAAGACCAAGCGCGTTTACGCCCGGCGTCGGGAGACGTTGATTGCGCAATTTAATAAAGCGATGCCGGCAGGCGCCGGCATTGATGCGGCCGGGGCCGGGACTCACCTTATCTTGCGCCTGAATTTGCCGGTGGAGGACGACTCCGTGCTGTCTCTAGCGAAGGCGGCGGGATTGCCTTTAGTGTCCAGCGCCCCCTATTATGCAGGCGCACCCAGAAAGGGCGAATTTCTTCTGCCATTCGCCCACATTGACGAAGAGTCGATGCGCGCAAGCATGGCCGTTTTTGCCCGTTCACTTTCATCGCTGTCTTAAAGTTTTCAGCGGCTGTGTTGACCAACGCCGCAGCCCTCCGCACAACAAACGGAGGCTACATTTAATACTGGGGTGTGTGACACCGGAGCAAAAAGGCCTTAAAGGTAAAAAAGCGGCCCAGAGCGACTTCGGCCCAGGCCGCTGTGCAGTAAAAGTGGGGAAGACCAGAGATCGATAGACAAGAACAAAAGGAGCTGGCCGAAGTTTTTGCGTTGTGTGAACACGCGTGTTCATGCCGATCGAGAAGAGATGGGCAGGGCAAGATATGCTCTCGCCCTGCCCATCAGAAGATACCAACCCCTCTCATGCACCCTGGTCGCGGTCGGGCAGCGCGCTGATCCGCCGCAGGTAGACGACGGACGCCAGCGCGCAAACAGAGGCGGCCAGCATGAGCGTCGCCTGAATACCGAAGGCGCTAGCCAGCCAGCCGGACATCAAGGCGCCAATCGGGGCCAGACCGATCAGGAAGAAGGAGTACACCCCCATCACCCGCCCCTTCACCTCCTCCGGCACGCTCATCTGAACGAAGAAGTTGGCGCCGGACAGCCCCAGGCTGATGCAGAAGCCGACAGCGGCGATCGCGGCAAGGGCCATGTGCATGGTTGCCGCCCAGGCTGTCGCGGTCAAACCGGCGCCCAGAGCCAGCGTCGACCATCCGGAGGTGCGTCGCACGGTGGCGATCTTCCGCTGGCTGGCCATGGTGAGCGCACCGAGCAAGGCGCCGATGCCCATGGCCGCCGTGAGGAAGCCGAGCTCGGGCGCCTTGCCGTGCAGCACCTGGTCCGTGATCACCGGCATGAGAACCGAGATCTGAAAGCCGAAGATGCTGACGGCGGCGACGAGATAGAGCACGTCGACGACGCCGCAGCTCTTGAGGACGGGCCAGAGCGGCTGCTGCCGCATGGGGGACTTCTCGCAGCCTACGCATTGCCGGTGCCTGGCGGTGATCATGCGGAGCGTGATCACCGCGGCCACGTAGCTGAGCGCGTTGAGCGCGAAGCAAACGCTGTCCCCCAGCGTGGCGATCGCCACACCGGCGACGGCAGGGCCGAACATGCGGGTGCTGTTGAACAGCGCCGAGTTGAGCCCGATGGCGCTGGCCAGCCTCTCTTTGCCTACCAGGTCGGCCACGAACGCCTGGCGGGCGGGCGTTTCGAAAGCGCTGCAGACGCCCAGGACAAGGGCGAGAACGATCACCAGCGGCACGGACAGCAGGTGCAGGGCGGTGAGCACGGCAAGCGTGCCGGCCTGAGCCATCTCCAGCCACTGGGTGATGATGATGATCCGGCGCCGGTCGAAGCGGTCGGCGACGCCGCCGGCGAACCAGGAGAGCAGCAACACTGGCACCGTGCTCGCAAACGAGACGAGCCCCAGCGTCATCGGCGACCTGGTCATCTCATAGACGACCCAGGCCAACGCGATGGACTGCATCCAGGTTCCGATGAGAGAGATGAATTGCCCGATGCTGTAGACGCGGAAGTCTCGATTGTCAAACGACGCGAACGTGTTCGCAGCCCGGGCGCGAAGAGAGGCCAGCGCCTGGCGCCAGCCGCTGTGGTTTTTGTTCATGGGTAATCCCCCGTCTTCTGCGCTGTTTGGGCAGAGGCGGGCGCCGCGTTGCTGCGGCGTCCGCCGGTGGTGATGGAGCCGGAGAAGCTGGGGGCGAGACCAGCCTTAAGCCGCTGCCGCCCCCGGCTCTTCAGTCCGGGGATTTACTGCTCTGCGGAGAGCATCCTGTCGCGCCAGACCTTCCAGTCCTTGCGCGTTACTCTGGTCATGCGCCTGGCGGCGCGGAAGAGCCAGCTCTTCGATCGCTTGTCCAGGTCGGCAAGGATCGCCTTCACGGCCCTGGGCGTGCCGAGATGGATGTTGGCCAGCTCGAAGCCCATCGACTCGAGGAGAACCCTCTCGTCGCGCTCCTGCGGCAGCGCCGAAAGCTCGATGCGGGAGCAGTGCGGGGCGAGCCGCCGCACGATCCACTGGCCCTGGACGTGAACGAAGGGGTCGCGGCAACGAACGGCGCGGTCGACCAGCACCTGGTAGAGGATGTCGTTGCGCCCCTTGCCACCGCGCAGCGCGAAGACGCACGCGGAAGGGCAGAGCGCCTTGGCCTCACGGGCGATGCGGCCGCCCTGCCAGGTGGCGAGCCCCACAAAGCGCTGGCGTCCCAGGCTGCCCTCGCCCGCTTGCCGGGACGACAGTTGGAACGGCACGGCCGGCTCGGGCATGAGCTGCCTGATCGCCGCTACTGCGCTGGCGGGAACCTTGCCGTGCGGGCGCTTCTGCGCGTCCATCTTCTCCCAGAAGCGCGCCGGCTGGCGCAGCACCCCGTAAGCCATCTTCCGCAGCTCCGGATGCTCTTCTTCGAGCACGAACGGCTTGCCGCCCGTGGTGAGTCCCTGGCGGTAACCGCGGAGGATAGCCTCACAAGCCTCCCTGAAGTCGATGGAGAGGTGGCTGGCGGCGATCGCCAGATTGGCGCTGGTGGCCAGGCGCACCAGGTCCTGCGTGTAGGGCAGCGGGAACACCTCGTCGAAGTCGTTGACGCCCCAGATGAGACGCCCCTCGACGTCCCGCCAGGTGCCGAAGTTCTCGATGTGCAGGTCGCCTACCGCCAGAACCTCGGGCGCGTCGGTCAGCTCCGAGCACACCTCGGGCCAGATCTGGATCCAGCGGTAGAAGGTGGCTCTTAGAAAGATAAACGGATCCGAGGACATGTTCCGGTGCTTCTGCGCGAGATCGGCTTTGACGATCTTGAGCTGCTTGCGAAGCCAGGCCTCGTATTCCCTGGTTGCCTTGGTGATTTTCATCTGGACCTCTCCTTGTCCTTTTACCCAGGTCTCGTGGAATCAGGGCGCATGCAGTGCGCCCCTACGAGGCTTTCGGCGGGCGGGCGTCTTTCTTGGCGCGGCGGGCAGCCCTGGTGGCGCAGAGCACCGGGATCGGGCGGCCGTTCTCGTCGACGGCCACGTAGACAGCGTCGGCTTCCGTAACCGGGATCGTCTCGCCCGCCCGGTTGACCTCCACCTCGATATGGGTCGAGATTGAGGTTCTGCCGATACGGGTGACCTCGGCGTAGCAGCAGAGCACGTCGCCGACATGCACCGGCTTTTTGAAGACGACTTCCTTCATGGCCACGGTGACCACCCGGCGCACGTGCGAGGCGCAGGCTGCGCGTGCTGCCACGGCACCGGCAAGGTCGATGTGGCTCAGAATGACACCGCCAAAGATATTGCCCATGCCGTTGGTGTCCCGGGGCATCATCACCACCTGCGTGGTGGGGCATTTTGATTTTGTGGTCATAGAGTTATTCCTTGCTCTCGCCGGCATCGAAGGTCGGCAGGTTGAGCCGCACAAGCGGTTCACAGCGGCAGAGGAAGCGCGGGCACGGATCGTGCCCGGCGCCCGGCTGCTTTGTGGGATTGAGGGAAAGGCGCGGTGGCTGAAAGCCGCCGATCGTGCCCCGTCCGGATGCGAACAGTTGATGGAACGGCAGGCGGTCCTTGGGTTTCACCACCTCGTCGTACCAGAGACCGTAATAGTCCGGGTACTTCTCGCCGGTGTTGGACGTATAGGCGCCCTCGATCGCCTTGCGGACGGCTGCGCGACCGCCTCGCTTGAAGCGGCGGTACCAGGTCAGCGAGTGCTTGTCGACCGGAATTCCGGCGCGGACAAGCTCTCCGGTCACCTGGACCTCGTGCACGATGGCGTCCGTCTCGGCATTCAGGCACATGTCGATGAAAGCCTGGCGTCCGGTTTTCCCCGGGATCGGGTTGGGCGTCGGGCTGACAAGCACGTGCACCTTCTCGTGGGCGAGGCTGATCAGCTTGTAGCTCAAGCTGCAGCGGGAGCCGATGTAGATCGTTTTCCTGTCGCGGTTTGAGTACGCCTGGCAGTGCCCGCTCAGCTTGCGGATCCTGACGCCGTTCTGGCGGATCTCCCGGAGATCGGCGACCAGCGTCGGGCACTGTGCCAGCGCTTCGGCGAATGCGGCGCCGAACTGCCGTTTTATCTGATCCATAAGAGATGCCTCCGTAAGACGGCAGGAGCGCGCTCGTCGAGAGCACTCCTGCGGGTAATGCGATGTGATGGCCGCGTCTGGGCTCGCTCAGGCGGACTTCTTCGCGTGCTTGAGCTCGGTGTAGATGCGGCTGTAGTAGTCTGGGAACTTCTCGTTGAAGACGTTGTCGGTGCGGGCGACCCTGCGCCTGATATAGGCACGGCCGCCGCGCCTCCACCCGTGATACCAGCTCATCGTCCCCCTGTCGAACCATCGCACGCCTGCCTCCAGCAGCTCGTGGACGACCTCCAGCTCGTGGACGATGCAGTCGGTCTCCTCATTGAGAACGCGATTGAGGAAGCAGCGGCGCGTCATGCCAGGCTGCAGGCGGTCGATCGACTGCCTGCCGTGGAGGGCGTGGTAAGCCTCGTGAGCAAGGGCAGTCAGCCTGAAGCTTGCGCTGGCATTCTTGCCGATGCAGATGAGTTTGTTGGCCTTTTCCGTGTAGGCCACGTCGCCGCCCTTGATCCGGCGGATCTTGATTCCGCGCTTGCGGATCTCCTTGATGTCCGCGACCAGGGTCGGGGACCTGGAGATGTCGGAAACAAACTTTGCGCCAAACTGGCGCTTGAGGAGGTTCATAAGACCGCCCTCCTTCTTGTTCAAGGTTCGAGTGGTGAAAAGATCGGCAGCGGCCTCAGCTCGCCGCAGACCAGTCAGACAGAGCGCATCAGAGGCGCGTCTGACTGGCGAGAAGCTCCAGCAGTTTGGCTATGAGTGCAAAACATGCGGCGAAAGTCTTGTGGCGGATACACCAGCCCGCATGGCTCTCGACCATGGATAAAGTATTGGTTTGCTGGAATTGCGCTTGTCCGGGTGAGACTTGTGAGGCCTAAAAAGTCATGATGAAGAATGTGACCCTAAACTAGCCCTGTATTCCCGACAGAAGCAAGTAAACTGAGCAATTCTTCATGCGCTCAAGGCCTACTAGGATCCGCGGAAGTGAGCATGCCGTGAGGTTTTCAAGTGATCGTTGCGAAGAGGGCCGCTGAACAGAGGTGACCGCGATCAGCCACGGGCGTGCTTTCGGGCACAGCGTATCGCCGGTAGCCGCCGATGCGCTGGTAGACTTTTGATTGGGCCGTCCAGGACAAACAGGCGTGAGCTTCAGACCTAGCGGAGCTAGGAAATTTTACGAGCGGTTTGCGAGGTCAAGGCGGGGGACAGCGGGCGCATGACGGCTGCCTGCCCGGTGAAAAGCGGAGGCGACATTGCTCATCAGACCGACCCGGCTCAGGCTGTGCCTTTTCGCGATACCGTTGCTGGTGCGAGTTCCCGCGGCTGCAGCGGCGACGCCGGTGGGCGATGGCGGTCAGAAGGCAGGACGGATTGCCGGCGCTTCCGCCTGCGCGCGCCTGATCGAGCAGGCGAGAACTCTCATGGCGCAGAAGCGCTACGACGAGGCGGTGCCGCTGCTCCGCCAGGCGGTTTCGGAGGAGAGCAGGTCCGCCACGGCTCACTTTTACCTGGGAGCGGCTTTATATCACACGCAGGCGCTCCCTCAGGCGATTGCCGAGTTTCAGAGCGTCCTCGGCATAGCTCCTGGCACCGCGGAAGCCACCTTCAACATAGCCGGCTGCTATGAGCGCCTGCGAGACTACGACAGCGCCATCACCTGGTACGAGAAGTACTTGCAGATGGGCCCTTCGGGAGCGGAGGCGGCCGACGTGCGGCGGCGGATCGAGACGATCAAGAAGGACCGGGAGGTGCACCAGCTGTTCAAAGAGTCGCACCAGATGCTGGAGAGCAAGCGTGCCGTGGACGCCCGTTTCCTGCTCGAGCGGGCGGCAAAGCTGCAGCCCGACTCGCCGGAGATTCATTACAATCTCGGCATGGCTTATCACAACTCGGGCAACCTGCCGCGGGCGATCGAGGAGTTTCAAAACGCGCTCAAACTGAAGCCTGACATGGCGGACGCCATGCTCAATATAGCCAGCTCTTATCAGGCTCTCGGGCAGAAACAAGAGGCGATCGGCTGGTTCAAGAGATACCTGGCCGCCAACCCGCAGGCGCCGGATCACAAGGCCGTGAGCGATATGATAATGAGCCTGCAAAACGAGATCAGCAAGCAATCGGGCGATGATCCTCGGGGCCCGGACTTTTATGCCAGCGTGACGAGAAGCGGTGTGGTGCGCCGGTGGCCGCCGGCAAAGCTGCCAATCAAGGTTTTTATCGATTCCGGCGCCGGCGTGAAGGGTATGCGAGAGTCGTACCGGCAGGTTCTGATCGAGGCGCTCGACGCCTGGATGCGGGCATCCCAGGGGCGCCTGGCCTACGAGCTGGTG
>JAJPGY010000024.1 GCA_021325555.1 Pseudomonadota bacterium | reverse complement strand
CTCTCCAACGCCAATATTTCCGTCACTTCCCTGGCGCTGGCGGCCAATGACTCCATTGGCGGTCTTTCCAATCTCGGCACCCTCGGCAGCCTCCTCCTATACTCTGTCAACAAGGACATCGGCGCCAACGGCTCGCCTGTCACCTTCTCGGCTGCCAACTTCTCGGCTACCGCTCCCAACGGCTCTGTCTATGTCGACGACACGGCAGCCAATACGGTCTCCGTCGTCAATCCATCGTCGGCTTCTCCGGCCTTCTGCTGCGCCTCCAGCCTCAACATCACGAATCCCAATTCCGCCAGCGGCACCTTCAGCATCCAGGCTGACTCCGCCTCCTCCTTGCTTACGGGCACCGGCGTCACCGTCTTCGGCAGCTCAGTTATTTTATCAGCGCAGTCCGGCTCTATCGGCAGCTCATGTACCAACACTTTCAACGTAAGCACGCCAGCGCTGACCGCCAACGCCGGGTCATCCAATACCAACACCACCGGCAATATCTACATATCCGACAACCAGGCCGTCGCTCTGTCCGGTTCTAATTCCGCCTTCAACGGCAACTTCTACCTGTCCGACACAGCAGCCCCGGCTACCCCTGCCGCCACCATCTCCTTTGCCGCCGGCTCATCCGTCTCGGCCTCCGCCGCCACCTTCTTCACCTCCAGTTCCACCGGACAGATTGACCTCGCCCACTTCAACGTCTCGGCCGGTTCTCTGAATCTGGCCGGCAATGGCTACAGCAACGTCCCGTCCAACCTCGGCTCCTTCACCAACTTCCTTCTTTATGCGCCTGCCGGCGACATCGGCACCAGCAGCTCGCCAATAACTTTTAGCGCCGCCAACTTCTCCGCCACCGCGCCCAACGGCTCGGTTTATGTGCACGACACCTACAGCGGGACCGTCGGTCTCTTCGATCCGGCGACCGCCTCTCCCGCCTTCTGCTGCCTGTCGAGCCTGGGGATAACCAACCCCAACTCGTCCAAGAACAACTACAGCGTAACGGTCAACGGCAGCCTGATTACCTCGTCACCAATCACCGCCGGCGGTGTCCTTACGCTCAGCGCTCCCAATGATATAACCGTCAACGCCAATGCCAGAGGAGCCAACGGAGTAACAGTCGGTTGCTGCGGCAATTTCACCATCGGCGCCAGTGCCGTTGTCTCCACGAACAACGCCCCGATCACTATCACCGCCGGCGACCTTTACCTCAACGGCTCGCTTTCTGCGGGCACGAGTACCGTCACCCTCTACAAGTGCAGCCCCAGCCAGCCTACCGTTGTGGGGGGGTCAACCAACGTCCCGGGAGACTACAACGTCACCGCAACCGACCTCTCCAAGATTACCGCCTCGACCTTGACCATCGGCAAGATTGGCACGAACCAGACAGGCCCGTTTAGCCTGGCCGGCAACATTGACGTGTCCGGTCCCGGGCCGGCAGGCACCTATAATCTGGTTTTCCAGAACGGCGGCAGCTACACCGGCACCGGATACACAATCACCCTGGGCAACAAGACCTTAACGGTCCACACTCTGGGAACCATCACCAGCGGACCGGTCGCCGGCAACGGCGGCGTTGTGAACCTGTTCACCGCCGGGACGGTCAACGTGCCCGCGGCAATTACCGAGACAGGCGGCAGTGTTAATCTGATGGGCAGCTCGATGAACATCACGCAGATGATCACGGCACCAACCGTTACGGTGAAGCCCTTTGCCAGCGAAAACGTGGTCGTGGGCGGACCGGCAGTTGCGGGAAGCGTCCTGGATCTGCCGCAATCCATGCTCTCTCTCATCACGGCCACTAACTTGTGGGTCGGCGACCTGGGCAAAACAGGCACGTTCTCCATCGGCGGCAACATTGACGTCTCCGGCACCGGCGCCGGCTCGTACAACTTGAATTTCCTCAATGGCGGCCCGTACGTCGGCACCGGCACCACGATTTCGCTGGGACCCCACACACTGTTTGTGAACACTGGAGGACCGATCAATACCGGCAATGTCAGCGGCGGACCCACCGGTCACTGCTGCGCGCAGCAGATCTACTTCGAGTCCACCGGCCCTGTTACCGTTGACGGCAATGTGACCACGGGAAGCGGCTCAATCAAGATTCAAGCCGGCTCAGGACAGCTGACCGTCGACCCCGGCATGCAGATATTCGCCAACAACGGTTATGTCGTTCTCCAGAATACCAATACAATCAGCGGCACAATCAGCATCGGCGCAAATGCCTTTATAGAGGCGTACACCTCCAACGTCGCCACTTCTAATGTCAACTGCGGCGACGTGTACATTGTTATTGGCCCGATAAACACGATGATCGGCGACGGCACACCATCACCGACGCCGGTGCCGGGGCAGATCCCGGCCAACGTCGTGGTAAACAGGGTGGGAACCGGCCAAGTTTATTTCGGATCCGTTACCGGCGGAGTGGTGGCATCTGCGCCTACCAACACAATCAACGCGGTTTACAGACCGGTAGTCTTTTATACCTACGCTCCCTCCACGATAAGCCTGGGAGGTGGGGTCACCATAACGGCCGATCCGCCGGCGCCGGGTTCCGCGACGATGATGTCGGCCGGCTCCGCCGTGCAGCCAGCGCCAATATTGTCCGCGAGCGGGATCAACGCCGCGCCCGCAGGCGGATGGTCGGGCGGTTGGTTGCCATCAGCCGGTAGCGCGTCGCTTGTTCCAGGTTCCCTGCTGCTAACCGGCCCCGGAGCGTTCATCAACACCCTGACCACCGGCATTAACTTCAATCCAGGCGCGCAGGAAGCTGGCCAGCCCGAGCCGCTGCCTGAATCTGATTCGGACTACCAGCCAATTAGCTTCGTCCAGCCCGCCAATGAGGTTGGCGCCCTGATAAAGGCAGCGCAGGCGCTTTCCGCGGACACAGCGGTTGTCAAAGCAGCGGGGGCGGTTGATGCCGCGATCAAAGGGGCGGCTGTGCTCAGCCTCGGGCGCGGGGAGATCTTCGTGGCCGCGAAAAGGCCGACCACCGTTGAGTGCGGTCAGGGGAACGTCCGTATCGCTCCGGGGGCGATGGCGCTTATTGACAGGCAAGGGTCGGTCGTGAAGGTTTGCACGCTTTTCGAGGAGAAGGGCGGCTCGGTAGCTTTCGAGGTTGCCGGTGCCAGCCGGCACGTAGGAGCAGGGCAGGAGACCATCGCCGCGGCCGATGAAAGCGATCTCGACAGAGCATGGCACGGTGATCCGCTCGGGCACAGACGCATGAGAAGCTTCGGCTTACGGGGCGGCGGACGGATGGTAACGGCCGAAATATCGCTTGTCTCGCTGATTCAGAGCAACAAAGTGCTGAGCGGCCTCCTGCACAGCAGCGACCGGCACGAGCGGATTCTCGGAAGCCGGCTCATCAAGATGGCAGCTTGCCTGCAGGTGGTAACGGCCCGTCACGGCGCCTACTCGCCAGTAAAGCAGTAATTTTCAGCCGTCCTTGTCCGCAAGCGGCTCAGTGAATCGAGGGCTGGAAGCTCTGCAGGACGCGAATCGCTTGTCTAACTCAGGCGACTCAAAACTTCGGACCGCGATTTATACCAGGCAATCGTGTTGGCAAGCCCGGAGCGCAGATCTACTTTCGGCGACCAGTCAAGCAGCTTCCTGGCCAGGGTTATATCGGGCAGTCGCCGCTTCGGGTCGTCGACAGGCAACGGCAGAAACTCCACCTTGCTGCGCGAGCCGGTCAGCTCCTTAACCAGCTCGCTCAGCTCGATGACGGTGAACTCCTCGGGATTGCCCAGGTTGACCGGCTCGTGGTAGTCCACGTTCATCAGCCTGACGAAGCCCTCGATCAGATCGGAGATGTACTGGAAGCTGCGGGTCTGCCGGCCGTCACCATATACGGTGAGCGGCTCGTTTCGCAGCGCCTGGCAGATGAAGTTGGACACCACGCGGCCGTCGTTGGTCCGCAGCCGCGGGCCGTAGCAATTGAAGATGCGGGCAATGCGAGTGTCGAGCCCGTGCTTGTGATGATAGGCCATGGTCAGCGCCTCGGCGAAACGTTTCGCCTCGTCGTAGACGCCCCGCGGTCCGATCGGGTTTACGTGCCCCCAGTAACTCTCCGGCTGCGGGCTTACTTCCGGATCGCCGTATACCTCCGAGGTGCTGGCCAGCATATAGCGGGCCGACTTCGCTTTTGCCAGCCCCAGCGAGTTGTGCGTGCCGAGCGAGTTGACCTTCATGGTCGCGATCGGGAGCTGCAGGTAGTCGACAGGGCTGGCCGGGCTGGCAAAGTGGATAACCCAGTCCAGATCGCCGCTCACGTGAATGTAGTTGGAGACATTGTGGTGAATGTACTCGAACCGGGTATTCGCCTGGTGCTGGGCTATGTTCTCAAAGCTGCCCGTAAGCAGGTTGTCCATCACCAGCACATGATGGCCGTCGGAGAGCAATCTGTCGGCCAGGTGTGACCCCAGGAATCCGGCACCGCCGGTGATGAGAATCCTCATTTCCCGACTCCCCGGTATATGAATCCGGACCCGGTCAGCGCGCGCTTATCCAGCAGGTTGCGCCCATCAATTAGAACTTTGCGCCGCATCAACGCGCCAATCGCCTGCCAGTCGGCATGACGGAACTCCTCCCACTCCGTGACCAAAACCAGGGCATCGCTGCCGGCGGCAACCTCCTGCAGGCTCCGGCAGTAGACGATGTCCAGCTCCGGATGAGTGCGGGCGCAAGCGTCTATGGCCACCGGGTCGTAGGCCTTCACTTCCGCGCCCATCTTGAGCAGCTGGGCGGCTATGGTCAGGCTGGGCGCGTCGCGCAGATCGTCGGTATCCGGCTTGAACGACAGTCCGAGGAGGCTGACGGTTCGCCCTTTGATGATCTTCAGCTCCTCCTGGAGCTTGGTGATCACGACCATCCGCTGCCTGTCGTTGACGGCGATCGTCGCCTCCAGAAGCGAGGTCGGGCAGCTGTATTCGTGCGCCACCTGGCGCAGCGCTTTGATGTCCTTGCCGAAGCAGCTCCCGCCCCAGCCCACGCCGGCGTTGAGAAAGCTCGCCCCGATCCTTCTGTCGAGGCCGATGCCGCGAGCGACCTGAGCGATATCCGCCCCCACCTTCTCGCACAAGCCGGCAATCTCGTTGGCGAAGCTAATCTTCATGGCCAGGAAGGCGTTGGCCGAATACTTGATCATCTCTGCCGAGGCCAGATCGGTTACCACGAAAGGAACCCCATCGAAGCCCTGCGGGCGGGGCGCGCAGGCCGGCGGGTTGAAGGACTGCGTGAGGATCGGGCGATAGAGCTCCTTCATCGTCTCCACGGCCTCATCATCGGCTGCCCCCACCACAATCCGGTCCGGGTAGAACGTGTCGGCGATGGCGCTTCCCTCGCGGAGGAATTCCGGGTTGCTCACCACCACGAAGGAAGGCGCCTCCGAGCGCGCGCTTCGGGCCGGCACCGTCTGAACCGCCTGCAAACCCTGGTTCACCAGCATCTCCACCCAGTTGCCGGAGCCGACCGGCACAGTCGATTTGTTGACGATGAGCCTACGCCCGGAGCCGTCGAGGGCGCCGCCGATCGCCCGCGCCGCGGCGATTACCTGGGCCATGTCCGGATCGCCGTCGGGCTTTGACGGCGTCCCCACGGCGATGAACACAATTTCAGATCGCCTCACCGCCGCCGCCAGATCGGCGCTGACCTCCAGCGTCCGGGCCTCCAGGCCCTGGCGGACGAGCTCATCGAGCCCCGGCTCGAAAAACGGGATAGTCCCCTCCTGGAGCATGGCCAGCTTTCGCTCGTCGGCATCGACGGCTACCACCCGGTGACCGAGATAAGCAAGAGAGGCGCTGGTTACCAAGCCAACATAGCCGGCGCCGATTACACAAACATTCACGCTCAGTGACCCCGTGGTGCAGGCAGAGCCGCCGCCTGCAAAATCAGACTCAAATGCCAAATATAGCAGATCAAAGGTTTACGCCCGGACGGTAGATGCTTTATCGTTGCCAGCGGGAGTAAATCCCGCTCCTTTCAGGTCGTTTCCATTTCGGGACAAAAGCGATGTCCACAGCCCTTGATCAATTCATTCTCACCATCGCCAGGCTCCGCGCGCCGGACGGCTGCCCGTGGGACAGGGAGCAAAGCCACGCGACGCTGGCCCGTTACCTCCTCGAGGAGGCCTACGAGGTGCTCGAGGCCATCCACCTGGAGGACCCGCAGAAGCTCAAGGAGGAGCTGGGCGACCTCCTCCTGCAGGTCGTTCTCAATGCCCAGGTGGCCGCTGATGAGGGGCACTTCAACATCGAGGACGTGGCGCGGTCCATTAATGAAAAAATGATCAACCGTCACCCGCATGTCTTCGGCAACGGCACCGCCCGCACCGCGAGCGAAGTCGTGGCCCGCTGGGAGGAGCTGAAGCACGAGGAGAAGAAAGCAAGCGGTGGTCCGGCTTCGGCAATTGATGGTGTCCCCCGCACGCTGCCCGCCCTTCTGCAGGCGCTCAAGATCTCGGAGAAGGCGGTGGCCCGGGGCTTTGAATGGCGAAGCGTGGACGAGGTCTGGGAGAAGCTCGACAGCGAGCTGGAGGAGCTGAAAGAGGCGATCCACGCCCCGGCGGAGGACAGGCGCCGGCGCAACATCGACCTCGAGCTGGGCGATGTGCTCTTCACCCTGGTCAACATCGCCCGCTGGGAGCGCCTGAACGCGGAGGAATCGCTGCTGCTGGCCATCGAGAAGTTCAAGCAGCGCTTCCGCAAGATGGAGGAGCTGAGCGGGAAGCCGCTCGAGAAGCTGTCCAAGGACGAGCTGGAGGATCTTTGGCACAAAGCCAAGGCGGCGCTACCGCACCCCTGAGCCCCGCCGGGGATCCTCCCTTATCACCTTGACCGGGATATTGTTGTCGAGCCCGAGGTCGATGTAGGCGATCTGGGCGTGAATCTGGCCCAGGGCCGGCACCACGGAGGCGAGCCGCCCGAGCCGCCTGATTAGGCTGGAGTCAGCGGCGCCGGCCTTCAAGCGCAGCTCGCCGTCCTGGATCCAGATGCAGCGCGGATCCCGCAGGTCCACATAGTCCACCGTGAGCCCGGTCTGTGCCGCCACATAAGAGACGCAGGCCGCCCACTGCGCCACGTCCGACCTGGTCATGGTCATGCCGGCGGGCCCGTAGATCTTGAAGTCCGGTCGCACGGTGTTGGGAAACTCATTGAGCGGAATGAACCTGCCGGTCTCCGAAATCACCGCTTCCGGCGCCGCCTCGGGGTTGCTGGAGAAGGTGGCCCAGGGAAACTCCTCCAGCACGTTCACGACCAGGTGCGGCCTCGGCGACAGGTAGCGGCGCACGTAGGCGTAGCGCACGGCCTCGAGCGACCGCACCCGCGACTCCAGCAGTTGCGGGTCCAGCTTGTATATCGGCTTGCCGACGAAGTTCAAGAGGGCGCCACGCACCTGCTCGACCGTCACCACCTGATTGCCCTCGACCAGAATGTCGCGGTCCGCATCGGACAGGGTCCAGGGCAGGTAGAGGAACCCGGCAGCGGCCAGCGCCAGCATAAGGCAGAGGCAGAGATACCTCACGATCTGCCGGCGGATGCGCGCGTGCCTGGCCAGCTTGCGGCGCTCGCGCCTGCTGCGGATGTGCTCCTGCCGCTCCTGCAGGTAAATCGTCACCGCAGACCCTCCTTGCCCGGCTCGAGCCCGGCAAGCGGGATCTCCCCGCGGAAGCTCTCCTCGGCCGGCCCGCTCAGACGCACCCGGTTGTCCTCCTGCGACCAGGTAACCGCAAGGGCGCCTCCGGGTAGCTCGATGCGGGCCGCGCGCTCCAGCCGGCCTTCCAGCACGCCGGCCACCAGCACCGCCGCCGCCCCGGAGGCGCAGGCCAGGGTGGCCCCGCAGCCCCGCTCCCAGACGTACACCCGCGCCTGCGCCCGGGACTCGGCCAGGGCGAACTCGACATTCACCCCTTGTGGGAAGAGCGCCATCGCCTGAATGAGCTTAGCCGTTTCGGCAAAGCGCTCGGGCGGCAGCCGGGGGTCGAAAATCACGCAGTGCGGATTGCCCATGCTGAGGCAGGTAGCCGCGAGCTCATCGCCGCCGGCATCGATCGCCTCACGGACGACCGGCTGCCGGGGAGCGCCCGCAAGCGGGATCCGCTGGCTGTCCAGGACGGGCTCGCCGAGATCGACGGTTATCTGCCCTTTATGCAGGTACTGCACGGCGACCGGGCCGCCGGCGGCGGCGATCGAGAAGGCGGGGGGCCTGGCCAGCCCCCGCTCCACAGCCCAGAGTGCCAGGCACCGCAAACCGTTGCCGCACATATCCGAGGCCGAGCCGTCGCCGTTCACGTAGACCCAGCCCAGGGCGCAATCCGGGCGGTCCGGGGCGCAGGCGACGATGAGCCCGTCGGCCCCCACGGCCAGGTGGCGATCGCACAGCCACCGAGCCAGCGGCGCCGTGCGCGCGCGCCAGTCGGGCACAAGGGCGGCCAGCTCGCACTCGTCCAGCACGACAAAATCATTGCCCAGCGCCTGCATCTTGGCGAAGCCCAGGGTCGCCGGCGGCGCCCCGCCTGCGACCACGCTTGCTGCAGCTGCTTGCCTGCGTCTC
The DNA here is from genome assembly GCA_021325555.1 of Pseudomonadota bacterium. GTDB lineage: Bacteria > Cyanobacteriota > Vampirovibrionia > Obscuribacterales > Obscuribacteraceae > JAJPGY01. The sequence continues at coordinate 42,890 of JAJPGY010000024.1, read as the reverse complement.
AACAACCCGTACCCTGCGCCAAATCCGCCGACCGGGGCGCTTTGCGGTAAAGCCACCTGATTATACCGCCTTGACCTTGACATGACCTTTCATTGGCTATGATTTACGCTGCCGGCCACCCGTACTGCCCCGGGCAGCCGCCAGGCAAAACCGGGGTCGCCCGCCTGCGCGGGGAGGGGAACGATCAGGTTGGGTAATCTACGTAATATTTTTACTTGCAAGCAGACCGGTTTCCGGCGATCATGATTGCAAAGCAAAGCTGGCCGGACATCCGGCACCCGGACCCGCAAGGACGGTCGGGGGGATCCGCCGTTGATCAATAGTTAGACAGGGAACAGATCGGGTATATGATTTCCGGGCTGCCTTGCTTTTCACAATTACAACCGCGTGCCCGTGCCCAACTTTTCCCGGGTGCCTGTTCCGGCTGCCTGCCCTGATCTCATGTCCGACAGCGTAGAAGATCCCAAAAAACGAAACCCTGCCCCCGACGCGCCGGAAGTCAAGGAGCAGCCGCCGGCCGCGCAGGAGGTCTACAATCCGGCTACCACCAGTGAGGCGGATACACGCAGGCGCGACCTATCAGACCGCAGCGGCTCGGTATCGCTGACCCGGGAAGAGTACAGGTCGATGCTGGAAGGCTTTGGCTTCCATCTTGATCCTGACCGGGAAGAGCGGGCGGGCGGCAACCGCGAGGGCGGGCACAAGAAGGAGGGCGATAAGGGCAGGCGCGGCCGGCAGGCGGCCAGGGGCGGTGCGGCCGGCGAGGAGGGGGCGCGCGGCGAAGGCAGCGGTGAGCGCGCCGCCGGCGCCCTGCGCAGGCTCTTCGACTCCGCGCAGGCGGGCCCCAGGCGGGTCGACGGGCAGGAGCACGTCCAGGCCGGCCGGGGCGAGAACGTGCTGGCGCTGGCGGACAGCAGCGTCACCGCCCGTGATGCCACGGTGAGCCTGCGGGATCGCGCCGGCGCCGTTGTCACCGGCGAGTCCCAGGTTTTCGCCCACGACAACTCGCACGCCAGGGTTCGGGGGCCCGAGGTCACGGCCTTCGCCAACAAGCACGGGACCGTGGAATCGGAAGGCAGCAACGTCTGGGCCACCGACGGCGCCCTGATAAGGGCCAGGGGCGGCGAGGTGCACGCGACCGGGAACTCGGTCGTCTACGCGACCGACGCCACCGTGCAGGCCGCCGGCAACTCGATCGTCGTCGCCGACGGCAGAACGCAGGTGGAGGCGAGCGGCAACGCGGTCGTCCTCATCACCAGCCCGGAGGCGCGGGTGAACCTGCGATCCCCTGACGCCAAGGTTATCTTCATGAACGACGAGGCGCGCCGGGCGCAGATCACCCGCGATCCCAGGGCGCCGGCAGGCTCGCAGCAGGTGGTCGAAGTGGACAGCCCGCTGGCGCTGGAGAAGACAATGGAGCTCGGTCTCCGGGAGATCGTCCACCGCGAGCCCGGACGGGCGCACTACCCGGACGGCGGCGGCAACGGGCAGGTCCGGGAAGCGCGCGCCCCAGGCGGCCAGCCGAGCGCGGACGAGGAGGCCACCCGCATCGCCAGAAGGCTGGCCGGCGCCCAGAGAGCAGAGGAGGCGCTGGCGGCCTTCCATGATCTGCGCGCGGCGGCGCTTGCCGATCCTCGCGGTCAAGCCGCCAGGTACTGGGCTCATCTGACCCAGGCAGGCGGGGGATCGAGCCGGGTCGAGCTGGCGCTCATGAACGGCAACCTCGGCGAGCTCCAGGAGCGCCGGCAGGAGCTCGGGCGCGCGGTCGAATCCGATTCCCGGATCCAGGCCACGGATGCGGCAAGGGAGTTCGCCAGCGCCACCAGTCCACGGGAAGCGACCCGGGCTCTGCTTCACCTTGCCCGGCTGGCCAGGGAAAACCCGCAGGCGATGGACTACCTGCGCCAGCTAACCGCCGACCGGGCGCCCGGATTCCAGAGGGCGCTCAGGCAGGCGGACAGCGAGGGCTCCCCCTACCTGCCGCAGGAGGTGACGCGGGCCCAGTCCGGGCTCCGTCCTCGTCTGGAGGCGGACTCAAGCGCCCAGGCCGCCGAGCTGGCCAGGTCCTTTGCCCAGGCGCGAACACCGGCGGAGGCCGCCCGGTCGCTTGGTGAGCTCATCGCCAGCTCGCGCGTCAACCCGCACGCCCGCGAGCACGTGGAGAGCATTGCCGGCACGCAAGACCCGACCGGCTTGCAGGAGAAGCTGCAGCACGCCATTACCGATGGTGCCAGTGCTTTGCCCCGGGAGGCGACCGAGGCCCAGCAGAGGCTCAGGGACACCAGCCTCAAGGACCCGGCCGAGCGCGCAGCCGACCTGGCGCGCCAGCTTATCGCCGCCGGCTCCCCGGAGGCGGCGCTCAAGGCGCTGCGCGCCCTCGAGGATGCCGCCGGCAGGGATCCCCGGGGAGTGGCCGCCCGCTATCTCAATTTCGTGAACGGCGACGACCGTGGCTCGGGACAGCTCGAGGTCAGCCTTCTCAACGGAGAGTTCGACCAGAGAATCAGGGACGCCCAGGGGCGCCTGCGCTCGTACATGGAGACGCCGCCGGGCGAGCGGGCGACCAACGACGCGCGCGAGCTTGTGCGGGCGCGGAATCCGGAAGAAGCAGGGCAGGCCCTGGATCGCCTGCGGGAGGAAGCCAGGACCAATCCCCTGGCGGCCGCTTACCTGGGCCGGCTGGGCAACACCGCCGAGGTCGAGCAACTGAGAAGAACGCTGGCGGCAGAAAGCAGGGAGGCACCGGCGGCCGGAGGGAGCGCGCTGACAGAGGCGCAGCGGAAGCTCAGGGCGAGCGTGGAGAGGGACTCACGCGAGCAGGCGACCGATGCGGCGCGCGCCTTCACCGGCGCCAGGGAGGGGCCGGAGGCCGCCAGGGCGCTCAATCACTTGATCAAGCTCTCAGAGCGCAACCCGCAGGCGGCCCGGCTCGTCGAGCAGTTGGGAAGGCCGGATGACTTGCTCAGGCTGCAGGAGTCGCTGGGGCAAGAGGGCGCACCCGCCAGCAACACCGCCGCCCGGGCGCGCGCGCTCAAGGAGTCCCAGGACAGGCTCAAGCCGGCGATCGAGAGAAGCTCCAGGGAGCTGGCGGTGGACTCGGCCTGGGACTTCGCCAGGGCAGCCAGCCCGCAGGACGGAGCACGAGCGCTCGATCACCTGGTGGAAACGGCGCGATCCAACCCGCAGGCCTCCAGGTACCTGCAGCAGCTAGGCAACGAAGGTCAGGTCCGCCGGCTGCGCGAGCAGCTCGAGCACGGGGACGCGCGGGCGCTGGCAGGAGCGCAAGAGAAGATCGAGCGGCACATCGAAAGCAAGGACGAGGTCAAATACGACCCGGCAACCGGCCGGATAAGCGAGATCACCCTGGCCGGCGATCACGGCACGCTGAGATGGGACAGCCAGAGAAGCGCCTGGATGCATTACGACCGCAACGGCCGCCCGAGCAAGCAGGGGCCGGTAGACGACTTCGATCCGCAGGTGGTCAGACGCAATCTCGACGGCAGCGTGAGGGGCGACTTCACCCGCCTGGCGAGCGGCGCCATCCGCTACGACAACCGGGAAGGCGCAACCGAGCTGCACCGCCGGGATGGGAGCAGGGAGACACGCGATTTGAACGGCTACGCGCGCGAGCAGTTCGACCGCAGCGGCAGGTCTCTGGGCAGGCAGTACTGGGACGGGCAGGACTGGCGGAGCGCCGTCAGGGACACCGACGGCAGGGAGATGGTCCACACGGACGGCAACGGCGTCACCAGAGCCACCCTTTCCGGTCCGGACGGCAAGAAGATCGAGACCGTGCGCGATGCCCGGCGCAACACTTTCGAGGTCACCGCCGGCGGTGCTACATACCTGGCTGACTGGAACAGGCACAAGTTGTCCTACCGCGACGCGCAGGGACGGCAGACCAACTGGTACGAGGACGGCAGCGGCCGCTGGCGGCAGGCGGCCCGAGACGCCCGCGGCCGCGAGCTCGTCAGCACCGACCGCAGGACAGGCCGGATAACCGTGCAGTTCAAGCCGGAATCGAGGCAGGACGAGCGGCAGATGCAGCAGGGCCGGAGCGCCTGCGCAGCCGAGATCGACCCGCGCACCGGCACCATCGTCTCCCGCTTCAGCAACGGCATCGAGACGAGCGGCAGCGGCTGGGGCCAGGTGGAGGAGGCGCGGGCGGCCAACGGCAGGCATACACGCTTCGAGGGCGAGCGGATCACGCTGCCGGACGGGCGGGTGCTGGCGCCGGCCGCGCCATCTCCTGGCAGCGCGGCTCTGGCGCACAGGGCACCGGAAGCGGGCGAGACGCCAGCGCCGGCGGGCGTGCGGGGCCGGGATGCGGCCGCGGATCAACGGCCGGGACAACCGCCCGGCTGGCAAGGCGGTCCCCAAGCCGGGGGAGATTCCTGGACGATCTCGGATCCTGCCACCGGCAAAAGCACCAGGGTCGAGGGCCGGGTCGAGCGGGCAGCCGACGGCACGGTGACGGTAAGCCGCGCGGACGGGACGGTCGAGCAGGTCGAAGCCAACGGCCGCTCCACCGTGACCAGAAACGGGCGCCTGACGCAGGTCACCGAGGCAAACGGCAGCAGGTGGAGCGTCGAGCCCGATCCGCGGGACAGGGGGCAGTTCCGATACACGCTTCACCGCAAGGATGCCCGGGGCGGGGACGTCCAGGAGACTTTCGCCGGCACGCACGCGCTGAATGCCGACGGCTCGATTACCATTCGCACGCGAGAGAACGGCGCGGCCGCCACGATCCGGCGCAACGTGGACGGCTCCACATCCAGGCTCAACGCCAGGGGCTTGGAGCGGGAGAGGGTTTACGATAGCGGGTTCAAACAAAAGTTCGACGGCCGGGGAAGGCTCACCGAATCGGTCGATGCCGGCGGCAACATCACCCGGTTCCGGTGGGCAGCCGGTGCCCGCCCCGAGGATCAGCCCGACCGGGTCACCAGGCAGAAAGCCGGCCAGAGCAAGGAGGCCGTCATAGCCGAGCGGGGGCCCAACCCCGCCAATCGAAACGGGCCGCCGGTCCTGCGCCAGGTCGTCGACGAGCAAGCGGACGCCGGCAGGCAAGCGGCCGGGCGCTATGGCGGCATAGCGGAATTCCACCGCGACGGCTCGCAGATAACTTATCAGGTGGACAGGGCGGGCAAGGTATCAGATGCGCTGCTCGAGCACCGTGACGGCAGCAGGCAGACGTACAGGGCAAACGAGCGGGGCGAGCTCGTCGAGGTGAAACGCGAGCTGCCGAACGGGTCCTTCATCGAGAGGAACCCGGACGGTCTCATTACCAGGACCAGGGACAGCCAGGGCGTGGAGACGCGGTTTGTCTGGGATGCCGGCGCCAGACCGGCCGATCAGCCGCCGCCGACCCCCAGGGAGGTCTGGGCGAAAGGCAAAGAAGGGCCGGAGCGCCTCTCGGATGTTCGGGTAACCGAGCCCGACCCGGACAGACCCGGTCAGCAGAGAACCGTGCTCAGGCAGGTGCTGGCGGTCCACCCGGACGGCACCCGGGCGATGGGCGGCATCTCCAGCTACCTGCCCGACGGCTCTTCCTTGAAGGAGATTGTCCACCCCCACACCGGAGAGGTGGCAGGCGGAATAGGCAGGCGGCTGGACGGCACCCAGCTCAATTACGACGCCCGCGGGCGCCTGCTGTCGACGACCGGGCTCGACGAAGGTCCGCTATCTGTCACCGCAGACGGTGCCCTGCGCCAGCGAAGCGGGGACGGGGAGACGCTCTCCAGACTCGACGGCTCACGCCTCACTTACGACGCCAGGGGCAATCTCACGGAGTCGCGGCATGCCAACGGCAACGTCATGAGATACCGCTGGGACGAGAACAACCGGCTGACCGGATACAACTACGGCGCCGGCTGGTGGACGCGGTCCGACGCGACCGGCAACGACTGGGCGAAGGAGGGCGAGCCCAGCAACAGATGGAGCGGCACGGTCGAGGTCGACAAGCGCACCGGGGTCCTCGCGGAAAGTTCCGCCGGCGGCAACTGGAACAGAACCATGAATCCGGACGGCTCCGCCACCATAAGGAACCGGGCCGGCGACCTGACCGAGATATGGGACACCAACTGGAACAAGACCAGGATCGAATACGACGGCCGCACGCCGGTGAGAATCACCTACCCCGACAACAGCGTGGCGAGGAAGATGAGCGACAGCTGGGACGTGCGGGACAGCCGGGGCGTCGTTACCGTCAAGCCGGGCATAGCCGTCGATCAAGCCACCGGGGCGATCACGGAGAGGGGCTATTCAGATACGGTGGTGCGGGAGGCAAACGGCACCAGGACCACCCTTGACGAACAGAGACGGCCGCGTGAGGTGCAGAGGGCTGACGGCTCGAGAACAACTTACCTGCGCGATGCCGCTACCGGCGAGATCACCGGCAGAACCGAGAGGAACGCGGATGGCTCGGTCGCGCACCTGGACGCCAGGGGCAACATCACCAGGGTAGATCTGCCGCACGGGCAACGGCGCCGCTTCGATCGCGACGCCCGGGGCAATGTGATTGCCGTGGCGGAGTCCAACGGCAACACGTGGACCTCGCAGGACGGGGGGCTGACCTTCAGGAACCAGGCGGGCGAGACTAGAAGCGGGCAACCGCAGATAGAGAGAAACGGCTCCTACAGGTTCGCGGCAGAGGCGAGCAGGGAGATAACCAGAAACGCCGACAACAGCACCACATACAGTGACCGGCACGGCAGGTTGACGGAAAGGCCGGACGGATCGCAGGTGCTGGCGAATTCCCGCGGCGCCGTGATCGCGACAAGGGACGCGGCCGGCCGCGTGACCGAGTTCGAGCCCAGGGACAGGGGCCCTGGCGACGAGCCGACCAGGGTCAAGCTGCCGAACGGCCGTGTCTGGGAGAGGCTCGACGCCGGCTTGTGGAGGGACGCGCAGTCAGGCGACACCATGCGCGGCTCCTGGTCGCTGGATAGAAACGGCGACCTCACATTGAGAGGCCCTGAAGGCAACCGGGAATCGATCACCTTCAGGCTGGACGGCTCCACGGTCACCCGCAACGACAGAGGGCTGGTCGCCCGGATACAGGACAAGTTCGGCGGGCTGACGCAGTTCGAGTATGACGCTCAGAACAACCTGGTGAGCATGGCAACGCCGGACGGCGCCCGCTGGAGCAGGTTGAACGGCGACGTCTGGGTCAAGGACGGCACCACCGAGACCTGGCGCGGCAGCCGTTCCGTCGATCCTGATGGAACCGTGCGGATGAGCACGGGCAACCTCGAGATCACCAGAAGCCCCGACGGCTGGGAGAGGCACCAGAACACGCGCAGCGGTGCTGTCACTTACGAGCGCCGCAACGCCAACGGCTCCGAGGTCACCAAGAACGAAGCAGGACAGGTGACCGCCATCCGCAACGCCAGGGGCGAGACGTACCGGTTCGGCTACAACAGCGAAACCGGGCAGCTGGAGCGGGTGACGTTCCCTTCCGGGCAGATCCGCACCACGGCCGCCGGCGGCGTGAGATTCGCGCCGGATGAAAACGGCAACGTCCACGAGATCTCGGCGGACAGCCGGGGCGAGAAAGTATATCGGGGTGACGGCTCCTTCATTCGCGGCGAGAACGGCCAGGTCGTCGAGCGTAGAGACGGAGCCTTGATCGAACATCGTGACACCAGGCAAACAGAGAGAATCCAGCCCGACGGCACGCACGTCTTTACCGATGAGCGCGGGCGGGTGACCAGGGTGGAGGGCCGCGCCGGCACGTTTGAATACGGCTACGACGAGCAAAGCGGGAGGGTCAACAGCTACACGGTGAACGGCCTGCGATACACGACCCGGGACAACGTAAACTGGACAGCCGGCGAGCGCCACTTCACGGCACGCATCGACGTTCTGCAAGACGGCACCCGCAAACAGACCAATCCCGCCACCGGCGTGGAGACGTTCTATCGCAACGACGGAACTGCCGTGGTCAGGGAAAACGGCACCCTCAGGGTCTACGACGGCCATGACACGAGCGCGGCCAGGATCACGGAGACCATCGATCGCTCCGGCAGCCGCATGCGCTATGAGTACGGCACCGTCACCCGCACGGTCGACGGGAAGGATATCCGGGTGGACAATCAGCTGCTCGGGTTCCGCAGCGGCGACGGACCGTGGATGAGAACCACAGACGGTATCAATTACCGGAGCGCCGACGGCCGGCAAACTTTCAGGGGCGTGGCTATCCTGCATGCCGACGGGGCATTGCAGAGAATCGACACCTGGGGCAACCAGACGATTGTTCGTCTCGACGGCAGCCGCCGCCAGGGGGACAACCAGCGCCGCCAGGATCTGGAGCAGGCTGCCCGCAACATGGTGCGCAGCATGGAGTGGAATCTCTTCGGCGACAGCCGTCACGATCGGTCCCGCGTCGTGGAGCGGGAGATGGGTCAGAGAAGCGCGGCCGAAAACCAGATAATACGGGAGATGTTCAACCGCCAGTGGCAAGCCGACGGCAGCCGGGAGAACATGGAGCAGGTAATAAGGAACCGGATCAAGAACGACGACATCATAGACAAGGCGCTCAACCACCTGCGGCGGGCCGACGACGCGAACTTCCACGGGGTGAGACCGGATTTCGCCGGACGAATCCACACCGCCTTGATCGACCACGACTCATGGCGTGGAGAGCGCAGCAAGGAGCAGTGCGAGCAGGCGATCAGAACCGCTCTGTCCCAGCTGAACAGCCAGCAGATCGCCCAGTTGCAGGCAGAATATCGCAATACCTTCGGAAGCGATCTGGCAGCGGATCTGCACGCTCGATTCACGGACACGAACTCCTTCACCAGGCAATCCATCGATGTCTACCTGCAGGGCAAGGAGCGGGTGACGGACCAGCAGATGGCCAACCTCATGGTCACAGCGGCCAACGGGGGCAACGTCGGTCACTTCGAGGAGGCCGCCGGCCTGGCGTCGCCTGCCGCCCGCAATGCCTTCGTCGACGCCCAGGGCGGCTGGAATCAAGCCATGGACAGGGTATGGGGAAGGTTCGGCCACTGGTACGGCGCGCGCGACGCGCTGCACGTCATGGAGAGCACCCGCTTCGGCCAGATTACGGAGGCGCAGCGGCTGCGCGACTCCACAGGCTGGTTGAGCAACGACGAAAAGACAATCGACAAGGTGCTGCGCGAAATGCCCGAACAGAGGAGGGCGATGTTCTTCCGCGGCGAATTCCTGTCGCAGCACCCAAACGAGGTGCGCACGAAAGAGGACCGCGAGGCGCTGGCCATGTACGGCAACCTCACGCACGCCATCGACAACGCTTACTCGTGGGCGCACGACCTGCGCGTCGCCCAGCTGCGCGACCAGGTGCGCGTCGAGGGCGGCGGGCTGGCCAGAGATGTGGGCAGGCACGGCGGCAGCATCTACGCGGACAGCCTGCAAGAGATCATGGGCACGGTCCAGAACATGAACCAGCGCCAGTGGCAAGCGCTGGTCGACGACCCGGAGTACAGGCAGCGCATGGAGCGCGAGCTGCGGCCTTACCTGGGCGATGACAAGTACGCGGCCGTGCGCCAGCTCGTCGATGCCAAGCTGGAGCTCAAGGGCAGGCTCGACGGCATGACCACCAGGGAGCAGTTGCGGACCCAGAATCACTTCGCCAGGATGACGGACGGGCAGCTCGATCAATACCTGCACGGCCGGCAGGTGAGCAACAGGCTGGGCACGGACCCGATGAACGCAGGCAGGCGGGTCGACATGTTCGGACGCCTCGAGGCGCAGAGGGCTCTCGAGGCCAGGGCCGCCGGCGGCGACGGTGATGCGCGAAGAGATCTGGAGGCGCTCCGCTTCTACAGGAGCGAAACCTACCAGGCGGTAAGGGATGGCGCCCGGCGGAACATCGTCTCGGCCCTCGACGATGCGGGAAGCGACCGCCGAGCCGGCCTCGAGGCGCTGACGAAAATGACCCCTGACGAGCGACAGCGCTACCGGACGGACGAGCGCTTCCGCAACGAGCTCAAACAAAAGGTGGAGTCCGTATTCGGCAGGGGCACCCGTGCGCGCGAGACGGCCATGAACATACTCAACCAGGTGGAAAGCAGCCGGACGAATGACCCGTCCAGGCTTGATGTCGTCGACCGGCTCAACATATTATCCTACGACGGACAGGCCGGGCACAGGCGAAGCGCGGTCATAAGCGAGGTATCGCGAGCGCTGCAGGAAGACCCCGCACTCAAGGATCGACTGCAAAACGACCGCGAGTACGCGCGCCGGTTCCAGACCGCCGTGCGCGCGGCCGCGCCGGGGATGGCTTACGAAAACCTGGTGAGGCCGCTCGTCGAGCAAGGACGGCTCACCGGCGAGCAGCTGGCCCGTGCCGGCGCGCTCAGCAGGCAGGAGCTCAACCGCGTTCTCCTCAACATGAGCCCCGAGCACCTGAGAGCGATCAACGAAAGCCAGCGGGAACGGGAGGCGCTTTTGAGCTCGCGCAACGGCGAGGACAGAAAGGTCGTCGAAAACATCCTCCGGCAGGGGGCCGAGCTTGCCGGCCGCCAGCGGGAGCTTATCTCGTCGCTGCCCGCCGATCAAAGAGAGGCGGTTGCCCGGATCCTCGCGCAGCGCGGCCCGTCAAGCGCGGCAGACAGGGCCGCCGTGGACAGGCTCGACCGGGGAACCAGGGAGAAGCTGGAGGCGCTTACAGGGGATCTGCGCCGCGGTCCGGCAACGGCGGCCGACCAGGTGCGGCTGTTTGTCCTGGGCGGCGGCGCCACCGCGGAGCAGGTGCGACAGACCCTGTCGGCCATGAGCCTGGAGCAACGGCGGCTCATGGTCGGCGAGTACGGCCGCAAATACGGGATGCGGGACGTCAAGCGCGATCTCATTGAAAGCGCCGACGCCTCCGAGCGGCCGCAGATGGAATACCTGCTGCGCACCGAGCACCTGCAAGCCGGCACCCGCTTCGCCATCGCCCAGGATCAGGCGCACGCAAGCGACGGCTGGAGCTCATCGCTCATGCGCTACACGCACTACGGCGGCTCGCTCACCGACATGCACCAGAACCTGGCCGACATACACCGGGAGATCGCCGCCGCCAGCGGCCGCGGACAGCGGGTCGACGACCGGGTGATTGACAGGCTCGAGCAGAGCTTCCGGGAAAGCCTGGTCAACTTCCGGGAGGCCAAAGAGCAGTTCGCCGACTCGATCGTCAACACGGCGGTAACAGCCACGGCGCTTGCGGCAGCGCCCTTCACCGGCGGCGCTTCTCTCTACCCGATCCTCTACGGCATGGCGGCTGGCGCCGCCATCAAGGTCGGCACGCACATGCTCATAAGCGGCGCCGACTTCGAGATGACGGCCAGGAACGTCAGCCGCCGCATGGCCAGCGGCATGGTCGAGGGCGGCTTCGCCATGGTCAACCCCGGTCAGCTCGGCGCGCTCATGGGGGTAGGCGGGCGGGCGGCCGGGGCGGCATCGAATGCGGTGGCGGCCGAATTCAAGACGCTGGCCGGCAACGCGGCGGGAAGGGCGCTCTCCAGCGAAGGGCAGGCGCTGCTCGAGTCGGAGATGAGATCCATGGTCGGCAGCGCGCTGGCCAATTGCGCCCGTGCCACCACCAGGCAAGGCGCCACTCAGGTTGCCGGGCTCTCGGAGCGGGAGCTGGCCCGCACGGCCGCCCGCGTGCTGCAGAAGGAGGGCGTCAACCTGGCCAGCCGGGAAGGCGAGCAGATGGCCCGGGCCCTTACCGCATCAATGAGCCAGCGGCTCACTCAAGCAATCGCCAGCGAGACCAGCACCTACCTGCGGATGGCCCAGCAAGAATTTCTGCACGCGGGGGCCAACGCCGGAATCGGCGGCACCGCAGCCTTCATGGGCACCTTCACCGACGGGCTGCTCACCCGGGCCATGTCCCAGGAAGGGCTGAGCATGGAGGGGGTACTGGAGGCCGGGCGAGAATCCTTCCGGGCGGCCGGCGAAGGTGCCTTTGGCGGCGCGGCCATGAGCGGCTTCGGGCGGGCCATGCACGCCGGCGGTCACCTGGCCGGCATCGAGCACCGCGGCGGGGCGGCCAGGTACGCCTTCGGGGTTCTGCAGGCGGTGGGCAGCGGCGCCGGCGGCGAAACCGCCACGCAGATAACCTTCCACGGCGCCATTGACGGAAGCCAGCTGGCCAGCACTACCTTTAATATGGCGATCGGATCGGCCAGCCACATACATCAATATCAGGTCTTCAGTTTCAGGCCGCGCGAGCTGACCGCAGGCGGCCAGCACCCGGCGGCAGCGGAGCGCGAAACGGCGCGGCGACGGGCAACCACCGGCGATACCAGCGCCGCAACTGCAAATCGTGACACCACCGCCAGACCGCGCGCCGACGGACCGCACGACAAGCCGGGCCCACACCCGGCCGAGGCGCGGCGGCCGGCAGAGCCGGCGGCGGCCGGAAGCACCAGGCGGCAGGCCGAGCAGCTGGACCTCGACTATTACCGGCCGGGCAGCATCAGCAAGACCGGCTCGCCGGCTGGAACCCCGAGCGGCGACGTCTATCACGACGTGGGCATGTACCGGGGCAGGGATTCCATAGAGGGCCTGAGAGGCATCCTGGAGACGGGGGAGCTTCGCGGGGACACGCAGAAGGGCGCCCAGGTAAGCCAGAATGCCGGGCCGACGAACTGGCACGAAAGCGAGATCACCATCCGCATCGGCGCCACGCCCGATCAGCTCAACGTCGGCACGGACACGAACTCGCCGCGGAACTTCAACTGGTTCATGACCGGTGCCCGGGCTACCCCGATCGAGGTCGCCGGCAAGCCGCTGGAGATCCTGGTCAACGGGCGCAGCCCGCAGGAGATAAGCGCGCGCATGGAGCGGGTGCGCAAGGCCGTCGATGAGGCCAACGCCGCCCGGACGGCCCGCGACCTGACGCCGCTCGATGTGCGTGTCACATCGATAAGCGACTTCCTGGTGCGGGAGAGGTTCCCCGAGCTGGCCTCTCACCTCCCGGAAGCGGACCGGCAGCCTTTCCTCGAGGGAATGAGGAGATCGCCGCTGGAGTTCCAGAAGGCGGTAGGCGAGATCGCCTCCCGCATGACCCCCCAGGAGTTCGCCCAGGCCCTGACGCAGAGGTGGCCGGACGCCCTGCAGTGGGCGGCGGGGAAGTCCGGCGAGCGCGGCGGGCTGCGCGGCGCCAACGCCGCCGGGCGCATGGAGCAGCACATCTATGTCGACCCGCACACTGGCGGCGAGCGCTCCTATGGCGAGCTCGTGCAAATCGCCAGCGAGCTGGCGCGCGATCACGCGCAGGTGCTCGAGTACGAGAGCCGGACCGGGCGCAGGCATGAGGGAACATCCGGGCTGACCGCCCTCAACAACCTCATGGATCAGATCGAGACCCTGGAATGGGCCCGCACGCCGCCGGCGCCGCCCGCCCAGCAGCGTGAGACCGCCCGCCAGCCGGCAACGGCCGCCAGGGTGGTGGACAGCCTGAGCCGGGATCTCGTCCAGGCCGAGAGCGTGCCTTCCGACCGCGTCTACCGCCCACGGGCCGAGGTGCCGAGCGCCGCCGAGCTGGCCGAGTTGAACGGCCGCGTCCCCAGCATGAACAGGGAGGCAGCAAAGGACTGGAGCCGGCGCATGGCCGGTATGAGAGAGCGCTGGCAGGACACGCAGGTCCCCCGCCCGCAGGGTTTGCCCGCCTACACGCCGCAGCAGGCTCACGAGCGGGTCGGGCAGCTCAGGCAGGCGATAAGGGAGCAGCAGGTCCGCTACGACGCCGAGCTGGCCAGATTGTCCGGGCAAGGTCAATCGCGGGCTCAGATCGAGCAGCTCATGCGCGCGGACGGCCACCCGCTCAGGGAGCTGCACGATCGCCGGCAGCAGCTGGTGAGGGAGTTTGCCGATCTCAACAGGTGGGTCAACGATGTGGCCGGCGAGCGGCGGCGCCAGCTGCAGGCCGAGTACGACGCGTTTGCCGGGCAGCAGGGGCTGCCGCGGCTGCGGGTCGTCACAGCCGAGCACATGCACGCTGCCGGCGGTTACATCTTCGGCGAAGGGGTGATTCGCATTCCCAAGGAGGACCTGCTGGCTGCCGGCGGCGGGCAGGGACTGACCAGGGCCACCTTCCACGAGGGCATCCACGGTTTCGTGCACGACCGGGAGATCATTCAGCTGGCGATCAACGAGGCTACCCGGCCGGGCGGCACGGTGGATCCCGCCGCGGTGCAGCAGCGCTACGCGCAGCTCACCAACACCGATCCGGACCATCCCGGCTCGCGGCTGACGCGCGATCAGCTGGATCGCGTCCTCCAGCTGACCGGCGGGGCAAGGCCGGAGCTCACCGAAGCGCAGAAGCAGAGGGCGCGGGAGATTGCGGCCTCGGTGGCGAACTCGCATCCGGTGGCCGGGGAGTCTCGCGAGCTCGGCAACACGGCACGCCTGATCGACCGCCATCTCTTAGACCTCGAGGCGAACACGGACGGCAGGGCGGTCGACCGGCTGTTCGAGCGCTTGAGCGACACCGGGGCGCGCGTGCTGGAGGAGAGGCTTTTCGGGCAGGCAATGCCGGACGCGCTGGCCGAGCAGTACCTGGCCTGGGAAGCGGTCAGAGAGGGCGCGGACCCGGCCGCCGTCGGTTACGACCGGGCCGCGGCCCGGCGCCTGCTTGCCGGCGACGGCACCGCGGAGCATCCGGGCATCTTGCGGCAGCGGTTGAATGAGGTCAACGCCCGGCACGAAGCCCTGGTTTCGGAATATCTGGGCCGCCGGATCGAGAAGGAAGCGCACGGGCTGGCCTACCAGACGAGCGAGCCCGGCGAGACGGCGCCGGGGAGGGTGCGGGCGGCGGAATCAGCGGCAAGGGGCCCCTCGCCGGAAGCCGCCCGGCCGGCCAGCCCTGGCACGGAGCGGACGGGCGCGCCGCCGCCGGACACAGCCGCACCACAGGCGGTGCCGCAGCCAAGGCCGCTCACCGAGCGCGTTGCCGAAAGGCGAGAGCTCATCGCCGCCCTCGAGCGGGCCGCCACCCGCACCGCCGAGCAGGAGAGGATGTTCGCCAACCTGCAGCGGCAACATGCAGACGACGTGAAGCAGCTCGTGCGAGCTGAGCGCGAGGTGATAAGGCGCATGGACGAGCTCGAGGCGGCCAGGGAAAGGGGCGGGCTGTCCGAGCGGGATGCGAGAGAATACGCCGGTCTCGAGCAGGAGCTGACCGGGCTTACCAGGCAGATACAGGCCGAGCAGCGGGCGGCCGTCGAGCGCCTGGTAAATCAGGGGCGGCAGCAGCTCTCTTCCGGCGGCGCCTCTGGGCAGTTGATCCGCGGCGGCGACGCCACACAGAACCTCATTTTCAACGTAATGAATCAAGAGCTGGACAGGCCGATCCAGCGGCTGGGCAACAGGAGTCTGCGCGCTTCCGGCTTCGAGCTCGTGCCGCTGCGGGCAGGCTCTTCCATAGATGCCATCGGCGGTGACTTCGCGCTCGTGAACAGAAGGACCGGAGAGTACCTCTTGCTGGATGCTTCGCAGAGGACCAAGAGCGGCCTGCCGGAGCTGCGGCAAAACAACGTCATCACCTCCGACCCTTACGATCCGCGCTTCGGCGGCGACCCGGACAGAAAAGAGCCGGCGGACCTGGCCCGGCGGCGGGCCGACGTCCTCGACCAGTTCCGGGGCATACTAGACCGCTTCCAGCGGCAGGGCTCGCCGCTCAACGTGCTGGACACCCCGGTTCCGATCGACGATTCCCGCGGCGGACACATGGCCAATCGCGGTCGGGCCGAGCGCCTGGCGGCCATCGACCGGCTTGCCCGGCCCGAGCAGCGGGAAGCCGAGCTTATCAGCTGGCGCCAGGACACACTCGACAGGATAGCCGCGCTGGAGCGCTACACGCAGGACATGCTCGACCTTGCCCATCAACTCCGGCGGACCGGACGCGCGGAACGGGCGAGGCAACTGGAAGACCTGGCCGTCCATTCCCGGAGGCACGCCCTGCACGAGAGCAAGAAGTTTCTGCTCAACGATCTCCTGCCGCGGGAGAACCGGGCCCGCACCGCCCAGAGGAAGGAGCCGTTGAGCCGCGAGGCGGCCATGTTGCGCGAGGGGCAGAGCGGCCCGCCGGGCGCGCCGGCAAGCGGCAGCCGCTCGCCAGGGAGGGAAGGGGAGCAGCTCCGCCTGAGCGGCCAGGACCAGCTTGCCCGGCCGGCGGCGGCCGGCCGTGGTTTCGCCAGCGAAACCCGCGAGCCCGGCACGGTTACCGCAGGCGGCCGGCGGATCCGGGAACTGGCCGAGGCCATGGACAGGGCGGAAGCACGCGAGCGCAGGGCATGGCGGGCCGCCACGCGCGAGGCCGCCGCCCGGGACAGGCAGGCAGCCGAACAGGCCCTGCACCAGGAGGTGCTCTCGCAGGCACGGGAGCTTTCCAGAAGGATGGGGCTGCCGGAAGGGCTGGTCGACCACGGCACGATCGTCGTCGGCCGGCCGGACAACGCAGCCGGCAGCTACGACAGCCGGTCCCACAGGCTCGTCCTCGATCCCCACGACGCGGATCCCCGGGCCACCCTTTTCCACGAGCTGCGCCACCTGTCCAAGTTCATCAAGAAGAGCGCCCTTGCCGAGGCGGCGCCGGCCACCTTCGAGCGGCTCATCCGGCAATCGGTGCTCGACGGCGTCGGTGGCGGCGGAACCCGCGTGCAGTCGGACTTTCAAGCGCACGGGCGGGCGGCGCTCGGCCCGGAGGGGCGGGCGGCCGCGCGCGGGGCGCTCGCCGAGCTGCTCGGCCTTCCGCACCCGGACCCGGCCGCTTATCTTGCGAGGCTCAAAGGCAACGACGCCGGGCGCTACAGGCAACTCGTGGAGGCCTTCGGCGGCGGCAGTCGCGGGCAGCAAAGGGCGGCCGCCGAGCTGGCCGGCGAGCTCAGTCACTACGAGGCCGTCAGGAGCATGGCCACCATCGGCGCCGAGGCCAGGCAGCTGCAGACGATCGAGCCCGGCGACACGCCGGCGGCGGCCGCCAGCAAAGAAGAGCACAACGCGCGCGCGCGGGCGCTCAACGACGAGATTCACAGGCAGCGGCTGCTTTACGAGGGCAGCAAGCGCCTCTGGGGCGACGGGCTGGAGGCCCACCCGGAGATGCTCCGCGAGACGCGCGGATTCGCCAGCGCGGTCACCGGGCTGGTCGATCCCGCGCACTATCAACGCTCCACGGAGGAGTTCTCGCCACGCCGGTACAGCAACGCCGAGAGCCTGCGCGAGTGGGTGAGGCAGATGAGCTACCACCTGGAGCTGGGGCAGGGCCTGCGCGAGCTGCGGGATCTGGCGCGGGGCACGCAGCCAGGGCAGGACACGGCCGTGCAAAATCTGCTGCAGCGGGCAACAGAAAATCTCGAGCGGTGGCGGTCGGCGCGCGGCGACACGGAAAGGGTCATGGCGCTCGACCAGGCGAGAGCAGCCGCCAATCAGCTTCTTGAGAGATTGAGCCCGCAAGCGGCAAACAGCGGAACGATCGTAAACGATCTGGTGAGGACCGGGCTTCTGGAGCGCCAGGCCGTTCCTGACAGCCTCAAGCACCTGCTCGTGCCGGAAAGAGGCTTCATCGCCCGGGGAATCGAGCGGGTAAGCAACTGGTGGACAGGCAGCGGCGAGCGCTCCTGGCTGTCCCGGGAGGCCAAGCGGCGCGGCTCGCCGGTCGACGATTTCATTGCCGCCCGCGCCGCCGAGCGGGCATTGCATCCCGAGCAGCCCCGTCCGGTGGAGGATTATCTGCAGGGGCTGCCGGCGGACTTTCGCGCGCCGGTGGCGGAGGCGTTCCGGCAGCTGGAGGCCCACGAGCCGGGCACGGCCGCCCACACGCGGCGGGTAACGGAGATGGCCTTGCTTATCGGCCGCGAGATGGGGCTGCCCGCGGAGCAGCTGGATCTGCTTGCGGTGGCGGGCATCCTGCACGATCTGGGCAAGCTGACCATATCGCGCGAGCTCCTGCTGAACACGGACCAGCTCACCCCGGAAGAGCGATCGATCATACAGTGGCATGCGGTGAGCTCGTTCGTGCTCGCCGAGCGCACCGGGGTCTCCGATGCCCGGGGCTACCGTGATGTTGCCCTGATCGCCGCGCACCACCACGAGAACTTTGGCGGGGGCGGTTACCCGACCGGCTTTGCCGGCGAGCAGCTGAACCTGATCTCGCGGATCCTGAAAGTTGCCGACGTCTGGGACGCCACCTCCTCCAGGCGGGCCTACCATGCCGCAGAAGGCGGGTCGGACCGCAAGGAGATCACCTTTTCCGACCGGCTGGTCAAGCAGGAGCTGCCGCCGGCCCTGCCTGCCGCCGAGCTTACCTACAGCCCGGGGGAGAATCGCTTTGTCGACGCCCGGGGCAGGGCGGTCCCTGCCGACGAGATCGCCTTCCGTACCCGAACCGGCATCACCCTGGTCTACAGGGAGGTGCAGAGAAACGGCAGGACCGAGGGCATTCTGCTCGGACCGCCGGACCTTGCCGCCCTGCAAAACGGGAGCAGGAGGATAGAAGATATCCGGGGCTTCCCCATGGACAGGGCGGTGGCCAGGGTTGCTGCCGACACGGTTTCCTTCGACAGGGAAAAGGGAGCCTTCGTCAATCAGGACGGGGCCGCGGTGCCGGCGGGCGCGGTGACGGTGGCGACGGCGGACCGCCGGCTGCTCGGCGTGCAGGACCGGGATTTCCTGTCGCAGGCCGGCGCGCCGGGTTCCAGGCTCTTCATCAACCCGCACCGGACAGCCGAGCGGCTGACCTTAGAGGGCGGGCAGTTCAGGGCCGGCAACGAGATATTGCCACCGCATATGGTGGTGCTCCGCACCGCCCGCGGCGAGCCGGTGGAGATGGTGCCGGGCGACCGCGGCTCCGAATACCGCTTCCGCCGGGGAAACGAGACGATCGATCCCCGGGAGGTGGTGGCCCTGCGGGCCGAGATGGACCCGCAGGTGGTGGCGGCCTACAGGCGCCTGCAGGCGCAGGACGTCCTGCGCATTGTCACCGCCGACAATGGCGCCGTGCGGCCGGCTGGTTTCGAGCAGTTCGCCGGCACTAGCTGGAGCCGGCTCATGGAGATAGCCGGCGGCGCCGCGCCGACGCCCGCCGAGCAAGCCCTCCTTTCGGCGCCCGCCGGCACCGGCGCGGGGCCGCTGCGCTCGCAGGCGCCGGCGGATCCGGTTGCCAGCCGCAGGGCCGCAATAGACTCCTACGGCCGGAGCGCCGCCGATGAGACGATAAACAGGGCGGTGGACCTCTACCACCTGCGCGACGGCACCAGGGACATCTTCGGGGCAACATACGCCGACAGGAGCTCGCTGGGATACCAGGTGGTGAGCAGGTTGATCATGGATCAGGCAAGGGCCGCGGGCATGTTCAGCAGGCTCGGCATTCCCGAAGGCGCGGTGCGGCTCGATCTCCTTGTCGAGGGCAACCGGGAGGGGGCCTATTTGAACCACTCCAACCGCATCGAGATCAACATCACCGGGGACAGCCCGATGCAGATCTTCCGGCACGAGCTGCAGCACATGGCCCGCGCCGTCGAGCGGACCGCCCTTTTCAACGCGGACCGGGCCGGGTACCGGCAGCGGGTGATCGACTCCGTCCTGGCCAATGCCGGCAACGGTGAGCGGCGATGGACCTATGACGAGGCCACCGGCGAGCGGGTGGTGAACAGGCGGGCGAAATTGAGCGCCGAAGGCCGGGAGCTCTTGCGCCAGGCGTTGGGCGCGGTGCTGGCCGACCGTTCGGCCAGCCTGGAGTTGCTGGTGGCGCAGGAGCGGTTCAAGCCGCTTTTGCAGGAAAGGGCCTTCGGCGGTGATGCCCGAAGGCTGGTAAACGAGCTCAACTTCGAGCGGCACCACTTCGAGACCGCTTACGAGAGATGGCGGATAGACGACACGGCCCTGGCGAGCAACCCGGAACTGGCCCGGCTGATCGCGGACAGGACCGCCGCTTACCGCAAGGCGGCGGCCGGGCGCGGCGGCTCGCTTGCCGATCACCCGGAGATGGTCAAGCTCGCGGACAACGTCTCGAACGACACCACCGGCATCGGCGACGGGCGGGCCTATCGCCGGCAGTCGCGCGAGGAGTTCGCCGCCCGGCGAGCCGGCTACACAGCCGGGCTGGCGGCGATCGCGCAGGCGGTCAGGCAGGCCTATGCGGATCTGACGCCGCAGCAAAGGCGAGACCTGATTAGCAGAACGGGCCGGCCGCTCATAGCCGCCATCCGCTCGGAGAACCTGCGGGAAGGGGCGTACCTGGCCAGGCGCCAGATGCAGGGGCGGGCGGCGCAATCGTTTTATGCGCGGACGGTCGACACGATCAGATGGCTCTTCGGCTTGTCCGCCACCACGGGCAGCGCGCAGTGACGCGCTTGCGGCACCGGCGGCAGTGGCTGCCTACCGGCGGCCGGATGTCTTGACCGTCGTCGCCGGCCGTTCATATAGAATGGGCGCAGTGGGAAGCAGCGGCAGTAGGCTGGCCGTAAGGCAGAGGGTAGGAGATGCTCGTATATATATCGGTTGATCTCGAGGGCATAAACGGCGTCGTCCATTCCAGCCAGACGCAACCTGGCGAGCCTGGTTACGAGCGGGCAGTCACGCTCATGCACGAGGAGACCAACGCGGTCATTGAAGGCGCGCTGTCGGCCGGGGCCACCGAGATCCTGGTCAACGACTCGCACTGGGACATGCGCAACCTGCGCCAGGAGCTGCTCAATCCGAAGGCCGTGCTGATCAGCGGCTGGCAGAAGCCGTTCTCCATGATGTCAGGGCTGGACAGCCAGGTCGCGGCCACCTGCTTTGTCGGCTACCACAGCCGGGCCGGCACCGCGCGTGGTGTGCTCAGCCACACCTACCGCGCCCAGGTGTTTTTCGAGGTGCGCTTGAACGGTCAGCCGGTCGGCGAGACCGGTCTCAATGCGGCGCTGGCCGGCTGGATGGGGGTGCCGGTGGCGCTGGTCACCGGCGATGACGCGGTCTGCGCCGAGGCCAGCGAGCTAATGGGGCCGGTGGCCTGCCTGCCGGTGAAAAAGGCGGTCTCGCGCTACGCGGCAGTGTGCTCGCCGCACAAGGAGGTTCTGTCCCGCCTGCGCGCCGGCGCGGAGCAGGCCCTTGCCGAGCCGGACGGCTGGCGCCTGTTCCGCCCGCCCAGCCCGTCGACGCTTTCGATCACCATGATCGACCCGGCCATGGCTGATGCCGCCGAGCTGCTGCCGATGGTCTTAAGAAGGGGCGATCGCGAGCTGGAGATCACGCACCAGGACTACGCTGTGCTCTTCCGGCTCATGCTGGCCGTGGGCGCCCTGGGCGCCAGCCGCCGCGATCCTTATTTCTCCTGACCGGCGCTGGGCGAGCCGCTCGGGCGTCATTAAATTTTGCAAATTTTATCTTCGCCTCGATGTTTAGGCTCCTGCGGCGGGTAATTAACCAGTGGCGGCTCGATTGCCGCGTTGCGGCCGGCGCCCAACCGGCGCCGCTGCCACGATCGAAACTCATTTACCGGGTCAGGAAATGTTCCATCCATCCCCCCAGCATGTCTTTCTCACCCAGCAGGTCATCAGCCTGACCCAGAGCTATCCCTGCCCGCGCTGCACCGCCGGGATGATGGAGCCTTTCGGGCTCAGCGAGACCTTCCGCTGCAGCGGCTGCAAGCGCACGTTCGTGCCGCTCAAGGGCGGGCGCTATCTCTATCCGGCGCGCAGCATCGGCTGGAAGATCGCGCCGACCTTCTGGTGGGACGGGTTCCGCTGGCACTGGGCCGGCACCACCGCCACGCCGCGGCAGCTGGCCGTGATCGTCTTGCTGAGCCTGCTGCCGGTGCTGGCCGTCAATCTGGCCATCTGGCTGCACTGGTGGACCGGCCGCCCGGACTGGTGCAACCCCTGCCTGCTGACGCCCCTGGTCGGCCTTTTGACGGTACAGTTCATCTACCTGCTTTGCTGGGATTTCGACTTCCTCTCCCATAACCGCTGACCGGCATCCTCCGCGCCCGCTTGGGCCGGCGCAGGCCCGGCAGCTGCAGGCCGGTTTCGTGTGCTAATTTGCTGGCAGGAAGGCAGGAGGGCGCCAGTGTCGCAGGGAGCCACCGGCAGCCGGCATACCCCGGTTATGCTGGAAAAATCGATCGAGCTGCTCAACGTGCGGCCCGGACTGATTTACGTCGACGCCACCGCCGGCGCCGGCGGTCACCTGCGCGAGATCCTGAAGCGTGCCGGCGGCCGGGTGAAAGTGGTGGGCATCGATCGCGACGCCGGGGCGCTGGCGGCCCTGTCCGCAGAGATTGGCGGCCAGTCCCGGCTTGTCCACGGCAATTACCGGGACATCGCCGGCATCGTTCAGGGCCTGGGCATTGATACCGTAGACGGTGGCATACTGGCCGACCTGGGCGTCTCCTCCATGCAGCTGGACAACCCCGAGCGGGGCTTCAGCTTCCTCAAGGAAGGGCCGCTGGACATGCGCATGGACTCCCGCTCGCCGCTGACGGCCGAGCGGCTGGTCAACACGCTTCCGGAAAGAGAGCTGGCCGACATCATCTTCCGCTACGGCGAGGAGCGGGCCAGCCGCAAGATCGCCCGCGCCATCGTCAGCGCCCGCCCGCTTGCCACGACCACCGAGCTGGCCGCCCTGGTCGCCCGCTGCCTGAGGGCGCCCCGGCGGGCGGCGCCAGGCTTCCGCGACAGCTCGCACCCGGCCACCCGCACTTTCCAGGCGTTGCGCATTGCGGTCAACGACGAGCTTGGCAGCCTGGAGAGATTCCTGCGCGATGCTTTGCAACTGCTTTCGCCCGGCGCCCGGCTGGTGGTGATCACCTTCCACAGCCTCGAGGATCGCCTGGTTAAGCAAATTTTCAGGAAAGCGGCGCAGGGCTGCATCTGCCCGCCACGGCAGCCGGTCTGCACGTGCAATCACAGACCCGAATTGCTGATAATAACCCGCAAACCCGTGCTGCCAGACGAAAAAGAAGTGCTTGCCAATCCCCGTAGTCGTAGTGCTAAACTACGGGCGGGGCAGAAGGAACCCTAGGAGTTGACATGCAGAGCCTCGCACCGGCAAAGAGCCTTTCGGCTCCGGAAGCACGAATCGATTATCTTCAGCCCGGGACGCGGCTCGCGCGCGTCCGCGTCCCGCCCATGCCGGGACGCCACGGACAGCTCGGGCCTGTCCTGATTCCCACCCGGGCCAGGCGCCGAGCCGGGCTTCTGGTGCGCGTCAATCGCGCCCTGCGCACCACCCTTGTCGCGTTGTGCGGGGTGGCCATCCTCGGCTACGGGCTCGACGTGGCCGCCGCCAGCGATGTCGGCAAGCTGCAGGAGCAGGCCAGGCGGCTGTCCGAGCAGAACACGGAGCTGTCCGCCCAGCTGCTGCGCGTGATCTCCTTCCAGGGCATCGCCGACAGCGTGCTCGGCCGCTTCGGCCTGCGCGTGCCCGAGCAGGTGCTCATAGTCAAAGAGGTGCGGCCTTACCCACTGGTCTCGTTCCAGCCGCAGAAGCACCACCTTCCGCTTCTCGCCGGCTACTGACCCCTTCCGGCAAGCCAAGCCAGTGAGACACCATGCCTGGACCGGTCACAGATCCACCCGCAAGCAGGCTTGTCAACAGAAACCCCAGGCAACCCCGCTCCCCGCTCTGGCGGCTGCGGGTGTGGCAGCTCCTGCTTTTCGGCATGCTCTGCCTGATCGTCGGCCGCCTCTACTACCTCCAGATTGTCAGGGGGCCGGCGCTGATGCGGCGGGCGACCGTGCAGCGCCAGCAAAACAAGATGCTCGTCCATCGCGGGGCGATCACGGACCGGCACGGGCTGCCGCTGGCCGTGGACACCACCCGCTATGACGTCTACGTACACCCGGACCTCCTCAAGGTGCCGCTCGACGAGGCGGGCCAGACACTGGCCCAGATCACCGGCCAGGATTACCAGAAAGTCTCCCGGCAGCTCAGCTCCGGCTACCCGGTGCTGACCGTGGCCCGCCACCTGGGGCGCGAGGAGGTGGACGAGCTGCAGGCGCTCAACTGGCCGGGCATAGACATCGTGCCCCGGGCCTTCCGCCATTACCCGGAGGGCAAGCTGGCCGCCCACCTGCTCGGATACGTAAACCTGGACACCCACGGGCAGGGCGGCGTCGAGCAGGCCGAGGAGCCGCTATTGAAGGACACCGGCGCCGTGCCCAAGCCGCAGCTCGACGGGCGCGGGCGCCCGATCCTGCTGTCCGAGGCGGCGCCGATCATGGAGATTACCCCGCCGCTGGGCCGGCAGGTGGAGCTGACCATCGACAACTACCTGCAGCACCTGGCCGAGAAGGAGCTCTACGCCATGTGCCAGCACGCGCGCGCTTCCCGGGGCACGGCCATTCTCGTCGAGCCGGACACGGGCGAGATCCTGTCCTGGGCCAACTACCCGACCTACGATCCCAACGAGTACTCCCGGTACCCTTACGAAGTGACCAAGAACTGGTCGATGGTTGACGTCTACCAGCCAGGCTCCACCTTCAAGATCCTCACCGTGGCCTGCGGACTGGACACGGGGGCCATTCACCCCGGCTCCACCTTCTATGACGGCGGCGCCCTCAAGATCGGCAACCGCGTCGTACACAACCACGACGGCGGGCACGGCACGATCGACCTCCTGCACCTCTTCATTCACTCCAGCAACGTGGCCGCCGCCCAGGTCGGGCTGGCCATGACCCCCGAGCAGTTTCACGGCAAACTGCGCGAGTTCGGCATCGGTCAGCCGACCGGCATCGACCTGCCCGGCGAATCGGCCGGACTGCTTCTCGACGCCAAGTACTGGCGACCGATCGATCAGGCGACCACCGGCTTCGGGCAGGGGGCGGTGGCGGTGACGCCGCTGCAACTGGTGGCGGCCGTGGATGCCATCGCCAACGGTGGCATGCGGGTGCAGCCGCACCTGATCCGGCGCATCTACGATCCCAAGACCGGCGTCACCGAAAAATGGACGGAGCCGGCCAAGCAGCAGGTGGTGAAGCCGGAGACGGCCGCCCTGGTGACCAGGCTGCTGGCCGAAAACATCAGCCTGGGCACGCAGCTGGCCGGCAAGGTGCCCGGCTACACGGTAGCCGGCAAGACCGGCACGGCGCAGAAGTCCATCGCCGGCGGCCGGGGCTACATGGCCGGGCAGACGGTCGCCTCCTTCGTGGGCTTCCTGCCGGCCGACAACCCGCAGCTCCTCTGCCTGGTGGTCATAGACAGCCCGCAGACCGACGGGCGCTGGGGCAACACGGTGGCCGGGCCGGTCTTCAACGCCATCTGCGTGGAGGCCGCCCGCTATCTGGGCATCGCTCCCACGAAGCAGGTGGAGCTGGATCCGAAAAGCGGCAAGCCGAAGAATTTCCAGGCACCATCCCTGATGTACGCCAGCGAAACCCAGCCAAGGGATCCCAAGAGTGACGACTGAAAAGGACAAGCCGTCGCCCGGGCTTGGAAAGATCTTCGGTCTGGTAGCTGTTTTGACGGTTCTCTCCAAGCTGGCCGGGCTGGCGCGGGACATAATCGTTCTCCAGTATTTCGGCACCTCGCATGTCAACGACGCATACAACTACGCCTACCTTCTGACCGGCAACATCCTCGTCCTGTTCGGCGGGCTGGGCGGGCCCTTCCATTCGGCCACGGTGGCCATCGTCACCCCGCGCAAGCAATCCCCGGAGACGGGAAAGCTGGTCGCCCAGATCACCCTTTTCACCGTGCTGGCGCTGGCCGCGATCGCGCTGGTCGCCTGGCTGCTGGCACCGCAGCTGGTGTCCCTCATCGCGCCCGCCCCCGGCCATCCCCCCGAGTACCGCCACCTGCTGTGGAGCGAGACGGTCTCGCAGCTGCATCTGATGCTGCCGATCGTGGTCATCACCGGCGTGGTCGGCGTCTCCTATGGCGTGCTCAACGTCTACGGCCGCTTCTTCTGGCCTTCGCTTTCGCCGGCGATCGCCAGCCTGGCGATCATCGTCGCCGTGCTCGGCTTCGCGGACACGGCCGGCGGGCTCTGCCTGGCCGCCGGCACGCTGGCGGGCGCGCTCGGCCAGATGGTGGCCCAGCTGCCGGGCGTGGCCAGATCCCACCTGAAGTGGCAGCTGACCCTCAAACCGCAGCCAGGCCTCGCCGCCTACTTCGCCATGCTCTGGCCGGCCGTGGTGAGCACCTCGGTCGGGCAGCTGACGGTCTATGTGGACTGCTTCTTCACCTCCCAGCTGCAGGAAGGAGCGTGGACCGCGATCGTCAACGCCAACCGCCTGATCCAGCTTCCCCTGGGCGTGCTTCTCACGGCCATGCTGGTGCCGATCCTGCCCCGCTTTACCGAGCAGGTGACGGCCGGGCAGACAGAGGCGCTCAAGGGCGAGCTCCGGCGGGCGCTGCGCTTTCTCTGGTTCCTATCTCTGCCGCTGACGGCCCTGCTGCTGGCCTTGGCTGGCCCGATCATTCAGCTGCTCTTTCAGCGCGGGCAGTTCACCACATCTTCCACCGCCCTGGTCACTGCCGCTCTTCTGTTCATGGTGCCGTCAATCTTCTTTTACGTGGCCCGCGATCTGATCACCCGGGTTTTCTACGCGCACCAGGACTCGACCACGCCTTATCACGTGGCGCTGACCGCCATCTTCGTCAAGGCGATTCTCGACTGGTCCCTGGTCGGCCCGCTCGGCGTCGGCGGCATCTCGCTGGCGACGACGCTGATCACGATCTTCAACCTCAGCCTGCTTGCTTATTTCCTGCGCCGGAAGATAGGCGCCCTCGGTCTCGGCCGCCTGGTGAAGCCGGTTTCGGTCATGCTTCTGGCATCGGCGGCCTGCGGCGCCCTTGCCTTTACCAGCAGCGGCTGGCTGGCATCCCACCTGGAGCTCGGGCCGTTTTGGAAGCTGCTAGTTTCGGTCTCGGTTTCCTCCGCGCTCGGCCTGGGCACCTATGCGCTTATCTGCACGGCGCTCCGCCTGGAGGAGGTGCAGATGCTGGTCCGGCGGCTGCGTCCTTCTTAGCCCGGTCTTAAGCTGCCGGCCGCGCTGAGCTATGCTTTCCCGGGCAAGCGGCACAAAGGAGGGGGCAATGAGCGAAGAGACACTGCAACGCATCGAGCAGGAGCTCGAGTCGATCAAGCAGCGCAACGCCCGGGTAGAGGCAGACAAGGACTGGGAGACAAGCGGCATGCGGATCGCGGTAATCTGCACCAGCACTTATATCTTTGCCGCCCTGCTTCTTTAGCTGCTCGGAAACGAGCGATTCTGGCTGAACGCCCTGGTGCCGGCGCTCGGCTTCTATCTTTCCGCCCAGTCCCTGCCACCGATCAAGAGCTGGTGGCTGGCCCGCCGCTATCGCGGGCAGCGGCAAGCCGGGGTGCCGGCGGCGGCCGCCTGTGCTAATTTGCCATTGGTGGAGAACGACAAGGAGTCAGGCAGCCCGTGATGAGCACGATCGCCCGCCAGAACCGCTCGCCCAGGGCAACGCGCGCCTGCACGCTCGTTGCCCTGGGCGCCTGGCTTGCCGGCGCCTGGCTTGCCGCCGCCTGCCCAGCCAGCGGCCAGGCCGCCATGAGCTCACCGGGGGCTGCTCCCGACCAGCCTGACGGATACCCGCCGCCTGCCGCCGCGGCTCCCTGTCCGGCGCCGCTAAAGGGGCAGGTGGAGTGGTCGAGCACTATGACCCGGTCGTCCCCCTCCTGGCAGGGGATGCCGCCGCCGGCCGGGCAGGATCCCTTCGCCGAGCAACGGCTGCCGGCGCCAGCACCCGACGCTGCCGGCCTGCCGGCGGCGTCGCCTGCCCCTCGCCTGCAAGGTCTGTTGCGCTCCTTGCTGTCAATCTCGGGAGCGGCCAGGCCCCGGTCCGTGCCGCCGGCCATCCGGCCACCATGGCTGCCCGCTTACGCCTACAGCAACGACCTGATGGTCACTCCTTATCACAATCTCGACATCGCCTGGTGGGACAAAAGCGCTATCCCCAATCGCCCGCGATGGGTCAAACTGTCCCGCTCCGTCAGCCGCTACTGGCCTGGCCTCGTGCCCGAACCGTGCATGGTGCTCATCGCCCCGCTGGCGGGCGCGCCTGGCAACTTTTCCTTCGCCAGCCGGGCGAGGAGCGGCCCGCGCGGTTGGCTGCAGTCGCTGGGAATTACGGACAGCAGTGGATTTCCGCTTTACCGGTACTGGTTCGACCGCCCCTAGCCCGCCCGCGCAGGGCGACAAAGCCTGGCGGGTGCTCACCGCCAACATGAGATCTGGCGGCCGGGTTGAACTTTTTTCCGTGCGCGAACGTTATCAGAATTACGGACGTAATTCTGACAACGCGGAGGGAAAAGAAATGAGAAGCAACGTCACCACCACCTTCATTCGGCGGCACATATTTCGTCTGCCGCTGGGCCGCATCTTCACCACCCGGCAACTGCTCTCCTACGGGCGACGCGCGGCCGTCGACCAGGCAACTGCAAGGCTCGTCAGGCAGAAAATCATCGTCCGGCTGGCGCGGGGCGTCTTCGTCAGGGAAGGCTCGCCAATCCCTTCCGTATTCGCCGTTGCCCGCGCCAAGGCCCGCTCCTTCGGAAAACGTGTGCGCCTGCACCCACGCTCGCTCGCCTCCGAACTGGGGCTAGGGCTTAAGCCTCCAGCCCAGCCAACCTTTGCGGTGGCCGCCAGCTCAAGCTCCTTTCAGTTTGGCAGCCTGCAGATCCATTTAAAGAAAACTGCTCCCCGTAAGTTGAGCCTGGGCGACAGCCCGGCCGGCAGGGTTTTGAGGGCGCTCTGGCACCTGGGTCGGACGAGCATCGACCCCGGTTGCCTGGAAAAGGCCACGGCCGCGCTGGGCCGAAGCGATCGCCTGCAGATCCGGCAGGCGGCACCGCTTCTGCCCGCCTGGCTAACCGCGCACTTCTTGCGTTGAAAAGAGACCACGCCTAGGCGAAGTAAAAGGCCGCACCGAGTATGGCGTAGACGGCCAGCAGCTGGATGCCCTCCAGCCAGTTGCACTCGCCGTCCAGGGCGACGAAGGAGAGGATGATCACAGAAACCCAGATTGACAGCACCTCGATCGGGGAGAAAAAGAGGTTCATCGGC
Source organism: Pseudomonadota bacterium (assembly GCA_021325555.1). Taxonomy (GTDB): domain Bacteria; phylum Cyanobacteriota; class Vampirovibrionia; order Obscuribacterales; family Obscuribacteraceae; genus JAJPGY01. The sequence goes on along the minus strand of JAJPGY010000024.1, from coordinate 13,902 downwards.
CGGCCCAGAAGGAAGCTGGCGAAGACCAGGACCGGCGCCACAAAGAGAGCAATCTGGGAGCCGGAGCCGAGCGCGATGTTGATGGAGAGATCCATCTTGTTCTTGAGGGCCATAAGAACGGCCGTGCTGTGCTCGGCAGCGTTGCCCACGACCGCCACCAGGATCACCCCGATGAACATCTGCGTCATCCCCAGCGCCTGGGCAGTATGCTCGACCGCGTGCACGAGATACTCGCTCAGCACCACCACCAGCCCGGTCGCCGCCGCCAGGATGATGACCGACCTTCGGATGCTCCAGCCGGTGACCCCGATCGCCTCATCGGCTTCCGGATCAACGCTGCGCACGTAAAGGTGCTTGTGGGTCTTCAGGCTGAACAGCAGGCTCAGCACGTAGGTGACCAGCAGCACCACCGCGATCGCAAGCGCCAGCCAGCTTTCGGCCAGCTGCCGCTCCGGCGGCACGGCAAAATGAAAGACGGCCGGCACCATGAGGCTGATGGCGGCAAGCGCCAGCAGCGTGGCGGAGGTGGTCGCGGCCGTGCGGTTGAAAGTCTGCGTCTCGTAGCGCAGCCCACCGGCCAGGATGCTGCCACCCAGGACCAGGAGGACGTTGCCGATGATCGAGCCGACAATCGAGGCCTTCACCACCTCGGTCAACCCGGCATGCAGCGCCGACAGCCCGATGATGAGCTCGCAGGCGTTGCCGAAGGTGGCGTTGAGCAGCGCCCCCGGTCCTTCGCCAATGCGGTCGGAGAGATACTCTGTGGCCTTGCCGAGCAAGCCGGCCAGCGGCACGATCCCCAGGCAGGAGGCGAAGAAAATGATTACCGGCGGCCAGCCGAGCAACTGAGCGAGGATCGGCAGCGGGACGAAGATAAGCAGGTAGTTCATCTCTATACCCGGGTCTGAGTTTGCCGGGCGTAGAGGGCAAGGAACCCCTCATCGAGCCAGCGTCCGCCATCGGCGGTCATCACGTCGCCGGTGATGTAGGCGGCATCGTCGGAGCACAGGAAGGCAGCCAGCCTGGCAATCTCCTCGGTGGTGGCCAGCCGGCGGAGCGGGATGTGCTCTACCAGGCGCTCCTGGACCTCAAGGCTCTCGAACATCAGGTTCTTCGCAGCGCCCTCGGTCACCATCACCCCCGGCGCCAGGGCGTTGACTCGAACACCGTGGCGGCCCCACTCCGCGGCCAGGGTGCGGGTCATGGCCAGGACCCCGCCCTTGGCCGAGGCGGAGTGCACCACCCCTGGTGCCCCGGTCCAGGCGTAGGTGGCAATGATGTTCAGTATGCAGCCGCCACCCTGCTCAATCATCTGCCGTCCGGCGAAGCTCGAGCAATACCAGGTGCCGTTGAGAACAATGTCGATCACCGCCTTCCAGCCGTTGGGCGTCAACGACGCGGCCGGCACCAGGAAGTTGCCAGCGGCGTTGTTAACCAGAATGTCGATCCGCCCGTAGCGCTCGACGGCGCCCCCGACCATGGACTCGACCTGCTCAGGCTGGCGGACATCGCAGGGGATGCCGATAATCTTGCCGCCGAGCCCGGCAATCTCGGAGCAGGCCTGCTCCAGATGCTCCTTGCTGCGGCTGGCTATGACCACCGACGCCCCGCGCGCGCACAGCTGGGCGGCCACCGCCTTGCCCAGTCCGGTACCGCCGCCGGTGACGACGGCCGTCCGCCCCTCGAAGTCTTTCTTGGCTTCCATCTTCCCCCCGTCCCGGGCGCGATTATTAAGAAAAGGTGAGCACCGGGCTGTAAAAGAGTTAAGCACAGAGGGTTTCGCTCTCATATATACAACGCGATCGGGTTTGTAATATGCTGTTACGCGATGGGCAAGCTTATAAAAGTTTTTGGCTGCGAGGCCTGAGGAGGGTACCTGAATGGCTGCCGTAGAGTCGGTTGCAAAGCCGACCATGGAATGCGAAACCCAGCATTTCCTAATGGCCCAGCGACAATTGGATGAGATCGCCCTGGAGATGGGGCTCGATCCGGAGCTGCACGAACGCCTCAGATACCCCAAGAGATCATTGATTGTCACAATACCGGTGCGGATGGACGACGGCACGGTCCACTCCTACACCGGTTACCGGGTCCAGCACGACGTCACCCTCGGTCCGGCCAAGGGCGGCGTGCGCTATCACCCGGATGTGAACCTGGGCGAGGTGTCCGGTCTGGCCATGCTCATGACCTGGAAGTGCGCGCTCATGGGGCTTCCTTACGGCGGCGCCAAGGGCGGCATCCGCTGCCAGCCGTGGAAGCTCTCCGCCGGCGAGCTGGAGCGCCTCACCCGCCGCTATACCTCCGAGATCATCAACCTGCTCGGCCCGGATAAGGACATCCCGGCCCCAGACATGTACACCAACGAGCAGACGATGGCCTGGATCATGGACACCTACAGCATCAACGTCGGGCACACTGTGCCCTCCGTTGTCACCGGCAAGCCGGTCTCCATAGGCGGCTCCTACGGCCGGCAGGAGGCGACCGGGCGCGGCGTGGCCTTCTGCGTGCGGCGGGCTGTGGCCCAGGTTGGCATGGAGAAACCGACACCAACCGTGGTCGTGCAGGGTTTCGGCAACGTCGGCGCCGTGACCGCCCGCCTGCTCCACGACGCGGGCTACAAGGTGGTCGGCGTCTCGGACGTGCACGGCGGCGTTTACAACCCCTCCGGTCTGGACATTCCCAGGCTGCAGGCCTATTTGAGCGAGATGGGCAAGGTCGGCGGCTTCCCGCATGCGGACCAGGTAACCAACGCCGAGCTGCTGCAGCTCAAATGCGATGTGCTGGTGCCCGCCGCCCTGGCCAACCAGATCCACGAGGGCAACGTGGGCACGCTCAACTGCCGGATAGTGGTGGAGGGCGCCAACGGGCCGACCAGCCCGGAGGCCGACCTGCAGCTCCACGAGGCCGGCGTCTTCGTGGTGCCCGATATCCTGGCCAATGCTGGCGGCGTCACGGTCAGCTATTTTGAGTGGGTGCAGGGGCTCATGCACCTTTTCTGGTCGGAAGACGAGGTGAACGACCGCCTCGAGCAGATTATGGGCCGGGCTTGCGACCAGGTCTTCGAGATGAGCGCCAGGACCAGGCTGCGCCCGCGCATGTCTGCCCTGCGCATCGGCATCGCGCGCCTGGCCGAGGCGAAGCGGCTGCGCGGGCTGTATCCTTAGAGACGATCTGCTAGGCTTTTATTGTCCGCTCGCGCCGGGGGTGACTCGCATGTTTCAGCGTGGCAAGCAGCAGCCGCTCCCCAATGCACGCTTGCCGAAGCTCCCGGCAGATCCCGGCTTTGACGACCTGCAGTACCTTCTGGGGCAGGCGCAAAGGGAGTGCGGGCGCGCCATCGAGCTGCCCTGGACGTCGACCGTCACCGGCAGCCCGTTCATGCTGGCCGTCCGCTGCGAGACCTCCGGCGGTGACCCGCAGTGGACCATGCACGCCGGCGTGGGCGAGCTCGCCAGGGTCCTGTGGACCTACCAGACAGGCGACCTGCAGCTGGTCGTCAACCTGGTGCTCGCCGAGTCGGCAGGCGGGCAGCTCCAGGACCACATGCAGCAGGGCAGCTACGCGGCCGCCCCCAAGCCGCCGGCCAGTGGCGCGCCCGAGCCCGGCGCCGCCTACGCCCAGACGGTAGGCGCGCCGGCAGCAGCCGCCGCCGGGCAGACGGTGAGCCAGCAGAAGGCCAAGGCCATCCTCGAGGGCGACCTGACGAACATGCAGCTGCCCAACCTCCTGCAGTCGGTGGTGATGAGCAAGATGACAGGCCGGCTGGGCATTCAGAACAGCCAGGGCCAGGCCGACGTTTTTTTCGAGGACGGCGTGCCGCTGCACGCGCAGGTGGGCACCAGCCAGGGCGACCAGGGGGTGGTCGAGCTGATCACCTGGGAGGAGGGCCAGTTCCACTTCTACCCGGGCGAGCGGACCACGCACCGCTCCGTGGGCAAGCGCCTGGATCTGCTGCTCATGGAGGGGGTGGCGCTGCTCGACCAGAGCAAGTACCTGAAGTCAGCCGGGGTCAAGATGGAGTCCTACCTCATGCGCAGGCACAAGACCATCAAGGAGTCCGACTTCGAGCAAACCGTGTCCCGGGGGGCGCCCATCGATCTTGCCCTGCAGAAGCAGGTCTATCAGTCGATCGACAACACCAGCACCCTCTTCGACATCCTGCGCCGGCTGCCGCTTGCCCGGGCGCAGTGGACGCCCGTCCTCTTCAACCTCATCACCTGCGACCTGGTGGCCGTGACCGATAGGGCGCCGGTGGTTACCATCGACAAGCCGGCGCCGCTGGAGGCCCTGGGCATCGATCGCGCCTCGATCCAGGCGGCCGTCGCCGCCCTCCAGCGCCCGGAGACTGGCCTTTTCACCTACCCGGCCTTTCTCTACTTTCTGGAGCAGGAGCACTTTCGCTTCCAGTCGTTCGGCTGGCCGTATAGCGTGATCATCTTCGAGATGCGCTTCCGTCCCCACGGGCCACAGGACGCCCCGCTGCCGATGACCACGGCGGCGGTCAAGGAGATCGCCCGGAGGATAAGCGCGATCAAGCGCGGCTCCGACCTGCTGGCCCATTACGAGACCTTTGATTACGCCTGCCTGCTGCCCAACACCACAGCAGCCGCGGCCGGCATCTTCGCCGGGCGCATCATGGAGGTGGTCCGCGGCGAGCCGGTGCCGGAGACCCCCGATCCGCGCAGCATCACGCTGGCGCTCGGCGTCTCCTGCGTGCCGGACGACTGCCGGGATCTCGGGCTCATGCTGGCCGCGGCGCGCAAGGCGCGTGACCGGGCCAAGGAGCAGGGCGTGCCGTTCCTGCTTTACAAGGACAGCGGCGGATAACCGCTACGTGGAACCCGCATAAATTCATTGACTTGACAGGCTCGGGGGAATAACATCCTCTCAGCAAGCAGGTTTTGCAGGTTATCGGTTCCACTGGGGGAGCGAAGATTTCGCCCATGAGTATTTTCACGTCCAGCAAAATAGCGTTAAGCGCCTTCACCCTCCTTCTCGCCCAAGCAGCCGCGCCGGCCATGGCGGCCGACAGCTCGTGGCAGGACGGCGGTGAGCCGGCGGCCGCGTCGCTCGGTCAATCCGACTGGGTAACCGAAGGCGGCGCTGCCGCCTCCTCAGAGGCAGCCGGGCAGTCGCAGTGGCTCTCGCTGAGCGCGCCGGCAGGCGGCGTAAGCGCCATGCCCGGGGCCGCCCAGGCGGCTGCCGGGCAATCCGAGTGGATCGGGGCAGTCCACGACCCGGGCTCCGGCCCGGCGGCCGCTCAATCAGCCTGGCAGAGCCCGGGCTCGGCAGGGCGCGGGCAGGCGCGCGTCCAGCGAGCACCGCTCCGGGGCTCGGTGACCGCCTCCGCTGATCCCTACGCCGGTCTGGGCAGCATCCAGGAGACCGAAAGCAGCGCAGGCGACCTCTCCATCGCCGGGGCTGCGCCCGGCGCCGCAGGCGCTGCCGGCGGGGCCCTTGCCCAGGGCCAGACCATGGAGGACATGATCGGCCAGGTGATGATGGTGCCGATGGGTCTGGCGGCAGCCAGCGGCTTTATGGGACAGGGCTTCCACACCTACGGGCCGCGTTGCGGCGGCGGCGGCTTCCGCACCTACGGCCCGGGCGGCGGCGTAATAGGCGGCCAGGTCGGCAACGTGATCAACGCCGAGGCCCGCACCATGACCCGGTATGCCACCTACTATGCCGAGCGGGCCATGTGGCGCTCGATGCTGGGCGGGCTGCGCCGGCGCTGAGCCAGGAAGGATTCCGGCGGAGACGGTCTGGCGGCGCCGGGCCGTCTCCGCCTTTCTGCACACGCTTTGCACACGCCCGGCGTACAGTTGAATCAGGTTATCGACGGGCACAGCCGGTGCGACGGGACCCATGATAGCCAGGGCTTTCGGTATCAATGAGGTATCAGCCATGAGAGCCAAGATGCCCCCGGGGCAGGCCGTGCCCCCGGCAGCCCAGTACATGTGCGGGGCGTGCGACGCGCAGTTCTACTTCGACAAGCCCTCGAAGCTGGTCTGCCCTAACTGCGGCACAATCAATCAGACCCTGATCGTTCCCCTCTACGTGGAGGATGATCCGCTGGAGGATCAGATGTACACTGACGACGATTGGGGGCAGGGCGACTGAGCGCCTGGCGCCAGCAGCTCCTGCCCAGCGCTCCGGGTGCGGGGAGATGACGATGCAAGCCACATCTAAAACGGTCAACCGGACCGAGATCACGGTGGTGCGCGGGGACATCACCAGGCAGGAGGTGGAGGCGATCGTCAACGCCGCCAACTCGAGCCTCATGGGCGGCGGCGGTGTCGACGGGGCGATCCACCGGGCGGGCGGGCCGGCCATCCTTTCCGAATGCCAGGAGATAAGAGCGCGGCAGGGCGGCTGCCCGGCAGGAGAAGCTGTCATCACCGGCGGTGGCAACCTGCCGGCCGGGCACGTGATCCACACGGTCGGGCCGGTCTGGCACGGCGGCGGCAGCGGAGAGCCGGATGTTTTGGCCAGCGCCTACCGGAGAAGCCTGGAGCTGGCCGCGGCCAACCGGATTACGACCATAGCCTTTCCCTCAATCAGCACCGGCGCCTACGGCTATCCGGTGGACGAGGCGGCAGCCGTGGCTTTGTCCGTGGTCAAAAGCTTCTGCCAGGAAGAGCCGGCCATAAGCGAGATCCGCTTCGTGCTCTTCGACGATCGCACCTACGAGGCCTACCGGCAGGCGCTCGCCTCCGCTTAGCTGCCGGTCTACACGCCTTCCGGCACGTAGCCGATCAGCTTGCACAGCTGCCTTGTGTACATGCCCTTGACGGCCTGGCCGCGGATCTCGGTGTTGTTGCGGAACATGTTTCTCTGCACCGACGGCTTCAAGCTCTGGAACCAGTCGGACAGCGATTGCTTCTGCTGCTCGCTCACCTTGCCCCGGTAGGGCGTCACGGAAGCCAGCGGGTCTTCGCCGGCCGGAGCCTGGCTGCCGGCGCCGTCCGCGCCCGGCGCCGGAGCGACCGTCGAGGTGACCTCGGGCGCCGGGCCTGCCTGGGCAGCCGGCTCTGCGGGAACCGGCGCCACCTCCGGCGCGGGGACTGCCTGGGCAGCAGGCTCTGCGGGAACCGGCGCCATCTCCGGCGCCGGGCCTGCCTGGGCAGCCGGCTCTGCGGGAACCGGCGCCACCTCCGGCGCCGGGACTGCCTGGACAGCCCGCTCGGCGGATGCCCCGGGCGCCGCCTGCCGCGGGTTGCCGCCACGATCGTTGTTGCCGAACTTCCTGGCCGGGCGGTACAGCCCCGCATCCATGTCCCTGAGCAGCTGCTCGATCCACTGCTCGCCGCCGGCCGCCGGCGCCAGACGCTGGGCGGCCTGGAAGACGCCGTCGGCGTTGCCGTCGCGCAGGAACTGCAGTAGGTAGCGCACCGGCTCGATGCTGGTGGCGTTGGGCAGCACCCCGGCCAGAAGCTGCCTGTTCCTGGCGCCCAGCTCGTCGGTGGGGTCGAATGCGCCTTCCCGCGTCCGGTAACCTATCGAGTAGAGAACCTTGTCCAGCGAGAGCGGGTCATAGGAGCCCAGCTCGATCAGCTTGGCTCCAGCGGCCCCGGCCAGCTCGGGGGCCTTGTCGACCGCATCGACGGCCGAGGTCAAAAGCCTGGCCCGGCGCGGGAACTCGTCCATCTGCTTGGCCAGGTCGGCGCCGCGCTGCCCGTTCTGCTTCTGCCTCCTTATCCGGGACTGAATCTGGGCCCGCTCCTTGTCGTCGCGCGCCCGCTCCAGGTCCCGCTGCAGGCGCTCGAGGCTCGCCTGGTCGCGCCTGGCCTGCAGCTGCTCGCTGGTGCGCACGGCGTCGGCAGCCCACTCGGGCGGCTCGCCCGAGGACTGCGGCTTGCCGAGAAAGCGCTGCACCACCTCCGGCGGCAGGCTGGATGCGCCGGGCTTGCGCATGAGCATGAACACATCCGGCAGCACGCTGCGGGCCTCGGACAGCCAGAGCTGGAAGTTCTCCGGGGAAAGCGCGTTGAGGTCACCCTCGTTGGCCAGCACCCGGACCGTCATCGCCCGCGTGGCCGCCTGCTCGGCGGTAAGCCCGCGCGCGAACTCATCGGCGCTTATCATCCCCCGCGGGTTTTCGGCGCTGGGCGGCGTGTAGCCGGGCGTCTCGCCGGGCGCCCCGGGCAGCCGGGGGTCCGTCCCCTCAGCCCGCAAATCCGCGGCCCCGCCGGGGGCGGCCGAGCCGGCGGCGCGCGCGGCCGCAAGCATCTCCAGGGTTCCTGCGGGCGCCGGCGACTCACCGGCGGCGCCTGCGTGCGCCTCGACGCCGGGCACCGGGGCGGGCGGCGGCGCTGCCTGCCCCCCATGTGCAGACTGCAGCAGGCGCAGGTCGGAGGCATGGCTGGTGCCCAGATAAGAGTCCAGCGCCTCGACGACGGACAGGCGCGAGCTGCCGCGCGCGTACTCTTCGGCCGCCGGGCGCAGCTCGGGATGTAGCTCCAGCTGGCCGGCTACCGCCTGTCTGCCGCGAGCGGCCAGCGAGGGAATCTCGAGATACCGGAAGTAATTGTCGAGCTCATACCACGAGTTGGCCTGCTCCCTGGTAGCCACGTATACTCGCGGGCTGGGCACCTTGTAGGCCTCCTGGGCCGCGTAAACGAGCGGCTCGCTGTCCAGCGAACGCGCGTAGTTGATGACCGTGTCCCGGAGCTCGGGGTGCGCTCGCAGGTAGCCCACCAGGTCGGCACGTGCCTGCTCGCCCGACCCGTTGCTCATCACCCGGTCAGCAAGGGCGTGAAAGCCCTGGAAGGCCTCGCTTGCCGCAATCGCCGGATCGAGGGCCACCGGCGCCTTGCCAACCACCCCCCGGGCATCCTGGACCGGGCGCGCGGCCGCTGCGGCCCGCTCGGGGGCCGGCGGCTCGGCGGCGCTCTCCTGGATCACCCGGGCGATGAGGTCCTGGGCGGCGTGGTCGGCCGTGCTCACCAGCTCGGCATGCCCGCCGGCGCCCAGCACGTGATCGAGGTCGGCCCCGGAGTGGGTCAGCGCCGGCCCGTCGCCCTGCATCATCATCACCTGCGGACCCCTGGGCTGCGGTTCGGACGGGCGCCTGGCCGGCATCTCCACCTCGAAGAAGCGGCCGCCGCCCATGCCGGCCAGGGCATAGGCAGGTTGCAGCCGCGGTCCCAGGCTCACCGAATCGGCCAGGTTGAGCACGCCGGCCTTTAACCCGTTCACCCGGTCGACCATCTCCGCGTAAGTGTTGCCCAGACGCTCGCTGGCCGCGGCCCGGAAGCCCGCGTCAGCCTGCAGGCCGCCTATTGAGGCGGCCCCCGCGTCGAGACCGCCCTGAATGAGCATCTGCCTGGCCACCTGCCACGGATCGTATTTGCCGGTCTGGGACTGGCGCATGATCTCCTGCAGGCCGCCGCTGGTCATGCCGAAGGCGCCGCCGGTGGCCATCGTGGACAGCAGCGGGCTTCGCTCCAGGGCGCCGGCCGTCAGCGCCGAGCCGCCCCTGACCAGCCCCTGCGCGGCCATGAACATGCCGGCATTGATAAGCAGGTTCTTGCGGTCGGCAGCCGAGGCCAGCGAGTTCTCCAGCCCGCCCCAGATGCTGCCCGCCTGGGTGTAGGTCTGCCGGGTGGTGGCGGCGTCGACCAGCGTGCTGCCAAAGCCCATGGTCAAGCCCTTGCCGACCACACCCATGCTCGATCGGCCGACCAGATTGAAGACGGCCCGGGTGCCCAAGCCCTTGCCGAAGCCAAGGGCGCCGTCGAGGGCCATCGTGCCCGCCGAGTCGCTGGGGTTCACCGAATCCAGCGTATAGAGCCCGAGCGTGGCCGCCGTGGCCACGCCGCCGGTGGCGAAGAGCGACGCCGTCTTGGCGAAGCCGCCGGCGTAGCGGGTGAAGGTGTCGTGGCTGCCCAGCGCGCCCTGATCCGCTTTCACGGTCGAGTTGATCTCATCCACCATGCGCTGGCGCGCGGCCGCGTCCCCGGAGGCGAACGTCTTTTGCGCTTCCTTGTAAAGGTCGCGCAGCGTCTGGTCGGTCGGAACACCGCCGTGAAACTGATCCCATACCCAGCCCAGTCCCCGGCTGAGCAGGCTCTGCGAGCTGTCGTGGCTGCCGTGCAGTCGGATCTCCATCTGCAGCTTCTGGAGGGCGGCTGCGTCCGGCGCGTTTGTTTGCGGATTAGTCGAGATATCGGCCATCTTTGCCCGCTTGTCTGGATGCTGCCGAAACTTTAAAAGATGGGGGGACCGCCAACAATGGGGATCATCCCCCGGGGCATGGTGATCTCCGCAAGCGGAACCGTGGCGCCGCGGCACCGGCGGCTGCGCTATGATTGAACCTCGTGGATGAGGGCAAGAGCTTCGTTGTCACGGGCGGCTCCGGCTTTTTCGGGTCGCAGCTGCTGGCGCACCTGGCCGGGCGCGGCCACCGGCTGCTGTCCATCGACTGCCTGCCCGACGATAAGGAGAGCCGCCCGTATGCCTTCAGGCAGCTCGACATCGCCGACCGGGTCTCCTTGCGAGAGGCGATCGCCGGCTTCGGGCCTGTAGACGGCATCTTTCACGTGGCCGCCGTGCTCGCCCACGACAAGCGCAATTTTCATCGCCTGTGGCGGTCGAACGTGGACGGCACCCGCAACGTCATGGAGACGGCGAGCGAGCTGGGCATCCGCAAGGTCGTCTTCACGTCCAGCAACTGCGTGTTTGCCACCACCTATGATACCGCGGTCGACGAGTCGACGCCGGTGTCGCCCATCGAGGAGTACGGGCGCACGAAGGTGGCCGGCGAGGAGATCGTCGGCGGCTACGCGGGCAGCGTGCAGGGGGTCTCCATCCGCTGCCCGACAATCGTAGGGGCCGGCCGCCTGGGCTTGCTCACCATCCTCTTCGATTTCGTGCGCGAGGGGCGGCGCATGTATCTGGTCGGGGGCGGGCACAACCGCTACTCGTTCATCCACGCAGGCGACCTCGCCGCCGCCTGCCTGGCGGCCATGGGCTCGGACAACTGCGGGATCTATCACGTCGGCTCCGACGGCGTCCCGACGCTCGAGCAGCTCTATGCGGACCTTTATCACTTCGCGGGAAAAACGCCCCGCTTCGTCCACCTGCCGGCAGGCCCGACCGCGCTGGCCATGAAGGTGGTTTACGACCTGGGGCTATCGCCGCTCGGGCCCTATCATTACCGGATGCTGGCCGCCAATTTTGTCTTCGACAACGGCAAGTTGAAACGCGATCTCGGCTGGGCGCCGACCAAGACCAACTCGCAGATGCTCTGCGAGGCCTACAAGTACTATGTGGACCACAGGCAGGAGCTGTTGCAAGGAACAACGCTTTCGCCCCACCGCAGGCCGGCCGGGGCGGGCATCATCAACCTCCTGCGCCTGATCTCCTAGGACCGTTACGCCCGGGCCCTGACTTCCTCGTCCTCGCCAGCGGTCGCTGTCCGCCCATTACCGGTGAGCGCCGAGGCCAAGCGATCGGTGTCCCCGCCGGTGGACGCTGTCGTCTCCACGGTAGCGGTTTGCGTCACCGTGGATTCGCCGGTATCGACCTTAACCCTGGTGTCATTGCCGACCGTCGATTCGACATGCCTGTCGCGCAGCTCGCTGGACGGCTGCGTCTCGCTGGTGGTCTCCCGGGTCGTGCTCGTACCGGCGGTTGCCTCTGTCCCCGGACCGACAACCTCGGCGTCCTGCCCCGGCTTGCCGGTGATCGCCTCCGGCAGCGGCTCGCCCTTCCCGTCGGCCTTTTGAAATATGGCCAGCTTCTCCGAGCGCGGCACCGCGTTCACCTCTTTCTGCGCGTTCGCCACCCCCTCGCCGCCTGCCAGCGGCATTACCTCGGAGCTGGCGTCATTCCTGCGCAGGGCGCCCTTCTCGGTTGCGGACATCCTTTCGAACCTCTCTCAAAGAACCTCTTTTCCAGTAAAGCGCCGGCTCGCTAATCAGGCAACCAGTCGCCGTTGCGACAGGGCTCTCTGGCAAGAAACTCCCGCGTTGAAACCAGAGCCTTATTTTAGGCAAGAAACCGGCCGTCTGCTCCTTAAATTTCAGCATGCGACTACGTAAGAATACGTAGTGTCAAAGCAGCCCGGGGTCAATACGCCAGCCGAACTTGTACTTCACTATCCCGCGCAGGAAAGCCTTTCCGGACCGCCACTTGTTCAAGGTCACCTCTCCCACCCGCTCCTTGTAGGGAATGGCTATCTCCTTGATCTTGTACCCGGCCAGATGCGGGCGGATCACCAGCTCGGCGGGCAGGGCATAGTTGGTCTCCCAGTCGATCGCCTGCAAAACCTCCCGGCGATAAGCACGCATGCCGGTCGTGACATCGGTGGTCGAGAATCCGTAGAGCACGGAGGTCATGGCGGCAAAAAGCCAGTTGCCGAACCAGTTCATGAGCGGCATGTGCTCGGGCCTCAGGCGCCCGAGCAGGCGAGAGCCGCTGACGATGTCGTATCCCTCCTCGATATAGCGCATGAACTCCGGAATCATGCGCATCGGATACGTGTCGTCGCAGTCCGTGGTGATGATCACATCCCCGGTGCCGGCAAGAAGGGCCGTTTTCATGGCAACCCCGTAGCCGCGCGGCTCCTGCCGGATTACCCGCGCGCCCAGGCTCTCGGCAATTTCCGGCGTGCGATCGCTGGAGCTGTCCACCACCACAATCTCGCAGTCACCGCCGGTGGCCTCCAGTATATCCGGGATTACCTTGGCTACCGCCTGCTCCTCGTTGAGGGTGATGGTGACAACCGAGAGTTTCAACTTGGACATAACGCTTGATAGTATATACAGGTTTTGACTGCTGTATCCTCCTTGCGCAGGGCGAGGCCCTCCAGTTATGCGAAAAGTTCTGATTACGGGCATCACCGGCTTCGTCGGCAGCCACATGGCCGACCTTATCCTGGCGCGCGGGGACGCCAGGCTTTATGGGATCAGGCGGTGGAGCAGCCGCATGAGCCTTCTGTCGCACATCAAAGACATCGAGGAGCGCATCGAGTTCTTCACCTGCAACATTCTCGACCCGGTCTCCGTGTTCGAGGTAGTCGAGCGCGTGCGTCCGGACTGGATATTCCATTTTGCGGCCGAGAGCTATGTGGCGCCATCCTGGGACATGCCGCACCTTTACGTCAACACCAACGTCAACGGCACCATCAATTTCCTGGAAGCCCTGCGCAAGCTGAAGCTCGCCGAAACGAGATTCCACGTGGCCGGCTCCGGCGAGGAGTACGGGCTGGTGCACGAGCACGAGCTGCCGATCACGGAGCACAGCGAGCTTCGCCCGGTCAACCCCTACGCGGTGAGCAAGGTGGCGCAGGATCTGATGACCTACGAGCACTTCAAGAGCTACGGGCTGCACGTGGTGCGCACAAGGGCCTTCAATCACGAGGGCCCGCGGCGGGACAAGGTGTTCGCCCTGCCCACCTTCGCCTACCAGATCGCCCGCATTGAAAAGGGGCTGCAGGAGCCGGTGATAAAGGTCGGCACGCTCGATGTCAGGCGAAACTGGACGGACGTGCGCGACATGGTGGAGGCCTACCACCTGGCCGTGGAGAAGTGCCAGCCCGGCGAGCTTTACCTGATCGGCAGCGATCAGGTGCTCACCGTACAGGAATGCCTGGACAGGCTGATCGCCATGTCGACCGCCAGGGACAGTATCCGCGTCGAGCAGGACCCCGCCCGCGTCCGCCCCACAGAGGTGCCGCTTCTGGTCGGGCGCTACGACAAGTTCGTCTCAGCCACCGGCTGGAAGCCGCGCATCGAATTCCAAAAGACGCTGGCAGATACGCTGGAATACTGGCGCTCGGCCGTCACAACATAGGGCGCATGCAATGCGCCCCTACGAGGCCGGATTTACATCTCGCAGGGCGCATGCAATGCGCCCCTACGAGGCCGGATTTACATCTCGCAGGGCGCATGCAATGCG
>JAJPGY010000004.1 GCA_021325555.1 Pseudomonadota bacterium | reverse complement strand
CGATGCGGGCGAGGCCGTACAGCCCCCGCCCGCCTGATTGCGCCCGCGATGCGGGCGAGGCCGTACAGCCCCCGCCCGCCTGATTGCGCCCGCGATGCGGGCGAGGCATGCCTCGCCCCTACTACAGTTGGAACGGCGGGCGCGGATCGCCGTCCGTGCGCCTGGTGCCGGTGCGGGTCAGCTCGGTCGGTATGAAGTCGGCTGCCAGCCGTCCGACGGCTCCCGCCCCCATGACGGCCCATGCGTAAGGAGCGGCTGGCGGTATGGAGCGGGCAGCGGCGCCGCCGGCCATGGCCGCGTCGGCCGCCGTGGCCAGACCGTACTTCAGGCGATCCATCCGGTTGGTGGCATGGCGAAACTTATCCACGTCGCTCACCAGGTCAGCGGCACCGGCGATGCCCGCCGCCATGGCGGTCGGTCCCGGCAGCCACCTGGCCAGCAGGGCCGCTGCGCCGGCAACTGCCCCGGTGATAAGCGCCGCGTCGGCCGGGTGCTTGCTCCATGCCGACCTGTAAAAGTTTGTCCAGCTCTCCCCGGTATGGGCGTAGGTAAATTGAAACTTGGGGTCGGGGTCGTTTACCAGCTTTTTCACGAAGTGGGACGGGGTGTAGTACGAATGGGACATGTTGTTCGGATCGCCGAGGTCGGAGACGCCCACCACCTTCCCATCGGCGCTCAGAAGCGGCCCGCCCGAGTTGCCGTGCTCTATATGGACGTCGCCCGCCAGCATCGGCCGTGCCAGGTTGAGCTGCCAATCCTGTCGCTCAGGACCGCTCATCCGGGGGATCTCCTTCAACACATCCGGCAGCGACGGGGAGCCGCCGGTGCCCTCCAGCACGTCCAGCTCCGGCTCGAGAGCGCGGGCATAGCCGGGCGAGATGTAGAGGCTCGGCAGCCCCAGCGGATGTCCGAGCGCGTAGACGTTTTGATCGGGCTTCAGGCTGCTGCTCGATCCCAGATGCAGATACTCCTGCCCGGCAGGGGGCGGCCCTTCGATCTTCAGCTCCGCCAGATCGTCTATGTCGTCCAGACGGGTGATGCGGGCCGGATAGATCTTGCCGGAGGCCGTGGTCACCCGGAGCTGGGTGCCGGACAGGGCCACATGGGCATCGGTCACCAGGTCGCCGTTGCCGTCGATGAAAAAGCCGCTTCCCATCGCATTCTCGCTGTCAATTTTCACGACAGCCTGCCTGTACTCGTCATAAAGGCGCCTGGTGGTCTCGTCGGCCGGGGGCTGAGACCGCGGGTCTCTTCGCAACTCCGTGTCTATCTTGAGCACGGGCACGTGCCCGCCTGGTAAGCCAGCCATAGACTGCCCCCCGTAGCTCCAGTCGCCTGTCCGGAACTATACGGTTCGGGCAAAAATTTGCCACAAAAATGTCAAGCGTTTAAACGCTTTCTGCCAGCGGGAATAAGGTGGCAGAATACGGGCTGTATGGCCGAGCTGCCGGTGGAGGCGCCACTTGAAAGGAGATTGCCGTGGATAGAATGCAGGTTTACCAGAATGTCCTCAACACTTACAGCAACGCGCAGAAAGCCGGCAAGAAGGTTGAGCTCCCCCCGAGCATCGACAAGGTAGTGGGCATCCTGCAGGAGGTGCCGGATAGATTCATCCTGCCGGTCGTCGAGCTTGTCGTCGCCTGCGAGTACGAGCCCAAGGTGCTGGAGGCCGTTCAGAAGCTTTTCCGCGAGAGGGGGTTGACCGGGAAACCGGTCTCCAAAAGCCAGCAAGCCCGATCCGGATCACCCAAGGAGCTGATGGCTTCGCTGCACCAGGCGACGGACTGACACTGAAATCCAACAACTGACGAGCGCTCAAGGAGCTTATGTCGCGTGCCGTCAATAAAGTCTTGATGGTCGATGACGACGCCGACATAAGACTAATCGGCAAGGTAAGCTTGAGCGGCGTCGGCCGGTGGCAGGTGGTGCTCGCCTCCTCGGGCGCCGAGGCGCTCTCGCTGGCCGCCGGGGAGAAGCCGGACGTAATATTGCTGGATGTGATGATGCCGCTCATGGACGGGCCGGCCACGCTTGCCCGGCTCAAGGAGAGCCCGGAGACCAGGGAGATACCGGTCATCTTCATGACCGCCAAGGTCCTGACCGACGAAGTGGCCGGATACTTAAAGATGGGCGCCGCCGGCGTCATCAAGAAGCCCTTTGATCCGATGACGCTGCCCAATGAGATTCGGGAGGTGCTCGCCAGGGCATGAGCGGATCGTTGAAAATCTGGACCTATGTGGGCTTCCTGCTGGCCCTGGTGATTCTCGTCACCGTGGCGGTCACCTCCCAGCATGACACGCGCGACCTCATCGAGGCCATGCGCTGGGTGTCGCACACCCATGAGGTCTTAAACGAGCTGGAGAAGGCCTCCCGGGCGGTCAAGGAGATCGAGTCCGGACAGCGCGGCTACGTGATCACCGGCAACGAGCGCTATCTCAGCTTGTATCATGAGGCCCAGGCGCAGCTGGCAGATCAGGTCAAACGGCTCTACCGGCTCACCGCCGACAGCGTCCTCCAGCAGCAGCGGCTGCCGGCCCTCGAGCGGCTGCTGGCCGGCCGCCTTTCGATCGCCGAGCGCACGGTGGCCGTGCGCCGCGGGCAGGGGCGCGAGGCGGCCTGGCGCTTCTTCTCCGGCAACGGGGGCGACGAGGCGTCCTCGGAGATCGACAGGATGATCCGGTCCATGAAGGCGGAGGAGAGCCGGCTTTTGCTCCTGCGCACCCACCGCCTGGAGTCCGTCAGCCAGGCGACGCTGACCATCGAGACCGTATTGAGCGGGATCGCGCTTCTTCTTTTGATCGTGGTGTTCGCGATCATGGTGGTGGTTAACGCCCAGCGCGAGAGAAGCACCGCCCGGCTGGCCGCGCAGTACCTGGTGACGCGGGTCCTCTCCGAGCACCAGGACACGGGCCAGGCCCTGCACCGCGTGCTCAAGGTAGTCTGTGAAAGCCTGGACTGGGATGTAGGGCTTCTCTGGCGGATCGACGAGGAGAGCGAGGTTCTCCGGCTCGGCGACATCTGGTGCCAGCCCGGGCTGCCGGTCGCCGCTTTCGAGACGGCCTGCCGCAACATCACCTTCGGAAAGGGGGTGGGGCTGCCCGGCCGCGTCTGGGCGAGCGGCAGGCCGGAAACCGCCGACACCGGCGCCGAGGACGCCAGCCTGCCCCGGCGGCAGGCCATGAAGGAATCGGGGCTGATAAGCCTCATCGCCTGGCCGATCAACGGCGACAACGGGCTCATCGGCGTGGTGGAGTTCTGCCGTCGCGGCGCCGCGCGGCCCGACCACGAGCTGCCACACATGTTCAACTGGCTGGGCGCGGCGCTCGGGCAGTTCATCGAGCGCAGGCGCGCCGAGGCAAGGGCCAGTGAGGAGGCGGAGGAAGCGCAGAGGGCGCGCGTGCACCTGGAGGCCGTTCTGGCCAGCATCGGCGAGGGGCTGATCCAGGTGGATCCCGAGGGTAAGGCTCTGGACGTGAACCGGGCCGGGGCGGCGCTTCTGGGCTACACGAGCCAGGAGATTGCCGGGCGCGACCTGCACGACCTGCTGCACGGCGGGCTGCCGGACAGCGACAACCATGCCGGGGCAGCCTGCCCCCTGCTGGCCGTGATCAAGACAGGCGGCGCCCGGCAGTCGCTGGAGGATCGCTTCCTGCGCAAGGACGGCAGCGTCTTTCCGGTCGGCTATCTGGTTGCACCGCTTGTGGTGGCGGGCAGGCAGATAGGCGCCGTGATGTCCTTCGCGGACATCTCGGCCCGCAAGGAGGCCGAAAAGCGGGTTAGCGAGTTTTACTCGGCCGTCTCCCACGAGCTGCGCTCGCCGCTCACCTCCATACGCGGATCGCTGGGGCTGATCGAAGGGGGCATGGCCGGCCCGGTGCCCGGGGAGTGTCTCGAGCTGGTGAAGATCGCCCGGACCAACTGCGATCGTCTGATCCGCCTCATAAACCAGATCCTCGATCTGAAAAAGATCGAGGCCGGCAAGCTGGAGCTCACCATAACCAGGATCGACCCGGCCGATCTGGTATCAGAGACGATTGCCGGTTTGCAGTCCATGGCCGAGCAGGCCAGGATCAGACTCTGCCGGCAGGTGAGCGGCGGCGCTCAGATCGACGGCGACCGGGACAGGCTCATCCAGGTGCTGACCAATCTGGTCTCCAACGCGATCAAGTTCTCGCCGGAGCAAACGGCGGTAACACTTGCGGTGGCCTCCGCCGCAGAAGGCAGGCTGCGATTTTCGGTCTCCGACCAGGGAGCGGGGATACCGGCCGACCAGATGCACAAACTTTTCGGCAAGTTCCAGCAGCTCGACTCCTCGGACAGCCGGCAGAAAGGCGGGACCGGGCTGGGGCTGGCCATCTCGCAAAAGCTGGTCGGACTGCACGGCTCGAAGATAAATGTCGACACCTCGCCCGGCAACGGTTCGACTTTCTGGTTCGAGCTGCCGGTTGCTGCGGCATCGCCGGCGGTGCGCGAGCCGGAGCCGGAGCCAAAGAGGGGGAGCACGGTCCTGCTGATCGAAGATGATGACGACCTTTCGCTGCTCCTGAAAAAGATCGTCGAGGCGGAAGGCTACACATTCACCCGCGCGGCTACCATCTCGCAGGCGGAAGAGATCCTGGCGAGCAGCCATCCCGATGCCATCGTGCTCGACATCAAGCTGCCCGACGGCAGCGGGCTCGATCTGCTGGACGGGCTGCGCCAGCGAAGAGAGACCGAGGACATACCGGTGGTGGTGCTGACCGGGTTGCAGCCCGACGGGGGCAGTTTCGGCCGCCCGCTGCTGATCGACTGGCTGGTCAAGCCGCTGGATCCCCGGAAGCTCCTCAGGAGCCTCCGTCTTGCCACCACCCGCGAGCGCCCGGCCCGGGTTCTCATCGTCGATGACGACGCGGACACCCGCAAGGTCGTGGCCGCCCAGCTCAAAGGGCTGGGAGTGGAATGCCTGGAAGCGGCGGACGGGGCCGAGGCGGTGGCCGCCACACGGGCGCGCCATCCGGACCTGATTATCCTTGACCTGGCCATCCCGAGGCCGGACGGATTCGAGGTGGTGCAGATCCTGGCCCACGAAGCGGCCAGGACCACTCCCCTCATTGTCTATACCCAGCGGGACCTGACGGCGGCGGACCGGGAGCGCTTGACCCTGGGCATATCAAGGCACTTCACGAAATCACGCACCTCGGCCGACGAGTTCGTGACGGCGGTGCGGGAGCTGCTCAACGGGCTGATTTCCCGGGAGGGGGTCAGAACCGATGGATAGGCAGCAGGGGAAAACGATATTGCTTGTCGATGACGATCCGGAATTTCGCCGCCTGGTGGCACCGTCCCTGGCGGCCAGGGGCTACCGCGTCCTGGAGGCCGGCACGGCGAAGGAAGCCGACGACCTGCTGGCCTCGGCCAGTCCGGACCTGCTCATTGTCGACGGTCAATTGCCCGACAGAGACGGGGAGGACTTCCTCAGGAGCCTGCAGCGGACGGCCCGGTCGCTGCCGGTCGTGTTCATCTCCGCCTTCTGGCGTGACAGCGAATCGTATCGCCGCCTCACCGAGGAGCTGGGCGCCTCCCTGCTTATGCATAAGCCGGTCATACCGGTCGTCTTCTGCGAGCAAGTTGCAAGCCTGCTTGCCCGCCACGCCGCGCGCCACGGCCCGGAAGTAGACGCCAGCGCCGAAGAGGCCATCTCCATGCTGCGCCGCGCCTACGCCGAGCAGCTTCCGGGCAAGCTTGCCGATCTGGAACAAGCGGTGCAGCTCGCCCGAGGCAAACCGGCCGATCAGTTGTTGCTCGCCGGGGTGAGGACCAGGGCGCATAAGCTGAGGGGCACAGCCGGCTCCTACGGATTTCCGGAGGTGGGCAAGGCCATGGGGCGCATCGAGGATGCGCTGGCGGCCGTCGCTACCGGCGGCGCCGAAACCGGGCTCGAGGTCTTCACAACGATCGAAAAGGAGCTGGCGCAGGCCATCTCCTCCACCAGGCAAGAAGCGGACCGAAAGCGGGCGCCTGGTGTCGCAGTTACGGCGGCGAGCGCGTCTGCCCTGTCCAGGCTGCTGGTCGTCGACGACGACGAGGACTTCCTGCGCATGGTGACCGTCATGTCCCGCCAGCGCCTGGTGGACGTGGTAGCCTGCCAAACGCCGGAAGAAGCGCTGGAAAAGGCGGCTGCCGTGCCGCTCGACGGGGCGCTCATCGATCTGCAGCTGGGTCCGGGCGAGCTGTCCTTCGATCTCGTCCGCCGCCTGCGCGAGCTCCCCTCCTGCGAGCGTCTGCCGCTGGCCTTCATGTCGGCCAGTGTTCGTCCCTTTGACCGCGTGGCCGCCGCGCATGCCGGCGCCTCCTTGTTTCTGGACAAGCCGCTCGATCCCGACATTCTGGAGACGGCGGTGCAAAGGCTGGTGGCGCTCGGGCAGAGCGCAAAGCCGAGGATCCTGCTTGTTGACGACGACGAGGACTTCTCCCGGCACGTGCGGGCGATTCTGGGCGCCCGGGGCATGCTCGTGCACCATCTGCCCGACACGGTGCGCGTTCTCGATAGCCTTACGGAAGTCAACCCGGATCTGCTGCTGCTCGACGTGATGATGCCGGGGTTGAGCGGCTTTGATGTCTGCCGCATGCTGAGGACGTCCCCGCGCTGGCAGGAGCTGCCCGTTGTCTTCGTGACCGCGCACACCGGGCTGGAGGCGCGGATCGCCGCCTACGAGTGCGGCGGGGACGATTATCTGCCCAAGCCGGTCGTCAACGAGGAGCTGATCGCCCGGGTGGAGGTGAGGGTGGAGCGGGCGCGGCTGGCCCGCGAGCGCTACGAGAAGGACGCGCTGACCGGCCTGCTGGCCAGGCGGCCGTTCATCGAGCAGCTCTCGGCGATGCTCGCCGGCGGCAAACGGCAGGGCAAGCCGGTCACGGTGGGGATAATCGACATGGACAGGTTCAAGGAGATCAACGACACCTTCGGTCACCTGGCCGGGGACGCGGTGCTGGCCTCTTTCGGCAAGCTTCTGCTGCGCCGCTTCCGCACCGAGGATCTGCGCGGGCGCTGGGGCGGCGAGGAGTTCATCCTCGCCTTTCGCGACTCGCCGGTTGACACCATTTGCGGTGCCCTGCAGCGTGTGCTCGCCGAGTTTCAAGCGCTCTCCTTCCAGGGCGAGGACGGGCGCCCGTTCAATGTCGGCTTCAGCTGCGGTCTTGCCTGCTTCCCGGCCGACGGGGACTCAATCTATGACCTGACCAGAGCCGCCGACCGGCGCCTCTACCTGGCCAAGGCAGCCGGCCGGCGGCAGGTCGTAGCCGGCGGATGAACCCGCGCTACAATTAGGGGGTCAAGCGGTAATCTCGCGTGGTCAACGAACAGCCCGGCTCAAAGCGGAGCGCATGGAAACAGCTTACCGGCGTAGCCTTTGCCGCGCTTTTTCTCTGGCTGGCTTTCCGCGGCGCGGATCCGGCCAGGCTGTGGAGCTATGTGAAGGGCGTTGAGCCGGCTTACCTTTTGCTGCTGGTCGCCTCCGGGCTGGCCAGCCACTTTCTGCGGGCGCTGCGGTGGATGATTCTCCTGCGCCCGCTATCCGAGCGGAAGATAAGCCTGTGGAACTCCTTTTGCGCGGTCATATACGGTTATGCGGTGAACGTGGTTCTGCCGCGCGGCGGTGAGGTGGCCAGGCTGGTGTCCATAAGCAAGACGGAGCGCCTGCCCTGGGTCGGCGTGCTGTCCACGATGTTTATCGACCGCCTGCTCGACATCGCCCTGCTCGTCCTGCTGCTCGGCTTCACGCTGGTCGTCTTTCCCACCCCCGCTTTTGCCGGCATGAACTGGCTCATCCCGGGCGGCGTGACGCTTTCCATCGCCACCGTGGTGGGGCTTCTCCTGCTGCCCCGAATGGCGGCGATCATCAACTGGATTATCGCCAGGCCGGCGGTGGGCCACCGGCTTTCCGCCGCGGCAAAGACAAGGATCGAGCACCTGGTCGAGCAGTTCGACACCGGCTGCCGCTCGCTTAAAAGCCCGATCGCTTATCCGGCCATTGCGCTGCTCAGCCTGCTCATCTGGGTTTGCTACTGGCTCAACTTCTACCTCGTGATCCGGGCCTTCAGCCTGCAGCACCAGGTGAGCGCCATCCAGTGCTTGATCGTCTTCACGATCGGCTCCGTCGGCGTGCTCGTTCCGACGCCGGGATCCGTGGGCAGCTTCCACTACCTGGTCAGCCAGGGTTTGATCCTCGTATCGCAGGTCGATCACGACCTGGCACTTGCTTTCGCCAGCCTGCTGCACGGCATGAGCTTCGTAATCATCCCCTGCACGGCGGCGGCGCTCTGTTTTCTCATCCAGGGCAATCTCGCCCGCACCAGGCAGGCGGAGCTGGCGGCCGCGCGCTCCGACGAGGGCGGCGGCTGAGGCGACCCCCATCCAGCCGGGTCAAGCCGGAGGATGGACCTCCTCGAGCGAAAAGAGATCGCGGAAGAGCATAAGCGGCAGCTGCCGCCTTCCGGCCGTCTCCTTGGCCTGCCTGGCCGCTGCCAGCAGCACGCCGGGATCCTCGCAGTCCTGGGGCATGCCCGCGATCCCGAAATAGGAGACGACGCTCTGGGCGTGAATCGTGTTGTTGAGCGGGTCGCCGGAGATTATCCTCTCCAGGCGCCGGATGAAGGTGGCTGCCCCGTCCACATCGGTGTGCGGCAGCAGGAGCGCAAAATCGAACGTCTCGAAATGAGTGAGCAGATCCAGCTCCCGTTTGGCCGCCTTGATGCGGCTGGCTATCTCCCGCGCCGATTGTATGGGCAGCGGCCTCAAGCCGGACGGCTGGCTCCTGTCCATGAGACAGAGGTCGAAGACCACCAGCGAAAAGGGGTGCCCGCCGCGCCGGAGGCGGCGCGTCTCCTGGTCGAGGAAGTAGATCAAAGCCGGGTAGCCGAGCACGCCGGTCTCGGATCGCGACAGCGTCTTCAGCACCCCCTCGATCATCGATACATTGAGGGTCACCGGCGGCGGCAGGGGCGCCTCCTGTCCAGCGACCGCGTCTGCCGCCACGACCAGATTGCGGCTGACCAGGTTGTAGAGGACAGGCGTCCACTGGGTGGGCGCCAGCGGCTGCTGCTGGAGAATGTCTGCCAGGGTCTTGCGATCGTCTATCCGGTCGTAAAAGCTCTTGAGCAGGTGGAAATCGACAGGGACCCGGTCGAGCATGGTGAGCGCGAAGTCGTCATCGGATATGTCCGGACACTTCCTCACCAGGCGGGCGCGGTCGTGTATCCCGGCTCTGGTCAGGAAGTCCGCCTGATCGACAAGGGCGATGCCCTCCATGAGCAGGGTGTCCAGCCGCTTCTCCACGCTCTGGTGCAGCGAGCGCTCGCCCTCGAGAAATCGGAAGCGGCCCTGCCGCCAGGTAATCATCTCCAGGGCGGCCGCGTCGCCGAGGGCGCCGGGCAAGGAGGCGTGCCGCAAAATTCCTTCCTCGAAAAACAGCTCGCCGGTCTTTTCACCGTGCACCAGCTCCAGCCGCCCGGTCATGCTCCCCATGGCGATCGACTGCAGGAGGGCGGGCATCTGGCTCTTGCGCAGGTCGCCGGCAAGCCCGCTGTCTGAACTTTCCTTCAGGCAAGGCCCCGGCTCGGCTGCCGGTTCGCACTGCCGGCCCTGCCCGCCCGCCGCCCCGGCTGCCGGCGGGCGCTCGTGTTCCCGCTCGCCCGGCGGCTCGGCATTGACCATCACCGCATCTCCGACCAGCACCGCCAGCGAGGTTGCCGGATCCACCTGGCAGACCTCGTCGGTCAGAAGTCCGCCGGCGCCCGGGGCGGACGACTCGGTGCGAATCAGGCTGCGAATCAGGTGAATGTCCGAGCTGACGTAGCTCCACAGCATGTGCGAGCCGGAGTCGTCGTTGCGATAGAGCATCCAGGAAGGCTCTCCGGAATTGAGATCGCACTTCACGGTCAAGATAAAGACGTAGTCCTGCTCGGGAAGCTTCCAGGGCAGCTCTATCGTGCTGCGCCAGTTTTTCTGGGCTCTGACAAGGGTGAACTGCAGATCGTCGGCGCTCGGAATCGAGGCCATTTGAGGCAAGCGGACATTCGCCTCCGGAGCTTTATTGGGTTTGCCTATACGAAGCATGGCTGTAAATCACGTAAAGGGGACTACCTGTGTTGTTCCCAGTCCCGCGCGAAACCGACATGTGTTCCTGCTAATCCAGGGTAAATTTCTCTAATCCGGGGCGGGCGGACTGCCCGAAGCGGCATGGAAAGCCGGGGTCTTGCAAGCCGAATGTGATACCGCCGGCAGTGGCATACCGGCGATCGCTCCTGCCCGGCAAATGGCAGGCTATTTCGGCTATAATCGCCCCGTGCTTTTCAACAGCCTGCAGTACATCATCTTTCTGCCCATCGTCCTGGCCGCCTACTGGCTGATGCCGGCCCGGCTGCGCCCGGCAGTTTTGCTGGTGGGCAGCTACATCTTTTACGCCAGCTGGAACCCGATCTACCTGCTTTTGATTATCGGCATGACCTTCGCCAACTGGGTTTTCGGCTTGCTCATCGCCTCCGCCCATGCCACCAGAAAGTTCTGGCTGGTGATGGCGCTTGTCTTCAACATCGGCCTGCTTGGCTACTTCAAGTACTCCAACTTCTTCCTCCAGCTCGGCTTACGGGTCCTGGACGCGCTCAGCGTGCCGCACGCGGCCATGGTCATACACGTCATCCTGCCCCTGGGGATCTCGTTTTTCACCTTCGAGTTTCTCCACTACGTAATCGAGGTCTACAAAGGGCAGGACCCGGTCAAGAGCTTTCTGCACTTTGCCGTATTCGCCGGCTTCTTTCCCACCCAGATTGCCGGTCCGATCAAACGGTATCAGGACTTCATGCCCCAGATGGAGGAGGGGGTCCGCTTCGATCGCGACCGGTTCGACGCCGGCTTCGTGCTGGTCCTGCACGGGCTGGCAAAGAAGATCCTGCTGGCGGACAACCTGGCCTACTTCGTCAACCTGGTGTACGGTCATCCCGCCGCCTTCAGCACGCTCGAGCTGTGGCTGGCCACTTATGCCTTTGCTTTCCAGGTGTACTGCGATTTCTCCGGTTACACGGACATCGCCATCGGCTCGTCGCTCATGCTCGGCATCACCGTGCCGCCCAATTTCAACGTGCCCTACATGGCCAACAACATCCGCGAGCTCTGGCACCGCCAGCATATATCGCTGTCGATCTGGTTCCGCGATTACGTGTACTTTCCCCTGGGCGGCTCGCGTTGCTCGACACCGCTCATTTACCGCAACCTGCTCATCACCACGGCGCTTGCCGGGCTGTGGCACGGGGCGGCGCTGCACTTCGTGGCCTGGGGAGCGTTCCAGGGAGTCTCCTTGATCATTCACCGGATCTGGATGAACACCTACAACAAAGTGGCGTGGCTGGGCAGCTTCGTCAAGACGCGGCTCTGGCACGTAATCGCCATCTTCATCACCTTCCACGCCTTCTGCCTGAGCTATGTTTTCTTCCGGGCCGAAAGCAACCGGGCGGCCCTGGCCATGATTTTCCGCATGCTCAACCTCGCCGAACTCTGGCCCAGAGGCCATCTGGCCATCCTCACCTCGAAGGCGCCCATCATCGTCCCGCTCATCCCCTTCGTTCTGGCCGGCCTGTTCATAGCCCACGTGATCTCCGAGTTCGCCCGCGACACCAACTTTTTCGGTCGGGCGCCGCGTTGGGCCAAGGCCTTTTACTGCACCTTCCTCATCTTCATGATGCTGGCGCTCATGCCAGACGAGGCCAACCGCTTCCTCTACTTCCAGTTCTGAAGCCGCTGACGGCAGGGGATACCCCCTGCGACAACCGCTGTGTCATGTGCATCTGAATGATTGGCCGTCTTCCGCTGAGCTTCGCTCCTCCACGATCCCTCGTCACGCGGGCGACCCCGCGCCCCGGAATCGGGCTTGCGGATCCCGGCAATGAGCTATCCGCCCGGGGGCTGGCAGTGCGGGCAGAAGTGCGTCGAGCGGCCGGAAAGCTTGACCTTCTCCACCTTTCGGCCGCAGCGGCGGCAGGGCTGTCCGGCCCGGCCGTAAACCAGCGACTGGTGCTGATAGCTGCCGTTGACGCCGTAGCTGTCCCTGTAGTCACGGATGGAAGAGCCGCCGAGCTCGATCGCCCTGCTCAAAACCAGGCGGATCTTTTCTGCCAGACAATTGAGCTCGGCGGCTTTCAGCTCGCAGGCGGACTTCGCCGGGTGGATGCCGGCCTCGAACAGCGACTCGTCGGCGTAGATATTCCCGATGCCGGAGACCAGGGTCTGATCGAGCAGGGCCGATTTGACGGCTTGCCGGCGATTGCGGAATGCCTCCTTCAGGTGGCGCCCAGCAAACCCTGCCAGCGGCTCCGGCCCGAGCTCGGCCAGCCCGGGGATCACCTCCTCGAAGGCGCGCCCGTAAGGAACATACCAGAGGCGGCCGAAGACACGCATGTCCTCGAAGCGCAGCTCCAGACCATCATCCAGCCGCATGCGCACCCGCAGATGGCTGCCCGCCGGCGTCCCGGGCTCGGCTACCAGCAGGCGTCCGGACATGCGCAGATGCACGGCCAGCCCGGCGCCGTTGTCGAAGGAGGCAAGCAGATATTTGCCGCGCCGCGCCACCGAGGCAAAGAGGTGTCCGGGCAGCAAGCGGCAGAACTGGCGGGCGGTCGGGTGCCCGATCGAATCGGGCCGCAGAACCTCGACAAAGACAATCCTCTTGCCCGGCAGGCGTGAGTCCAGACCTCTGCGGACAGTTTCGACTTCGGGCAGCTCCGGCACTTTCAACCCAACCTGCAGCGGCATCTCACCTGCGGGCCGCTGCTCAGATCCTACCATTGCGGCAGGCCCGCCCGGGCCGGGCGGAAAAGCTCACCGCCGGCGATACCAGCGCCGCGGATCCGCCGGCCCCCGGCCGCCGCTGCTCTATTCCACGGCCCCGGTTCTGCCCGGCCTGGCAGAGCGCGACCAGTCCCGCAGCGGGAGCTGGTACACGTTGTCGGCGCTTTCCTCTTCCTGGCGGTTCCAGGGCGCCCTCTTGCCGGAAGCCAGACGCCGGCGACGGCAGCGCGCCTCGCGAGCCCGTTGCTGCTCGCGCTCCAGCTCGGCAAGCCAAAGCCAGACCCCCCAGCCGACACCGGCCAGCATGAACAAGCCCAGCACATATTGCCAGGTCATCGACGCCAAAAGGAAGCAGACGGCCGATACGGCAACTCCGGCGACGAAGAAGCGGGCACGGGATGTCATCAGGCAACCCCTTGAAAATAGCAGTGCTAACGCGATGCATATACGATACACCGGCATCGCGATATCCGCGCTTCTTGAAAAGGTGAGGATTAATCCCGGGCGAACGGATCCTCGCCCGGCCCTGCCGGCCGGGGTCCGCCCGGTCCGTCCCCGGAGCCCGGCGCGGCGGCCGGCGGCGGTGGCGGGGCGGCAGCCGGGGTGTCCGCTGCCGGGGCGGCAGCCGGGGCGGCAGCCGGGGCGTCCGCTGCCGGCCGTCCGCTTCCCGGCCCGGCAATGTCGGCCATCCTGGCGCTCTCCCAGACGGACCCGTCGGCAAGCTTTACCTGCAGCACCCGAACCTTGAGCGCCTGCACGCGGGGGTCGACCTTCTCGGTCCGCCAGCGTCCGGAGCCGAGGGCGCCGGGAGCGACCAGGCGCGTGTCCGGCGCGTGAAACGTGCCGCGGTCCGAGCCCTCGCCGTCGACAAAACGAACCCTGAACTTGACTGCCTGTATCGGCCTGTCGCCGATGTTCTTATAATCAATGTACGTTCGGGCATCAACCGGGGCGCCAAAAGGATCGAGGTCGAGGTCGGTCCGGCACCTGGTGACCGTCACCGGCGACCCGGACTCGCCGACAAACTCGCCGGCGACGGTGCGGACCGGTGACTCCGCCCAGGCAGGCGAGCCACCCTGCGGGAAGAAGACGGGGAAGGACAGAAAAACGATGGCGAAAGCTAAATTGACAGCGGCCGCGAACGCCAGAACCCTGGCCCTGGCGATCGTCATTTTCGTCTCCCTCCTCCTTGTCCGGTTGTCCACGGCCGCCGGCGCCCAGGACGCTGGCAAGCCGGATCTCGTAATCACGATCTTACACACCAACGATCTCCATTCCCACGACGAGCCCTTCCTCGAGCACGGCAAGGCGGTGGGCGGCGAGGCCAGGATTGCCCACCTCATAAGGAGCATCCGGCGCAGCGCGCCCCATGTGCTGGCCGTGGACGCCGGCGACATATTCCAGGGCACCCCCTTTTTCAAGTTCTATCACGGGGCGGTTGAGGTGGCCCTGCTCAACATGCTCGGTTACGACATCTATACGATCGGCAATCACGAGTTCGATGACGGGCCGGAGAACCTGGCCGCCCAGCTGAAGGCGGCCAAATTCGACATCATCTGCTCGAACCTGGATGCCTCGGCTGTGCCCGCGCTGGCCGAGGAGGTCAAACCGTCGGTGGTGAAGACCATCGACAGCCGCAAGGTCGGCTTCGTGGGTGTGATCACCCCGGATCTCCAGGAGGTCTGCCTTACCCTGGGACAGGTCCGCATCAAAGATCCCGGTCCCAACTGGATGGAGCCGGTCAAGGCCGCGGTGGCGAGATTGCAGGAGCAGGGCGTGGACAAGATCATCCTGGTCACGCACACGGGCGTGGAGCGCGACCGCGAGCTGGCCGAGCAGATCCCCCAGGTCGACGCCATCATCGGCGGGCACAGCCACACCCGCCTGGAAAAGCCGATTGTGGTCAGACACGAGGACGGCACGGCCACCGTAATCGTTCAAACCGGCGCTTATGGCAGGAACCTCGGCGAGCTGCGCCTGGCCTTTGACGGCCGGGGACGGGTGATCCTGCCGGCGACCGACTATCACCTCTTCCACATCGACACGAGCATCCCCCAGGAACCGGATGTGCAAGCGTTTCTGAGGGAAAAAGGCAAACCGATCGCCGCCCTGCGCAACCAAGTCCTGGCCACGGCGCTCAATTACATCGACGGGCGATCTGCCTTTTACCCGTGGGATTCTCCGATCGGAGACCTGATTTGCGACGCGCTGGCCGAAAGGGGCGCTGCCTATGGTGCGACAATCGCCTTCCAGAACCGCGGCGGCATGAGAGGCGGGCTGGAAAAAGGCCTCGTCACCAGCGAGAGCGTCGAGGGGATTCTTCCCTTTGACAACAAACTGGTGCTGGCCACGGTCACCGGAAAGACGATCAAGAGCGTGCTCGAGCACAGCGTCTCGGGCGGCTCCGGCGGCCGCTTCCTGGATGTGCACGGGCTGAAATTCGCATACGACGTGAGCAGGCCGCCCGGCTCACGCATTCTTTTCGTCCAGGCCGTGGACAACCACGGGCGGTGGCAGCCGCTGGACCCTGATCGGCAGTACAAGATCGCCGTCAACGATTACACCTTCCATGGCGGCGAAGGATACGATTTCTCCGGGGCGACGGACATCCAGCCCACGCAGGAAAGGCTTGCTGCTGTGCTGTCAGCTTATCTCATTCGCCACAAGACGATTCTTCCCCAGCCACCGTCCAGGATTGCGGCGGTCTCCGGTCAGGTTCTCAGCCTGGTCAGCCACCGCGGCAAGCAAATACTCGAGCTGCGTGGGGCGGCGCCGCATTCCACGCTTACCCTGGTAGCCGGCTCCGGACAGGGGGTGGACTGGATCGCCGGGTCGGCACCGGTGCCGGTGCCGCTCTCCGAGCCGCGGATCCTGGTCAGCGGCGCCGTGGCGGACGACGCGGGGGAGTACTTCTGGCAGATGCCGCTCGAGGTTCCCGGCGATCGCAGCCGGGCAGGCAGCGAAAATGAGCGGGGGCAAAAGTCGTGGCTGGCGGTGGTGATCCATCCACCCAAAGCCGCTCTGGCAAATACGACGGTGAGCTCCCCGCTTCAATACCGGGCGCAATAAGACGCCGGCACCCTACTGTCCCGGCCGGCCGGTCGCCTGGCGAAGCATCTGCAGGTTGCGCCCGGCTTCCTCATAGCCGGGCTTGAGGGACAGAGCCTCCTTGTACTCCGCCTCGGCCAGATCCAGCTTGCCCAGCTTCGAGTAGACGACGCCCAGATTGTTGTGGGCCCTGGCATTTTTCGGATCGATCTTGATCGCTGCCTGGTAGTGCGCGGCAGCCATCTGCAGCTGCCCCTGCTTATGATAGAGGACCGCCATGTTGTAGTGGGCGTCCGCGTAGTTGGGGTCGATCTTGATCGCCCTTCTGTACTCCTCGTAGGCTTTCTTGTAATCGCCCTGGTTGAAGTAGGTAATTCCCAGCGTGACGTGCGCCTGGGCATAGCCCAGGTTCCTCTGAGCCTCAGGATAGTTGGGATCTATCTTCAACGCCGCCTGGTATTCGGCTACCGATTCGGGATATTTGCCCAGGCTGGCGTAAGCCACGCCGAGATTGTTGTGGGCCTCCACCATGTTCGGATTTATCGAGAGCGCCTTCCTGTACTCGTCGATCGCCCTGTCGAGTAAGTGCTCCTGCTGGTAGGCGCGACCCAGGCTGTAGTGGGCATCGGCACTCTCGGGGGCCAGCTTGACGGACTTCTCTTTGGCCTCCAGCGCCTTCGCCCCCTTGTTGAGCCGCTCGTACACCAGCCCGAGATTGTACTGGCACTCGGCATTCTTCGGCTGCTGGTGGGACACCTCCTCGAGCAGCCGCTCCGCCTCCTTTAACTTGTTCTGATCGAGACAGGCGACGCCCAGGTCGTATTTAGCCTCGGTCAGCCCGGGGTCCTCATCCAGCGCCTTTTGATATTCGGACGCCGCCAGGTCGAGCTTGCCCTGCCGGTGGTAGATGCGGCCGAGCAGGTTGTGGGCGGCAGCGAAGTGCGGGTTGCTGCTGAGGACCGTCTGCAGATAGCTTGCCGCATCGCCCATGCGCCCGGCCGTGTAAGACTTCAGCGCCTGGTCATACAGCTGTCTGGCATCGATGCCGGCACCAGCCGCCTGCCCGCCAGCCGATTGCTCCCCGGGCAGCCTGCCGGCATCCTGCCGCGCGGCTGCCGCCGGGCAGGTGGAGCCCGGCGCCAGGCCCGCGAGAAGCAGGCAGAGAAACAGGCTAGAATGTCGGAGACCTACGGGCATCTTCCACCAGAAATGACTGAGCAAGGCACCGCCGACTGCCGGAAACACCTGATTCAGGTGGGACGTCAGCTGCACTTCAAGGAACAGTTTAGTTGATTGCGTACGGAGCAGCAAACCGAACGAGCGTGGCGCCAGCGACTCCTTCCAGGGCAAGGCAGCGGCTGCCGGTGGCGCGCTTGTTAGCGCTCATCCTGGTCGCCGGCTGCCTGACCGTCGCGCAGGCCAACTCACGCGCGCCTGGCACAGGGCACACGGGAGCGGAAAGCGCAGACGATCCCGGCTGCCGCGCCTGCCTTTCGCAGGCGGCTTCGCTGTTCGCCGCGGGCAACACCATCGGCGCCGCCGATCTGCTCAGCGGCTGGCAAGGGCGTTGCCCGCACAACGCGCAGCTGCATCTCCTTTTGTCCACGGTGCTCCTGCGCCTGGGCGGCCATCAGGAAGAGGCGCTGGCGGCGGCGGGCAAGGCGACGGCCCTCGCGCCCGGTTCGGTGGCGGCGCACCTGCAGTACGGCTTGCTCCTGGCGGCCGCTGACGACAACATGCGGGCTGCTTCCGAGCTCGAGCACACCATTGAGCTCGATCCGGGCAACTACGAGGCCTGGTCCAGCCTGGCCCGTGTCTACTCCAAGCTGCACGACGACACGAAAGCGCAGGAATGCGCCGACAAAGCCGCCGAGCTCGAGCCCTCCTTGCGATGCGCCCGCTTGCGCATGTTGAAGAATCTGGTCCATGCCGGCAAGCTCCCCGAGGCAAAACTGGAATTGAAGAGGTTGCTGAGCGCGAGCAGTCCCGCTCCCGAGTTCATGGAGGAGCTGGCCAGGGAGGCCATGTCCATCGGCGCCTGGGATGAGGCAGCGCAGGCCGGCTCGAAGGTCTGCCAGGCCTACCCGAAGGCGGCAGAGCCGCTCAAGCTGACCGCGCTGGCCCAGCTCAACAACCACTCGTACAATGATTGCCTGGGCACGTGCGGGCGCCTGCTGGCGCTGGAGCCCCATTCGACCTGGGCGCTGGCAGTTATGGGTCGAGCGCATCTAAAGCTCGGCAACCCGGGTGCCGCCGAGCAGGAGATCAAGGCAGCGCTCACCGGGACGCCCGATCTGCCAATGGCGCATCTGGCAGCCGGCGAGCTGGAGTTCGGCCGCGGCAACTACGCGCAGGCTAGAGCCGAGATCATGCAGGCGCTCGACTCCGATCCCGGTCTGGCCGATACAGCGGAGGTTTCCTATCTGACCGGCCAGGCTCTCGAGCGGGCGGGCGACCGCGAAGAGTCGATAGCCTATTTCAAGAGAAGCCTTTCCAGGGGCTTGAGCGGAGAGCAAGCCGAGGCGGCCAGGCAGGCAATCGAGCGCTTGAAAGCCGGCGCCACGAGCAATCGCTGATTCCGATCGGTATAATTGACGGGTCATCCGCCTGAAGACCCGCCAGCGAGCAGCCTGCCATGACACTAGCCGAGCACGTTGTGGTTAAGCGTCTCTCTCCCGGACAGGACCTCAAGGCAGCTCTCGCGGAGTTGCCGGCTACCGACGGGGTCGAGTCAGGAGTTTTGCTGTCGGTGGTCGGCTCCCTATCGGCCGCTTGTCTGCGATTGGCAGGGGCGGCCGACACCACGATGCTTCCCGGACCGCTGGAGATTGTCAGCGGAACCGGCACGGTCGGACGGTGCGGCATACATGTACACGTGAGCCTTGCCGATTCGAGCGGGCGTACAACCGGGGGGCACCTTCTGTCCGGCTGTCTCGTGCACACGACCGTCGAGCTGGCAATCCTTAATCTGGCCGGCGCCTGGCGCTTCGAGCGGCCTCACGACCCTCGGACAGGCTATCACGAGTTGCTACCGTCAAAGCTGAATTGAGCAATTCGGCGGATACCGTGACCTGGCAAACTTTTACGTTGCTTGGATGGCAGAACGATCAAAGATCGCAGCATCAGGAGGCGAAAAACAGGCTCGAAGGATGTGCGCGGGCTGAGGAAGGCACCGAGTGACGTGTGGTTCTCAATCAGTCGGCCCGCACAAAGAGTCGCTCGGTTCCCAGGAGGCCGGGCGGCTCTTTCATTTGACTCCTCATGGAATTGTGTGGGCGATCTTGTCGAATGTGGCACCGCCTGTGGTGCAGCCTCGGTCTCACCCAACTTTGATCAATCTCTTTTCTTTGCGTCCGGGGAGCCGGGGAAGCATGCTCACGTCCCTGGACACAGCGGGCACGGGCCGGGCGCTGCACCGATTGCGCCTTGTCCAGGCGCAGAGTTCACTCCTGCTGGTGCTGCCGCTCGCACTGCCGGAAGAGGCGGCTCCCTTGACAACGGGCGCTCTTGGGAGGGGCGAGAGTAGTGACAGGCATACGAAGTCAATTGACAGGCACACATGCTTTTCCGCAGTGTTGCGGACTGTGGACCGCGAACTAATCCGGCTGCGTTTCATTGGCAGGCCCGCATTCTGACCAGCCCAACCGGGGCATAGGGTCGGATTTCGTCAACGCGAATGCGGCCGAACCGAAAACACGCCTTAAGCAGCGAGCCCAGATACCAACGTTCCCTGTCGACGTGGCACCAATACGCGGCCAGATAATTCTGCAGGTACTTGCGGCTGACTCCTTGATAGTGCCCGCGCACATACGTGATTACCCTTTCCACCAGCATCTCTGCTTCAGCCGTGATCCCCGCCCGAATGCGATTGGTATGAAGACGATCATCGCGGAGCTGCCTGGACTGATCATCAACCGTGCGGACGTAGCGCTCGCCGGGCAGGCGCCTGACATGGCCTGCCAATTCCAGGAAGGTCAAAAGTGAAGACACTTCACTGGCCGGCAAGCCGGTACGCGCACACAGAATATCGAAGTGATGCTCCTGTCCTGCCAGCAGGTCGTAAATCTTCTGCTCTTGCGGAGAAATCTGCAGGCAGTCCATCGGTTGTGCATGCTCTCCGGCCGCCGACGCACCTTCGGGCTCCTCTAGCCAGGAATTCGCATTCCCCTCTGTTCGCAAGCCGAAATCGCTGGACACTGGCAACTTTGAGGCTGGTGCCGGAAGAGAAGCGCTGCCGGTTTGCCGATAAGAGGGAGCGCGCTGTTCAACGTCCTCCAGTTCGGCAAGCGGGTGAGATCCGGCGGGGGTTTCGCGGCTGCGCCTGCAGATTACGGGCGAAAAGAGTGCGGAGGGGACGACTTGTGCATCGCCCACCATCTCGCTTTCAATCACCGTGGTCACCTTCTTGAAGATGTTCCAGGCTGTCGAATAAGCGACGCCAGTCAGCTTGTGGAACTGGCATGAGCTCATAGTTACTCCGCGCTCCATAAACCAAATGGCGGCCAGCCAAGGTCGGGGCAGCCGGATATGATCGAAGAAAGTTCCTGCAGTCAGCCAAGTAGACTGCCGGCAACGCCGGCAAATGATTACCCGGGCGGCCAAGGGCTTGTCGTCATGCTGGCTGCCACAATGGCGACATCTTATAGAGCCATCGTCGCTGGCTCTCTTGCATAGCTCTTCGAGACAGTGCTGGATGGTTGGAAACTCGGTGTTGAACTGCCGCCACAAGCTCGCCAGCAGTGATGTTGAGGCTGGATCCAGTCCAGCGGGTAGCTCAGGAAGAGGGGGGCGGGCGGTCATAATCAGCTCTCCAGCGTCTACTGATTTAAACGATCTGGGCCGCTCAAAAGTTCAACAGGGATTGATAAATTATTCAACCATTCAGCTAGATTAAGCACGGCCATCCGCGCCTCCCGAACGTCTCGAAAAACTATCCCGATATCGGTAAAGTTTCCCCTCCCCTCCCTAACAGAACAACATCCTCCAAATGGCGCGGTCGTTCGTGGTGTTGTCCGCCGCTCCAGAGATGATATCCGTGCCTCCAGAGTCCCGAACACACACACGGCGCCACTGACGCTTGTTATGTTGCGCTGACCCATGGTATCTTTGGCCGGTTCTTCACGATTGGCTAGCCTGCACGGTTCCGAGCTGGCACACGCTTTGAGCTGCGGCGGCGCCGGGCCTATCCACTTATTGACCTGAAGACATTTTTATTTCATATCGATCTTTCGAGGAATTAATGGTCAGTGTCACCATCACCCCGTGGTGCGCTTCGCCAATTAAACAATTCTCGAAAACGCTACCGCGGAAAACCGCTCGGGCACAACCGTTGTAAGCCTCCTGGATCAATCTGTGACACCATAAGCGCATTGCAGAGCGAGTGCGCGGCAGGGGCACTGCGCTTAAAGGGTCACGGATGATGCGGTTATACCTGCGCAGCCTGGAGGACTCCAGCTATGTTGTTGCCCAAACTCCTCTTGCTTTTCCTTTCCGCCCTCGCGAGCCTGCCTTTGCTCTTACGCGCTGGCGCCGCCTTTGGCGGGCCCGCGAAAATGGCGCTCGAGGACGTCAACATCTCCGGTGCCGAATGGGGTGCGGCGATTCCCGGAGTGTACGGCGTGGGCTACATGTTTCCCACTGCCACGGAGCTCGACTATTTCTCATCGAAGGGAATGATTGTGATCCGCGTGCCCTTCATGTGGGAACGCATGCAGCCGGCCGCCAACGGTCCGCTGGACCCCACATATCTTGGACGGCTGGACCAAGTTGTCTCGGGAGCGGCCGCAAGCCGGTGGGATCTAGCATGACCTCGGCAACCTGGGCCGCCTCCGCGCAGGCGGCCATCAACGCCGTCCGTGCCGTCAAAGCGAACAATCTCATCCTGGTTCCATCCACGTACCGGCATTACGCAAACAATTTTGTGCAACTGAATGCTAACGACATGATCGGTATCACCGATCCGGGCGACAACTTTTCCTTCGAAGTGCACCAGTACGTCGACTACGACGGATCAGGAACACACACGGATTACCTGAGGGCCAGCGACAGCGCCGCTACCCTGAGCGGGTTCACCGCCTGGCTGCTGGCCAATCACCGCACCGGCCTTCTCGGTGAGATCGGGGTCACCTCTGCCTCCGGAGCGCTGGCGGATCTGGCGGCCATGCTTCAGTACATGCACAGCAATCCAGCGGTCTGGACAAGCCTCACCTACTGGTCGGCCGGACCCTGGTGGCAGAACTCTACGTTCGGCGTCGAGCCGGTCAACGGAACCGACACGCTGCAGATGACCAGTGTGGTAGCCAATCTCGGTGGAACAGCGGTAGCCTCCGCGCCGGCGACGTCCACATCGACGACCGCGGGCTCAACCTCAAGCTCCACTCCTACCTCAAGCTCGACGACGAAAACGACGACGACCATCAGACCGCGGAAGCAGCATCATACAAGAACCGTCAGAGTGTCGGCGAAAGCGCACACTGCGCCCCGCCGCCGTCATGCCAGGGCGGCCGGCCGGCAGGGCCCAGTCCCGGCGCAGCAGCCACACAACCCCCTGCTCCCACGACAGGATGGAGGATCTTGAAAATGAGGCGTTTGCTCCCGGAGGGGTCGACGATTAAAGGCCGGTGCCGGCAGGCAACCGGAAGCGTCTTGATTCTCGTCCTTCTCGTCCTTCTCGTCATCGGCTTGTTCGTTGTGCCACCGTCCCTGGTCCTGTCCGAGCTCGCTGTCTGCCTGATCGACCGAAAGCCGGCTCGCAACGTGGTAGAGGCAGCCGGGCTGGTAGCCGCCGACGATCTGTCGCGGATGGCGATCGACGACCCCGCCTTCGGCTACGTGTCCCTGAGCAAC
Source organism: Pseudomonadota bacterium (assembly GCA_021325555.1). Lineage (GTDB taxonomy): Bacteria > Cyanobacteriota > Vampirovibrionia > Obscuribacterales > Obscuribacteraceae > JAJPGY01. Next base: position 95,796 of record JAJPGY010000004.1, on the reverse strand, counting down.
CATCCGCCAACCGGCAACGCGACCCACGCTCCGGACGGTAAGCCGTTGCAGGTGATCGCCATCAATACTCTGGTCGGCACCATCCGTCAGAATTCGCTGGTTGCCCGCCCACTGGGGAAGCGCACCATGGCCCTGCTGGCCGGTGGCGACGCGACCGCGCTGAAAGGGGCGATGACACGGCTCGAAGCCGCACTGAGCCGCGCTCTCGGCGGCACCGGCTCGGCCAGCCCGGCCGGCGCGGACGGCGACCCGGTCGATCTCGCCGCCGACGTGAGGGCGTATCTGATCGACCACCTGCCGGCCAATGTCGAGCTGGAATCGGTGAGTTTATCGCTCGGCCGGCTTTCAGGAGGAAGCGATACGGCTGTCCCCATCCCGCAGCCGGAGCCTTTGGCCTTGATCCAACCGGAAGATTGCCAGGCAGACGACTACAGGGCCTTCACGGACATACCGGTGGGCAGACAAGCGTTTACTTTTGCCGGACCCGGACGGACCGGCTGAGCAGCTCGAGCTTCCGGGACAAGCGGCTGATTGCCCGCATGGCGGCCGGGGGCGATTAACCCGTGGATACATGCGCGCGCTTCCCCGAGCCTCAGCCGCAATTGGCAATCACCACTTCCCGGGAATCCGCGTAACATCTTTCCATTGGTTGAGAAACGGGCACGTGCGCCCGCGCCTGGATGCCGCCCTGAAGATGATTGGAGAGCCGTTTCGATCCGGCATCTGCGCGGTTTACCCCTGCGAGCTCGGCCGGAACGGCGAAATCTATCGCGAGATAATCCCTGGCGATCTGTGTCATATCAGGATGACCGTCGATTGCCAGTTCTGCACGGTCGCAGATGCGAGCATCGCCGGCGAAATGTCCCCTACCATCATCTTTCGAGACTGCGTGCAGAGCCTGGGCACCAGATATGGCGGCAAGCACGGCGGGCAGCCGCTGGCCGGTAATCCCCTGAAGTGGCGGAACGCGCAGGATACGGTGGAGGAGGGAAACCTGGCGCAAAGATTCAGCAAGCGGCGCGACTACCGGCACGGTCTGGCCGTCGACATCGAGATCGCCGGCACCGGCGAGTCGACCGCCAACGCCGACATTGAGTCCGTGCAGCGGTTCGGGTCAAGACGGACGATATAAGATTCAGTCGCAATTGCCCCTCCCGCGCATCCCGAAAGCAATGACCTCGGGTATGATCTAGCTTGGGTATCTTTTTCCGCGGCAAGTGGCGGTGGTTCTATCCCCGCCTGTTGACAATGGTCACTGGGCACGCTCCGACTATCAAGTGCGTCAATCCCTCCACGCGGCAGCTCATCGGCGAGGTGCCCTGCCTCGGCCCGGCGGAGGTGGAGGCGGCTGTTCAGAAGGCGGCGACCGCCTACGAGTCGTGGCGCCTGACCGACTTCGCGCACCGCGCCCGCAAGCTGCGGCAGTTGAGGCGCGTGCTTTCCGGCCAGGCCGATCAGCTCGCGGCCATGATCTCCTCCGAGGTGGGCAAACCGCTTGTGGAAAGTTACATGGCGGAGCTCATCGGGCCGCTGGACGCCTGCACCTGGTTCGCGGACAACACGGAAAAGGCCCTGCGGGATCAAACGATCGAGCTGACCAATCCGCTGCTTTACAGCAAGCAGAGCATGGTTGTTTTTGAGCCACTGGGGGTGGTGGCAATCATCTCGCCCTGGAATTACCCCTTCGCCATCCCGATGATGAGCATCATCATGGCGGTGGCCACCGGCAATTGCGTGGTCCTCAAGCCGTCGGAGAAGTCCAGTCTGATAGGGATCAAGATAGGCGAGCTGTTCCTTCAGGCCGGATTTCCCGAAGGGGTCGTGACCGTGGTCACCGGCGACCGGACTACCGGCGCCGCCCTGGTCGACTCCAGGATCCAGAAGCTCATCTTCACGGGTTCGGTGACCGGCGGCATGAGCGTGATGGCTTCGGCGGCCAGGAATCTGGTGCCGGTCGCACTGGAGCTCGGCGGGAAGGACGCGGCAATCGTGCTGCCGGACGCGCCGCCCGAGTGGACGGCGCGCGGCATTGTCTGGGGCGCCTTCACCAACTGCGGGCAGGCTTGCGCCTCCATCGAGCGCCTTTATCTTGTGAAAGGGAAGAACACGGAGAAGCTCATCGAGCGTATTGTTCATCACGCCGCCGGGTTGAAGCTGGGATCCGGTCTCGACCCGGACACGGAGATCGGCCCGCTTATCGATGAGGCTCAGCTTGCCAGGGTGGTCGAGCAGGTGGATGAGGCGAAAGACGCCGGGGCCAGGGTGCTGTGCGGCGGAAAGAGGCGCGATGACCTTGGCGGCTATTTTTACGAGCCCACGGTCTTGACCGACGTCAGGCATGACATGACGGTTATGACCGAGGAGACATTCGGTCCGGTGCTGCCTGTCATGGTGGTCGACTCGGAGGACAAGGCGGTCGAGCTGGCCAACGACAGCGAGTACGGCTTGTGCGCGTCCGTCTGGTCGCGCAATCTCGGCCGGGCGGAGGATGTGGCAAGGGATCTGGATGTGGGTACGGTGTTCATCAACGACTGCCTGTTCGCCTTCGCCTGCCCTCAGGTGCCCTGGGGAGGGCTGAAGAAAAGCGGCTTCGGCAGATCGCACTCTTACTTCGGGCTCCTGGACCTGGTCAATATCAAGCACGTAACCATCGACGCCGCGGGCGGGCCCGGGCGCCTGTGGTGGTACCCCTACGGGCCCGCGCGCATAAACGTCGCCCGTGGCGGTCTGGGCTTCCTCCACGGCTCGTCCCCCTGGAAGACGCTCTCCGGGCTCGGCCGCTTCTTGCTCAATTTTGGAATCAAACGCCGTTAGAGGCGCCGCGCAGCGTTTGCCAATCCCAGCCAGGAGATCGCAGACTTGACTCATCGCAGGACACGAGCAGGGGGCGGCTTCCCGGCTATCGCCTATGCGATAAGCAAGGCGATCGAGGTGGGCCCCTGGCGCTTGTGGAGCAAGATGCGCTCGCGAAACGCTTGCAAGACCTGTGCGGTCGGCATGGGCGGGCAGCTGGGGGGGATGGTCAACGAAGCGCGGCATTTCCCCGAGGTCTGCAAGAAGAGCCTGCAAGCTCAGGCCGCAGACATGCGCGGGGCGGTGCCGCCCTGGTTTTTCGAAAGGAACAGCCTGACCCACCTCGAATCGCTGACGCCCAAACAATGCGAGGATGCGGGCCGGCTCATCTGTCCGCTCGTGCTCCAGCCGGGCGACAGCAATTACAAGCCGGTGAGCTGGCAGCGGGCAATGGATCTGGCCGCCGGGGCGCTCAAGCAAACCGTGCCGCAACGGGCAGCCTTCTACTCCTCGGGACGCTCCTCCAACGAGGCGGCCTTTCTGCTGCAGTCGTTGGCGCGCGTCTACGGAACGAACAACGTGATGAATTGCTCGTTTTACTGCCATCAGGCCTCGGGCGTCGCCTTGAAGATGGCTTTCGGCACAGGAACGGCAACGGTCACGCTGGAGGATGTCGGCAGGGCCGACCTCGTCATGCTCCTGGGCGCCAACCCCGCCTCCAACCACCCGCGCCTGATGACGCAGCTGGCGGAATTGAGAGAGCGGGCAGGAGAGGTCATTGTCGTCAACCCGGTGCGTGAGCCCGGACTGGAGAGATTCCACCTGCCGTCCAGGCCGCTGTCGCTGCTTTTCGGCTCCCCGATCGCCTCGCTCTACGTGCAACCGCTGGCCGGCGGCGATGTGGCTTTTCTGGTCGGCACGCTCAAGGCGCTTGGCGAAATGGGCGCCTTAGACCGGGAGTTTCTCGCCCGTCACGCGGAAGGATCGCAGGCGGCCTTATCGCATGCCGCCAGCCTCACCTGGCAGGAGGTGGTCGAGGGCAGCGGTGTCGAGCGGGCGACCATCGAGCGGGTAGCCTCGCTGCTCGCCCGCTCGCGGGCCAGCATCTTCTGCTGGGCGATGGGGCTGACCCACCACGAAAGCGGCGTCGACAACGTGCTCGCCCTGTCCAATCTGGCCATCGCCACCGGCATGGTCGGCAAACCCGGCGCCGGGATGCTGCCGCTGAGGGGCCACTCGAACGTTCAGGGCGTCGGCTCGGTCGGCTTCACCCCCGCTCTTACCGACGGCATCCGGCAGGCGCTCGAGAAGGCATACGGGCGAGCGCTGCCGGCGGCGCCCGGTCTGGATACCCACGCCATGATCGAAGCGGCCGAGGCAGGGAATATTGATGCGCTTTTCGCTCTTGGAGGCAACCTCTGGGGCTCCAATCCGGACTCCATCCGGGCATCACGGGCGATGCGCAAGATAAAGACCGTCGTCTATCTGTCCACCAAGCTCAACCAGGGGCATTTCCACGGGCGCGGGCAGACGACCGTCATCCTGCCGGTTCTGGCCCGGGACGAGGAGAAGCAGGGAACTACGCAGGAATCGATGTTCAACTTCGTGCGCCTCTCCGATGGCGGTCAGGCAAATGTCCCCGGCTACATGCGCTCCGAGACCGAGATTATCTGTGAGCTGGCCGAGCGGGTGCTGGACAGGTCCCCCGTGGACTGGTCGCGCCTGGCGAGCCATCGCGAGATCCGCCGGCTGATAGCCGAGGTCGTCCCCGGCTGGCAGGAGGTGGCCAGGCTCGATGATACCCGGAAGGAGTTCACGATCGCCGGTCGCATTTACCACAGCCCGTGCTTCGGCACCGAGAGCGGCAAGGCCAGGATGCACGTGACGCCGCTTCCCGAATTCCCGGAGGACACCTTGCGCTTGATCACATTCCGGTCCGAAGGCCAGTTCAATACGGTCGTATACGAATCGGCAGACCTCTACCGCGGCATACCCCACCGGCACTGCATAATGATCTCCGGCGAGGATGCCGGCCGGCTGGGAATTGCCGACGGGCAGCGAGTCACCGTCCGTGGTGAGGCCGGCGAGCTCACCGGCATCGAAGCTGTCCTCGGGCAGATCCGCCCGGGCGTGGTGGCGATGTTCTATCCGGAGGCGAACGTCCTCATCAAAGGCAGGCTGGACAAGCGCTCGAAAACACCGGCGTTCAAAAGCGCGCCCGTGTGGATCATAGTTTGATACGTCGGAGGAAGATACGTGTTTCGAGTAATAATCGTGATCCTCATAATAGCCGGTCTGGGCGGGTACTGGTTCTGGACGACCACCCCGCAGTATTCGGTGCTGCAGATTCGCGATTCGATAAGGCACCACGATCTGGTGACCTTCGAGAAATACGTCGATATGGACAGCATCGCTTCCCAGATGGTCGACGACATGCTGACCCGGCCGGTTCGCAAAGCGCTCGGGGAGAATTTCCTAAGCGAAGTTCTCGGCTTCGGCCTGACCATGTTCGTGAAACCGGAGCTGGTGGACAACATGAAGCAAAAGATCACCAACTACGTCGAGGGCACGACCGACGATGCCGACCAGGCCGCGGCCGACAGCAGCGTGCGCCAGTCGGCCTCCCGCGCCCTCAAAAGCATCCCGGCCCGGCTGGGATTCACCGATCACATCTTCAAGGGGATCGCCTACGTGCGCTCTGAGGACAAGCTTTGCTTCGTCGGTCTCAACCTGCACAACGCGAAATACAACGCCGATCTCGTCCTGGAGTTGAAACTGCGCGGCATGGGTGGTTACTTTCGGCTGGCCGCGCTTTCCAACCTGCAGGATTTCATGAGCAAGGTATCCGATCTACAATCGCAGCATCCGGAAGGCGCCTCGCTTCATCTTCCTTTTCATAAAAGCCGGCTGTCGATCGCTCAATTGAAACGTTAGGGCAGGGAAATCATGAATTCACAAGATTTGAAGCAGCAAGCCATCGAGGTGATTCAACGCGCCTGCGATGCGGACGAAACGCGCAGGGCGCTGAATAGCCTGGAGGACGTCCTGTCCGCAGACGGGGCCGACGCGGAGGCGTGGTACTGGTACGGCGAAGGGCTGATCAGCCTGCGCGACTTCGAGAAGGCGGCGGGCGCCTTCGAGAAGGCCACCACCTTTAATCCCGGGCACGACGAGGCCTGGAGCAGCCTGGGATCACTTCTGCACAACATCGCAGGCGATCTGGAAGCGGCCGAGTTGGCTTTCAAAGGCGCGATCGAGGTAAACCCGAAGAATTCCCGGGCATGGTCCGGATTGGGCAGCCTGTTGCACGACATGACCAGATTGCCGGAGGCCGCCGAGGCCTGCCGCAAGGTGCTCGAGCTCGACCCGCAGGCCGCCGCTCAATGGAATGAGCTCGGAGAGATCCTCTCGGAGCTCGGTGACAACGAGGCGGCCGGGGACGCGTTCAGGGCCGCGGTTCAGGTCATGCGGGATCAACCGAAGGCGTGGTGCCAGCTTGCAGAGCATCTGAGCGCCTATATCGAGGACTACGAAGGCGCCAGGGACGCGTACGAGCAGGCTCTTCTTCTCGATCCGAAAAACGTGGAGGCATGGACGGGGCTGGCCGAGGTGCTGGAGACACTGGGCAATGAAGAAGGAGCACAACTGGCGGCCGGCAAAGTGAAGGCTATCGAGGCTGCTGCCTCCGCGCACGGCCTGCTGGCCATGGATGAGAAGGCGGATGCCGCTGCCGGTTTCAGAAGAGCGATACATTTCGACCGCACCGACGTGCACAGCGCGATGAAACTGGCCGACCTCTCGGCCGAGCTGGGGGACTGGGACGCGGCCATTGCAGCCATGCGCCAGGCAATCGAGCACGATCCCGAAAACGCCCTTGCCTGGTGCAAGCTCGGCGACGTTCTGACGAGCAGCATGCAGCAGCTTGAAGATGCACGAGCCGCCTATGAAGAGGCTATTCGCATCCGCCCCGGTTATGTGGAGGCGTGGACCGGCCTGGGCGAGGCCTTGCGCCTTCTCGACGACGACGGCGGCGCTTCAGCAGCCCTGCGCAAGGCGGAGGAGCTCAAGGCACACGACACCACCGGCGGCAACTGAGCCCACCTCGATCCAGGCCGGCTTCCGGAACCTGTCCTTGCGGGCGCCGGGCACCGGCTGCCGCAGCCTATGCCGGCGCCCGGCTGGACGCTTGGCGGCTGCATGCCAAGAAAGCGCTCAGCAGCAGATCGGCGGCCTTCCGGCATTCCTCGACGCTGTTCAGGCGGCCGGCCGAGATGCGCACCGAGCCCAAGGCGTCGGTGTCCGCAACGCCGCAGGCAAGCAGCACCTGTGAGGGCTCCACGATCCCCTTGTGACAAGCCGAGCCGCTGGAGATGCAGACCCCTTTCAGATCCGCTCTCATGACCAGCGCTTCCCCCCGGCAGCCGGGCAGGACCAGGCTCAGGTGACCGGGCAATCGCTTCTGCGGATCGCGCGGGCCGGTGATCTGGGCACCGTCGACGGCGAGAAGCTTGTCCATCAGGATCTGCTGCATCCTGCGCAGGGAGATCATGTTCTCGTCGAGCTCGGCCAGCGCCAGCTCCGCGGCTTTGCCGATCGCCACGATATCGGCCACGCTCTGCGTTCCGGGGAAGAGCCCGCGCTCCTGCCCGCCGCCAAAGACAATCGGCATCAGCCCTGCCCCCCGGCGGGCGAAGAGCACTCCTATCCCTTTGGGCGCGTGAAACTTGTGCCCCGACAGGGACAATGTGCTCACCTCGGCCCGCTGAACATCGACGGGCAGCTTGCCGGCCGCCTGAACCGCATCCGTGTGAAAGTAGACCCCAGCTCCGGCGGCCGCGGCTGCCAGAGCCGCCAGCGGTTGAACGGAGCCAATCTCGTTGTTCACCCACATTATGGAGATGAGGCTGGTATCGGGCCCTATCGACCGCTCCAGATCAGCCGGGCTGACCAGCCCCTCCCTGTCCACCGGCAGATAATCCACCCGCCAGCCCAGGCTCTCCAGATATTTGGCGGGACCGAGCACGGCCGGGTGCTCGATCCGGGAGGTGATCATATGACGCCCCAGCCCGTTGGCCTCCGCAAAACGCGCGCGCCCGATTATCGCCGTGTTGTTGCTGTAGGTGCCGCAGGGGGTAAAGTAGATCTCATCGGCTTCGCAATTAAGAAGCCGCGCCACCTGCTCGCGCGCGCCGGCCACGGCCTCGGCTGCCTGGCGCCCCATTGCGTGAAGGGAGGACGGGTTGCCCGCCTGATCGGACAGGTAGGGAAGCATGGCCTCGAGGACCTCCTGCCGGACCCTTGTCGTGGCGCTGTTGTCGAGATAGATCTGATCGCTCATCCTGCCCAAACCTCGCTCCGGAAAGTATTTTCCCACAAGCGCCCGCACGCAAATCCTGCCTTCGCTTGCCTTCGGTCCGGATGACCCCGTAAGCTAATGGCGTCATTCGGAATGTAGTACCGCCTGCCGGGATCGATCTTATATCGCGCGTGGTCCTTCGCTACCTGATCCTTGTCCTCGTTGTTGGGTCGGCCCTGGCCCTCAATGTCTGCCTGGGCGATGTGCCGGTGTCACCGCAGGCAGCCTGGTCCATCGTCACCGGCCCGCCGGGAGCGCCGCAGGCAGGGTCGGGGCTGGCGACGATGATCTGGCAGATCCGCTTGCCGCGCCTGCTCGTCGCCTTCGTGGTCGGGTCCGGGCTGGCTGTGTCCGGATACCTGCTGCAGTCGCTGTCGCGCAACCCCCTTGCCGACCCCTACCTCACCGGCACATCGAGCGGCGCCGGTCTGGCCGTCGCCGCGGCCACGCTTGCCGGGCTGGACTTCGCGCTTGTGCCGCTGGCCGCCTTTGCCGGCGGTCTGGCGGCCAGCACGGTCGTCGCGGCGATGGCCAGGAGCCCGAGCGGGCTGTCGGTGTCCAGGCTCATCCTTTGCGGCGTGGCGCTGTCGGCGATCTGCAGCAGCCTGATTACCTTCGCCCTCCTCGACTCGGGGGATCCGGCCCGCTCGCAGGGGCTTTTCCTCTGGCTGGCCGGCAACATCGGGGGGCGCTCCTGGAGCGAGCTTGCCGCCTCGGCGGCCTACATCGCGGTCGGGCTGGCTGCCGCCCTGGTCTTGAGCAAGCCGCTGCGCCTGCTGTCGGTGGGCGTCCAATCCGCCGCCGCGCTCGGCCTGGATGTCGTGAAGGCACAGTGGGCCCTTCTTTTTGCGGCCATCCTCACCTGCGGCGCCTCGGTGGCCGTCAGCGGGCTGGTGGGATTTGTCGGGCTCATCGCCCCGCACGTGGCGCGCAACCTCTTCGGTCGCGACGAGCGGTCGCACATCGTCTCGGCGGCCCTTATCGGCGCCGCGCTCGTGCTCCTCGCCGACCTGGCGGCCAGGACGCTGGCCGCCGGGCAGGAGCTGCCGCTGGGCACGCTGCTCTCCTTGATAGGCGGACCCTTCTTCCTCTGGCTCGTTTTGCACCAGCGGGCTGAGGGGCTGTGACATGAGCGAGACCGCGCTGCCGGCGCTGCTGGAGGCAAGCGGCCTGACGGTCGGCTGGGGCGGCAAGGCGGTTGCCGAGCAGGTGAGCCTGCAGCTGAGCGCCGGGCAGATCCTGGTCATCGCCGGCCCGAACGGGGCCGGCAAGTCCACGCTCGTCAAGGCGCTGGCCAGACAACTGAAACCGGCAAAGGGCACGATCAAACTTGCCGGCAGCGACATCTGGAGCCTGCCGCCCAGGGACTTCGCCCGTAAGGTCTCCTACGTGCCGCAGTCGCTGGAGCCCGGACAGGACCTCACGGTACGCGAGCTGGTCGCGCTCGGCCGGAACCCGCATCAGCCGTGGTGGTCCTGGGGAGCCTCCGCCGACGACCGCCAGGCGGTGACCGAGGCCATGGAAAAAACCGCAACCTGGCAGCTGCGCGACAAGTACCTGTCCAGCCTCTCGGGCGGCGAGCGCCAGCGGGCAGTGATCGCGGTGGCGCTTGCCCAAAAGCCGCGGTGCATGCTGCTTGACGAGCCGACCGCTCACCTCGATTTCCGGCACCAGCTCGAGCTGGTGGACATACTCCGCGACCTGCGCGGGCACGGGCTGGGGATCGTGCTCGTTGTCCACGACCTCAACCTCATGGCCCGGCTGGCCGACCTGATCCTCCTGCTCGCCAAGCCGGACGACCGGCCCAGCCGGCCCGCCTGCCTGGGCAGACCGGAGCAGGCGCTCAGCCAGGCAAACCTGCGCCGTGTGTACGGCGTGGAGGTCTCCATAGTTACCGACGCCGCAGGCCAGCCGGTCTACCTGCCCACCAGCTCTAGCCAATAGCAGGATATGATCGGTAGGTGCTCCCGGGAGATGGGCCGTGTTGCCGACAAGCATGAAGGCGGGTGGCTTCTACAAGTCCCACTCGCTGGTACAGAAAATGGTGATCGAAAAGAGCCTCCCCTTGATAGCCGAGGCCGCTGCCCGCGTGCCGCTGCCGGACAGCGGCCGGCCGTTCACGATAGTCGACTACGGCTGCGGGGAGGGAAAGAACTCCCTAATCCCGGTCGGCGCCATAATCGACAACGTTGGCGCCCGGCAGAAAGGGCTGGACTTCCTGGTCATTCACAACGATCTGCCCAGCAATAACTTCAACGGGCTGGCCCAGGACATTCACGCGGATGGCGAGGGCAGCTACCTGGTCGGCAAGGGTCTGGAGCGGCGGATCTTCGCTCTCCTCGCCGGCTGCTCCTTTTATGGGCAGGTGGCCCCCGACGCTTCCGTGCACTTCGCATTTTCATCGTCGGCGTTCCACTGGCTCACCGACATCCCGGAAGGAAGCATCGCGGATCATGTCTTTCACTGGGGGGCGACGGCCGAGGAGGGCAAACGGATTGCCGAGATCGGCGCCCGGGACTGGCTGACCCTGCTCGCCCGGCGGGCCCGGGAGCTGGCGCCGGGCGCCAGAATGGTTATCACCATGGCGGCCAGCGAGAAGGTGACAGCGGCTTCGGGGGAGCCGAATTCCGCCCACAGGATCACCAACCTGCTCAACGACGTCCTGCTCGAGATGGTGAAGGAGCGGCGGGTGGACAGGAGGCGCTACCGGCAGTTTGCCTTTCCCATCCTCATGCGCACGCTCGCGGAGGTTGTGGCACCCATGCAAGGCCCGGACGCGCCGCTCGCCGGCGCTTTTTCCGTTGAGCACGCCACCGTGCATAGAATGAATTGCCCTTTTACGGAAGCCTACAAGCAGACCGGCGACCGCCAGGGCTTTGCCGATGAGATTGTGGCCAGCGTTCGCGCTTTCACCGAGCCTATGCTGATTAAAGGCCTTCTCCTCGAGGAGCGGCAGGACCGGGACGGGCGGGAGGCTCGCAGGCTGGCGGACGAAGTTTACCTGCGCATGCGGCAACGCGTGCTCGCCAGGCCGGAGGCGTACCCGTTCAACGTTGTGCAGCTAACGGCGGTGCTGGCCAGGCGGTGACCGCCGTCTAGTACATTCCGCGCTGCCAGCCGTGCTGGTAGTTGCCGTGCGGCATCTGCATCTGCCCGTAGCTCAATGCCTGATAGGGGTAATAGCTGTTGCTCCAGGCGTTGCGCGCATACCGCCTGGCCACATCGTAGCCGGCGTAGGCGTCAAACCCCTGCAGCGCCATGCCGAAGATGGAGCCGATCGTGTTCATCGCCGACTGCCCGGCGGTCGGATAGCCCTGATAGCCGATATTGCCGCCGTAGCCCGGATTGACAAACGGGGGCGTGCCGGGATAGGAGGAGTAGCCGGGATTGCTCCAGCCGTAGTTCTGATTGTTGGCATAAAAGCCGCCCGGCCCGCCGTAGACGCTGTTGTTGTTGTAGTACTGCCCGCCGGCATAGTAGGGCTGATTCATCTGGTAGTAGGGCTGCGCCCAGCCGCCCTGCCCGCAATAGCAGCCGCATTGCCCGGACTGGTAGTAGTTGGGCTGATAATACTGGCGCGGGTAATAGGGCGCATAGTTGTAGTTCTGACCGCCCGGATAGCGGTAGTCGTAGTTCATGCCGCCCTGGGCGTTGACGTCGCCCTGGTAGATGTTGACCTCGGAGCCCGGGTAGGCGGTGACAAAGGTGTCGCCGCCGCGGTTGTTGGCCCCTGCCCAGTACTGCTGGGGACGCCAGGCGCCTATCTGCGGATTGGCGTAAATCTGCTGCTGGAAGGGGTTGAAGCCCTGCTGATAGCCGGGAGCCCCGGGCTGCGGCAGGTTGTCGCCGTTGTAATTGTAAAGGTCGCCGCCGCCCGGCCCGCCGGGCACGCCTGGTTGGTTGGGCTGGTTGGGAAGATTATCGCCGCCGTACTGATAGAGGTCGCTCATTATCTGTTTTCCTCAAATGCCCAATCTACTTAGTAAATGACCGGCAGACTCCCGCCGCTTGCCCACGTGTCTATACATAATTCAGCAAAATTGGAAAGTCAATGGGAATTGTCCCCCTCAAAGTCGCAATTCAGGCGCTGCTGGCGCTTTTGCGGCACCCCCGCCGCCCCCGCAGGCCGGGGCGGGAAAACGGCTTGCCGCCGTAATCCCATTATATTCCCGCCGGCAGGGCTGGCGCTTAAATCGAAGCGGCAGCCGGCAATTATCCGTGCAGCACGTGCGCCAGGCGCGGCAGGAAGACCGCGCAGCCGACGGCCGCGGCCATGAACGAGGCGCAAAGAACGGCCGCGGCCGCCGTGTCCTTGGCGTAACGCGCCGACTGGTGATATTCATGGCCGGCGGAGATGTCCACCAGGTGCTCGAGGGCGGTGTTGAGAAACTCCGTGGTCAGGACCAGCCCGATGGCGAGCGCCAAAAGCGCCCAGCTGGTCAGGTCGACACGCAGCCACAGGCCAAGCGCGATCACCGCCACCGCGGCGACCAGGTGAATGCGAACGTTGCGCTCCTCCCGGAGCCCGACCCAGATGCCGTGGAAGGCATGGTAAAACGACTCGATCATGTTGCTCGCTCGACCGGCCTTGCGCTTCCATGCCCGCGGAACCAGCGTCCTGGCCGGCGCGCCTGGTGCGGCAGGTCTGGCTGCTATCTTCTCGCGCGTCGTGGCAGAAATGGTCCCGGACTCCTCAAACAGTGCAAGCGAGCAGCTCCTCGCATAGTTTACACTGCCCGAATCAGCGATGACGATAACACGCTGAGGCCGCGCAGGCAAGGCATTATAGGCTTTTAACGGCTGATTCCGGCCGCCGTCAGGATCTCGCGCTGGCGCGAGAGCATCTCCGCTTCCTCGTCCGGCTGCTCGTGATCGAAACCTAATATGTGCAGCAGACCGTGAAGAAAAAGAAACGACAGCTCGCGCTCCAGCGAATGCCCGAGAGCGCGCGCCTGCTCGCAGGCCTTCTCGAGGGAGATCACCACCTCGCCTACCTCCCAGGGCAGTTCCGCCTGCGGCGCTTCCAGCTCCAGCGGGAAGGAGATGACGTCGGTGGCGGCGTCCTTGCCCCGCCAGCGCGCGTTGAGCTGGCGGATGCGGCGGTTGCTGACGACAATCACGCTCACGCTGCCCCGCTCGCGCATCTGCGTAAGCTGCCGCGCCCTCAGGTGATCCGGCCGCCTGGCCGCCAGGCTGTCCAGGGTGGCCAGCGCCAGGCGCTGCGCCAGCTGCCTGAACCAGGCAGAATCGAGCGTGCTGCCGCGCTGCCGGTTGCTGACTGTGACCTGGAAGACCATGGGATGAAAAAACGGTCAGAGCATGGTAGCATACGGGGGTATGGAATAGCTGCATGCTGTAGGCTCCCGATGTAGCCTGCGGCACATTGCTGTTTGTGGCTCTTTCTCAGAGGAGCCAGGCTCAAAGACTGAGCCGGGTACCGGTCTTTGAACCCATGCGCGCCGGCCGGCAGCGCAATCCGGACGCCCGCACGAGCAACCAGGACGATCATGTCAGTCAAGGAGACTCTAGAGAAGTTAACCGAGCTGGCCGAAGGCGTGGCCCGCCGCGCCGGCTTTGTCCTTGTCGACGTGCGCTTCGGGCAGCTCGGCCGGAAAAGGACGCTGGAGGTGACGATCTTCAAGCCGGAAGGCCCGGTCGGGCTCGACGACTGCCAGGCGCTCAGCCGCTCGCTGGAAAGCGAGCTCGAGGCCCTCTCGCCGCCGGTCGTCGAGGGGTCCTTCCTGCTTGCGGTGCAGAGCCCGGGCATCGAGCGCGAGCTCAGGACGGACAGGGAGTTCGCCGTCTTTGCCGGACACACGGTCCAGGTAAGGCTGCGGCAGGCGGCGGCCGGTCTCGGCGACACTTTCCACGGCACCCTTCTCGGCAAGGCGGGCGACAGGATCCTGGTCGGCAATCCGGTCGCAGACAGGCAGGCGGGCAGAAACGGCCCGGCAGCCCGGCCGACCGCCGGCGAGCCGGCTCCGGAGAAGCTGGAGATCGAGCTTGCGAAGATCGCCCGCGTCAGGCTTTTTCCTGCTGCGGGCAAGAGCGCCGGCCCGTCAGGGAAGATGGAACATCAATTCACAGGCAACCACTGAACACAATTAAATACACCCTGGAGGACGAACTTTGATCAAGATAGGCGACAAGCTGCTGGAAGCAGCGGAAGAACTGGAGCGCGAGCGTAATATCCCCCAGGAGGAGTTCATCTCCTACGTCTGCGACGCCATCGTGGCGGCCTACAAGAAGAAGGTGCCCGACCACGACGTGGAGGGGGTGCGGGCGATCTTCGACAACGACACCGGCGAGATCGGCATCTTCGCGCCGAAAGAGGTGGTGGAGAAGGTCTCCAACGAGTATCACGAGATAAGCCTGGTCGACGCCCAGGATCTGATTCCCGACGTCACCGTCGGCGAGGTGCTGGAGATCGAGGTGACGCCGGCCGATTTCTCGGAGTTCGGGCGCATCGCCGCCCAGACAGCCAAGCAGCTCATTACGCAGCGCCTGCGCGAGGCGGAAAAGGAGCTGATCAAAAAGGAGTTCGAGGCGCGGCAGGGCACCTGCACCACCGGGCAGATCGAGCGGATCGAGGTGATAAGCAACACCCGCAACAACGTGATCGTCAACCTGGGCCGCGTCGAAGGCTGCATGCCGACGCGGGAGCAGCTTCCCGGCGAGACCTACCGGGTGGGCAACCGCGTGCGCGTCTACGTGCTGGAGCTGCGCGACACCGGCCGGGTGCCGCAGATAATCGTCTCCCAGGCTCACCCGGAGCTTGTCCGGGAGCTCTTCGAGCTTTACGTGCCGGAGATCGAGGACGGCACCGTGGAGATCAAGTCGATCGCCCGCGAGGCCGGATACAGGACCAAGATTGCCGTCCACTCTCAGGACCCGGATGTCGACCCGGTGGGCGCCTGCATTGGCACGCGCGGCGTGCGCATTCAGAACGTGGTCGCCGAGCTGCGCAACGAGAAGATAGACGTGATCCGCTTTTCGGCTGACCCGGTCGATTACATCTCGAACGCCCTGAGCCCGGCTCGCATCACCACCGTCGCCCTCTACGACGATCCGCCCGAGATGGGCGGCCGCCGGGCCGAGGTGATCGTGCCCGACGATCAGCTGAGCCTGGCGATCGGGCGCGGCGGGCAGAACGTTCGTCTGGCGGCCAAGCTCACCGGCTGGAAGATCGACATCAAGTCGGAGTCTCAGACCGGCGGCACCTACAAGAAGCTGGACCAGCTCCTCGGCCGCGAGGAAGAAACCTAAAATATTGCTCAAAGTAAACACGGCCCCGGAGCGCCTCTGCGTGTCCTGCCGGCGCCGGGCTTCTCAACACGATCTGATCCGTCTCACCTGCGATCACGCAACCGGTGAGATCCATCTAAATCCGCATGGCCATGGGGCCGTGCACGGCCGATCGGCGTACCTGTGCCGATCGGCCGCCTGCGTCGAGCAGGCGCTGAAGGGCACGAGGCTCAAGCAGGCCCTTGCGGGACGCAAAAAAGGAAACGACAAATACAAGCGCACAATTCGCTGGCCTCTTGAGGCACAACTTATGAAGCTTGTGCTGCAGCAATGCACACAAGCACCAAAAACATGGCAAAATACACAGAAGAAGGAGGGTGCTGAATGAACGATCGTGTTCGGATCTACGAGCTGGCGCGGCAGATGAATATCCCCAACCAGGATATCATCGATACGCTTCGCGAGCTCGGCTACGACATCAAGAGCCATTCGAGCACGATCGACGGTCACGTTGTCGGACTGCTGATTGCCGCCCTGGGCAAGAAGAAGCAGCAGGACAAGGGCGCCAGGCCGGCCGCCAAAGGCGCGTCGAAGTCCGCCCCCAAGGCCGCCGTCACGGCGCCGCCTCCCGAGCCTGTAGTGGTCAAACCGCGGGTCCTCTCGCGCCGCAAACCGACGCCGCCCCCGGGCAGCGAAGCCCCGGCCGCTGAAGCGCAACCGCCTGAGCCGGCGCCGGTGGCCCCCGCCGCACCGGCCGAGCCGGGGACGCAGAAGGTGGCGCCGCTCGAGGGCGCGGAGGAAGTAGGCAAGGCCGGCCCGCGGGTAATTCGCCGCGGTCCGGGCGGCGAGGAGCTGGCGCGGCCAGGCGCCGAGCCAGCTCCGGAGGCCGAGTCGAAGGCGGGCGCGGCGGCGCCCGAATCCAGGGGCGCCTGCGAAGCCGAGTCCGGGGGCGAAGAGGGCAAAGAAGGCACTTTCGGTCTGCCCGGGCAGCCCGCGCGCCCGCCGCAGCCGTCGGTTCCCATCCGCATTGCCGCGCCCTCGATCCGCGCCACGCCGCCGCGACCGCCCAAATCCCACCGCAGCTCCCCGCCCGAGCGCCACATGCACTCGAAAAAGGAGGAGAAGCGCCCGGCGGCCGTCGCCGTCGAGGTGCCCAAGGTCGTGAGCATCACCACACCGCTGACGGTGATGGAGCTTTCCGAAAAGATGTGCGTGTCGGAAACCGAGATCATCAAGCGGCTGTTCATGAAAGGGATCATGCGCACCGTCAACCAGCTGGTGGAGCCCGAGCTGGCCCGCGAAGTGGCCACCGAGATGGAATACGAGGTGGTCTCCGAGGAGTTGACGGTCGCCGAACAGACGGCGACCGGGCCGGAGGTTCTGACCGAGGAGGACCGGGCGGCGCTGGTGTCCCGTCCGCCGGTGGTGACGATTATGGGGCACGTCGATCACGGCAAGACCAGCTTGCTCGACGCCATACGCCAGACCAAGTTTCTTCTGACGGAAGCCGAGGCGGGCGGCATCACCCAGCACATCGGCGCCTATCACGTCGAGGTTCAAGGCGAGGACGGGACGCTGCGCCAGATAGTCTTTCTCGACACCCCCGGTCACGAGGCGTTCACTGCCATGCGGGCCCGGGGCGCCAGGGCGACCGACATCGCCATTCTGGTCGTGGCTGCCGACGACGGCGTCATGCCGCAGACGGTAGAGGCCATCGATCACGCCAAGGCGGCCGGCGTGCCGATTATCGTCGCCGTCAACAAGATCGATCTGCCGGGCGCCGATCCGGACCGCGTGCTGACGCAGCTCATGGAGTACGGGCTCGTCCCCGAGATGTACGGCGGCGAAACCGTGACCGTCAATGTCTCGGCCAAGAAGCGCACCGGCCTTGACGATCTTCTCGAGATGATCCTCCTGGTCGCGGACATGGCCGACCTCAAGGCCAACCCGGACAAGCCGGCGGTCGGAACGATTATCGAAGCCGAGCTGTCGCGGGGCAGGGGCGCTGTGGCCACGGCCCTGGTGCAGACAGGCACCTTGCGCGAGGGCGACTTCCTGGTAGCCGGCTCCACCTCGGGCCGGGTGCGGGCGCTCTTCGACGACCGCGGCGAGCGGGTGAAGGCGGCAGGACCATCCATGCCGGTGGCCGTGCTCGGCCTCGACGAGGTGCCGCAGGCCGGCGACCGCTTCGAGGTCGTGGAGGACGCGCAGGCGGCCAAGCTGCTTGCCGAAAAACGCCGGACGACGGACGTCGAGCGCCGCAGCCGGGTCACCCTGGAGTCGCTCCACGATCTGCTGGAGCAGGGCGAGGTCCAGGAGCTGAACGTGATCGTCAAGGCGGACGTGCAGGGCACGGCGGAGGCGATCGCCGATCAGGTGCGCAAACTGAGCAGCCAGGAGGTGCAGGTAAAAGTGGTGCGCACCGCATCCGGTGACATCACGGAGAACGACGTCAACCTGGCCGCCTCCTGCAACGCGATCATCGTCGGCTTCAACGTTCAACCGGACCAGAACGCCAACCGGGTCAGGGAGCAAGCCGGGGTCGATGTCCGCACCTACAGCATCATCTACCAGATCACCGACGATCTCGAAAAGGCGATCCAGGGCCTTATTCAGCCGGTGAAAGAAGAGGTCAAAATCGGCACGGCGGAAGTGCGCCAGATCTTCAAGGTCGGCAAGGCGCTCACCATCGCCGGCGGCTACGTCACCATGGGCAAGCTCACCCGCGGGGCCATGGTGCGGGTGGAGCGCGACGGCAAGATCGTGCACGAGGGCCGGCTGGAGACTTTGAAACGATTCAAGGACGACGTCAAAGAGGTCGCTCAGGGATACGAATGCGGGATGGGAATCGAGAAGTTCAGCGATCTCAAGGAAGGCGATCTCATTCACGTGTTCGTGATTCAGGAGACAAAGCGCGAACCGACGCGCTAGACCGACAACCCCTTCGGACAGACAAGAGGTGCCGCCCATGACTGCCCCTCGATCGATAAGAGTCGCCCAGCAGGTGAAGCGCGAGCTATCCGAGATGATGCGGCGCGATCTCAAGGACGAACGCATCGCCGGCATCGTCTCGATAACCGATGTCGAGCTCTCCGGCGACTGCCGTTACGCCAGAGTCTTCATATCCGTGTACGGCGATGAGACGGCCCAGAAAGGGACGATCGACGCGCTTGTCGAGCAGACCGGCTACATCCGCGGGGAGATAGGCCGCCGGCTTGGACTGCGCTTCGCCCCCGAGATGACCTTCCGCCTGGATAATTCGCTCGAGCGCGGCGCCAAAGTCTCCGAGCTCATTGCCAGGATCTCCCGCGGCGAGATTGAGTGATCTCCTTTCTCAACATCAACAAAAGAGCAGGGATGACGGCGCACGACGTGGTGGCCGCCGTGCGCCGCATCGCGGGCGTCAAACAGGTGGGACACGGGGGCACGCTGGACCCGGCAGCCACTGGCGTGCTGCCGGTGGCGCTCGGGGCGGCATGCCGTCTCCTGCGCTTCCTGGAGGGCAACAAGGTCTATCTGGCCGAGATCCTCCTGGGGACGACAACGACGACGGACGACCTCGCAGGGGAAGTGATCGCGGAGAGCCAGGGCATCCCCGGTGACCGGGAGATCACCGCCGCGCTCTCCCGGTTCACCGGCGAAATCGAGCAGGTGCCGCCCCTCTACAGCGCCGTCCATCACCAGGGCGATCGCCTCTATGATCTGGCCCGTCGCGGCGTCGCCCCCGAGAAGATCCCCGCCCGCACGGTCACCATCGGCAAGATCGAGGTCGTGAAGATAGCACCGCCTGTGGTATTAGTCCGCATCGAATGCTCGACCGGAACCTACATACGATCGATAGCCCGGGATCTGGGAGCGGCGCTCTCCTGCGGAGGCTGCCTGCGCTCGCTGCTGCGCGAGCGGTCCGGGCCTTTTCTAATCAGCCAGTCCGTCACTCTCGAGCAGCTTCAGGATCTCAAGGCGGAAGGACGCCTGGAGAGGGCGTTCGTCGACCCTCTTGCCGCCCTCGACCTGCCGGTGCTCTCGGTCGGCCAGGAGGAGCGCCGCCGGATCTCTATGGGACAGACCCTGGCGCTTCCGGAAAAGAACGCTCCCGGCGCGGTTGTCTCCGTTACGGCAGGCGAGGGCCTCGGCCTGGTGCTGGCCGTTCATGAAGGAGAGCTTCTTGCCGTCTGCCGGAAAACCGCTGACAATAAGCTCAAACCGGAGGTGGTCGTAGCACATGCCTACTAAGGCCATAGATCGGGTAGCGCTCCTGAACATTACCTTTATCGTGGAGGCGTTCCTGCTTTCGGCTGCCACCGTCTGGAGCTGGGCCGGCGGCATCGGCCTGAAGCCGGCCCTTGTGCTCGAGCCCCGGTTCTTCCTCCTGGGCTCCCTGCTCGGACTGGCGATAGCGGCCTGCAGCCTCACGCTCATGTGGCTCGGCAAGAGCGTCGGCGTCCTCTCCCATCTGCGCGAGATCATAATCACGCAGATAGCGCCGATCTTCGCCGAGCTGACCTGGTGGGACGCCGTGCTGGTGGCGGCCATCTCCGGCTTCTGCGAGGAGGTCCTCTTCAGGGGAGTCGTCCAATATCAATTCCACCTCTGGCCGACCAGCGTCATCTTCGGGCTTTTCCATTGCCCGAGCACCAAGCACCTCTCATACGGGCTCTGGGCCTTTGCCGCCGGGGCGATCCTGGGCTGGTCCTACATTGCCAGCCACAGCCTCTGGGTGCCGATCGTGGCCCATGCCACAAGCAATCTGATCTCGCTGCTCTTCCTGCGCTACGGCGTCAAGCCGGTCGAGCAGTAGCTCAGGCGGCCTGCCGGTTTTCGACCTGGCGCCGGCAGTCCGGGCAGCTATCGCCGCTGAGCATCTCTTTGACGAATTGCGCTTCGGCCAGCTTCCGGTTGCCGGCGAGAACCGTGCCCAGAAGGCCGATGATGTCATGCGCGAGGAGCCGGTCCGGCGCGGTCGCCAGGCCGCTCCCCAACCAGCCGGTCATGATGTTGACCGCCGCATGCAACGTGAACTCGGCCTCGTCGAACTTCGACAGATCGATGGCCACCCGCGCAAACGCGTACAGTATCCTGGCCCGCAGCACCCGCGCCGAGTAATTGCTGGCCGACAGCATGCCGAAGGCGCTGACCAGGATTGTCGCCGCCTGGCCGGGATTGCCCTTGAGATGCTCGACGACGCCGAGCCAGAACAGGCAGTCAATCACCAGCAGGTCGTCGGCCCCGAAATGCTCCGCAAAGAGCTTCTTCAGGCGTTGAAAGATGTACGCCGCCTCCTCGTAGCGCTGCTGCCTGACCCGCAGGCTGGCCAGCTTTCGCAGCCACACGCAGATCTGCAGATTGTCCGGATCCTCCTCCCACATCTCGGAGATCATCTCCTTCAAGATCTCCGCCTCGGCCTCCAGGCCGGTCAACGTCTTACCTTCCATCCGCCCGTTTCTCCTTGTCGTGAAGCCGCCGCCGGCATCCGTAACCCATCGGGACAAGGGGACTATAAGGACCGTTCGTGGAGATTTCGTGACAGAAAAGGAGGGCTGTCGCCCTCCTTTTTGATTCGGATCCGCGAAGACCAGCGATTAACGACGGCGCTTTTTCGCCTTCCTGGCCGGGGCGGCCTTTTTCTTGGCGGGGGCAGCCTTGGCTGCCTTCTTGGGCTTGGCGGCCACGGCCTTGGGTAGAGCGGCCAGCCTCGCTCTTCCATCCACCACGTCCTTCAATTCCTGTCCCGCCCGAAATGCCGGCACCCGAGCAGCTTCGATTTTGATCTTCTGCTTGGGATTCTGCGGATTGACGCCCACCCGAGCCTGCCGCTGCCGGCGCTCGAAGGTGCCAAAGCCTACCAGAGTTACTCTTTCCCCCCGCGCCAGCGCACCGGTGAGAGTGTGCAGTAGTGCCTGCATCGTGTTATGCACCTGTAGCTTCGTCTGTCCGGTTACCTTTGCGATTTCGTCCACTAACTCTGCTCTGTTCATGCTGATCTCTCCGAGCTGTAAGGCAAAAAACAACTTGGTGATACTACCACCGGCATAACCACAGTTCAAGTGGGTAGTCGGACAGAACCGGCTTTCGGACTGCAATTGACAACACGGTCGCGAAAAAACTTCGAGCGCACGCCGCTTGCCGGCCGGCACCACCGGCCGGCCGAACCCCTGAGCCGCTGCCCGCGCTCTGCGGTCGTCGAGAAAACGCAAAAAAAGAGAGGGCACCTGCAAGACCGGTGTTGGGCTAGGTTGCGGCTCATACTAATGGTTAAAAGCCGATCCTCCACGCCAGGTCTTGCGAGTATGCCCTCGCGTCAACGTTTCCGCTGACATTTCCATTCTACCCCTTTCCGGCAAAACCAAACCCGCAGCCTGAAGCTGTGTTGCAAGCGGCGGTCACAATCCACGATATGTTACAGTCTCCTTTCGTGGTAGCCCAAGATACGATTGCCGCCATCTCCACAGCTCCAGGCGTTGGAGCCATCGCCGTCGTTCGCCTGTCCGGGTCAAGGTCCTTCGAGATCGCCTCCCGCATCTTCAGTCCGGCAGCCGGCGGGCAGGACGGCACCTTGCTGGAGAGCCATCGCTGCTCGTTCGGTCAGATAAAGGATCCGGCCACCGGCACGATCATCGACGAGGTGATCCTCATCCCCTACAAAGGGCCCCGTACCTACACCGGCGAGGATCTGGTCGAGATCAACTGCCACGGCGGTTGGCTCGCGCCCAACGAGATTCTCTCCCTTTTGCTGCGGCAGGGCGCCAGGCTGGCCGGCCCAGGCGAATTTACCCAGCGGGCCTTCCTGTGCGGGCGGATCGACCTCACCCAGGCGGAGGCGGTGCTCGACCTTATCCAGGCCAAAACGAGCCGCCAGGGGCAAGTGGCGGTCTCGGCCCTTTCCGGCGCGCTGGGCAGCGAGATCCGGCAGATCCGCTCGCGGCTGATCGATCTGCTTTCCGAGGTGGTGGCGGCCATCGATTTCCCCGACGAGGTGGCGGAGGCGAGCAGCCGGCACGTCGAAGAGGTGGTTGCCGGCTGCCGGGCGCGGCTGGCGGGGCTCTCTGGCACGGCGCGCAGCGGGCGCTTCCTGCGCGAGGGGCTGCGCCTGGCCATCGTCGGGCGTCCAAATGCGGGCAAGTCCTCGCTCTTGAACCAGCTGCTCAAGTTCGAGCGGGCGATAGTCACGGACATACCGGGGACCACCCGGGATTCGCTGGAGGAGCTGCACGAGATAAACGGCATCCCGGTGCTCCTGATCGACACGGCCGGGGTGAGGCACACCGAGGACCGGGTCGAGCGGGCGGGCATCGAGCGCACAATCGCGGCCATCAAGCAGGCGGAGCTGGTGCTGTTCGTGGTTGATCTGGCCTGCGGCTGGCAGGATCCGGAAGAGGAGATCCGCGGGCACATCGGGGAGCGCTCCTTTATCCTTGTCGGCAACAAGGTTGACCGGCTCGCCCCGGAAAGCGCGGCCGCTATCCTGCCGGCGCGGGCGGACGCCGCCGCCACGCTTTACGTCTCCGCGGCCACCGGTGCCGGGATCGAGGAGCTGACCGCGGCCATCGAGCGCTTTGTCTTTGCCGGTCAGGCAGCGGCCGGCCAGGGCGCCTCGCTCAACGCGCGCCAGGCCGAGCTCTGCCGGCGCGCCGCGGAGGCGCTTTCGCTGGTCGGCGAGACCCTGGCCGGCGGGCTGCCCGCCGATTGTCTGGCTACCGATCTGAAAGCGGCGGTCGATGCGCTCTCCGAGATCTGCGGCGAGGCGGTGAGCGAGGAGGTAATCGGCCGGGTGTTCGCCAACTTCTGCGTGGGGAAATGAGATGGCCGCACTTTTTTCGGAAGACAAAGAGCTGGCAAGCTCCCTGAAGATCGAAGCCTGCGGGGCGCCCGGCGTCCAGCCGGCCGCGCCCGATGAAAGCTGGCAGCGCGTGAGCCTTGCCCTGCGCAGCGGCAAGCGCTCACTGGACGAGTTGTGCCTTGTGTGCCGGCAGCCCGAAGATGAGCTCCGTAAGCTGGTCGAGCTGGCCGGCGACCTCGCGGAGCGCCGGCGCGAGACGATCCTCTTCGAGCCCGCCGAGCCGTCGTTCGAGCTCGTGCTGGAGAGAACGCGTGAAGGCGGCATCAAGGTCGAGGCCTGGATAGACGCCGGCAACGCGGATACCGGCTTCTATCGCTGGGACGCTGCCGGCATCCGTTTTTTCACCACGGAAGCGGAGCTTCGGCTTTTCATCGAGGCGCTCGGCAAAGAGTTCCTCACCAGCGCGTGATTCGCCTTACAATATTGACGCTATGACCGGTCCTCAGGTAATCAAGGGAAGGTACAGCCGGGGGAGCTCCAGCGAGGAGATCCAGGCGGCCTTGCTTGCCGAGGGATTCGATCTTTTCCCCTGGCAAGACGCTCCCGGAGCGACCTACGCCGAGCACAGCCACCCGCACGACGAGTTCATCGTGGTCACGGCCGGGACGATCGTCTTTTCCACGGGCGGCAGCGACTACCGGCTGGAGACAGGCGACGCCTTCCGGCTGCCTGCCGGCACCGTCCATTCGGCGGTGAACGACGGGTCGGAGCCGGTGAGCTACTTCATCTGCACGCGCTCCTGACGGCGGAAGGCCCGCCCGGGACAGTCAGCACGCCCCGGCCGGCGCCTCCTGATAAAATTGGCGAGGCGGCAGTTTGTCCATGCCGCAGGCTCAGAGGATGCAACCATGTCACAAGTCAGCACGCAGATTACCGTAACCCTTCCCGACGGCTCCCGGCGCAGCCTGGATGCGGGCGCCACCGCAGCCGACCTGGCCAGGTCCATAAGCCAGGGGCTCTTTGCCAGGTCGGTCGGGGCGCTCGTGAACGGCGAGATCCGCGATCTTTACACGCCGCTGGCCGAAGGCGATGCGGTGAAGCTCCTCACGCCCGATGATCCGGAATCCCTGGAGCTTTTGCGCCACTCCACCGCCCACGTCATGGCCGAGGCCGTGCAGCGCCTGTTTCCCCAGGCCAAGATTGCCATCGGTCCCACCATCGCCGACGGGTTTTATTACGATTTCGACATACCCGGGCACACGCTTTCCCCGGAAGACCTGGAAATGATCGAAGAGGAGATGAAGAGGATAGTCCGGGAGGATCAGCGGATCTGCCGCTATCAGATTCCCGACGTGGACGGCCAGCTCGCCGAGTTCGTCCGGCAGGGCGAGAAGTTCAAGGCCGAGCTTCTCGAGGAGCACAGGAACGATTCGCCGACGCTCTACCTGATGCAGGACAAGAACGGCAAGACGGTCTGGAACGATCTCTGCCGCGGGCCTCACCTGCCCAGCACCGGTCTGATAAAGGCCTACAAGCTCCTCAAGGTGTCCGGCTCCTACTGGCGCGGCGACGAGGGGCGGGATAAGCTGCAGCGCATCTACGCCACATCCTGGTGGAAGGCGGCCGATCTGGAGGCTTATCTCAAGCGGCTGGAGGAGGCCGAGCGCCGGGACCACAGGCGGCTGTCCAGGCAGCTGGATCTCTTTTCCGTGCACGACGAGGTCGGCCCGGGGCTTATCTTCTGGCATCCGAACCTTGCCACCGTCCGCGCCACCATCGAAGATTTCTGGCGCGAGGTGCACAGGAAGCGGGGCTACCAGCTCGTCTTCACCCCGCACATAGCCAGCGAGAAGCTTTACGAGATCAGCGGCCACCTGCAGAGCTACGGCGAGAACATGTACTCGGCGATGGACATCGACGACCAGCCCTACCGCGTCAAGCCGATGAACTGCCCCGGGCACATCATGATCTACAAGTCCCGCCTGCGCAGCTATCGCGACCTGCCGCTGCGCTTCGCCGAGCTGGGCACGGTCTATCGTTACGAGCGTTCGGGGGTGCTGCACGGCATGCTGCGCGTGCGCGGCTTCACCCAGGACGACTCGCACATTTTCTGCACCCCGGAGCAGCTCGAACCCGAGATCAACGGCATCCTCGATCTCATCGACCTGCTCATGACCACCTTCGGCTACACCTACAAGGCTTATCTGTCCACCCGCCCGGAAAAGTCGATCGGCACGGACGAGGAGTGGGCGATGGCCACCGGCGCCCTCGAGGCCGCCATGAAGGCGCGCCAGATGGATTACCAGGTCGACGAGGGCGGCGGCGTCTTCTATGCCCCGAAGATCGACATCAAGCTCTACGACGCGATCGGGCGCGAGTGGCAGGGACCGACCGTCCAGGTCGACCTCAACCTGCCCAGGCGCTTCGATGTCACCTACGTGGGCGAGGACGGCGAGCGCCATCAGGCGGTGATGGTGCACCGGGCGGTGCTGGGCTCGATGGAGCGCTTCTGCGGCGGTCTCATCGAGCACTACGCCGGCGTCTTCCCGACCTGGCTGGCCCCCGTGCAGGCCACCGTGCTGCCGATCTCGGACCGGCACCAGGAGT
Source organism: Pseudomonadota bacterium (assembly GCA_021325555.1). Classification (GTDB taxonomy): domain Bacteria; phylum Cyanobacteriota; class Vampirovibrionia; order Obscuribacterales; family Obscuribacteraceae; genus JAJPGY01. Next base: position 70,018 of record JAJPGY010000004.1, on the reverse strand, counting down.
ACGCGCGCCAGGTCTTCGAAAAATTGAGGGAGCGGGATCTGCGGGTCACGCTCGACGACAGGTCCGAGACGATCAACTACCGCATTCGCGAGGCGCAGATGCAGCAAGTCCCCTACATGCTCGTGGTCGGCGACAAGGAGCAGGCGGCTGATTCCGTCTCGGTACGCCACCGCCGCGACGGGGACGTGGGCACGATCAAGACCGCCGAGTTCCTGGATAAGATCACGCAAGAGGTAGCCCAGAGATCGTAGGGCGGAAACTCCCCCCGCCTACGTAGTTATCACATTGATCCGCCCGGCAATATTTTCCATATTGCTGGTGTTGGCACGACCGTAAGGACAAGATGGTGGAGCAGTTCGGACCACAGAGCCACGCAGACAGCACCCGGCTGTTCGATCAGTTCAGCTTGAACCTTTTGCAGGCGCTGGAGAATAACGGCAGCGGCCCGCCGCCTGCCGCCCAGACGGACAACGCCGGCCAATCAGCCGGCTCCGGCTCGAATTCGGTCGTGCCCTGGCGCTTTCACCTGCCCGGCTACCCGCCTGCCGTTTCGGCGCCGGCGCCTGTTACCGACAGCACCGGCACCTGGCCGGTAAAAGACGGGGTGCTGGAGATAAGCTATGCCGATCTGACCAGGCTGCGCGGGCTGCCGGCGACAAGAGAGCCATACACCACCCTGCGCATAGACTACCTGCCGCCCGGCGTAGAGCTCCTCAACTGGGCGGACCAGCAAGGCTATTACTTTTTCTTCAAGGGCGGCGACCAGTCAGTCAACTACTACATCCCCGGGTACCTGAAGGAGATCGACCTCAACGGGCAGCGCTTCGACGTGGACCGCTCGCGCCTTGCGGTCTCCGAGTACGCGCTGGCGCAGGCGTCCGGGGCCGGCTCGACAAACCCGTTCGCCACCTTGAGCACGGCCTCGCGCACCGACGCCATCACCTATTTCCAGCGCATGTCCCGGGTTTCCGCCCAGACCCTCGGTTGGGAGGAGAACGTCCTTCGTCAGGGCGTCCAGAGCTCCAGCAACCCCTATTTCGGCATCTACCTTGCCGATGTGCTGACCATGGAGGCCCTTAAGCCGCTCGTCCAGGGGATGGTCGCCGGCCAGGTGACCCCGCAGGAGAAGCAGGCCATTCTCGACAAGCTCGATGAGGCCCAGACACAGCTGCAGCGGGCCGCCAACACCTCCTACGGCCCGCTCTACCAGATGAACCATTTCCCGCCCGGCAACGTCTCCATGCCGCTGGCTCCGGGGGCATTCTTCTACACGCCGCCTTCCGGCGTCGCTTACAACCCCTATTACTCCTTCTGGGGCGGCGCCTGGGACCAGGCCAGCCGGCGCCTGGTGGCGCTGCAGTTCATCCGCGGGCTGGTCTCCACAGACGCTTTCCAGCTCTTCCAGCTGCCGCCCGGTTAGCCGGGGCCGGGGCCCGCCCCCGCCCTGACGAATCGCTCGCCGGATGCAGGCGGGCGCCCGCGCCCGGGCGGACCGCTGGCCCGACCGGGCCGGCATCGGCAGGCGGACGCCTACATGAAATTGCTGATCTGGGCTGGCCGCCTGGGGCAGGATAGAATGCATGGCAGGCACTGCCTTTGCGGTTGCCTGTCCGGGCGGGGATTGCCTTGAGAAAGATCGCCATACTAGGTTCGACAGGCTCAATCGGGCGCCAGACGCTGGATATCGTCGCCGCCCACCCGGACAGGCTGGCGGTGGCGGCGCTGGCGGCGGGCAGGAACAACCTCGAGACCCTGGCCGGGCAGATTCGCGCCTTTCGGCCGGAGCTGGTCTCGGTCGCCGATGAGGCGGGGCGCAGGGAGCTGCTCGAGCTCATGGGCGGGCAGGAGAAGGTCGAGGTGGTCACCGGCGACCAGGGGCTTGTGGCCGTGGCCACCCACCCGGCGGCACAGACCGTGGTCACCGGGCTGGTCGGTTTCCTGGGGGTGCTGCCGACGGCGGCGGCCATTCGCCAGGGCAAGACGATCGCCCTGGCCAACAAGGAGACCCTCGTAGCAGCCGGCTCCGTGATCATGCCGCTGGCCGCGCGGTGCAACGCTCGCATCGTGCCGGTGGACAGCGAGCACTCGGCCATCTTCCAGTCGCTTGCCGGTTGCCGTACGGAGGATATAAGCCGGATCTGGCTGACCGCCTCGGGCGGCCCTTTCCGGACCTGGAGCGGCGATGAGATCGAGCGTGCCACCGTGGATGATGCGCTCCGCCATCCCAACTGGTCGATGGGGCGCAAGATCTCGGTCGACTCGGCGACTTTGATGAACAAAGGTCTGGAGGTGATCGAGGCTCGCTGGCTGTTCAGCGTCACCCCGCAGCAGGTCAGGGTGGTGATCCACCCGCAGTCGATCCTGCATTCGGCGATCGAGTTTGTCGACGGCTCGCTGGTCGGACAGATGGGGCTGCCGGACATGCGGCTGCCCATCCACTATGCGCTTTTCTGGCCGGAGCGTGTGCCATCACAGGCGGTGCCCAGGCTCGATCTGGCGGTATCCGGAAGCCTCACCTTCGAGGAGCCCGACCGCCAGCGCTTCCCCTGCCTGGCCCTGGCCGAGTCCGTGGCCGGGGAGACAAACACCCTGCCCTGCGTCTTCAACGCGGCCAACGAGGTGGCGGTCGAGGCTTTCTTGCAGGGGCTCATCAGGTTCGGCGAAATACCGAAGACGATCGAGCGCCTGCTCGCCGAGCACAAGCCGGTGTCCGACCCTTCCCTGGAGGACATCCTGGGTTCCGACGCCTGGGCCAGACAGCGCTGCCTCCGGCAACTTGGAGCGCCGGCACAACAGTCCGTCATTTCTTAGAAGGAGATTGAAGCGAAACATGACTTCCACAACCGCACAGGTCCAGGTCTGCGATCACCCGCTCGTCCAGAGCCTGCTTACCAAGATACGCGACTACCAGCTGCCGTCAGGGGAGTTCCGGCGGCGGGCCGCCGAGATGAGCCGCTTCCTGGTCTACGAGGCGATGCGCGAGCTGTCCACCCGACCGGCCGGCGTCGAGACGCCGATCGGGCCCGCGCGCGGGATCGCCCTTACCGATTATGTGATCCTGGCGCCGGTGCTGCGGGCGGGGCTTGTCCTGGCTGAGGCCGCGGAGAACCTGGTTCCCAACGCGCGCATCTACCATATCGGCCTGCGCCGGGACGAGGAGACCCTGCAGGCGATCTCATATTACGCCAAGCTGCCGGACGCGCTGCCTCCGGAATCCCGCGTCTACGTTCTGGACCCGATGCTGGCCACGGGGGGCTCGGCGACAGCGGCCATCTCCTTGTTCTGGAATCTCGGCGTGCGCACCATCCACCTGGTCTCATTCGTGGCGGCCCCGGAAGGCATAAAGAAGGTCCACGAGAAATTTCCCCAGGTCAAGATCATGACCGGCGCAATCGACGACCAGCTCAACGAGTTCGGCTACATCGTGCCGGGGCTGGGCGACGCCGGCGATCGCATTTTCGGGACCTGATTCACATGCCCGTGTCGGTGCCGGCCAGCTGCGCGGGAGCATCGAGCAGAAGCTGCATCTGCTGCCCGGACTCCAGCTTGACGTCCGTGCCCTTGCGCAGCAGGAGCGCGTCGGCCACGCCCAGCGCGCCGCCAATGGCCAGCCCCGACCAGGCGCCGCTGCCGGCGCCGTGCCCGCCGCCGGCGATGGCACCAATTACGGTGCCGAGCAGCGCCCCCGATCCCGCGCCGATGGCGCCGCGGATGGCCGCGGATTCGACCTTCTGCCTGGTCGTCTCGCCAATCAGCGTGTCGCTGCCGGTCTGGGCGGCCTTGCCGGCATTGCTGACGATGTGGGCGGTAATCGGCGTCTCCGCGCCGTCAGGGGTGCGCAGGGTAATGAATTTGAGGCTGAGCGCCCCCGAGTGCCCCATTCTGGCACCGGCCTCCGAGCTGACCACCTGCCCGACAACCAGAGAGCCTGCCGGGATGGAGCCGTTCTCCAGGTTGACCGCCTGGCTTACCTTTCCTTCGATGCGATCGCCTGGCTGGGCGTTCTCACTGGATATGCCGGTGGTCAGCGTGATCGGTATCACCATTCCGGCCGGCACGTAGACCACCCGCCCCTGCTCAAGCGGTGCCGTGGAGGTCTGGCCCTTATCGGCAGGCTGTCCCGCCGCCGCGGACTCCGCCGTGGATCCGCCCGGGCCGGCATTGCCGCCGGTCAGCCCGGCGATGTAATCGTTGACGGCGCCGGTGTCGGCGAGCACTTTCCTGATCGAATCAGCCCATTGCTGCGCGAGGGCGGCAGGCGTTGTGCTGTCAGCCCTGGCGCTGGCCGCGTCGACGCTGACCACCTGGTAGCCTCCGAGGGTGATTACCGGCGTCCCTTTGACATAGACGATCTTCACCGCCGTCGGCAAGCGATCGGTCGAGGCGACAAGCGCGTTGTCGAGATTCTGCTGAACAATCTGCGCGCGGTTGTCGGCCGTGAGCTGGCCGCTGCCCGCCGGGATTGCAAACACGCTCTGCCCGGCTATCCTCACCGCCGCTTTCTGCGCGTATCCGGGCAGGGGGGAGAGGACGACCAGTTGAGCAAGAGCAATCGCCGCCGCAACACAAGCCCGCTTTGATGTCCCAGAGCCGTATCTTGTCATGGTGAAGCTCCTGAATGAATCCGCCTCCCCGGGTGACGAGCGAAGGCGCCCGCCGGTTCCCGGGGGGCCGGGCGGATCTAAAGCTTCGTTGCCGGCCAGCCGGACTAGTCTTCGAGCTTGAAGCCGACCTTGATCGTCACCTGGAACTCAGCGACCTGCCCGTCCTTGATCAGCCCCCGCTGCTCGACGACCTCGAACCAGCCCAGGTTGCGCAGCGTCTTCGCGGCGCGCTTGACCCCTTCCTGCACCGCGTCCGCAAAGCTCTTGGGAGAGGTCCCGACGATTTCGGTCATCTTGTATGTGCCAGCCATAGTATGCTCCTTTGTCGTTCGACGTGCGCCAAAGCCGGTTCCGGAAAGACACCAATGTAGTACATCAGGCGCTCTTGGAAACAGCCGGCCGGTGAAGGCGTTTCAATACTTCAAGTTGGGCGATCAGGCACCGACGCCGGCCAGCGCCGTCGGCCGGCCGGAGGGCTTGCCGTTGGCGTAGCGGATGCCGAGGGCGTCCTGGGCGATAATGAGCCGCTGGATCTCCCGGGTTCCCTCGTAGATGTTCAGCACCTTCGCGTCGCGGAAGTAGCGCTCGACCGGGTACTCGTCGGAGTAGCCGTAGCCGCCGAAGATCTGAACGGCGTTGTGCGCGGCGCGGTTGGCCGCCTCGCCGCAGAAGAGCTTGGCGATGGACGTCTCCAGCGTGTTGCGCACGCCCTTGTTCTTCAGGTGCGCGGCGCGCAGATAGAGAAGCCTGCCGGCCTCGCAGTCCGCCACCATATCCGCTATCATCGCCTGCACCTGCTGGTGCTCGCCAATCGGCTTGCCGAAGGTCTTGCGCTGCATGGCATACTTCGTGCACTCGTCGATGCAGCCCTGCGTGAGCCCCACGGCGCCCGCGGCAACCGAGAAGCGCCCGTTGTCGAGGGCGGACATGGCGATGGCGAAGCCCTCCCCTACCTGGCCGAGGATGTTCTCCTTCGGCACGCGCACCTCCTCCAGGAAGAGCTCGGACGTATCCGAGGCCCTGAGCCCCAGTTTGCCCTTGATCGGCCTCGCTGTGAAGCCTTTTGATTTGGTGTCGACCACGAAGCAGGTTATCCCTTTGTGCCCGAGCGATTTATCCACGGTGGCGAAGATAAGGGCGTGCGTGGCGATTGAGCCGCAGGAGATCCAGACCTTCTGCCCGGAAAGCAGGTAATCGTTGCCGTCGGCCACGGCCCTTGTCTGCTGGTTGGCGGCGTCCGATCCGGCCTCCGGCTCCGTCAGGCCGTAGCAGCCGATGAACTCGCCGTTGCACAGCCTGGGCAGGTAAAACATCTTCTGCTCCTCGGTGCCCCACTTGAGGATGGTCAGCGCCACCAGCGAGGTCTGCACGGAAAACAGCGTCCGGGTCGACGAGCAGACGCGGTTGACCTCTTCGGTCATGAGCCCGTAGGCGATGTAGTCCAGCCCCAGCCCGCCGTACTTCTCCGGCACGGGGCAGCCGAGAAATCCTTCCTTGAAGATCTTCCTGGCCACGTCCCAGTCGAACCGGCAATCCCTGTCGTTCTTGGCGGCAACAGGGACGATCTCGCGCTCGGCGAACTCCCTCATGTGCCTGCGTATGGCCAGCTGGTCAGCGGTGAATTCAAAATCCATTGCGGTTTCTCCAGTATCTCCTGATCGAAAAGAGGTCAATCTGCCTTTTTGGCAGGGTGGGTGTCAATCTGGGCCTTTTGCAGCCGCCCGGAGTAGTCGACGTAGATAGCCTTCCACTCGGTAAACTGCTCGACGGCCGTGATGCCGGCCTCGCGGTGCCCGTTGCCGGTCTGCTTGACGCCGCCGAAGGGCAGCTGGATCTCCGCGCCTATTGTCGGGGCGTTGATGTAGACGATGCCGGACTCCAGCTCCTCCATGGCCTTGAAGGCCCGGTTGACGTCGCGGGTGTACATGGACAGCGACAGGCCGAACTCGGTGCCGTTGGCCACCTCGATCGCCTGCTCGAAGCTGTCCACCGGGATGACGGCCGTCACCGGCCCGAAGATCTCCTCCTGGGCGATGCGCATATCCGGCTTCACGTCGGCAAAGACGGTCGGCTCGTGGAAGCAGCCCTTGCCCAGCTCGCCGTCGTCGCGGATCTTGCCGCCGCAGACGAGCCTGGCGCCCTCTTTCTTGCCGATCTCCACGTACTCGTTGACGCTGGCCAGCTGTCCCTTGTTGATCACCGGCCCGACGTCTACGCCGGCTTCCAGCCCGTATCCCAACTTGAGCGCGCTCGTGCGCGCCACGAACTTGTCGAGGAACTCTTTGTAGCGGTCCCGGTGCACGATTATCCGGCTGGCCGCCGTGCAGCGCTGCCCGGCCGTGCCGAAAGCGCCCCAGACAGCCCCTTCCAGCACCAGGTCCATGTCCGCGTCTTCCATCACGCAGATGGCGTTCTTGCCGCCCAGCTCGCAGGAGATCCGCTTCATGAGCTCGCCGCAGCGCCCGGCAATCTGGCGACCGACCGAGCAGGAGCCGGTGACCGAGATCGCCCGCACCCGCGGGTCCTCGACGATCGGCATGCCCACCTTGCCGCCGGATCCGGTGACAAAGTTGAGGACGCCCGGCGGCAGACCCGCCTCGATCATCACCTCCACCAGCATGAGCGCGCAAAGCGGCGTGTCGCTGGCCGGCTTGAAGACCACAGTGTTGCCGGCCACCAGCGCCGGGAACATCTTCCAGCTCGGGATGGCGACCGGAAAATTCCAGGGCGTGATCAGGCCGACGACGCCCACCGGCGCCCGCACGGCCATGGCGAACTTGTCCGGCAGCTCGGACGGGCAGGTGTGCCCGAACAGGCGGCGCCCCTCGCCGGCCATGTACTTGGCCATGTCGATCGCTTCCTGGACGTCGCCGCGGGCTTCCTTGATCACCTTGCCCATCTCGCGCACCATGGCCCGCGCTATCTCTTCCTTGCGCGTCTCCAGGATGTGCGAGGCGCGCAGGATGATGTCGGCCCGGGCCGGGGGCGGCGTGCGCCTCCAGGTCGGGAAAGCCCTGGCTGCGGCGTCGACTGCCGCCTTCACATCTTCCGGCCCCGAGGCGGCGAAGTGTCCCACCACCTCGCTTGTGTTGGCCGGATTGACGCTCGGGAAGGTCTCGCCGCTCCTGGCCTTCACCCAGCGGCCCCCTATGTAGTTGTTGTGGACCTGCGGGGCGTCCGATCTGCCCCTGGCTGGTTCCAGGCTTGGTGTGGTTGTGCTCATCTTTCTCTCCTGAATTGAAATAGGTTCGCTTTTAGAGGGTCATCGCCTTCTCAAGGATCTCGATGCCCTTCTCGCACTCGGCATCCGACATGTTGAGCGGCGGGATCAAGCGGATCACCTGCCCGTGGCTGCCGCAGGTGAGAAGAAGGAGCTTGTTCTCGAAGGCCCGCTCGGCCACCTGCTCGGCGATCTCCTTGCTCGGATTGCCGTCCTTGTCGTTGAACTCGATGCCGATCATGAGGCCCAGCCCCCGCACCTCTCCCACGTGCTTTTTGCCGGCGGCGAACTTGCGCAGCCGCTCCAGCACCTGCGCCCCCAGCCTGGCCGCCCGCTCCGGCAGCTTCTCCTCCTGCAGCACGGCGATGGTGGCGAGCGCGGAGGCGCAGGAGACCGGGTTGCCACCAAATGTGGTACCATGCCGCCCGGGCGGCCACTGACTGGAAAGATCCTTGCGGGTTATGAACGCTGAAAGCGGCATGCCGCCGGCGATCGCCTTGGCCATGAGCATGATGTCCGGCTCCACCCCGGAGTGCTCGCAGGCGAACATCTTGCCGGTGCGCCCGAAACCGGTCTGCACCTCGTCGACGATCAGGATTATCTTGTTCCTGTCGGCCACCTGGCGCAGCCTCTTGAGGAAGCTGTCCGGCGGCACGATGTAGCCTCCCTCGCCCTGCACCGGCTCCACCAGTATGGCCGCCACCTGGTCGGGGTGCACGAACTGGTTGAAGAGGACGTCGAACTGCTTTATGCAATCGTCGACGCAGGCTTCCGGATCGTTGCGGAAACTCGAGCGGTACACGTAAGGATAGGGCAGCGTGAAGATCGAGGACGGGAACGGCTCGTATTTCTCCCGGTAGTAGAGCTTCGAGGTGGTGAGCGCCGTGGTCATGAAGGTGCGCCCGTGAAAGGAGCCGCGGAAGTTGATGATCGCCGGCCGCCCGGTTATGTAGCGGGCCATCTTCAGCGCCCCCTCGACGGCCTCGGCGCCGCTGTTGGCCAGGAAAACGGAATCGAGCCGGCCGGGGGCGATCTCGATGAGCTTGGCGGCGACGTCCGCGTAGCCTTTGTGGTGCGTGACAATCGAGGTGTGCATGAGCTGCGCCGCCTGCTTCTGCACGGCCTCGACCACCTTCGGGTGGCAGTGACCGACGTTGTTGACGGCGATGCCGGTGGTGAAATCCAGGTAGGCGTCGCCGTTCATGTCGTAGATGTAGGAACCCTTGGCATGATCGGCCACGATCGGGTGGATACGATGCAGCACCGGGTTCACCAGCTCGCTGTCCCGCTTCAAATAATCCAGGTTCTTATTGCCGGTCTTTGCCATCACCATAAGGAACTCCCGTATTTTGCTCTCTGTACGAATTCAAGCCGTTTCACAGGTGCGCTCAGAAGCGCGCGCCACTTGTAAAGCGGCTGTTCTCCATCGCTGTGTCGGCGCTCGGTTGCCCTGATCATAGCGGAAAAGATGCGCTTTCTTGCTCGTCGCAATAATTAGATAAGGCTGTGCGGTTATTTGATCCGCCCGAGGGCGCTGCGGCGCGAAGCCACGCGCTGCACGCCCCTGGACTTGCCGGCGTTGCCTTTGCCCTTGGACTTGAAGGCAACCGCCAGCACCTCATCGAGGTGCGAGACCGGCATGAGCTCCAGCCTGCTTTTCACGTAGTCGGGGACCTCTTGCAGATCCTTCTCGTTGCCGCGCGGGAATATGACCGTCTTGATGCCGGCCCGCACGGCGGCAAGCACTTTCTCCTTGAGCCCGCCTACGGCCAGCACGCGCCCGCGCAGGGTAATCTCGCCGGTCACGGCCAGGTTGGCCCGCACCGGCCGCTTGGAAACCGCCGAGATCAAAGCCAGCGCCATGCCGATGCCGGCGCTGGGCCCGTCCTTGGGAATGGCGCCTTCGGGGATGTGGATGTGAACGTCAAGCCCTTCCTGGAAACCGGGATCGATGCCCAGCCGCTCGGCGTGGCTGCGTATGTAGCTGAAGGCAGCCTGCGCCGACTCCTTCATCACGTCGCCAAGCTGTCCTGTCAGCTGCAGGCGCCCCTTGCCGCGCATGGTGTTGACCTCGATGGACAGTGTCTCGCCGCCGGTCTCCGTCCAGGCCAGCCCGGTGACGATGCCCACCTGCGGCCCGTGCGTCTCCGACTCGCGCAGCACCCTGGCCGGCCCGAGATACCTGGCAATCTGCTTGGGCTCGACCTTCACCGAGCCGCAGTTCTCCCTGACGATCTGTGTGGCCACCTTGCGGCAGATCGTGGCCAGGGCCCGCTCCAGGGCCCTCACGCCGGCCTCCCGCGTGTGCTCCTGGATTATCCTCCGCACGGTCGCCGCCTGGATCTTGAGCTGCCTGCCGGTGAGGCCGTGCTTCTCCAGAAGCTTGGGCAAGATGTGCCTTTCGGCTATCTGAACCTTCTCCTCCTCCGTGTAGCCGGAAAGCCTGATCACCTCCAGCCGGTCGTAAAGCGGCCTGGGTACGCCCTCCAGCGAGTTGGCCGTCGCCACAAAAACGACCTCCCGCAAGGAGAAGGGCGCGTCGAGATAGTGATCGGTGAAGCTGTCGTTCTGATCCGGATCGAGAACCTCCAGCATCGCCGCCGTCGGATCGCCCATGTAGCTGCGGGTCATCTTCTCGATCTCGTCGAGCAGGATGACCGGATTCTTGGTTCCCGCCTGCTTGACGGCCTGGATGATCCGCCCGGGCATGGCCCCTATGTAGGTACGGCGGTGCCCGCGGATCTCCGCCTCGTCGTTGATGCCGCCGAGGCTGATGCGGCTGAACTTGCGGTTCATGGCCCGGGCGATCGACTTGACCAGGCTCGTCTTGCCCACGCCGGGCGGGCCGACCAGGCAGAGGATGGTGCCCTGCGGGTGCCGGGCCAGCTTGCGCACGGCCAGGTATTCCAGGATGCGCTCCTTGACCTTGTCGAGCCCGTAGTGATCCTCGTTGAGGATCTGCTCGGAGCGCGGCAGATCGATGACATCACGCGAGCGCTTGCCCCAGGGCAGGGTGACCAGCGTGTCCAGATAGGTGCGGATGACCGCCGCCTCCGCCGACTGCGGCATCATCTTCTCCAGGCGTTGCAGCTCTTTCTGCGCCCTCTCCAGGGCGACCCCGCTCATCTTGGCCCTGGCAATCTTCTGCTTGTACTCGGCAATTTCGCCCATCTGCTCGCTGTCGGCATTGAGCTCGTCCTGAATGATGCGCAGCTTCTCGCGCAGGTAATACTCGCGCTGCGTCTTCTCCAGATTGAAGCGCACGCGGTCGTGGATCTGCTGCTCGAGATCGGCGAGCTCGAGCTCTCTCGACAGGAGCTGGCCGACGAACTCGAGGCGGGCGGTCGAATCGAGAATCTCCAGGCAGCGCTGGCGCTCGGAGACCTCCAGCGAAAGATAGGTGGCGATGATATCGGCAAGGCGCCCGGGCTGCCCGATTCCCGAGACGGCAAGCAGGCTCTCCGGGTTTATCTTCTTGGTCGACTTCACGTACTGCTCGAACTTCTCCACCGTGACGCGGATGAGCGTCTTGGTGGACAGATCGTCGCGCAGCGTCTCCTCCTGCTCGGACACTTTGGCCTGGAAATGCTGGGGGTCGTCGTAAAGAAAGTCCAGGCTGACCCGGCAGGAGCCCTCCACCAGCACCTTGACGGTGCCGTCGGGCAGCTTGAGCATCTGCATCACTTCGGCCAGCGTGCCCACATGGTAGATGTCCTCCTCCTGCGGCTCCTCGCATTCGGGATCTTTTTGCGCCACCAGCACCACCAGCCGATCGTCGCGCAAGAGCGCCTGCTCGAGCGCCGAGATCGATTTCGCCCGCGAGACAAAAAGCGGCGTCACCATCTGGGGGAATACGACCACGTCGCGCAGGGGGATCAGGGGGAATATGGTGGTGGTCAGGTCCGCCATTGGCATGGTATCTAGTTCGTACCTTGACGAGGTCGTTCTGTCAGGCTATCTCGCCCTTGAGCTTGGGTTTGCTCGGAAGCTGCAGGAGCTCTGATGTAGAGCGCTTCTCGACCAGCTCTTTGGTGATATGGCAGACCTTGATGTCAGACCGCGACGGCACCTCGTACATGAAGTCGAGCATGATCTCCTCGACGATGGAGCGCAGGGCGCGCGCGCCTGTCTTGCGCTTGATCGCTTCTTCGGCTATGGCCTTGACCGCGTCCTGATCGAATCTCAGCTCCACGCCGTCCAGCGCCAGCAACTGCTGGTATTGCTTGAGAATGGCGTTCTTGGGCTCGATCAGGATGCGCACCAGGGCATCGACATCCAGGGCGTCGAGAACGGCGACAACCGGTATGCGCCCGACGAATTCCGGGATCAAGCCGAACTTCAGGAGATCGTCCGGGATAAGCTCGCGCAGGATCTTGGAGGCCCTCTCCTCGCGCTCGCGCGCGGTCGGCGGCGGCGCCGAACCGAAGCCGACGCCCCGGTTGGAGGAGACCCTGGACTCCACGATCTTGTCCAGCCCCACGAAAGCACCGCCGACGATGAAGAGGATGTTGGCCGTGTTGATCTGGATGAACTCCTGGTGCGGGTCCTTCCTGCCGCCCTGGGGCGGCACGTTGGCCACCGTCCCCTCGATCATCTTCAAAAGGGCCTGCTGCACCCCTTCGCCGCTGACATCACGGGTGATGCTGGTATTTTCGGACTTGCGGCTTATCTTGTCGATCTCGTCGATGTAGATGATGCCCCGCTCCGCCTTCTTGATGTCGTAGTCGGCCGACTGATAAAGGCGCAGGAGGATGTTCTCGACGTCCTCGCCGACATAGCCGGCCTCGGTGAGCGTGGTGGCATCGGCGACCGCAAACGGCACGTCGAGCAGCTTGGCCAGCGTCTGCGCCAGAAGCGTCTTGCCGGAGCCGGTCGGCCCGACAAGCAGGATGTTCGACTTCTGGATCTCCACCTGATCGGACAGCTCGGAGTTGTGGCTTATCCGCTTGTAGTGGTTGTAGACCGCCACCGAGAGGATCTTCTTGGCCAGAGTCTGCCCGATGATGTGCTGATCGAGAAAGTTCTTGATCTCCTGGGGCTTGGGCACGTCGACGAGCTGGGGCACCATCGCCTCGGCCGGCCCGGCGTGCGCGCCGCCGTCGAACAGCTCCTCATCGAGAATCTCGTTGCACAGATCGACGCACTCGTCGCAGATGTACACGCCCGGACCGGCAATGAGCTTTTTCACCTGGTCCTGGCTCTTGCCGCAGAAAGAGCACTTCAGTCGGTTGTCTGATTGCTTGGGCATCGGTCTTCCTGTACCTTCCTAGTGCTGTGCGAATAAGCCCGGCGGCCGAGCGACGATCGAACTCTAGACAGGAGCAAGATTTGGCTGCGTCTCCAGCTTGACTATCACCTCATCGACTATGCCGTATTCTTTGGCCTCCTGGGCGGTCATGATGTTGTCACGATCCGTGTCCTTCTCGATCTGCTTGACCGATTGCCCGGTGTGGAAGGCCATCAGCTCGTTCAATTGCCGCTTGATGCGGATGATCTCCCGGGCCTGGATCTCGATGTCAGTGGCTTGCCCCTGGGCGCCGCCCAGAGGCTGGTGAATGAGAATGCGCGAATGCTGCAAAGCCAGGCGCTTGCCCTTCTTGCCGGCGGCAAGAAGGAAGGCGCCCATGCTGGCGGCCTGCCCCAGACAGATGGTCGAGACGTCGGAGCGCAGGTGCTGGATGGTGTCATAGACGGCCATGCCGGCGGTGACGGAGCCGCCCGGCGTGTTTATGTAGAGGCGGATGTCCTTTTCCGGATCCTCGGCGTCCAGCAGGAGCAGCTGGGCGACCACGATATTGGCCACCGTATCGTCGATCGGCAGCCCGAGGAAGACGATGCGCTCGCGCAGCAGCCGGGAGAATATGTCAAACGCGCGCTCGCCACGGGCGGTTGTCTCGATGACCGTGGGCGCGTAGTAGGCGGACGGCGGGAAGCCGGCAAGCGGGCTCATGCTCCAGATATCTGATGGTTTTCCCGAAGGACGGTCTTGCGACATACTCGTGTTCCTGATTGTGGTGACTGCTATCTGATTGGGGGTTGCTTACATTAATAGCCAACAATACTATCTTAGAGGATTCTGTCAATCTTTTTTCGCCGCCGACACCGGTTCCTCCTGCGACCCCTCACCGGCGGGCAACTCATCTTTGTGGTAGTGAACCGAGGCATGGCCCACCAGGTATTCGACCACCTTCCGGGTTAGCACCTCCTCCGCCACCTGCCGCCGGATGTCCTGCCGACCGGCGACACGCTCTGTCGGTACATTATACCTGGCAGCCACTTCAGCCAGATAGGGAGCCAGTTCCTCGTCGCCCACCGTCATTTTCTCGGCCCTGACCACGGCGCCCAGAACCAGGCTGGTCAGCACGCGATGGCGGGCCTCCTCGCGTTTGGCGGCCACGATCTGCTCGTACTCCGGCTCTTTCTGGAAATCCGCCCAGCTCTGTCCGTTGCCCTCCACCATCTGGCGGACGGACCCCATCAGGAGCTCGTGCTCGCGGTCGACCATGGAATCGGGGATCTCCACCGAGGAGTTGGCGATTACCGCCTCGACCACGGCCCGCTGGACGCGCGCCTCATTTTCCTGGTCGATCTCGTGGTCCATCCGCGCCTTGAGCATGGTCTTGAGCTCGTCCAGCGAGCCGGCGCCGACCGCTCTGGCCAGCTCGTCGTCGATGTCGGGCAGGAAGCGCTCCCGGATCCCCTTCACCTCCACGGTAAACTCGGCCTGCTTGCCGGCCAGCTCCTTGTTGCGGTACTCGGCGGGGAAACGGGCGCTCACCTGGCAGGCGGTACCCGGCTCCTTGCCGACCAGCTGCTCGCAGAACCCCTCCAGGAAGTTGCCCTCCTTCATCTCCAGGATCAACCCCTGGGCCTTGCCACCTTCCACCAGCTTATCGTCGACCCGGCACTCGAAATCGAGCACCAGGGTGTCACCCATGGCCGCCGGGCGGCTGGCCACCTCTTTTAAGCTGGCCTTGGACTCGGCGATGCTGCGCAGCGCCCGATCGAGCGCATCGTCGGGCATCGCCGCCTGGGGCACGTGGGCTTCCACCCCCTGGTACTGCCCGAGCGTCACCTCCGGGCGCACCTCGAGCGTGGCGTGAAGCGTGAGCGGCTCGCCCAGCTCGAACTGGTATGAGCTGACCTCCGGCTCCGTGATTACGTCCAGGTTCTCGTCAACGATCACCTTGTTGAGCAGCTCGGGAACCAGCCGCTCGAGCGCCTCCCGCTTGATATAGTCAACCCCCAGGGTCTGCTCGATTACCTTCCGGGGCGCCTTGCCACGCCGGAAGCCGGGAATGTTCACCTTGTGGCTGAGCTGCCGGCAGGCAACCTCGTACGCCTTGATAGCCTTTTCCGGCTCCAGCTCCAGGCCCAGCTGGACCACGTTGATGCCCTGCTTTTCGAGAGTGACCTTCATCTTGCTCCTTTTCCCTTGGTAGTCGGCTTTCTCTTTTTCCTTCTCGGCCGGCGGCGCCGGCTCCTCTTATGCCGCGGGCGGAACCTCTCACCCCGCCGGGCTTGGCTCGAAGCTCCGGAGGACCGGCCCGCTTGCTTGAGGGCGCCACCCGCTCCTGAGACCGGGGCTGGCGACCCTGGTCGCCAGCACGAAACGCAATCAAACCTCGCATCGCCGAGCCAGGTGTTACACCCTGTCAGTAGGGCGATTTTATCACGCAGGAGGAACCGGGCGCTGCCACGGCGATTTTCTATTTAGCTTTCCGGGTGGGGGAACCACTTAGGCAAGCGCCGGGTTTATCTGCCAGCCGTCCCGGCCGGAGCGCCGGCGGGAGGCGCCGGGGCGGACGGTCGCCCGCCGGCCGGGACGCCGCTTGCCTGCGGGTGAGCCTCCGGAATGACGACCTTGGTGGGGGAGTAGACAACCCAGCAGAGCAGGAAGAGGTTGATGGTCAGGAAGATCCCGATCAGGCTGGAGCCCAGCACGAGATGCCAGGTCAGGAGCGCCTGCCTGGGGGTAAGGGTGGTGAGGATGCCGAACCGGTTGGCGACATAGAGCACCAGCCCGACGCCGACCAGCGCGTCGGCGGCCAGAACGAGCACGGTGCGGTTGGAGGCCATCCACTGGAGGAGGGCCAGCACGAACTGCGGCTGCCCGGGCGAGGCGAACTGGGGCAGGATGATCGACAGCGCGGCCAGGATGCACACTATGACAAGCCAGAGGCTGGTGGCGCGGTCGCTGTCCCGCAGCTGGACCTCGTTGTCCTGGGATATGCTGCTCACGTATCGCAGCGCGGCCAGGCTGCTCTGCCAGCGCGAGCGCCGCTTGATCATCTCGTCGGCGCCCAGCTTGAGCGTGTCGTTGGGGGACCCGCCGCCCGCCGGCACCGCTGCAGCCTTTTCAGTCCCACCGCCGTCATCGGAAGGTTTCCCTGGTGCGCCGGACGCCTGCTCACCTTGAGCGCCCGTGCCGGCCGCCTGCTCTTCCCCGCTCATTGTCTGCCTCCAGTGTAGACAGTGGTAACCTCGACGCCATTAATCGGAAAAAAAGATTCCTTCCGTTTAATATAGCAGGGTACACGGCAATTAGCGAGCTTTCCGGCGCAGCAGGGGCGCGGGCAGCGGGCTGACAACCCGGGTGGCCGATAATGTCGGGCTGCCGATCGCGCACCTCCCCCGGTGGCAGATCAGCGCCGGCACGTTCAGATTGAAAAATGGAGCGGGAGACGAGATTCGAACTCGCGACATCCTCCTTGGCAAGGAGGCATTCTACCACTGAATTACTCCCGCACTCAGTGCACAGGTGGATATTATATCGCAGCGCCGGCAGATCATCTATTGCCGGCCCCCGAAAGCGCGTTCGGACGGGGACGGCTCGACAGGCGTTTTTCCACGTCTTGAAGAATGCGCACCACCCGGTAGGCGTTGTTGGCGTCGGTTCGCGGCCGCTCGCCGGTGACCAGGCACTTGAGGAAATGCTCGCACTCCAGGTGGAGCGGCTCGACGTCCGGGTATTCGGGATACTCGACCACCATGCGGCCTTCCTTCGTCTGGCTGTGCAGGGCAAGCTTGTTCTCGACCTGCGTGTCGTTGAGGACGGCGGTTTTCAGGCTGCCGTTGACCGTCAGGCGAACCAGCTTCTGCGGATCGATCCAGCTGTTGCGAACCTGTCCGGCAATGGTGCGCCCGTTGACGGGAAAAGCCAGATCGAGATAGGCGACATCGACCAGACCGTCATCGTGCGTGTCCCACCCGCCCACGCGCTTGACCTCGGTCAGGTCGCAGTCGAGCAGGTAGCTCATCATTGATATGTCGTGCGGGGCCAGATCCCAGAGCACGCTCCAGTCGCGCCGGGAGTTGTTGAAGTTCATGCGATCCGAGCGCACGAACCTCAGCTCGCCCAGCTCGCCGGAAGCAATCAGCTCTTTGAGGCAGTTCACCGCCGGATGGTAGAGGAGCAGGTGCCCGACCATGAGCACCAGATTGCGCTCGGTGGCAAGTTGATCCAGCTCCTCGGCATGGCGGACGTCGCGCGCCAGCGGCTTTTCCACGTAGACGTGCTTGCCGGCCAGCAAGGAGCGCCTGGCCAGGTCGAAGTGGGTGTCGCTGGGGGTGGCGATGACGACGGCCTTTATTGCGGGGTCGGCGAGCACCGCATCGAACCTGTCGGTCACCCGCACCCCCGGGTGCTCCCACAGCGCGTGCTCCAGCCGCCTGGGATCAGCGTCGCATACGACGCCGAGCGCCCCCAGATGGGCAAAGTTTCGGACCAGGTTCCTTCCCCAGTTACCGCAGCCGACGACCGCTACCTTTGGTAGCTCCAATGGGACCCCCTGAGATAAAGCGTGCCTATCTCTTCTTGTTCACCGCTTCGCTGAATTCCTTGCCCACCCGGAAACCAGGCACGCGCTTGGCCGGGATGTGCAGCGGCTGGTTGGTCTTCGGGTTGCGCCCGGTGCGCGCCTTGCGCTGCCTGGCCTCGAAGGTCCCGAACCCCACCAGGGTAACCTTTTCGCCCTGGGCGACCGCCTTGACAATGGTCTCCATCGCCTTATTGATTACATTTTCGGCGTCTTTCTTGGTGGTGGCGGCATCCTTGGCCACTATGTCCACTAGTTCAGCTTTATTCAAGGCCTTAACTCCTCAACAGGGTAACTTAACCGGGATTCCAGAAACACAATACCAAGCCAGGCCGGGGCAACCCTTCATGAATTGGAATTAGCTGCCCTCTCGACAAGCAGTGCTACAGCCTCGCGTTGTAGCAGCCCCCTGCTGCCGTCGCTGCCGAAAGTAAATCGTGGTCAGGGCTGACTGCAATGCTAGCATAAAGTTTTACCCCGGCAAGCTCGCGATGGAGCTTGTATGACGAGAAATTACTAATGGTCGCATCCCGCCAGCCAAGCCTGATATCGGTCCGCCGCGACGCGTGGCTGGAGATCGATCTTGCCGCCCTGGAGGGCAATCTGCGGGTGGCGCGCTCCTGGCTTGCCGAATCCTGCCGGCTGATGGCGGTTGTTAAGAGCGATGCTTACGGGCACGGGGCCGCTCAGGCGGCGCGAGTTTTCTCAGCCTGCGGAGCGGGCTGGCTCGGTGTCGCTTCGGTCGACGAGGGTTGTCAACTGCGGGAGGCCGGCACCACTACCCCGATCCTCATTCTCAGCCCGTCCCCGGCCTGGGCCTTGCCGGCGGCGATAGAGGCCGGTCTTAACATCACCGTCACCAGCGCTTCTCAGGTCGACGATGTGGCACGGGCGGCCGAGAGACTGGACAGAACGGCCTGCGTTCAATTGAAGGTCGACACCGGCATGCACCGCCTGGGCGTGGCGCCGGCTCAGATGATGCCGGTGCTCTCCAGAATTGCGGATTATTCCCGGCTCAGGCTCACCGGGCTGTTCAGCCATCTGGCGCGCGCGGACAACCAGGAGGCGACACAGCTGCAGAACCAGTGCTTCCGCGCCCTGCTCGCCCCGCTGGAAGCCGCAGGCAAAAGGCCGCCGCTGGTGCATCTGGCCAGCGGCGAGGCTGCGCGCCGGCATCCGGACACGCACTACGACATGGCGCGCGTCGGGCTCTATCTTTACGGCCTGGAGCCGCAGGCGGTATCGCAGGTGGTGACGCCGGCCATGTCCGTACGCGCCCGTATAAACCACCTGCAGGCAATCGAGGCGGGGGAGTCGGTGGGCTACGGCCACACGTGGACCGCCGGCAGGCCGACCAGGCTGGCGTCCATCCCGGTCGGCTACGGCGACGGCGTCGACCGCCGCCTGTCGAATCGCATGACAGGGCTTATCTGGGGAAAGGAAGTGCCCCAGGTCGGGCTTATCAGCATGGACCAGATGCTCTTCGACGTGACCGATGCGCCTGAGGCACAAGAAGGCGACGTGATCACTCTTATCGGCTCGGAGACGGCCGATCAATCCGGGCGCTCCCGGACCGGGCGGCGCCCGGACGAGCCGCGCAAGGTGCTTTACCTGGCTTCCTGGGCGCAGATGCTGGACACGATAACCTACGAGCTGGCTTGCCGGCTGCGCGTGAGGCTGCCGCGCGTGTACACGAGATCCCGCACAGCGACCGGCGGATAGGGGCTGACCATTGAAAGAGCTGGGAGTTTTCTGCGGCACCTTCAACCCCGTTCACTGGGGGCACCTGCTCGTCGCCGAATGCGCTCGCGACCAATTCAAGCTGGACACGGTAATCTTCATCACCTGCGGGCGGCCCCCGCACCGGCGCGGCGATCTGCTGGACGGGGAGAGCAGGCACGAGATGGTGGCGGCAGCCCTGACGGACAATCCCCATTTCGAGGCCTCGCGCATGGAGCTGGACCGCCCCGGGCCCTCGTACACGGTGGACACTATCGAGGCGTTGCGCGCGTCGAGTCCCGCCGGCGCGCGGCTCAACCTGATCATCGGCGGCGACAACCTGGCTTATCTGCCGCAATGGCACAGGGCTGAGGACCTGTCCAGGCTGTGCCGCTTCCTTGTCGCACCGCGCATGGCGCCAGTCGCCGGCAACGCAGAAGCGCAAGTCCAGCAGAAAGTCGTGCTTCCGGACGGCTTTGACGTGGCGGAGATCGCCTCGCCGGTGGTGGCTGTTTCCAGCTCCGAGATCCGCAACAGGCTGCGCGCGGAGCAGTCGGTATTATATATGGTGCCGCCGGCTGTCAATTCCATACTGCTTGCCCGGCGGCACTACCGGGGGAGCGCAAACCCGCATCCAGCAGGCGAGCGATGAGCGCGCAACGGCAAGGCGAGGGGAGTCGATCCCGCACTCAGCGCGACCGCCGTGCCGGGATTCCAGACGGCATCTCCCTCGACTTGGTCATAGACTGGGTGCGCCCGCGGGTGTCCGACAGGCGCTTCCAGCACATCACGGGGGTGGTCGATGTGGCCAGGCAACTGGCTCCCGCGGCCCCGTGCGATCCTTTCCTGGCCGAGCTCGCCGCCTGGCTGCATGACGCCTGCAAGGAGCTCAAGGACAAAGAGCTCGTGGCCATGGCCGAACGGTACGGGTTGAAGCCGAACCGGATAGAACGAGCGTACGGTCATCTCCTGCACGGGCCGGTGGCGGCGGCCGTGGTGGCCGAAGAGCTGGGCGTAACCAACCGGGACGTCCTGAGGGCAATAAGCCAGCACACTCTCGGCTTTGTCCCGATGTCCAACCTGTCCAAGGTTGTATACCTGGCCGACTGCCTGGAGGAGGGCCGGCCGCGGGACTACAAGGATCCGATCTGGATGGCGCTTGATCTGGGCGGCAAAAACGATCTCGACCACGCCATCGTGGTGGCGTCAGACCTCGGTCTCAAGCACCTGGTGAGCGCGGGCAAGCCGATCCACCCCCGCACGGTGGAAGTGAGGAATTTTTATCTGGATCAGGTGCGGCACCGCATGTGATGGCTCAAAGCCGCCTGGTTTACCTGCGGCTTTAAGCGGGCACACCACCATAGCAACCGGTCCTTTTCCGGCAGTTTCAGCAACCAACTTCAATACCGGGTCACGAATTTCATCGCGAATCCGCCTTACTTCATCGACGGCCCTTCGCTTCCGCGAGCTGGTTGTAGAAGGCTGCCGCCATCTGTGAGCGGCCTGCGTTGTGAACGCAGGCAAAAATCGCCTCACTTACGCTTGATCTCCACCTGCACCGTCTCCACCTCCGGCGCGCAACAGGCAGATCGCCTGCTTGACCATCAAATTACGCTCGAAAAGGCCGGTTCTCAGCCTCCGCCATTCTTCTTGAGCGCCAGCAGGAGCATGCAAAGGCCGAACAGTCCCATAAGCGATCCCCAGCAGACGTTCAGGTTAACCTGCGCCCGGCCGACGGCGGTCAGCACCGGGCTGGCCAGACCGTAGCCGACCAGCAGCGTGCCTATCAAAACGAACAAACCACCGATTGCCAGGCGCAGGTCAGGCATCTTTTCACCAGAAGACGACATCCAAAGCGATTGTCAGCGCGAGGACGCAGGCCGCCAGCACCTTCGGGCGCTTGTACCAGGACTGCTCGCGGACCTCCCGCTCGGCCGGCATTCCCCAGACCAGCCCGGCCAGCTCTTTCTCGTCACGCGGCTTTGTGACAAACGAGAGCGCTATGGCGACCACGAAATTGCTCGACCAGGCGATCGACGAGCGCCAGAAGTTTCCCGCCATCACGGAAGGATAGGAGATCACGCCGAAGTGGGTGAGCGTGAAGTGGATGATCGCCGCCGTTGTCCCGGCAACCAGCCCCCAGAAGGCCGCCCAGGGCGTGCAGCGCTTCCAGAACATGCCGAGCAGGAAGGTGGCGAACAGCGGCGCGTTGAAAAACGAGAAGACCATCTGCATGTAATCCATAATGCTGGGAAAGCCCATGACCAGATAGGCGGTGCCGATGCTGACCACGATTCCCAGCGCGGTGGCCAGCCGGCCGACCCACAGGTAGTGCTCGTCGCTTTTGTCGGGAGCCAGGTAGCTCTGGTAGATGTCGAAGGTCCAGACGGTATTGAATGCGGTGATATTGCCGGCCATGCCGGACATGAAGCTGGCGAGCATGGCCGTCAACCCGACGCCCAGCATGCCGCTCGGGTAATACTTGGCGAGCAGGAGCGGCATCGCCATGTTGTAGGAGAGGTTGGCCCCGTTCGAGCCCAGACCGGGAATGATGGCAAGGGCCAGCATCCCGGGCACGACCGTCAGCACAGGGAAAAGCACCTTCGGGAAAGCGGCGATCAAGGGGGTTCTCTCCGCCGCCGTCATGTCCCTGGCCGCAAGCGCGCGTTGTATGACCAGAAAGTCCGTGCACCAGTAGCCGAAGGACAGAACGAACCCCAGCCCGGACACGATGCCCAGCCAGTCGATGCCCATCGGGTTGCCGGCCGTGGCCGTATGAGCCCACAGGTGATCGAAGCCGGCCGGCAGGCTGGCCGTCAGGGCATGCCAGCCGCCGAGGTTAGCCAGACCGATGAGCGTGATCGGCAGCAGGCCGAAGACGATGAGAAAAAATTGCAGCACCTCGTTGTAAATGGATGAGGTCAAGCCACCAAGAACGGTGTAGGCCAGAACGACGCCGGCCGACACCAGGATCGAGGCGGTCATCGACCAGTTGAGGAGGAGCTTGAACACAAGAGCCATGGCGTACATGTTTATGCCGGACATGAGCACGGTCATGGCGGCGAAAGAGAAGGCGTTGAACGCCCGCGTCGGCTCGTTGAAGCGCAGCTTCAGGTACTCGGGGACGCTGCGCACGCGCGATCCGTAATAGAACGGCATCATGAAGAGCGCCAGGAAAACCATGGCCGGAATAGCGCCCACCCAGTAGAAGTGCGCGGTCATGATGCCGTACTGCGCGCCGTTGGCCGCCATGCCCATCACTTCTATGGCGCCGAGGTTGGCCGACAGGAAGGCGAGGCCTGTAATCCAGCTGGGAATGGCGTGCCCGGACAGGAAGAAGTCCTCGCTCCGCACCATCTTCTTCTTGAGAATAAAGCCGATGGAGAGAACGAAAACGAAGTAGATGCCGATTATCGCGTAGTCGACGAAGCCGACGTGCACCGGGAGCTCCCTGCGCCCCTACGAGAAATCTTCGGGGGAGGGCATATCGCCGCCGGCGTCCCGCTTGCTGCCCAGAAGCCGCAGGTTGGAGGCGTGGATGTAGGGCTTGGCGTGCTTGACGCCGCTGTCGTCCGTCCAGCGGTTGAAATCCAGGCGCCCTTCCACCCCGACCAGTCCGCCCTTCCTGACGTACTCACCGGCAACCTCGGCCTGCCTGCCCCAGAGGACGATGTCGAACCAGTCGGTCTCTTTCTCCCTGGTGGGGCGGTTGACTGCTATGGAGAAGGTAGTCTTTACCCTGCCTGACTCGAAATAGCGCATTTCCGGATCTTGCCCGGCGCGCCCGACAAGGACTACGGAGTTGACCATCTTTGCTTCCTCGCGTGGTTGACGGCTCTCTAGTGGATTTATTAGTTTATCTGGATCCCGGCGAAAAATCATGATAATTATCGATCTCAAAAGATGCTCTCCGGCCCGATCTTGACCGGGCCTTCCCCCTTGATTAGGAGACCGGCCATCAACGACCCGGCACCTGCCCTCGTGAAAGACGACCAGGCCGTCTGCGAATCGCTGCAGCAGCCACTCTGGCACGTAGTAGTGCTGGCGGTGCTGACCTGTTCCGCGTATCTCTTTTACTGGTTCTACAAGAACTGGCGCGACCTCTCCGCCCAGGCCGGGCGAGCCGCCGGCGCCGGCTGCCAACTCAGCCGGTTCGAGAACGTAAGCCCGCTGCTCAGGGTGATCGGGCTTGTCGTGCCCGTCCTGAACATCTACCTGGCCGCCACCCAGATCAAGGGGATCGCGGAACTCGTGCCGAATTCACGGTCCTTCCCCCGCCGGCATCCGCTTCTCGCCTCCGCTCTGGTCGTCGGCGGCATCATCGTTTTGCAACTGCTGTCGCGGCTGCCCGGCCCCCTGTTCCTTCTTTCCTTCTCGGCATGCCTGCCGCTGGCGTGCGCGCAACACTGGCTCAATGACTACTGGCGCTCTGTCGAGAGCCCGGGGCTGCCTGTCAGGTACGCGTTCACCATCAAGGAGATGGTTGTGATCATCGCAGGAAGCCTGTGGCTCGGGCTCGTGCTGGCCGGCTTTTTCCTGGCTTGAATACAAGTCGCGACGGGGACGTCGGAGTTTGGCACCACGAGCGGTATCATCAGTCGCGATTTTTAAAATCCGTGCTTCTTCGCCCACTTCACAAGCTGCGTTGTGCTTGACAGCTCGAGCTTCTCCGCGAGATGCATCATCGCTTCACGCAGGGCGTCCTCCGATATTCCCAGGCGCTCGGCAATCTGCGGCGGGCGGCCGCGCCTGGTCAGGTGCCTGAGGATTGAGCGCTCGGATGGAGTCAGGCGGGTGAGGTGCCTGGGCAAGGACGGCGATACCACCCCGCGAGATCCGCGCGTCACCATCAAGATCGCCATGCGAATTAAAGCAGGCGCATCGGACTTCAAGACATACGCGGACGCGCCTGCATCGAGCAGGTCCTGTACCTCGGCCGCCCGGGCCTCGCTGGCGTGTATGACCACCTTCCCGCGAGGCAGCGTCGCGAAACGCTTCAGCAGATCCATCGTGGAAAGCAGCCCCGGCAGATGCAGGTCGAGCAGGATGACGTCGGGCAGAAGCTTCTGCCCGGTCTTCCATGCCTCATCCGACGTCTCGGCCTCGGCTATCACCTGGATCACCCCGCCCGCAGACAGCTCGCGCACGGTCTCTTCCCGCGTCGGCACATGGTCGTCAACAACCATCAGTCGAATCATGGAGATACCTTCCGCCCGTTCATGTCACCAGGTGCAATAAGGATACACGAGTTACCGAGCGTATATAATGGGCGCTGTCTTTTGGAAAAACCCCACGCGAGCACGATAAAGATGAAATATCGCATTGTAAGTTCGATTCTGCCGGCGGCGGCGCTGGCGGTGTGCCTCTCCATGGCAGGACCTGCGTCACAGGCCAGGCCGTTCAACTATGAGGGATTGAAATTGGCTCAGCAATCTTTCGGCAACGCGCCCGGTGAGCAGGGCGTGGTAACCACAAGGACAGGCCTCCAGTACAAGGACAACGTCGTCGGCAACGGCCCCATGCCGAGACCAGGTCAGACAGTAACGGTCCACTACACGGGCTGGCTCACCAATGGTCAGAAGTTCGACAGCTCGCTCGATCGCGGGCAGCCGTTTGAGTTCACGCTCGGCGCCGGGCAGGTGATCAAAGGCTGGGATGAGGGCGTGGCGACCATGCACGTCGGCGGCAAGAGGCGGCTGGTAATACCGCCGCAGCTCGGCTACGGCAGCCGCGGGGCACCGGGAGCGATCCCCCCCAACGCCACGCTTATATTCGATGTGGAGCTGCTTGGCGCGCACTAGTACCGCCTGACAGAAATCAACGTACGCCCGTGGGGGCGGATTGCATCCGCCTCCACGGGCGCGTCCAACGCGCCCCTGCGAGCAACAGGGTCTGATGTCAGCGGGTACCGGGGCGCGAGCTCCGAGCACAGCTCGGAAGCACCGACGGCTTGCCGCCGTCAGAAGATGCCGTGACCGTGCTTGGCCGCCAGGTACAGGCCCAGACCGGCGATGCCGACAGTTCCTATGTTCTTGCCCAGCGGGTGCTCATAGCCGACCCGGCTGTGGCGGAGCAATCCGATGCCCGCCCCGGAACCGGCGCCGATCAGCGCGCCGTGCATGGCACCGCGGCCGGAGGCCCCTCCGACAAGCGCACCAATGGCGGTGCCAACCGCTCCGTCGACCAGCATCGCTTTCCCGGTCGGGTGCTCGTAAGCCCACCGATCATAGCTGTAGCGCACGTGTGATGCGTATCCTCTGTAGCCGGGAGCCGGCGGAGGCGGGTAGGCTCCCGGTGGCTGAGCGCAAACCGGCGCCGCCATCTGTGCGGACAGGAGAAGGGAAGACACCAATCCCAATATTGCTTCCTTATTGGCTGACATATTCGCCTCCTTTATCGGCGGGGACAGTCGAGAAGACAGATGCCGCAAAGAACTTACAACCAGGAGGGCACCGCTGCTCCGCAGCATCAGCATATCGCTTTTGAGGGCCATTATAGTGCAAACTCTCGCAATGAATTGCACGTTTTCCAGGGGGCGCCGGGCTTTATTAGTTTATACTTGACCCTGTAGTCACCAGGAAATCCCAAAGCCCCCTTGCGCAGGCAAGGGCTCTGGTTCTGGCGCGCACATCCGCCCGTGGGGCCGCGCTTCGCACACAAGGGTCTGGTGGTACGAGAATCGAGGAATCTCCGGAAGTCAGCTCTGTCCTGCAAGCACGGATGGATGAATAGAAAGGAGGAACTTATGTCAGCAAGGGGCATACTTGCCGCGTCCCTATTGGTCAGCATCGGACTGTGGGGCGCCGGGCCCGCCCTGGCGGGCCCGGAGGACGAGCTCAAAAAGGCACGCGAAGAGATCCAGAACAAGAACTACGCGGCAGCCATCGAGATACTGAGGCCGCTCGCCGAGAAAGAGGGGATGCATCAGGCGCAGTACCATCTCGGGCTCATGTATGAGGACGGCGAGGGCGTGCCCAAAGACGATAAGATCGCCGCCCAGTGGTATCAGAGGGCGGCCGACGGCGGCGGTAAGCATGCCGCCTACAATCTGGCTCTCCTCTACGCAAAGGGTCACGGCGTCCCGCAGTCGAACGAGAAAGCCTTCGCTCTCTTTGAGAAGGCGGCGGAGCAAGGTCTCGCGGATGCCCAGTACAACGCCGGCTTGATGGCGCTGAGTGGTGCCGGCACCAGGAAGGATTTCGCCACCGCGGCCAAGTGGTTCGAAAAGGCCGCCGCCCAGGGCAATGACGACGCCCGGTACAATCTGGCCCTGCTGTATCTCGACGGGCAGGGCGTCGAGAAGAGTGAAAAGAAGGCACTGGAGCTCTTGCAGCCGCTGGCCGCCAAGGGGCTGCCGGATGCCGAATTCAATCTCGGCGTCATGTACCTGGCAGGCGAGGGCGTGCCCAGGGACGCCAGGCAGGCCCTGGACCTGTTCAAGAAGGCCGCCGACAAGGGCTATCCGGAAGCCGCATACAACGTCGGCATGATGTACATGAACGGCGAAGGAGTGGCGAGGAGCCCGGAACAGGCGGTTACCTGGATCACCAGAGCGGCCGAGAAGGGTTACCCGCCCGCCCAGTACAACCTGGGGATGATGTACGAGCGCGGCACCGGCGTAACCAGGAACCACCGGACGGCCACCAGCTGGCTGCAGAAGGCCGCCGCCCAGGGAGACAAGGAGGCCATAGCCCGCGTGGGCGCGCCGCCCAAACAGACCGCCGAACGTAAGAAGGGTAAGGGTTAATCCCGGTTCTGCCAGCCAAAACCTATAGCAATCCCATACAAACTGCTAGCCAAACTTAGCCCCGGCCGTTGACCGTTTTCGCTACGATGGTTTCAGTCGGTTGTTGGCGTTCATTCGGTTTGAAAATCGCGGCAACGTGGTGCTCGCGTTTCTCAAGCCGCGACGGCCGGCAGATCTGGATTCCGGGAGAGCAGACGGTGATAAAGGCAGCAGTTCTTGGTCTGGTCAACCAGGTGTGTGGCGGCCGTAAGGAGCAAGCTCGCGGCATAGAAGAGGCTGCTCTCGGCAGGCTGAGAGATATGCGCAGCAGGAGAGACCGTCCGCCCCTGGTGCAGCGCGCGACGCAAGATGATCTGTTGGAGAAGCTGCGAAACCGATCGCGCGATCAGCGCGCCACCGCGAAAAGCCTCAGGCAATCAAGGGAGCACTGGATAGCCGCCAACCCGGCCCCGCCCGCGCTGGTGCCGCTGCCGCCGCGCGAGCCTGCCGGCTGGCCAGCGAGCGTCTAGCCGGCGGCGAGGCAAGGCAGCGCCCCGCCTCCTTCGTCCGCGCGCGCCGGGTAGACCTCAGCCCGGCGAGGGCCGGCGGCGAGAAATGCAGAGGTGCCGCCTCCAGCGTCTCACGTAACCGCGCGGTCTGCACCATCTGCGGTACCGGATTGCCCCTGCGCTCCCGGACCGGTCTGCGCGGCTGCCCCGTCGGAACGGCCGCCGAGCCAGCCCTTGCGCCTGAAGATGATGAGCGTCACAGCCGTCATGGCGATCATGAGCAGGATCGCGTATGGGTAGCCGTAATACCAGTCGAGCTCCGGCATGTTGAGCGGGGACCGCTCCGGATTGAAGTTCATGCCGTAGATGCCGGCAATCAGGGTGGCGGGCATGAAAATGGTGGCGATGACGGTGAGCACCTTCATGATCTCATTCATGTGGTTGCTCACGCTCGAGAGGTAGACGTCCATCAAACTGGAGCCGAGCTCCCGATACGTTTCGATGAGGTCGATGATGGTCACCACGTGGTCGTAGCAGTCGCGCAGGAAGATGCGGGTCCCGGGCGCTACGAGCGAGCTGTCGTCCCGGAGCAGGGAGTTGACGGCGTCCCGGAGCGGCCAGACAGCCCTGCGCAGGGTCAACAGGTCCCGCTTGACGGCATGCAGGGCGGTGACGGCGGCCTGGTTCAATTTCGTGGTCACCTGCGCCTCGAGGTCGTCCAGACGCTCGCCGTATTCCTCCAGGACCGGGTAATAGTCATCGATCACCGCATCAAGCAGCGCGTAGGCGAGATAGTCCGGGCCGGCGCTTCTGATTAGACCGTGCCGGTGACGGATGCGCTCGCGCGCGGGACCGAAGGGATCGCCTCCGGGCCGCTCCTGAAAGGTCACCAGAAAGTCTTTGCCCAGAAAGGCGGAGAGCTGCTCGGTGTCCAGCTCGGCGCCGGACATGAGCATTCTGGCCACAATGAAGAGATAACCCTCGTAAGCATCCACCTTGGCCCGCTGGCGATTGCTGAGCACATCCTCCAGCGCCAGGCGGTGCAGGCCGAACATCTCGCCTATCTCCGTCACCACGGAGACATCAGCCAGCCCGTCCACGTTCAGCCAGGTCACCGGATACCTGCCGAGGATGCCCTTCACCTGCGAGACCTCGCCCACCGTCTGCTCGAGCAGATCCTGCGGACCGTAGGCGATGATCGTGATCTCCGGGGACGCCGCGCCGGGGCTGGCGACAAGGGTTCCCGGCTCGGCGCCGGGGTCCTGTTGCAGCCCTGCCAGCCTTCTCCGGCGTTGCCGGCGCGCTCTCATCGATATGCGGCCTCCTCGCGGCTCAGGGGCGGCTCTGCGGCGGCCCCGCTTTAAGATACAACCTCGGGCGGCGCCGGGTTGCTTTTATTGCTGCCGCTGCCTGCCGGGGTCGCTAGTTCGCGTTGTAGGAGCGCTCCAGCATCTCCCGCACGTCCAGGCGGGGATTAGCCGGGCGCAGTCTTGCCATGCGCTCGCGCCCGCTGACGATGTTGTCGACCGCCGACGAGCCGAACAAAGTGTACCTGAGCCAGTAGAACCCTTCCATGGGATTCCAGAGCATGCAGCTCGACAGGCTGCCGAAATCCTGGAAGGCGGTGTGAACGGCGCGCACGAAGGAGTAATCGAAAGCTTCCTGCCGCCAGAATATTGCCTTCAACCGGTTGCGCTGCTCGTAGGAGATAACCGGCGGCTTCATCCTGCCGTTCCGCCGCTGGAGCTCGTAGAGGTCCTCTACGTTGAAGCTCTCTTGATCAGACGAGGGCACCGAAAAGGTTACCGGTCCCGTTTCCATCTTTGTTGTGACTCCTGCCCCGCCAAGCGGCTGGGACCCACCAATCATCGCCAACCCACGTGGGGTAAGCCTATAAGACTCCTTTTATGACGCCCCGTCAAGTAGGCGGCAAACTTAACTCTTGATAACCTTTAATCCGGCTCACGGTGCCGGTGCCGTCGAAAAGCGGCACGAGCACTGGCTGAGCCGGGCTGGCCACGCTTTGTCGCCGCCGCCCCCGGACCGGCTTACCCCCGGAAAACCGCATGCGCAGAGAACCGCAGGAGGCTCGCCGCTTACATTCTCTCCCAGGGCGGCTTGTGCCCCAGAAAGTATGACTGGGCGTTCACGCATTCGTCCGTGTGCTCGTGCTCAACCCGAGCGTATGACCCGTCCGCGCGCATGTGCCTCGACTTGGCGCAGTCGGCCAGATAGATCTCCAGCACCTCGTATCTCAGGTAATGCGCCAGCCGCTCGTCCTCGACCGGGAAGAGCACCTCGACCCGGTGATCTAGATTCCTCGGCATCAGATCGGCGCTGCCCAGGTAGATCTCCTCGTTGCCGCCGTTGCGGAAATAGTAGACCCGGCTGTGCTCCAGGAAGCGGCCGACGATGCTTATCACCCGGATGTTCTCGCTCACGCCCGGGATGCCGGGGCGCAAGCAGCAGACGCCGCGGACGAGTAGATCGATCTTGACGCCCGCGCACGAGGCCTCATACAGCAAGCGGACCATCGGACCGTCGACAAGCTGGTTCATCTTGAATATCAAACGCCCGGGGTTGCCGTTGCGGTGGTGCTCTATCTCCCTGCGGATCAGCTCCTCCATGCGATCTCGCAGGTTGATCGGCGCAACCATCAGCTTTCTGTAGTCCTTCTTGGCCGAATAGCCGGTCAGATAGTTGAAGAGATCGCTTACGTCGGCGGCGATTATCTCGTCCCCGGTGAACAGTCCCATATCCGTGTACGTGTGGGCGGTCAGCGGATTGTAGTTGCCGGTGGCGAGGTGCACGTATCGGCGCAGGGCGTCCCCCTCCTTGCGCACCACCAGGGCGGCCTTCACGTGCACCTTCAAGCCCAGGAGCCCGTAGACCACGTGCACGCCCTGCTCTTCCAATGCCTTGGCCCACTCGATGTTGCTTTCCTCGTCGAAGCGGGCCTTCAGCTCCACCAGCGCCGCCACCTGCTTGCCGTTTTCGTTCGCCTCCAGCAAGGCCTGCACGACCGGTGAGTTCGATCCCACCCGATACAGCGTGGCCTTGAGGGCCAGCACGGAAGGGTCAGCGGCTGCCTGCTTCAAAAAGCTCACCACCGGCTGAAACGAGTCGTAGGGGTGATGGAGGAGAATGTCGCGGCGCCTTATCGCCGCAAAAGCGTCCTCCTCGACGACGTCGGGATTGAGCGCCGACGGGATGGCCGGCAGAAAGGGCGCGTCCTTGAGGTCGGGACGATCGATGGCGAAGACGTGCCGCACGCTGCTCATCGGAATGCGCCCCTCGACGCGATAGACATCTTCCGGCTCAATCTCCAGATTGCTGGTCAGGATGTCCAGAATTTGCGCCGGCATCGCCTGCCCGACCGTCAATCTGGTGACGCGCCCGAAGCGGCGCTGGCGGATCCCTTCTTCGGTCGTCTCCAGGAGATCCTCGGCCTCCCACTCCTGGATCTCCACCTCCGCGTCCCTCGTCACATGGAAGGGGTGCGCTTCCAGCACCGTCATGCCCGGGAAAAGCGCATCGAGGTTGGAGCTTATCAGCTCATCGAGCCACACGAAGGTCTGCCGTTTGCTGCCCGCCGGCGGCTGCGGCGGCGAGGGCGGCAGCCGGTCCAGACAGATAAGCTGGGGCAGCGAGTCGGGCACCTTCACGCGGGCAAAGCGCTCCACACCGCGATTGTCCCTGATCATCACCGCCAGGTTGAGGCTGAGGTTGGAGATATGCGGGAACGGGTGCCCCGGATCGAAGGCCAGCGGGGTGAGCACGGGAAAGATGTTGCGCATGAAGTATTCGTGCAGCAGCGCCCGTTGCGCGCCCGTCAGATCGCGGTATTGCAGGATGAAAATCTCCTCCTGCCTGAGCGCCGGGAAAAGCTGCTCGTTCAAGCACTTGTGGGCGCGCTGGAAAAGCGTCTCGACCTCAGGGCGGATAAGGCGCAACTGATCGCGGGGGATCAAGCCGTCGGGTCCGGTGCTGAGCGACCCGGCCGCCAGCTGATGCTTCAAGCCTGCCACCCGCACCATGAAGAACTCATCGAGGTTGGACCCCAGGATGGAGAGAAACTTGAATCTTTCCAGCAGCGGGTTCGTCTCGTCCTCGCCTTCCTCGAGCACCCGGCCCTGAAAGGCGAGCAGGCTTATCTCCCGGTTGACGTAAAGCCGCGGATCGTCGAGATTGGCCAGATTGGCCAACTCGTCCACCTCCGGGCTGAAGCTCTCCTGCGCCCCGACCGCCGGTTTGCCGTCAGCCGTGTCTCGTAACTTTCGTGCGCTCATAAATAGGATCCGATCTCAATCCTACTAATTTAGCTCATACGGGGGGCGGTGCCCAGCCCCTGGCTTGCATTATCAGGCACCGGCAGGGCGGCCGGCCTCTTGGCTGCCCGCCCTGCGCCCAGATTGCACTCCGAGAACGCGTACCTGGTAGCAACCGCCTCTTCGAAAGCGAGCGGGCTCGGCCCTGCTCTGGTCAGTCGCTGTAGGCCAACTTGCCGAGCCGCTTCGGGGTCTTGACCTGCTGGACGGACACCGGCGAGCGGGAGCCGGCGGAGTAGGCTCCGTGCCGCATGGTTGCCTGCATCAGGCAGGCCGCCATCTTCTCGATCCTGCCGGTCATGGCCCTGTCGTCCGCGGCCATGCTGCGGCGCAGCATCTTTAACATCGGATCGGACTGCAGCAAGCTCACCAGCGAGACCTCCGACGTGATTGCGTTGAACTCGCCGTCGACGGCCAGCTGCTTCATGCGCCGGCTGGATGATCTGCGGCTGGCCGGTGGCACCGCCGGCAGTGCCGATACCGCCGCCTCAGGAACCCTGGCGGATTGAGAACCGGTGCAATCACGCCCGTTGCGATCCAGCAGACAAAGCGGGCTGGCTTCTAATATAATCCCGCACGACAGGCTTGCGGGAGGAGTCGGAGATGCCCCTTCAATTTGTAGGCGGAAAATTCACCGGGGGTAGTGGCGCGAACACCATCAATGTGATCGACCCGGCCACGGAAGAGGTGCTGGACACGGTTCCGGCCGGGACGGCGGAAGACGCGGAAGCGGCGCTGTCGGCGGCCCGGTCGGCGTTCGACAGCTGGCGGCGCACGCCGGCCAATACCAGGGCTCACCTGCTGCATGAAGCGGCCTCAAAGATGCGCGCCCACAAAGAGCAGATCGTGCGTTTGTTGACGCTAGAGGAGGGCAAGCCGGTTCCGGAGAACGACGAGGAGTTCGAGTGGCTGACCAACACCTTCGACTACTACGCCGAGCTCGGACGGCATGAGCGCGGGCGGGTTCTGCCTTCCGGGGAGTACACCCAGCTCAACATGGTCATCAAGGAGCCCTACGGAGTCGCCCTTTGCATTATTCCGTGGAACTATCCGCTTTTGCTCATGGCGTGGAAGGTGGCTCCGGCCCTGGCTGCCGGCAACACGGTAATTATCAAGCCCAGCGAGCTCACCCCGCTGTCCACGCTCTACATCGCCGAGCACTGCTTCGATCACTTCCCGCCCGGCGTCTTGAACGTGGTGACCGGCTACGGCAAGGAGGTGGCGGAGCCGCTGGTCACTCACCCGCATGTGCCGGTCATCGCCTTCACCGGCAGCCTCGCGACCGGCCAGCGCATCGCCTCGCTGGCCGCCCCGATGATGAAGAAGCTGCACCTGGAGCTGGGCGGCAAGGACGCCTTCGTCATAGCCGACGACGCCGACCCGCAGCTGGCGGCCAGAGCGCTGGCCTACGCTGGCTTGACCAACGCCGGCCAGGTCTGCACCTCCACGGAGCGCATCTACCTGCCGAAGGGCAAAGCGCGCCAGTTTACCGAGGCGCTGGTCGCCCACGTGAGCGGACTCAAGCTGGGACCGGGAATCGACTCCTCCACGGACATCGGCCCCATGATCGGCTCCACCTTCCGGGAGAAGGTGGAGGCTCACGTGGCCGAGGCGGTGAGCAAGGGCGCAAAGGTGCTGACCGGCGGGCGGCGTCCCGACTATTTAAAGAAGGGCTACTTTTACGAGCCGACGGTGATTACCGGGGTCGACCATTCGATGCTGATCATGCGGGAGGAGACCTTCGGGCCGGTGCTGCCGCTTATGGAATACACCACCTTCGAGGAAGCGATCGCGCTCACCAACGACTGTGTCTACGGGCTTGGCGCCTGTCTTCTGACCGGCGATCCCTTGAAGGCCAAAATGTTCCTCGAGGAGGCCAAGGCGGGCACCGTCTGGATAAACGACCCACTGACGGACAATTACGCCGGTCCCTTCGGGGGCATGAAACTGAGCGGTGGCGCCCGGGAGCTGGGTCAGGAAGGGCTGGACGAGTTTCGCGAGACCAAGCACGTGCACTGGGAGTTCAATACGGCACCCAAGCCCTGGTGGTACCCCTACGGGAGGTAAGCTCCGGGGACCCCGGCCGGCCATGCTTGACAAACGACAGCAGACGCCTATAATACGGAGGCTATCCCTACAACTTCCTATTTAGCCGTACATATTGGTCCGTATAAAGACAGGCAGGCGCGCCGTGGCTCGCTTTCAGTAACGCTTTGGACGGTTTTTTCTCTTACTAAATCTTATGGATCACCATCATCTAGCAGCAACCGAGCATAATATCGAGCACGATCTCGACAGGCACTCCTATACATCGGTGTATAAGGAGCTGGACCACCTGAGGCAGGTGGATCCGAAGAATTTCAAAAAAGATCTCGAGGACATCAACAAGCAGCTCCACAAGGATGGCTATCTGCCAGGACTGGAGATTGTGCAGACGGCCAGCGGCGGCTTCGACTTCAAGGCTGACGGCGCTCCTCCCCCACCGCAGGCGCCCACCCACTACTACCCGCCGGCCGGCGGCTGGGACGGCGGCGGCGCCAACACAGGCTCGGGCGGCGTCGGGACAGGCGGCTCCAGCGGCTTCGGCGGCGACATCGGCGGCGGGCCGGCTTTCGGCAGCTCGGAAGGGGCGAGCCTTCCTGCCTCCGGGCCGGGATCCTTCAACAACTACGACGGCAACCCGGGCGACATGTCCCAGGATCAAACCAGCTCCGTGGACACGGCCGAAGCGGACCTTTATAAGCAGATGTGGACGAACTTCCCGGCCGCCAGCGCCGAGGAGGGCTGCGCGGCATCGGTGAGCCAGGTACTCGACGACGCCGGGGTGGCTCACCTGACCCCCGGGCAGGGTGACGCCCTCTGCTCGACCATGCAGCAAGACCTGATGAAGCAGGGCTGGACAGTCACCGACAAGCCGCAACCGGGCGACGTCGTGATCGGCTACGGCGGCTTGAGCTCCGCCCATACCGGCATCGTCGGCCCGAACGGCACGGTCTTCGACAACCACTCCAGCACCGGGCGGTGGTCGAAGGACAATCTCAGCTACTTCTCCAACTGGAACAAGGTGGTCTTCCTGCGTCCGCCGGACGCCAAGCACGCCTGACCCCTGCGATAGACGGCCTGTAAAAGCATGTATACATTCGCGTGCGCGCCGGAACGGCTGGTTTCCGGCGCTCGTCTATTCAGGCGCCACAAGAAGGAGCAACAAGAGGAATCTCCGATGGTTAGTTTCAGGAAAATCACTGCCGTGTCCGGCCTGCTGACGGCAGCAGCGATCACAACCTTCGCCGCTGCAGCCAGGGCCGATTTTGAGACGATACAGCGACAAACAGTAATTGAGCAGACCCCGACGGCAGTCGAGCAGCAGGTAGTGGTTCCGGCATCGCCGGCCACTGTCGTGCGTCGGTCGACGATCGTCGCCGAAGGTCCAGCCGTCGTGCGCTCGAACTACAGCAAGCGCCTGGCCGATATGCTCGACCAGATCAACATGGCCGCCGATAAAGGATGGCTGACGGCGCGGCAGGCCGACTACTTGCGGCGCTGGCAGGCAGACGTTGCCAGAGAGGACCAGGTGCTGCGTGCGGCCGGTAACGGCATGGTACGCGGTGAGGACGTTAATCAGCTCGAGCGCCACGTCAATAGCCTGGCGTTCGTGATCAACCACGAAATAAGCGCAGGCTCCAGCATGGCCGGCGTCACCCAGAGCTGGTTCTAGCCCGGGCCGCAGGCGGCACAAAATCAAGGGGGCCCTGAGGAGGCTCCCGGGAGTCAGCGTGAGGAGTTTCGTCGTCACCACCAAGCGCGGCCCGGGCACGCTTGTCCGGCAGGAGAGCCAATTATGAAATGCGGGGAGATAATGACGCAAAATCCGGAGTGCTGCGAGCCTGAAACCTCCGTTATACGCGCAGCGCAACTTATGGATCTCAAGGACGTCGGTCCGCTTCCGATCGTCGACGAGGTTGGTCACAAGCGGATGATCGGCATTGTTACGGACAGAGATCTGGCGCTGAAGGTGGTGGGGCGGGGCAAGGACCCGCACAGGACCCGGGTAGGCGAGGTGATGTCCAGGGCCATCGTCACATGCCGTCCCGACGACGATATCGTGCTCGCCCTCAAGATGATGGAGCTGTGGAAGATCCGCAGGATTCCCGTGGTCACGGAAGACGGGGTGCTCGTGGGAATCATTACCCAGGGCGACATTGTGACTCGCCTGCGCGACCCGCTTCTAACCCAGGAGCTCCTGGAGAGGGTGTCCGTCTATCACTGAGACTCCGACTTCTGAATCACCTGCGGCGGCTCCGGCGCCGTCTCCGGCTCGCCGGGGATGATAGTTTGCCGGATCATGGGCTGGCTCTTGATCTCGATCGATTGCTCGCGGGTCGATGACCGGACATTGGTTACTTGCGAAGCAGCCTGCTGGCTGCCTGCGACACGCCGGTGACTGAGCAAGCGCGATGATCCCACCTGCTGGTGAGCCGTAGTGCTCTCGCTTGCGGTGGACAGAGAGTGCCTCTTTTCGGATTCGACCACGACCGGTTGCGTAATTCGAGTCTCCAGCAATCTTTCGTGGCGCTCCATGATTATCGGCTCGACTATCTGCTCTCTTTCTCCCGTGGCCGGATTGGTGCGCTGGCGCACCTGCACGGCGGTCGGCTCCATCCGGCTCTGGATCGTCTGCACCACCTCCTCCGGTCCCACGGGGATCGTTTGTGTAGTGGTGCCCGAGCGCTCCTGAACCATGTCGGCCGCCGGCGACGGGCCGACCCCGGCAGACATCGCCACGACTGCGGCGAACGGCAACAGCTTGCCTGCACCAATGCGATTGCGGCTCATAATGTACCTCCTCGAATCACTCTTCCTCCGGGCTATCCGGCCGTTCCGCCCCCGGTTGTGGAGCGGGCGGCCTCCTTTCTCTGGTTCGCTTCCGCTACCTTCTTCACCCGCCGGAGCCGGTCGCGAACGCCCCGCAGGGTCTGCAAGTTGGTTATCTCCCGGGCGCCGGGCAGCCTGATGCCCGTGTCGACCAGCGTGTAAAGCTCGACTACGGCCCGATCGCCTGCGGGGGTGATCGTCCAGTAGCCCTCGAAAGCCCTCAACTTGTCCGACCTCGTCATGTGATAATCGACGCGCTGGAACGGTGTCACGGTCTGTACGTACTGACACCGGGCGTCGCCGATGACAGGCAGATGAAAGAATGTCTCCTCAAAGACGCACCGGTTGCCATGTCCGGACAGCTCGCGCATGGCGACAAAATTATTCGGATCGTTTATCGCTTCACAAATCAGTCTGGGCGCGGCATGGACAACAATGCTCGACTTGACCCCCTCCTGCCCCCGGTCCGCCAGGGCCGGGCAGGCGATCATCACCGCCACCACGGCTGCGGCCACAATGCGTCTAACTGTCACCTCGGACCTCCTCGATCCATCCAGGCCGGTCACTGCTGCCGACAACCTCGGCCGCGCCTGAGGATCATCAGCTGGCAGGACGCCGGCCAGCGGAATTGGTTTCATCTCTCGCCTGTTGTGTTAAGCGCCGGCCGCCACTCTAGGTCAGTTGACGGCGAAATCTGATCACGCTCACCAGAAAAAGCGCGACCACCGAGACGGCCAGGACAAGAAAGCTGGGCCACAGCGAGTCCAGTCCCGCCCCCTTGATCAAGAGGCTTCTGGCGATGGTGGTGAAGTAGCGCAGCGGGTCCGCGGCCCCGATTGCCCGCAAGAAAGGCGGCATCGTCTCGAATGGAACAACCGAGCCGGAAAGCTGCATGACCGGCACGATCACGAAGAAGGAGACAAGGTGCGACTGGCGCTCTGTCCGGCAGACGGTGGCGAGCATCATGCCCAGGCTTATGCCCACGCACACGTAGAGCCCGCTGGCAAGCGCAAACAAAAGCACGCTGCCCCGGAAGGGTACGCCGAAGACAGACATCCCCAGGATAACGGCCAGCAGCACGTCGCCCATGAGCAGGGCAAAGATGGGCACCACCTTGCCCAGAAGGATCTCCCACGACGCGTAAGGGGTCATGAGCAGCTGCTCCAGGGTGCCCAGCTCCTTTTCCCGCAACAGCGCCGCCGAGGCCACGAGCGTGCTGGTCAGGGTGAGCAGCGCGCCCATGATGCCGGGAATGAAATACCAGCTGCTGCGGAGACCGGGATTATAAAGCGTGGCAAGGCAGGGAACAACCGGCGGCAATCGCCAGGCGCCTTCGGGGTTGAAACGTTGAATCTTTTGCGCCATGCAACTGGCCGCCAGGCGTGCCGTGTAAGCGTCGACGCCATCGACGATCACCTGCACGTCCGCCCTGTGCTCTCTGGCAAGCGCGCTGTCGAGCCCCGGAGGAATCACCAGCCCCACCTTGAGCTGCCCGCTCCGCAGCCGCTCCTCTAAAGCGGTGTCGCTCGACAAGTTCTCTCGCCGGCGAAACATCTGGCCGGCCGTCACCGCCGAGATCAGCTCCCTGCTCACCGGCGATCGAGCATGATCGACAATGCCGATTGTCACATTGTGGAGACCGGGATCCAGCACGGCCCCGAGCAACAAAAGCTGGATCGTCGGCGGAAACAAGAGGAGAAACAGAAGATGTTTATCCCTCAAGATCTGTCTGGTCTCTTTCACCACCAGCCCGACCAATCTGCTGTCCAGGAAGCGCCGCCAGAGTCTCATGCCGTCAGCTCCTCACCTGCATGCGCCGCATGCCGCACCAGGCGCCGGTGAACAGGGCGGCGGAAAACAGCGCCAGCACGACCGGCTCATACCACAGCTCGCGCCAGCCGGCGCCCCTGAGCAGGGTATCGCGGCAAACCTGGATGTAATAGCGCGCCGGGACAGCGAGACAGGCCAGGGAAAGCGGAAAGGGGATGTTGTCGATCGGGTAGACGAAGCCGGACAGAAGCAGGGCAGGGAAAAACCCGCCGCTGGCGGTTGCCTGAACGGCGATCGTCTCCGCCCGGCTCAGCACCCCCGCCAGCAGACCGAAGGCGACGGCGCCGGCCACGTATATCAGGGTCGATACCGCCAGCGGTGCCGGATCCCCGGCGACCGTCAGTCCGAACAAGCAGCAGGACGCCGCCATAACGACCAGCGCCTCGGCGATCCCCACGGCGAAGTAGACGAGCCCCTTGCCCAGCAGAACCTCAACCGCCGAGAGTCCGGAGGCGTAGATCTGCACGTCCGTTCCCTGCTCCACCTCTCGCGCGACGGCGACCGCGGCCAGCAGCGCCGGATACATCCACAAGATGATTCCGAAAACTCCGGGCACGATAAACAGCGACTCCTTGCCGCCCGGATTGAACCAGATGCTCACCAGCGGGTGGACGCGAGAGCCCGCCGGCTCGGCATTGTCCGCCGAACTCAAGAAGGAGGCAGTGGCGCCGCGCACGACGGCGCGGACCACCTCGGCGCTGTTGATGTCGCTGCCGTCAATCAGCGACTGAAACTCGGCCTGCCTGCCCATCTCGATCTCCCGCCCGAAGGCCGGCGGTATCAGCACCGCCGCCCGGGCGCCACCGGATTCGATGGCATCGATCGGGTCGGTCCTGCCGTCCCGGGCTCCCGGAGCAAATACGTTGGCGTTGAGCAGCCGCTCGACCAGGGCGCGGCTCAACGGGCTGTTGTCCAGATCCTGCACAACGACCGGGATGTTCTTCGGCGAAAGCCTGACCCCGTACCCGAAGAGCAGCAGAGTGGCCAGCGGCAGAAGGAAGGCCAGGGACAGGCTCAGCCGATCGCGCCGAAACCCTGCCCATTCCTTAGCCGCCTGAGCCCATATGCGCCTCACGGTGTCGCCCCCCTGCCGCCTCGAGCCACGGCGACGAAGGCGTCCTCCAGCGAGGAGGGCACCGGCTGGATGCGCTCGACGGCAACCTGAGCCGCATCCAGGATCGACAGCAGCCCCTCGATCGACATCGCCGCGCCGTCGAGCTGCACGCGCAGGCGGCCGGGGAAAACCGAGATGAGCGAGCAATCCAGGCTGGCGGACAGGGCGTCAAAGGCTGTGTGCATCTGCCTGGTGGCAAGCTCGACAACGGTCCCCGCTTTCTCCTTGATCTGCCGCGGGGAGCCCTGGCAAACCAGGTCTCCGAGCACCATCAGACCCAGCCGGTGACAGTACTCGGCGTCCTCGAGGAAATGCGTCGAGACAAGGATCGCCGAGCCGTTGCGCGCAAACTCGCGGATGATCTTCCAGAGCAGGCGCCTGGACATGGGGTCGACCCCGGCCGTCGGCTCGTCCAGGAAGAGAATCTCCGGCTCGTGCAGCACGGAGGCGCCGAAGGCGACCTTCTGCCTGAGCCCGCGGGGCAACTGGCCGACCAGCATCCTCTCCATGCCGGCAAGCCCGCAGACCGACAGAACCCAGTCGATCTTCCCGGCGCGCTGCGGCCTCGCTACGCCGTAAGCGGAGCAGTAAAACTCCAGATTCTCGAGCACCGAAAGGTCGTCGTACAGCGTGAACTTCTGGCTCATATAGCCGATGCGCCGCCGCAGCTCGCTCCTGGGCGAGCTGTCGGTCTCCCCTGCCAGAGCCACCTCGCCGCCGCTCGGCTCGATGAGCCCGGCGAGCATCTGGATGGTCGTCGTCTTGCCGGCACCATTCGCGCCCAGCAGTCCATAGATCTCCCCGTACCGGATCTCCAGGCTTATTCCTCTGACAGCCTGGAAGGAATCGAAATTTTTGCGGAGATCGCGGGCCAGGATCGCTTCCCGCGCCGGGCGATCGCCTGCGCACGCCCCGGGGATCGCTGCCGGAAAAGGTGGCGGCTCCACCTCGCCCAGCCCCTCGCCGCGCATGTTCATCACAAAAACGTTCTGCAGGGTCGGCTGCTCGGCGAGCACCATATATGATGCCAGCGCCGCCGCATTGAGCGACGCCTTTATCTCGAGCTCCGCCGTCCTCGCGTCCCTGGTCAAGACATCGAGCCTGTCGCCGAAGGCGTGGACATCGATGAGGCTGCTTGCCGGATGCCTGGCGGCCTGCAGCAGTACCTGTTCCGCCTGGTGCGGCTCGGGAGTGTGGATCTCCAGGCGGGACAGCCTCAATTCCGCGCGCAGCTCCGCGGGCGCGCCGCACTTGTAGATCCCTCCCTTGTGGATCAACCCGACCCGGTCGCACAGCTCGGCCTCATCGAACTGGGGGGTAGCCACCACGGTGGTCGTTCCCTGTTCGGCGATCGACGCCAGCAGGTGCCAGAACTCCCGGCGCGAGAGCGGGTCGAGTCCGGTGGTCGGCTCGTCGAGCAGCAAGATGCGGGGGTTGGAGATGAGCGCGCAACACAGGGCCAGCTTTTGCTTCATGCCGCCTGATAGGTGCCCCGCCAGACGATCGGCAAAGCGCAGCAGCTCCATCTCGCGCAGATAACGCTCGCGCCGGTCGGCAAACTGGCCGGCAGGAACGTTGCGGGCGCCGGCGCTGAAGCGCAGGTTCTCATCGACGCTTAGTTCGCTGTAGAGCGAAAAGCGCTGGGTTACGTAGCCGACATTGTGACGGGCAGCGCGCGGCCGCTCGCCGCCCACGAGCGCCGCGCCGCCGGTCGGCTCCATGACACCCGACAGTATTTGAAACAAGGTCGTCTTGCCGGCCCCGTCCGGGCCGATCAAGCCGAAAAGCTCTCCCGGCGCTACCTCCAGGTCGATCTCCCGCAGCGCCTCCACGGCGCCGAACTGTTTGCGCAACCCCCGCACGGAGATCGCGGATAGGTCTTCACGTGCCGCCGCCCGGGGGTTGTCGCCGGAGACAACGGACATCAGCGCTGCTCCCGGCCGACGTGAATGATCGCGTCAGCCGGCATGCCCGGCTTAGCCGAGCCATCCGGGCTTTCGATGGCCAGCTTGACGCCAAAGACCTGGCGGACCCGATCTTCCTTGAAATAAACATTCTCCGGCGTAAATGACGCAGTGGCATCGATCTCGACCACCCTGGCGCGCAGCGGCTTATCCGGGTCGGAATCGAGAAAGACGTCGGCGCGCTGCCCGGTCTTCACCCTGCCGATGCTTCCTTCGGGAACGAACGCTCGCAGATAAGTGGATCTGTCGTCGGCGACCTTGATCAGGATCTGTCCCGGCAACGCCACCTCGCCGGGACGGACATTGACGGCCGAGCACACCCCATCCTTCGGGCTCGCCAGCTTGCCGTCGTCGAGGCGCAGGAGCACCTGTCCCTCCCGCACCGCATCGCCCGCCTGAACGGCTATTGATTGGACCGTGCCCGGCGCGGTCACCCCGAGCCTGGTGTCGTCTCTTTCGATTCGCCCGCTGGCGGACAGCCCGGGTGCATCCGGCCCTCGCGCGTGGGTGCCGCCGGCGCTCAACAGGGCCGCCAGGGCGACCATGACGATCGCGCCGGCAACAAGACCTGCAAAATCAGCAATTACCGGTCTGGCCATTTTCCCGTACACCCTCCAGCGAGAACCGTCATTCCGTCATGACAGGCGGGCTTTCCGTGCTCCGCGCGCCGCTCGCCTGCGGGCGGACGAGCGAGATGGTCAGATCCACCTTCACCGTGTCGCCGACGAGCGCACCGCCGCGATCAATCGCCCCGTCGACCGAGATCCCGAAGTCCTTCCTGTTTAGCTCGGCCGAGGCCGAGGTAAGCGTGTGAAGATGCCGGGAAGAATCAACTTTGAACGGGGCCAGCGGCTGG
The DNA here is from genome assembly GCA_021325555.1 of Pseudomonadota bacterium. Classification (GTDB taxonomy): domain Bacteria; phylum Cyanobacteriota; class Vampirovibrionia; order Obscuribacterales; family Obscuribacteraceae; genus JAJPGY01. The sequence goes on along the minus strand of JAJPGY010000004.1, from coordinate 27,458 downwards.
GCGTCGAGCGTCACCTCTTTAGCGACGCCGTGCATGGTGAGCATCCCCACTATCCTGAAGCTTCCGTTCGGTCCGGGAATGACCCTGGAAGACTTGAAGGAGATCGTGGGAAATTGCCGGACGTCAAAAACACTTTCGCTCTTGAGATGATCATCACGCCTCTTAATCCGCGTGTTGATTGTGCTGGCGTCAATGCCTGCATCGACGCTCGCCCGCTCCAGCGACCTGCCATCGTAAACCACGGTGCCGGACAGCCCCTTGAACTCGCCGGTCACATCCGTGATCATCAGATGCCTCACCGTGAACCTTGCCGCCGAATGGAGCGGATCAATCGTCCACACGTCATCCGCAGCGCGGACAGGCAGGCAAGGGGAGCAGACGGCGGCGGCAGCAGCCGCCATCCACAACACCCTCGTCGATCTCGGAGAAAAAGGCAACCGACACCTCACGCGCTGGACTCGACGGTGCCCGGGGTCTGCAGCCCGAGCAAAAGATGCCTGCTAAGACACATCCCCTCGCCCAGGGCAACCTGCCACAACGGCTCGTGACCCATGTGGGCGGACAGGAGCCGGCAGAAGGATTCCGGCGCCGCGGCGAGCGTTCGCAGCGCTTGCCTGCGCGCAGCCGGAAACCGGTCCATGAGCATGAGCAGGCCGGCCATCATGCCGGGCAATCTGCCGATCCGCTCGTGTGCTTTTTCGTAAGCGCCCAGATCGCCGCTCTCGATCGCCCCGGCAAGGGCCACGGCCTGTCTGAAGGACATGGCCATGCCCTCTCCCGTGACGGCGTCCACGGAGCCGGAGGCGTCGCCGATGAGGGCAAGCGACCCGCTCGTCACCCGCACGAGCTTCCGCGTTGTGGTGACCGAGCCGCGCTCCTGGGTGGTCATGGCAGCGCCGCGCAGCCGCTTTTCCAAAAGGGGAAACTCGGACAGAACATCGTCTATCCTCAGCCTGGAATCGCGCGTGATCAGGGCGACGCAGATCTCATCGGCGCCGACCGGGGTGACATACGCCTGCCCGCTCACGCCCCAGTGGACCTCCACGTGGTCGGTCCAGCAGGGCAGGCGGTAGTGGCGGCGAAACCCGTAGCGGCTCTCGAACTTGCTCACCGCATCGAGCGCTGCCCAGCGCCTGAGCGAGGAGCCCTGCCCGTCCGCGCCAATCAGCCAGCGGCAGCCGACCAGGGTGTCGTTGACGGCCACCAGGTGCTGGTCGACAGGAATGGCTCTGGCGTTCCAGACCAGGCAGACCCCTGCTTTCCCGGCCTGCTCGGCCATCAGGGCGTGCAGTGCCGTCCTGCGGACGCCTATTCCTCTGCCGTCCGGGAAAGAGGCCTCGACCGCGTGCTCGCCGTCGGTGAACCGTATCCCGGAAAACTCCCTGCCATGCTCGGCGCTCAGCGTGACACCGAGCACGGCAAGGCTGTGCAGGGCATCGGGCATCAGGCCTTCCCCGCACGCTTTGTCGATCGGGGGTTGCCTGGAGTCGACAACAATGCACTCGAATCCGCGCGCCCGGAGAGCCAGTCCTGCTGCCAGTCCAGCCGGGCCGCCGCCGATGACGAGGACGTCCGTGCTCAGCTTACATGCCGCCATCGGAGGTCACCAGCGTATGAGAACGAGCTCCGAGCAAAAGCCCGGGCCCATCGCCGCCAGCACGCTCCAGGTGCCTTCCGGCGGGCGCGAGTTCTTCATGATGTCGTCGAGCACGACCAGCACCGACGCGGACGAGAGGTTGCCGACCTTGCGCAGCCAGCGCCAGGAGTTCTCGAGGGCGTCCCGGGGAACGGCGAGCGACTCGGCCATCGCCTCCAGCACGCGGGGGCCGCCGGTGTGCATGATCCACAAGCCGATATCGTCGCGCGTCAAACCGAATTTCGCCAGAAAACTATCCGTATTGGCCCCGAAATTTCTTAGCACCACCTGCGGTACCTCAGGGGAGAGAACGACACGCATGCCGTCGTGGGTGATGTTCCAGCCCATGAGCTCTTCCGTGCCCTGATAAAACACGGACTCGGAGGCGATCACTTGCGGGCCGGCAAGCGGGACTTCCCGTCCGGCGATGACAATGGCCGCCGCCCCGTCTCCGAACAGTCCGGTGGAGATGATATTGGCCGTGGTCAGATCCTGCCGTTGCCAGGTCAACGAGCACAGCTCGACCGACAGCAGCACGGCGATCTGATCAGGGTATGCACGGACATAGTCTGCGGCCCGGGCGATCCCTGCCGCCCCCGCCACGCAGCCGAGACCGAAGATGGGAACCCTCCGCAGGTGAGGAGAGAAGTCGATGCGATTCATCAACCGGGCGTCGACGGATGGATTAGCAATACCGGTGATGGACACAAAAAAAAGCGCGCCGACGTGGCGCGCATCAACGCCTGCCTGAGCGAGGGCGCCGGTGATCACCCTTTCTCCCAGATCTTCGGCAATGGAGATCCAGGCGTTGTTCGCTTCTCCCCAATCCCGCAACTGAACGAACTTCGTAAGCGGCATGGCCAGGTATCTTCCGTCCACCCCGGCATTGCGATGAAATCGCCTGATCAGCGACGTCCTCTCCAGGCTGGGAGCCCAGTATGCGCTGAGCGCGTTGGTTATCTCCTGCTGCGGGTAGTAATTTTCGGGAAAGGCACTGTCGCTTGCGATGATTCTCATACTGCGTCACCTGGGGATTTCGGGTGGGATTCTGGATCGGGGGTTGAACGCAGCTTGTCGGCGCGCAACACGACGCGGGAGCATCCGTACTCCCGCAAAGTCCTTTGTAGCATACCGAGCAGCGTTAAATTCTGCCTGCCTCTTGAATCAGACATTCACCCTCACCAACAAGCTCTTTGCGCCATGAATCTCCGACAAAGAGGCTGCAAAAACTTAGACGTATGGCCGAGGACCTTGTTCCTGCGGCGATTCGCTTACCCGACGGCACAGGCGAGGTTTTCGTAAACAATGCATAGAACTAAGGATATGATCGGGAACCAGCAATTTCGCGCAGCCGTCGACTCAGTCTGGCGGACGATCTCGCAATCTCCAGCGGGCGACGCGCGGTTCGCCCCGAGTGAGGAAACGCCAGATCGTTCGACCGTGTTGGAGGAGGCTCGTATGAACAACATTCAGACGGAAACAGGGACTTCATTGGCCCTCCATTGCAAGGCCGCGACTGTGGGCGTCGCCATGACTATGGCACTGGGGCTCTCCGGCAGCGGAAGCCTGGCCGACATCACAGCCGGCTCGGTCGAGCAAAGCACCGCCACCCAGTCATCGACAGCCACCAAGGCGAGCGATCAGTCCGTCACCATTCACAAGGAGAAGACGGCGGCCGAGCCGGTGAAGGAATCGAAAAGCTTCTGGAAGCGGCTGGCTCACAACAGCAAAGTGTCCTGGATGCCAACTGACCTCATGGTCCCGACCGACATGATCGAAACGTCGGGTGACATCAAGATACTCGCCGAGGTGCCTGGCATCGAGGACAAGAACCTCGATGTGACGGTGCAGGGAGACAAGGTGACAATCAAAGGCGAAAAAACGGTAGACAGCGATCAGAAGGCCGAGGACTTCCGCAGGCTCGAGCGAGCCTACGGCAAGTTCGAGAAGACGATCACGCTTCCGTCTGCAGTAGACAGCGACAAGGCCGTCGCCTCTCTCAAGGACGGAGTGCTGACGCTGACCTTGCCGAAACTTGCCAGCGCTCAAAACGAGGGCAAGAAGCTGGCGATCCGGCATGAATAGGTGACCGAGCAGGCGCTCCGGCGCGCGGGCGCGGCCGCAGCCTCCGGCTAGAGGAGCGTGACGCACAAGCGCGGCGCGCTGATATCTGTTATGAATCTCTCTTATCGGCGGTCAGTGGAAGGAGGAGAGAGATGACTGCAGCGCGCAGGCTTTTTATTGCTGTTTTTCCCTTACTAATATGCAGCCCGGCCCTGGCCGGCAATCAGTATGCCCCTGCCCCCGGTGGCGCGCCCGCGCCCGGCCCCTCTTGTGCAGACAGCCCGATCGGACGCCTCAATGCGCAGCGAACGGATGGCGTCGATCTTCCTGTCGGAACACTGATCCCCGTGCGCGTGGATACCCCGCTCAGCAGCAAATCAGCCATAGCCGGCGAGCCGTACAGCGTGAGGCTGGCCCACGACCTGGTGATCGGCGGGCGGAGGATAGCATCGGAAGGTGATGACGTGATCGGTCACGTCACATACAGCATGCAAGCGAGGCGCAAGCTGGTGGCCAAGGTATCGAAACACCGTTGGTTCCGCTCCAGCGGCTGCATAGGTCTGCAATTCGACGAGATCGTGACCGCCGACGGACGCGAGATAGCCATCAATGCCGTGCCGTGTAACAAGTCCCCGGTGGTCACCTTCGGCAAGTGTGCGGGCCCGTTATGCGCTAACAATAAAGGCCAGATCCGCCCGACCGTGATGACCACGATCAAGCAGGAGACCAAGCCGCTTCTGGTCAGCGCCGTCACCGTTCCCACCGAGCTCCTCGTATCGCCTTACGCAGCCCCGGTGGCCGGAGCGCTGGTCGGCTTCGCCATGCCGAGCCTGCTGCTCAGCCCCTCGGAGGAGCCGCCGTCCCATGCGCGCCTGAAGGGGGCAGCGCTGGGCGCCGTCACCGGCGTGCCGGGAGGCTTTATAGTCACCCAGGCGCTCACGCGCGGCGAGGAGGTGATCCTCCACCCGCTGGACCAGCTCATCCTGCAGGTGCAGGGGAACCCTGGCGGGAGCACCGGCGGCGACACCAGCACCGCCGCCTCCGCCAGCCCGCCGGGGCAGCCGGCTAACCCTGGCGGACCGAGCAAAACCTAGTTTTTCCAACCCCGCGAAATCGCTGACCTCCACGGGCCCGGAAAAACTTTCGCCAGCCCGGAAGCGCAACGCACGCTCGAGCGGAAATTAGATATGATATGGAAAGCTTTCCCGCGGGACCTGCTCATGAATCGCAAATGGTGCATCGGCGTCTGCGTGGCGCTCGTGTCGTTGAGGTTCGCAGGCGCAAAAGCCGCAGTTCTTTTCTGCCCAGGCATACAATCAAAGACATCCAGAGCACACCCGCTCAGGAGAAGCCGGTTTATTTCAGCATGCAGGCGCCTGCTTGCAGGCATTACCTGATTATGCGATGGGCGTGGGCGAAGCTCTTGTAGTACCAGCTGTCCGCCAGAAACGGGCGCAGATGCACGCCGATCGGTATGTCGTTGCCGTTGCAGTCGCGACGCCCCGCGCCCGTGCAGTCAATGATTAACGGCGCCCCATCCGGAGATCGTCCGTGAGAGCCGACCCACATGATCACGTGGCCGATCTTCCCGCTCCTGTTCCTGATGTACAGGAGATCGCCGGTTACGAGCCGTCTGACTAGATCGTCGTAGCCGTTATCGTCACTAATGGTCTCAACCTCGATGATCCCGTTCCCGCCCGGGCCCGTAATCTCGGTCATCTCGGCCTGGCGGCCGATGCCGGTCTTCAATTTGATCCCCAGGCCGTAGTTGTACACCCAGGAGGTGAAGTCGCTGCAATCGACGCCTCGAGAGTTCCTGCCGAACGCCACCGGTTTCCAGGGCCAGAACCCGGGCGGGTCCCAGTCGGGAATATGATGATGTTGATAAGGCAATCCGATCAGCCGGCAGGCCACGGCCAGCACACGCTGGCGCTTCCAGGACAGGGAGCGCTGATCGTAGTCAGGCAGCGCCGGGTAGTGCCGGGGCTCCGGACCCCAGGCACCGTATTTTTTTCGAGTCCGTGGCGAGTACCACTCGGAAAATGGCGTGGACGACTCCAGGCGCCAGTCATTCCGCGGCGGGTAGCTGTCCATCGCATAGAGTTGCTCGAGCGGGACTGAAAAGGCAACGTCATAGGGCGATTGGTAGCCGGCCGTCTCCGCCAGCGACACCTTTACCGCACAGAGCCAGGGCAGGACCAGAATTATCAGTAAGACTCCCCGTCTCATCTCCCAGATGGTAGCACCAGCAAGGCATCCGTGCCCTGCGAATCCGGAACCGCCCGCATCAATTGACATCCCGGACGATTTATGGCATACTTTATCGAAGCCTGATAAGCTACTAACAGGTAGCAACCGGCAAATTCCGGTCCTGTCCATCGGTTGTGTAAGTTTAGCTTGTTAACACCGGGACAACCGCTATAGAGTGCCTGTGACGAATCGGGCACGTACCTCTCAAAAGTTGGCTTGCAAAGCCAGTGCACAAGAAAAGGACTCTCAATTGACGAAATTCATCGAGCTTGGCATGTCCAAGCCAGTTGCCCATGCCCTGAAAAACGTAGGATACACGGAACCAACTGAAATTCAAGCAATGACAATCCCGCTGATCATGGCGGGACACGACATCATGGCCTCGGCCGAGACGGGCTCGGGGAAAACGGCTGCGTTTGCGCTGCCGATCATAGAATGCCTGCATGAGCCGGATGAAAAAACCAGGGCGCTGGTGCTGGTTCCCACCCGTGAGCTGGCCCTGCAGGTGGCGGAGCAGTTCGAGCGGTTCGGCAGCTGCCGCCGCTTGCGGACAGTCACCGTCTACGGCGGGACAGGCTACCAGCAGCAGGGGCGTGCCCTGAAATCGGGAGCGGATATTATCGTCGCCACACCCGGCAGGCTGCTTGACTTCATGGAGCAGGGCACCGTGGATCTGCGGGCGGTCGAGATGCTCGTTCTCGATGAAGCCGATCGCCTGCTGGACATGGGCTTTATGCCTCAGGTGCACAGGATCGTGGAAAAGCTCCCCAGAGAGCGCCAGACCATGATGTTCTCGGCCACCATCGATGTGCGGGTCGAGGCGATCGCCCGGCGCTACCTTATCGAGCCGGACACGGTGCGGGCGAACACAAGACAGATCGAGCCGGCGGCGATCAATCAGCAGATCATTCATGTCGATGAGTTCGGCAAAGACATGCTGCTCGCCAAGTTGATCAAGGAGCTCGACACAAGCTCGGTGCTCGTGTTTACCCGGACCAAGCGCAAGGCTTCCTGGGTCAAACGAAAACTGCGCGATTCCAATGTTCTGGCCGAGGAGATTCACGGCGACATCACGCAGGTTCAGCGGGAAAGGGTTCTCAAGGCCTACCGGGAAGGCAAATTTTCCGTCCTGGTCGCCACCGACGTGGCCGCCAGAGGGCTCGACATTCCGACGATCAGCCACGTGATCAACTACGATCTGCCGGACTCCCCGGAAGACTACGTGCACCGCATCGGCAGGACCGGCCGCGCAGGACGGGCCGGTGTCGCCATGTCGTTCGTCAGCGTGGAGCAGCGGCATCTGGTGCGGGACATCGAGAGGGTGATCGGCCGCCAGCTCGATCCGGATTCTGCCGCACGCAAGAAGCTGCCGCCGCGAAGATTCAGCGCGCGCGGGCGTCGCCGCATAGTTTGAGCTGACCGGGCTCAAGCAAGCCCCGGCAGCCGGCAGGGTATAATTTCCGAGCTGCGGAGGGATGCCCGTTGGCAACTGTCGAGCTGAGCACCAGGTGCTGCATTGTAGGCGGCGGGCCGGCCGGGATGATGCTGGGCTACCTGCTGGCCCGCTCGGCGATCGATGTCCTGGTGCTGGAGAAGCACGGCGACTTTCTGCGAGACTTTCGGGCGACACCGTCCATCCCTCCACGCTCGAGCTGATGCACGAGCTCGGGCTGCTGGACCAGTTTCTCAAGCTTCCGCATCAGGAGGTGTCCAGACTGCAAGCACAGATTGGCCGGGAGGTGGTCAACCTCGTGGATTTCTCTTACCTGCCCGCAAGATGCAAGTTCATTGCTTTCATGCCGCAGTGGGATTTCCTCGATTTTCTGGCCGAGCAGGCGAGACGCTACCAATCATTTTCTTTGAGGATGAACACGGAAGCCAGCGGATTGATTGAGGAGGACGGGCGGATTGCGGGCGTCGTCGCCCGGGGCGGCGGGGATGAGCTGCATGTGAGAGCCGATCTGGTCGTCGCCGCGGACGGCAGGGGGTCGATCATTCGCCGGTGCGCCAACCTGGACGTGGAGGATGTAGGTGCGCCCATGGATGTTCTGTGGATGCGCCTGTCCAGGAAGGAAACCGATCCGCATCAAACCATGGGCCGGATAGACGCCGGGGTATTTTTCATTATGCTCAACCGCGATAAATACTGGCAGTGTGCCTTCCTGATTCCGAAAGGCGCTGCGGATCGTTATCGAGCGAAGGGATTAGAGGCATTCCGGCAGCAAATCGCGCACATCGCCCCCTTTACCGGCGACCGGCTGGGCGAGCTGACAAGCTGGGATGACATCAAGCTGCTTACGGTCAAAGTCGATCGGCTGAAGCGCTGGTACCGAGATGGGCTTTTGTGCATCGGTGACTGCGCGCACGCTATGTCCCCCGTCGGCGGCGTCGGCATCAACCTGGCCATTCAGGACGCAGTGGCAACCGCCAATCTCCTGCACAAGCCGCTGTCGCGCGGCCGGTGTCCGCAAGCCAGCTTGAAGATGGTGCAGGATCGACGCCTTTTGCCCACCCGGATGACCCAGCGCCATTCCAGCCCTGCGCGCTATACCTGCCGCCGTGATCGGCATCGGTTTCCGTGCGGAGCATATAAAATCACCCGCGCTCGCGAAGCCATAAGCTGACCAAGGGCACGTCGCCGCCCTGCCCTTGCTCGGAGCCGGCCCTCAACTTCATCTCTTGCGGCTCCAGCGTTCCAGAGCCTGCAGGTGGTGTCGGGGTAGCAGCATCGTCATCCGAAACCAGGTTACCCGCCGGCTTTTCTTCGGGAGCTCCCTCCGCCCGGGACAAGGTGCGCATGCTCAGCGCGATGGACAACTCAGGTGGGACGACTGGATCCCCGGCAGCGATTCCCGCGTAGAAATATTGTGGTGACTGGGGTGGGCGACTGATGAGCAAGGAAATATTCAACCGATGCACCATGATCCCAGGCTCGCCAGCTACATGATCAATCACTGCTTGCCGTTCGCCGTGGAGGTCCGTTGAGGCAGGTTCTCCCCGGGGCGACGGCTGTCGCCGACGCGGCACCGGAGCTCAGTTGCGGACTTCCTGTAGCCCGGCGTGCTCGATAACGCGCACCAGTTTCTCTTCATGGTCAGCCCAGCCCTTCTTGTAGTGAGTCCATTCGCCTTCGTCGAACTCGGCTTCAGGCACCAGGTGACGCCCTCTCGAAAGGATGAACCAGGTAAGGGGCAGAAGACCTCCAAAGATGAACACAGCTCCTCCAATCGAGCGGAACCCGGTGAGGATCTGCCACACGGGACCGGTCAGGAAGGCCTGCGTGCGCGCGTACCACAAGCCGTGGGTGAACACCGCGGACAGCTGATAGATGCCGACGGGGAAGAGATCCAGGGTCATCATCATCACAATGCCCAGTTGCAGCGACCAGAACGCCGTGCGGATCAATTTCTCGCTCCAGTAGCGCCTGGCGAACAGGTGCTGGCAGCAGAACAGCACGCCGGCCAGCGCCACGTTTCCCTTCACTCCGAACATGGCGGCGTGAGCGTGATTGTGCGTCAGGTACGTCCCGTGCTCATAATAGTTGACGATCGGCAGATTGATCAGCGAGCCGAATACGCCCGCTCCGACGATATTCCAGAAATTGACGGCCAGGATGAACAGCCAGACGCCGTCCATCACGAACTTCTGCTTGCCCTCGAGCTGCGACTTGAACGCCCGCACTCTTTCCATCCGCATCCGCCACGCGTCGAGCGTGATCAGGAGCAGGGGCAAGACCTGCAGGGTGGAAAAGACGCTTCCCAGGGCGATGATCCCGGTCGGCTTGGCGATCCAGTAGAAGTTGTGGGCAATCCCGACGACCGCCGTGACCAGGAACAGCATGACAGCCAGGAAGATCACCCGCTCCGCCATCGGGCGCGTCAACAGCCCCATCTGAACCAGCAGATATCCCACGATGCAGGTCGTGAACACCTCGAAGGTGACCTCAACCCACATGTGGACGGTCATCCAGCGCCAGTAGTCGGAGATGGCGAAATTGCCGCCCGCCGTGGCGCCCAGCCCGAAAAAGAGGAACAGCACCATGATGCCGCTTCCATAGAAGAGCCAGGCCGGAACGGACCACAGGCTCTCGGCGGTGATCCATGGCTTGACGCCGCGGTAGATAATCCCGATCCACAAGAGGAAGCTGCCCAGCATGAGGATGTGCCAGAAGCGCCCCAGCTCCACGAACTCCCAGCCCTGGGAGCCGAACCAGTACGCCATGGTGTCGTTCATGTACCCGGACAGCCCGAAATAGATTCCAAATACTGCTCCCGCGCCCACCAGGACGGACAGGCCGAAGAGCAGGTTAATCAAGAACTGCTGCCCCCTCGGCACCCGGGAAAGCCGCGGCAGGAAAAAGATGGTGTAGCCGACCCAGCACATGAAGAACCAGTAGATCTGCAGGATCGCGTGCCAGGAGCGAACAACGGTGAACGGGAGCTTGTGCCCCAGCACGTTGACGATCATGGTGCCCGGCCCGCCCTTGATGAAATCCTCCGCGCAGAGAACGCCGGCGAACACCTGCACCACGAACAGGATCATCGCGAAGGCAAAGAACTTATATGTCGAACGCTGTGTCGGACGAACCACCTCGCCCCCTTTTTCGAGCTCGTAGGTGGTGAGCGTTGCGTTACCATTCATCTCGAACGGATCGCCCGGCAATGTTTTCATCTGGCCGTACACGTACAGCGCGATCACCGTGGTCGCGAACAGCGCCAGAATCGAAAGGACGCTCCACATCAGGGTCGTGTGCGTGGGCGTGTTGCCGGCTTCCGGATCGTAGGGCCAGTTGTGGGTGTAGCTGTACGTCTCTCCCGGCCGATTGGCTCCGGAGACCCAGCCTCCCCAGAAGAAATACGCCGATAGAGCCTTGAGATCCTCCGGTCTGGTGATATAGCCGGGCGTGCGGAATTTCTCCGGATAGGTCGGGTCCGTAAACATCCGGGTGTAATGCTTCTGCAGCTCCCGGTACGCGTACACCTGCGCGTCATTAAGACGAATCTGCCCGGCCGATTTTGCATAATTGTTCTCGTGGATCTCCCGCTGCACCCTCATGGCGATGCCGTCTTCATCCGCCTGGGTTACCGGGCGACGCGCCGCGATCTCCCTTTTATAGAAACTGCGCATGGCTACGACGGTACGGTGCAGGGCATCGGCCGTGAAATCCGGCCCGCGCTCCGCACCGTCGCCCCAGAAGGAGCCCCACGTCATCAGTCCCCTAATGTGGAACAGTTTTTTGCCGGAAACGATCTCCTGCGTGGCGATCACCGTCTTTCCGGAAGTTGCCGATACAAAGTCAACCACCGGCGGCGCACCCGCATACGTCCACGTCCCCAGCGCAACAAGCCCGACAATGCTGATTAAGGCTACAACAGCGAAGTGGGCCCACCAGTACTTCTTTGTCAGCAGAACCGTAGCAAAATTTTTCACCCCGGGGCTTCTCCTAAAATTGTTGACCGCGGTCATTGCCGTCCTCCTCAGCCTCCCCAAATGCCTCCCGGCTCGCTGGATTCCGCAGTCGCAGACCGCGATGGGACCAACGGGATAACGCGGTGGGTAATCCTATCAAGAGCATTCAAGGGAGGAAAGTAGTTACTTTTCCGTGCCCGTCAGATCAGCAGTGAAATGTTCACTGTTTGCAAGCCAAGCGGAGCGCCACTGCAGCCCGCGCCTCGCGCCGGGCAGACCGCGACCTCCGGGTGGAGCAAGCTTTGGCCCACCGCCCGGAATCGGCCCTCGCCGGATGATGACGCTCCTTGAGCCGGATGAGAATGAATTATCCTCTACTTTAGCCAGAGCGTTGCAGCATGCTGGTCTTGGCCATTTTCCTTCGTTTTGTCCGGAACAGCCAGTCGTGCCTTGACTGCTGTTGTCGGTCTGCAAACGCGCTTCAAGAACCTTCCGTCTGTCTCCCACGCCCTGGGCACTGAGCCGGTCAGCGCCGTGAGATGTTTGCGAGCCGTTATCACCCGCTCATCATCCCCATACAGGTGCTCCACCAGCGGGATGGCTAAACCGTGAAAGGAGATCCCCTTTTCCTCTCCTGCCTCGTTGTGCGAGACGATCAGCCACTCCCTCACGCATGAGTTGAATACTTGCGGGTCATCATAAAACCCATCGTTTAACTTGCCTTCCAGCGCTTCAGCGTATCTTTGATGAGTATCAAGGTCGTCCTTGTCTTTCTTGAGAGCGCGTTCACAGAACCTGATCGCCTGATCATATCTGTGCACGCGAATAGCGTACTCTGCGGAAAGCCTCAGCGAATTCGGGCTGGAGGTCGTCTCCGCCATTGCCTCAATCGAAGTAAGCGGCTTGGAGGAGTGAGATTTTCCCTCCGTCTCTTCGCCAATTGCCGGCGAGTTGGACGAGCTTAGAGCCAGGACCAGGCACGACAGCCAGGCAATTGCTGGAGGAGCGCTCCGGGCAGCGCACGATCGGGCAAAGTCCGCTTGGTCGTCCGGTCGAGTACCTGCCGATTGGATCATAGGGTAAACCTTCTCACCGAGGCTACTGGCGCATCGTATCCGATCGATACTGGCCTGGTGTTATATTTGCCTCATATTCCATTCCGGATTCCGCGCCGGTGACCGCCGGGGGTCTCCTCAGCAGGCGGCGCCTGGATGCCCTTATCCCTATTCCTTGCTGCCAATAAGAATAACGTTCGTGCCGACCTGATAAGGAAATCCATTCTTGGGGTTCTTTATCTTCCCGTTGGCATAAAAACCGGTCGAACCAGTCTTGAATTCCCTGGCTTCGGCAGTGAGACTCCCCCAGACCTCCCCTGATGACGTCTTGAACTCGATAATCAACGCCTGCGGTGCATCGGTATCTACCTTCTTGGGCACAATCTGTCCTCCTCCTTAGTACGCTGCCTAATTCTACAAGAGCTGCATTGCCATGGCGCTTCCCCTCCAGCCCAAGATTTTATGAGGGCACTCGGCTGACATCCTAATCTTGATGGACAGCCGGAAGCTCCGGTCACAGACGCTGTGCCAGATAACGAGCAGTGCGGCTGTCCTTTGACCTGGCGACGTCTTCAGGCAGTCCGCATGCGACAACGCGCCCTCCGGCCTTGCCCGCACCCGGGCCGAGATCGATTATCCAATCCGCATCGGTGATCACGTCCATATCATGCTCGACGATTATCACGGTGTTGCCCGCATCGACGAGAGCATGGAGTAGACGCATCAATTTCTCGGTATCAGCCGGATGAAGTCCGGTCGTGGGCTCATCCAACAAATAAAGGGTGCTGCCGGCCTGCGCGCGTTGCAACTCCGTCGCCAGTTTGATTCTCTGGGCTTCGCCACCGGATAGCTCCGTCGCAGGCTGACCGAGCCGCAAGTAGCCTAACCCCACCTCGCGTAGCGTGCTCAACACACGGGCGACGGGCGGCAGGCCGGTGAAGAACTCGCCGGCTGCGTCCACGGTCATTTCCAGCACCTGAGCAATGTTGACTCCTTTGTATTTGACCACCAGCGTATCTTCGTTGTACCGGCTGCCGTGGCACACCGTGCATGGTGCGTAAACAGTCGGCAGGAACAGCAGCTCCACGGTGACGAAGCCCTCGCCCTCGCAATTCGCGCAGCGGCCGCCGGCAACGTTAAAGGAAAATCGGCTGGCGTTATAGCCGCGCGCTTTGGCCTCCGCCGTGGAGGCGAAAGTTTTGCGTATATGATCGAAAAGCCCGGTGTAGGTGGCGAGATTCGATCGAGGCGTCCTCCCGATCGGTCTTTGATCGACACATATCAGCCGGCGGATCGCCTCCGCTCCCTGGATTGCGGGCAGCGGCGCCTCTTCCCGGCCGCGCTCGACCTCACCTTCAGGCTCATCCTGCGGCCCTTCCTCAGCTTCACCGGATACGGCCGTACCCAGGTGCGCCGCGATGGTTTCGAACAAGACCTGGCTGACCAGCGTGGATTTGCCTGAGCCCGATACGCCGGTTACGGCGGTAAATGCGCCCAGCGGAAACTCGACGCGCAGATTCTCCAGATTGTGCCTGTAGATGCCGCTCAGCTTGAGCCAACCCTGCGGTGCTCGCGGCTTCCTGTGTCGTCGGGAAGCATTATCAAACAGATACCGGCGGGTCACGGAGTCTTGGCAATTGGCCAATCCCTCTATTGGACCGCTGTAAAGCAATGTCCCACCGTGGTCACCGGCGCCCGGCCCGAGATCGACTATCCAGTCCGCCTGGCGCGCGACGTCCATTTCATGCTCGACGACCATGAGAGAGTTTCCCGCTTCCTCGAGGCGGCGAAGCATTTTGAGCAGCGGCTCCATATCAGCCGGGTGCAGCCCGGCTGAAGGCTCGTCCAGGATGTAATTGACGCCGAACAACCCCGAGCGAAGTTGCGTCGTCAGCCTTAAACGCTGCAGCTCACCGGCGGACAAGGTGGCAGCGGGGCGGGAAAGCGTGAGGTAGTCCAGCCCCAGCTCGGCGATAAGGGAGATGCGCTCTGAGAGATCCGCCGTTATCAACGCCGCCGCCTCTGAGGCTTCCCCTGACGTTTCACCGGGCAGCGCGCTGTTCGATGCCGGCGCCTGCGAAAGCAACGCGAACAGCTCCGCAAGAGGCATCTGGGTAAGCTCGGCGATATCCTTGCCAAGGAAACGCACCGCCAGCGATTCGGCTTTCAAACGCTTACCGTTGCATGCGGAGCAGACCGCCGTCTCCATAAAAGATGCCGCGCGCTTTCGCAGCGTGGCGCTCTCCGTATTGGCGAAAGTATGCAGGACGTATCTGGCCGCGCTCATGTAAGTGCCCTGATACGGTCTCTGAATGCGATGCGCCTCGCGCTCCGCATAGACGGTCACCACCGGTTTCTCATCGGTGAAAAGGATCCAGTCGCGATCTTTGCTGGGCAGATCTTTCCAGGGCCTGTCCACATCGAAACCAAGCGTGGCCAGGATATCTCGCAGGTTCTTGCCTTGCCAGGCGCCGGGCCAGGCGGCAATCGCTCCTTCACGAATGGTGAGCGATGGATCGGGCACAAGCGATCTCTCGCTGACCGTATGCACAACTCCCATGCCGTGGCAGGTTTCGCAAGCGCCAACCACGGTGTTCGCCGAAAATGCGTCGGAATCCAGTCGTCTGGTAGCGCCCTCAGGGTAGGTGCCGGCGCGCGAGAACAGCATGCGCAATAGATTGGACAGCTTCGTCAATGTGCCGACCGAGGAGCGGGCACCGGGATCGGCGCGCCTTTGCTGCAAGGCCACGGCCGGTTGCAGATGCTCTATCTCGGTGACATGGGGCGCCGGCAACTGGTTCAGGAGCCGCCGGGCATAAGGAGAGATGGAGTCGAAGTACCGCCGCTGCGCCTCCGCATAGATTGTGCCGAAAGCCAGCGATGATTTGCCCGAGCCGGAAACGCCCGTGAACACGACGAAAGCATTGCGTGGTATCTCGACGTCGATGTTCTGCAGGTTATTCTGGCGAGCCCCGCGAATCTTCAAGAAACCGTCCGGTTGCCCGGCTCTTTGCGAGGTCGACTCTTTCGATTCACCCATTGACATCCCGTGACCGCGGAAACACGATCAATTGAAACACAACCGCGAGCCAGGGGACGTGGCTTATGAAACATCCCAACGGGAAGTTGTATAGACCGGCCGCGACATTCCGCGATCGGCGCCCCTGGCGGCGTCGCGCTCGGCGCCGGACTGGGCATCATTCTCAATAGAATGTTCTAGAGCACCTGATTCTGAGCCTGCGGTCGCGTGTAAGATTGGCCTTCGATTCATATCCGGCTATCATTGTTCCGATCTGCGGAATGAGTTTCCAATCCGATGGCCGGCTCAGAGTCTATTCAAGTTTTAGCCATGCTGGGCAGCGACGCAAGCAGTCGGGCCTTGCGCGAAGTCTTATCAAGACTTCGCGGTGTGTCGCTTGTCGAAGAAGCGACGTACGAAATCGAGGCGTTGCAGAAGCTTAAAGACAAACACGTGGATGTTGTTCTGCTGGATTTGAGTTTGCGGGACGTAGACAGCGTCAGCCTCACCCGGCAGATCAGGCGGTCGCATCCGACGGTCCGGGTGTTGATCTCCACCTCCTTCCGGCGCGCCAGCGACGTCTTTTCTGCGCTCGATGCTGGCGCAGATGGCTACGTGCTCAAGGGAAATGATAAGGGTCTGGAAGCCGCTATCGGAACGGTCAGGCTGGGTGCGGTTTGGCTTGATCCCGGCATCGCCACCCAGATGCTGGATGCAATCGCCTCAGAATCAAGCAAGGGCAAGGAAGCGCACCGCACCTTGCCGACAGGATACATGCCCATTCCACTGTTGCCGGAGGAGAAGGACCTCTTGGACAAAGTGGCGGGCAGCAACTGCGTAGACGGGGTCTGCATGATCGACCCGGAGTTTCTGAAGAAGCTGAGACGATTTGATCCCGCTCAAAAAGGCTGGTGACTCCCGGATAACCATGGTTAACGCTCTTCAGCTCACGAGATAGCCGTCCAGTCCAAATTGCCGGCCAAGCCGCCGGAACTTGCGCAACGCCCGCGATTGAATTTGCTTGACCCGCTCGCTCAGGTGTCATGTTAATTTGCCTGGCGATCTCTTCCAGCGCCAAGCAGGCACCGCGGCCGCTTAAGCCGAAACGCAACTTGATCACTTCTTGCTCCCTTGCTGTCAGTCTTGCAAGCAAGGCATTGACCTGATGGTGCAAAAGCGCATCAGACACTTTCTCCTCCACTGATGCATGAGAGTCAGGCAGAACCTCGATACCCGTACTTTCAGAATCATCATGAATCGGAGTATCTAGTGAAACGCAGCTCTTGCTGGCGTGAACAAGAGAGAGCACCTTCTGCGGCTCAATCCGTGAACATTGCGAAACCTCATCGACCGTCGGTGTTCTGCCTAGATTGAGGTTCAAGAGACTGATCGCCCTTTCAACTTTGCGCAAGTTGTGGTCAACATGATTCGGGAGCCTGATCATCCGACTCTTATCGGCAATGGCGCGCACCACGCTCTGCCGAATCCACCAGCTTGCGTAGGTAGAGAAACGGCAGCCCTTTTCGGGGTCGAATTTCTGCGCCGCGCGAATCAAGCCGAGATTGCCTTCCTGGATGAGATCTTCCAGGCTGACGCCGTAGCTTTTATATTGCTTGGCGATGCTGACGACAAGTCGCAGGTTGTAGGTGACAAGCTCAAGAACTGCTTTCTTATCGCCAGCTCGAGCCCGTCGTGCTATCGCAACCTCTTCCTCACGTGTTAGAAGCTTATGCCGCCTGAGCTGGCGCAAATAAGCATCGATAACATCCTCGCCGGCCGATTGTTGCTGGTCTCGTTCCTCGCGATATTCATACCCGTCAATCCGAGCATCATCTTCAAGTACCGCTATGCCTGCCTCCAGTTGGTCCATGCAGCTAACCATGGTCACCCCCCTTTCACGGAATGTCTATGCGTGCTCGCTAAAGGCCTTGTGGGACAAAGCCGTTGATAAACTTACTCGCTTGTGCACCCGGACGGGATCGGTAAATTGCTTTGCAAACGCAATTGTAGAGCTGGTCTCACTAAATCTTCTATCAGACAGGAGGGAAGAACCCTGTCTTTTAAACAAGATTTTAACGACTGTAAGCGTAACCCGGCTATAGCTTTGGATTATTGATTGGCGATAGTTCTTGCCCAGTAATAACGTTATATGGAAGCCGGCGTCAAGACGTTATAGACAGGCGGGGCGCTGCCGGCTCCCGCGTCTTCAGGCGGCGCATGCAACCCCGGGTAAATCCCGATCAAAAGCGCGCCGCACAGAAGCCACAATTCAGGCGGTATGCGCAACCATCTGCCAAGAAATAACTCCCTCCGCGCACTAGAGGACGCGAGCGTAAATCAAAACATCGGACCCTTCGCTGAATTGCTCTCTCTGTTGGTCGATTCGACCATCAAAGGCAAACCCGAGGCTACTTAATTTTGAAACCGGTCGTTGAGTTCCCTGGCATCGAAGCTTCGTTCACCGAGCCGTACTCGCCAGAGTCAAACAGTATCACTGAGCGATAATCAGCCACAAAAATGCCAGAGTTTTGCCGGGCTGCTGCCACAAGTTCAATGTAACTTGTCACTGTCAGCGGCAAACGGGGGCTAGGACACGTATGGACGACAATGAGCTGAACATCACAGCGCGGCGCCTGGAGAAGGAAGCGGAAGCTCAGGAGACAGGTGCTTTGAGCAGAGAGCTGAACAGCTTCAGCATAGAAGATCGACTGGCGCTGGCACGGGCGATGGAAGCGATCAACGATCGACGCCGGGAAGCCAATCACGACCTGCCCATCCTGGAGATCGGGACGACGCGAGATGCAGCAGGAAGAGAGCACCTGGAGGCAGTCGATATGAAATTCGAGAAGTCCTGGTTCAACCCGGGCAAGTATCTGTTCGGCAAGTATTCCGTAGTAGATGTATATCAGCCGCCGGCGCTCGAGCTTGGCAGCGGCCTCCTGCAGCAAGCAGCCGACGGCATTCGCGATCACAACCGCGAGCTCTCGGAAGCCGAGCGTATGCTGGCCGGCAAGTAGATCCCGCAGGGCATCGCCTTATCCTCGTCTTAGTGCCGATCTGCAATCGAGCTGCCCCTGGCGAGGGACTGCGACAACATCGGGGGATAGGGATCCGAAAGCTCTCGGCGTGCATCGCTGGGCTTAATGCTGCTACTAAGGCGTCCTCTTGAAGACCCCATGCGATCGCGTGGCCATCGTCAAAGCCGCGGCAAATTTCATCACCCTGCCGGCCACGACCCGGTCATCCTTGCCCTGGCTATGCAGGAGCCGGGACAGTAGCGAGTTATTGGCCATGAGCGACACGAGCGAGATCTCGCTGCGTGCAGCCGCTACCCCGAGGTCAAAGTTGTATTTGTCGGTTCGGCGCCGTCCAACCTGGTCGGCCTTCATCGCCCTGTCTAGCGCCGGTGAACTCGAAGCAATCAACAGCTCTTGACCGGCAGAGAGAGAAGCGTACGCCTGCCCCGTGTAAACGCGTACGCTGCCTTTTCTTGTTTCATAAAGATTGCGCACCTTGGTCACGGTGCCGAACTGCCGCACCATGACCGCGGCCCCTGTCTGAGCCAGGATCCTGCACCTGCTCGCTGCCACAACAGTTGGCTGGGAAGCCAGCACCAATATCTCACCTTGCCGTAACGATACGGTCCGGTCCGTTGCTACCGAGAGCTGTGCGCGTCCCGTATGTTTGATTGTGCAGCCGGACCAGGCAGCCGTCTGAATGGAACCGGCCCTGGGAATTGCGGCTGCTGCGGGCGGCAGGAAGCTGACTGGCTGGAGACCGGATTGATCCGCCAGCTCGTCTATCTGTCTGTCTGTAAGCTCAAGCATGTCCGGAGCCTGGTTGACCGATCTTTGCGTCGCCGCCGGCAGTTCCGGATCAGGAACGACATCGCCGGTTGTCCTGTCTCGTTGCTCGTCGCTGACGTCCTCAGCGCTAGGCGCGCCGCCCGGCCACGGCACCAGGCCAGAAGGATAAGCCCCGATGCCGGAATTGTTTGGTGAAGGCTGCGTTGCCGGTACGCTTATCAGCGCAGGCGCTGGGTTTGTGCCTACGCCGGGTCCGGCAGGCAATTGCAGTTGCGTAGCTCCGGCAGCGGCCGGACTGATAGGCGCAGACAGCGCCGGTGGATCGGCATTCATATACACGCCCCCCTGCAGGGTGATTGCCGAGCCTGGCAGTGAGCCGGTGCTGAAGACGATATTGGTGCCGACGGCATGAAGGCTGTTGCTGGGAGCCGCGGCAGTAATGCCGTAGGTGCCGAAGTAGACATAACCGCCGTGCTGCTGGTAGACGCTTACGTAGGGGGAGCCCCAGTTGCCGGGCACTGGTTTGGTGGGTATCTCTGTGCCGATTATCAGATATATGTTGCCGCCCGGCGCGTTGCCCTTCGTGTAAGCAGTAAGCTGGGCGTTTTGTCCCACTACAATCGAGCCGGCGGCTGTATTTGCATTCTCAATTGCAAGATTTCCATAGTCGGCGCTTAATACAGAGCCGTTTGCCACCTGCAGCACGCCGGTGCCTGCCGTGAGGCTGAGAGAACCGCCCTGGGCCGTGATGCTGCCGGCGGTGAGCCCCGAGGTGGATGTGGCCGCGGTGAAGGAAGTGTCGGCGCCGCCTGAAAGCGCGCCGGTGAGGCTGCCTTGATTCACCAGCACCGCGCCAAACTTGCTCGATAAATTAATGCCGCCGGCCGCCGCGATCACGCCACCGCCAGTGATATCGAGATCGGAGCTGCTCGAGAGGTAGAACGAGCCAGATGTCGAGAAAGTGCCCGAGTTGACTATCGGTGCCAGGGCGTGGTCCTCGAAGGTGAGCAACGTCCCCGTGACAGTTCCAGTTGCCGAGTTGTTGATCGTCAAGGTGCCGTTTGTTTGCATATCCACTTGCTGCACGCCATCAATCGTGCCGGAGTTGGTCAGGTTGAGCCCCTCGTTGCCGGTTGAGGCAAACTTTACCGTGCCTGCGGAACTTGTTACCGTGCCTGCATTGTTGACAGTCAAAACGCCGCCATCAGTAAGGAACGTTGCTTGGCCTGTTGAAGTAATCGTTCCCGATGCTGAGTTGGTGACGTTAAGATCGCCGCCGTGCTGTATGAGGCTGAACTCATCTGTTTGACTTTCGATCAAGCCCGAGTTCACAAACGTTGTGGTGGCGTTGTGACCGCCATTGTCGATAATTTCAACCTGCGTGCGAGCAATTATTGTGCAGCAGTTGGAGAAGTAGGTGTTTCCGCTGTTGTTCGTAAACTCGACCTCATCTGTCAGGCTCTGGATCAAGCCGGAGTTGTTGAACGTGACAAGCCCCTTCCCGCCACCGTCGCTGGTGACGTCGACCGGTCCGGAGGCGACCATGGTGCAATAGTTGTTGAAGTTCATGATTCCGCCGTGATTGGTTATCAGGATGGCATCGGTCAAACTCTTTATTTGGCCGTAATTCACAAATGTCAAGTTGCCGCCGTTGACGGTGACGTCAAAGGCTTGATAGGCACTAATTGCGCCTGAGTTGGTGAAATTGCCGTCGCCACCGCTGGCGGTGAACTCAATTTCGCCCGACCGGCTCACCAGGGTTCCCGTGTTCGTAAAGGTGTTGTTTGGGCTGAGAATAAAGCTGAAAGAACCATTGATACTAATCAATCCGGTGCCTGGCAAGGGAGCCATGCCGCACTGACCGCAGCCTCCCCGGAAAGGCACGCCGCTGCTGGTGCCAATATTGTTGAGGGTAACGTTAGTGGAAGGGAGATTGAGGTTCCCGGTTGAGTAGATAGTACCCGTGTTGTTGATGGTCAGGCTGGGCCCGCTTGTGAAAGAAGTTATGCCACCGACTGTTGGTGGGGCCGTCGATGGCTGATTTGTTATCGTTATGTCACCTGACGTTGATTGCAGCGTGCCCCCGTTGTTGAGCGTGTCGGCGTCTACTTGCAGTGAAGGCGCCTGGACGCTGGCGCCGGGCTGGAGCGTGAGGTTGGTGGCCGCCAGGGTCAGCGTGCCGCTTGTCTGGGTGACGTCGAAGCCGGAGGCTAGCGTCACGCTCCCCGTGCCGCTGGCAAACTCAACGTCCGGCGCTGTGATCGCGCCTAGACTGAGGCCGCTGTCCGGAGCCACGACAATGAAGGATGTCGCGGCGCTGCCTGTCACCGTTCCGGTAATGGAGTTCTGGTTTAGGCTGACGCCGCCGGTTGTGCTGGTGAAGCTTAGCCCGTCAGGAGCTGACAAAGTGCCTGTCCCCGACACGTATATGCTCGAGCCGCTGGTCATGCTCACCGTGCCGCCGGAGGAGAGGCTACCGGCATTGGTCACCGTAAGCGGACCACTGGTGTTGTTTTGTACTGACAGCGAGTTTGTTGCGGTGACGGAGCCGGTATTGTCCAGCGTGCCGGTATTGAGGGTAATGCTGTTGCCGGACAAGGTGCCGGCAACGCCAAGGTCGCCGCCATTGGACGCAGTCAACGTGACCGAGCCGCCGGAAACATTAACTCCTGAGCCCACCGCAATGCTGCCGCCGGATGTCACTGAAAGCGAGCCGCCAACTGAGGAGTTGCTGAACGCAACCGAGGAAGCGGTATCGACGATGGTGACGGAACCGGTAGTTGATACATCGATTTCCGGCGAGTTGACGTTGGTGAGGTTGATGTCCCCGGAGCCGGAGCTGACAATCAGGTCTGTGGCTGCGGTTACGGAGCTGCCGGCGGCGGTGTCCGTGACATTGCCCTTCCCGTTGGCAGATAGTGTCACGGTCGTGCCGCTGGACAGGGAGCCGGTGATAAGAATATTGCCGTTCGACCCGGCAGTGGTGGTGAGCACGAGAGCGCTGCCGCTGCCGCCGCTGATTGGGCCCGTGGTTGTCAGATCGCCGCCGGCCGCAACAAGGAGTGTGCCGCTGCCCAGGCTTGATGTGCCGACGGTCGTTGGCCCCCCGGTTGTTATGTCGATGGTGCCGGAGGCGGTGGTAACAGTCAGCGTGCTTTGTCCCGTGTTGCTGTCGGTGAGCGTGGCATTGCCGGCGCCGGTAGTCACGTTGAGGGTTCCGGCGCTGAGCGTGGTGTCACCGGTTTGACCGATGGAGCCGGAGCCGCCTGCATTCAGGCTCAGCGTGCCACCGCCGAGGTTGATGTTGCCTAAAGTGATGCTGCCGCTGGAAGCGGCAGCGGTGGAAAGTCCGAGGGTGCTGCCGGTGGAACCAGTGATGGTGCCCGTGGTTGAGAGATTGCCCGGGGAGCTGACAGTAAGAGCGCCGGTGCCCAGGCTGGAGGCGCCGAGGGTGGTTGTGCCGCCGGATGATATGTCGGCTTCGCCAGAGGCTATTGTCGCAGTCAAGGCCGTTGGACCGGAGGTAGTGAGGTTGAGCGTGCCGGAGCCCGTGGTGGCGGTGAGCGTGCTTGCGCCGGTGTTGCTGTTGGTCAAGGTGGCGCTGCCGGAGTCGGTGGAGACGCTCAAGCTGCCGGCGGACACTGCGGTGCCGCCGGTTTGAGAGATGGAGCCGGAGCCGCCGGCGCTCAGGTTGACCGTACCACCGCTGAGGCTGACGGTGCCTATCATAATGTTGCCGCCGGAGCCGGATGTGGTGGACAGGCCCAGGGTGCCGCCGGTTGAGCCGGAGATCGTGCCGGGGGCCGAAAGATTGCCGGAGGAGGAGACATCAAGGGTGCCGGTGCCGAGACTGGCGGCGCCGACGCTGGTGGTCCCACCGGATGATACCTCGATGGTGCCGGAGGTAGTAGTTGCGGTGACGGAGGTTGGGCCGGAGGTGGTGAGGTTGAGCGTGCCCGAGCCGGTGGTGGCGGTAAGCGTGCTCGCGCTCGTGTTGCTGTTGGTGAGTGTGGCACTGCCTGAGCCGGTGGTCACGCTCAAATTGTCTGTGGTGAGCGTGGTTCCGCCTGTCTGAGATATGGTGCCGGCGCCGCCAGCGGTAAGGTTTGTCGACCCGGCGCTTACGGTGCCCAATACAATATTGTAAGTTGACGTCGAGCCGACAGGCGGGGCGATCGTCAACGTGCCGGTGTTGATGGTACCGCTTGTGGTCAGGGTGCCCCCGGTACCAGTAGGCTCCACAGAGAGCGTTTGACTCATGGTGGCGCTGTTGCCGATGACTGTGGGATTGGTGCTGCTGGTGGCGACATAGGCGCTGCCAGCGACGTTAATGTAGATGGTACTGGCAGTGGTGGCGAAGAAGGATGTAGGAGAACCCACATTGCCGACCCCTGCCTCCAGGTAAATGATCGGGATCTGCAGGCTCGGCTGTCCGCTTGCGCTGATGGTGCCTGAGCCACCGGCGCTGAACGTAGCCTGTCCGGCGGTGATGTCACCACCAACAATTATGTTTCCACCACTGGCAGCCGTTGTCTCCAGGGTAATGGTGCCACCGGAGAGCGTCCCCGTGGTGGCGAGCGTACCGCCTGCCGTCACGGTAAGCGAACCGGTGCCGACGTTTGATGCACCGACGCCGGTTGAGCCTGTGGCTGTAATTGCAATTGTGCCGCTCGTGCTTGATGCCGTCACCATGCCTGCCGTCGTTGTCAGCTTGGCTGCGCCTGAATCCGTGGTTACGGCAAGTGAGCTTGTGGTGAGCGAGCCTCCAGGCGTCTGGTCGATGATGCCAGTGCCTTGTGCCGTGAGCGCGGCGGTGCTGCTGGAGATATCGCCGAGGCTCATATGGCATCCGCAGCCAAGGCTGAGAGAGCCGGAAGTCGTGCCGCTGATGGTGACCACTCCCGAGCCGGTATCCGCAATTCCCACGGAGCCGCCCGCCAAGAAGGATATGCGGGTGGCGGACGTGCTTATGTCGATGCTGCTGCCGCTAAGCGAGAGCGAGCCACCGCCGAAGCCGCCGCCGGAGATCGAGCCGGTCGCGGTAAGCGAGGTAGTGCCCGATATGGACGTGCCCGTAATGCTGATGCCACCGCTCGCGTTTAGCGTCAATCCGCCGCCGGTGATGCTGCTGGCTGAGATACCGCCACTGGATGCGGTGACACTCAGCGAGCCCGTGCCCAGGCTGCCGGATACAGTTACCAGCGTGGCAGAGTCAAATACGGAGGTCTGCCCGCCAGTGCAATTGGCGACGACGGAGCTTGCGTTCGTATCAAGCGTGGCACTGCCTGCGGTTGTGTCGATAGTGAGAGTATCTGTTTTCACGACCGTCCCGGTAACCTGGCGTATATTGCCGACGGTGTCAAGCAACACTGACTGTGCTGAGATGTCGCACACGAGCAGGTCGGTCTGCGTGTAGACATCAAAAGATGTTTCGGCTGACCCGCGGACGGCGCCGGCGCATTCACCCTGATGTACGGTCACGGAGCCGCTGTTGCTGGTGAACCAAATTCCGCCCGGCACAAAAACGCCGTTTTGCACAACACCGGCCTGCAATAGACCGGTTCCATATACATCAACAGATAGATCCCCGGTAAACCAGTCGCTGCCGGTTGCTAAGATGTAGCCATTGTTCTGAACAAACAAACCACAGCCTGCAGGTCCTGTGACCCAGACCTCACCACCTTGGATGGCGCCATCGGTGTTGAGTCTCTCCCCTTGCGCCGCAATCGTCCCGTAGTTGTACAAATTGGCTGTGTTGATGTAAACGTAACCAGGCGTGTCGCCTTCTCCGGAAAACAGCTCAGCACCGGCATCAACAGTGACCGAACCGTTGCAACCCTGCGTAGACACAGTTACCCTGTTCATTGCAAAGGTATTGGCCGAAATTTCTATAGTTCCATCAGGGGACGTTGACTGCAAGGTCAATTTGTCGGTTGCTGTCACTGTTCCGGTGACGGTGATATTTCCACTAGCGCTCAGCAAGAAGTCATATCCGGTGGAAGCGACGGACAGCTGTCCGCCTAACGCTACAGCGGCGGCGGTGTCCGAGAGCGTTACGCTGCCCTTTGTATTGGCAACCAGATTTGCCGCGTTCGTGGAAGCAATCGTAATGTTGCCGGAACCGGACAAAAGCGTCAGTGCGCCAGCACTTATGCTGGAGCCCGTGGTGGCTTGAGTGATGCTGCCCAAGCCATCAGCAACCAGCTCAATGGTCGATGCACTGAGGTTGCCATTAATAAAGATGTTTCCGCTTGAGCTGGTTGCAGTGGCAATGCTGAGGTTGGTGGCGGCCGAAATGGATACCCCGCTGCCCACTGCCAGATCACCGCTGGCAGCGGGCGTGGCAGATGTCCCTACCGCGAAGGTGCCGCCGGAGCCTGTAATGGAGAGCGAGCCGCTGCTTCCTACATTGAGCCCGGTTGCGGCCAGGATTGTGCCTGAGTTGCTTATGCTGTTGGTCGTAAGTGACAAAGAACCATCTGAGGTCAATCTGGCACCGCTGCCAATCACCAGCCAGGGTGTGGGATTCTTGGAGTCTGAGGCGATGGAGATATATCCATTTGAAGGGGTTGTTGCTGATGCGCCTGCAAATGCTTCTGTGCCATATATAAATACCTGCGTATGGGTGCTCGACGGTGTCAGATCCAAGCTGATGGTCGAGTTCTTGGACTGGAAGCCTTGCAGAGTAACCGTGACGCCTGACGGGATAAATTCGGCTGTCAGCGGGGTTGCCGCCAGTGAGTTTGGGGTCAGGACAAGGCTGCTGCCGCTGATCGCTGCACCGCTGCTGTCGGTCGTAAATGAGCCGGTCGATCCCAGAGAGACGCCTGATCCGGGCATCTCGAGGCCCAGCAAGATATCTTGCGTTACGGCTAAACTGGTCAAGTCAAGGCTGGTTAGCGGCGTAAAGCCGTTGGTGACGCCGGGCGGTATCGGGCAAGTCTTATCGGGGTTGCTGACCAATATGCCATTGCTGACGATCTGACCGGCTACGGTTACCGTGCTGGAAGGTGTCTCACCACCATTTAACGACACGTTTGCCCCCCAGACGGAAATGCAGCAATACGGCGATTGTGTGAAGCTCGAGCTGTTGGCCAAAAACTGGCCCCCATACCAATCACTGACTTTACTGTTAACAGTGGTTGAAGCACCCGAAATTGTAATCTGCCCGTCGGGGCCGGCCTGGGCATTGTTGGCCGCGGCAGCCACATTGGCCCCGGCTGAGCCGCTTGACCCGAGACCGCCCTCACCGAACAAGGCTCCACCGCCACCGAAGCCCGGGCCGCCGCCGGCTCCGCCGCCTCCTGCTGCTCCGCCTCCCTGAAATCCGCCGCCGGTGCCCCCCGCAGAGCCACCCTGGCCGCCGCCAAAGAGGCCACCGCCGCCGTTGCCCTGATCGAAACCGGAGCCACCGCCGCCACCACCAAAGCTGCCCCCGCCTCCGTTGGCACCGCCGGCGCCACCGCCTGCGGCCAGCACCGGACCGGCAATGAAGACAGTACCGGCTCCCGTTATGGATATCAGGCCAGCCGAGCCGCCGGCCCCGCCATAGCTGCCGCCGCCGCCACCGCCACCGGAGCTGTTGAGGTCGCCCTGTATGTCGATCCCACCATTGCTCGATTGAATGGTGATAGCACCACCCTCTCCGCCTTCGCCGCCCTTGTTCAGTGTGGCGCCGCATCCCCAGCATCCGCCGCCGCCACCGCCGAAGGTCCAGATGTTTTTGCTTGTTATTTCTTCAGTTGCTGTCAAGATTACTGCGCCGGCATCCTGCCCGCGAGCGCCGGCGCAGTTGAAGCAGGCGCCTCCAGCACCGCCCACGCCAGAGCTGTTTATGCTTCCAATTGTCAGCGCTCCGTTGGAAGCCTTGGTTCCGCTGGCTTGAACAGCGATGCCGGCACCGTTGGATTGCATGTTCAATGAGCCGGCGTTTATGGAACCGCCGGTGGTGCTAATCGGCAGGTCCGCCCCGCCGTATGCGACCTTGCCGGTGGCAGAGTCCATAGTGGTGGCTTGCCCGGGGTTGGCAATGATGCTCGTGATATCTACGCCGGCAGCCATGACTATCTGGCCGCCGAGCCCACTGAGGTTTGTGGCGCTGATCAAGTCACTGGTGCTGTTGACCTCGCTTATGTCTCCGGAGGCAAGCAAGGCGAAATTAACCGCGCCCTGAAGCTGGGCGTTGGTGAGGTTTATGGATTGAGCTACAGCGTTGACAT
>JAJPGY010000014.1 GCA_021325555.1 Pseudomonadota bacterium | reverse complement strand
GCCACCACGCCCAGGTCGTGCGTGATGAGCAGGATGGACATCCCCTCCTCCTTCTGGATGGAACGCAGCAGGTCCAGAATTTGGGCCTGGACGGTGACATCGAGGGCGGTGGTGGGCTCGTCGGCAATGAGGAGCTTGGGCTTGCAGGAAAGCGCCATGGCGATCATCACCCGCTGGCGCATGCCGCCGGAGAACTGGTGGGGGTAGTCATCGACGCGGCCGGCTGCCTGAGGAATCCGCACCCGGTCGAGAACCTCGATCGCCCGCTTGCGGGCCTCCCTGCGCGAGACCTTCTGGTGCAGCTCGATCGCCTCGATGATCTGATCCCCTATCGTGTAGACCGGGTTGAGCGAGGTCATCGGGTCCTGGGGAATAAGGGCCACCTGGTTGCCCCGGATTGTCTGCAGGCGTTCTTCGGGCAGCGCGCGGATGTCCTGCCCGTCGAAGAGGATCTGCCCGCCGGTGACGCGCCCGGGCGCGGGCACCAGGCGCAAGATGGACAGCGCGGTGATTGACTTACCGCACCCCGACTCGCCCACGAGCCCCAAAACCCTGCCCTTCTCCAGGCTGATGCTCAGATCATCGACAGCCCGAGCCTGCCCGGACTCGGTATCGAATACGACCGATAAGTGCTGGATATCAAGGAGCGGCATGGTTGGACGGCTTGCTGGCTCTGCGGGATCAAGCAACCGGGGCCATAATCCCAGATGGCCGCGGGACGCGTCAACAAGGCTCGCCCCGGGTACAATAGATTTCGAGAGGGCTGGGTGATGTTGCAGGACAGCGGCGGTCGCACAAAGGATATCTCCGTCCTCCAGCTTCTGACGAGGCTGGTGCAGGAGACGGACAAGGTGATCCGCCTGGCCGACGACATCGATCAGCACGCAACCACGCCCCAGGCCAGGTCCGCGCTCAACCTGATCGGCTCGGAGATCAACAATATCCTGCAGATCCTGAAAGTATCCATCGAGCCGCTCTACAAGCTCTATGAGCTGGACCAGGGCATGCGCGCCGCCGAAAGCCAGCGGCAGACGATCACCCGCGACGCCGGCGCCGTGGACGAGGCGGGCGCCTACGACGAGAACAGCCTCTGGGCCGACATAAAGAGCAAGACGCAGGTTAACAAATCAGAGTGACGGCTCGCTGTGCTCAGCCACCTTGGAAGCCCCCGGCTGGCCGGCGGCCGGCTCCCACTGCGCGACCGTGTGCTTGAGCCCGAGCAGCCACGGCTTGAAGTGGTGACCGCGCATCTCCTCGTAAACCCTGTCGAAGGACCAGCCCTGAACCAGCATGCGGTAAATCCCCACGAGCGTCCCCGTGCGGTCGGCCCCCTGGGCGCAGTGGACGTAAACCGGCTGATTCTGCGGGTTCATCACGATCCGCAGAAATTGGTTGACCTTCTCCACCGAAGGCGTCAGGTAGCCCATCGGCAAGTGAACGTAGTTGATGCCGAGCCGGCCGGCCAGGGCGGACTCCTTGGCGGAGGCACCCCTGGACATGCGCAGATCGACCACGGTCTTGACGCCGCCCCGGGCGAGCTCGTGCATCCCCTTCTCGGAAGGGGCGGCGCCACGCCACAAGGCCTTCGACACGACCTGGAAATTGTCCACCGATCGCACGGCATCGTTGCCGCCGGCCTGCGCAGGCAGTGCCGCCAGCCCCGCAAGCACGCCCAGGACGATCAGGTTGCTTTTGAAAAATCGGTCTCTCATCCAGCTCCCCCAACGGCCGGCCTGATATTACAAACAAATCCCGGGCGGATCAACCCAAGCAGATTCCTGCTCGGACACCCTTGTCAAGCTGTTGACTCCCCGGCGATCGTGGTAACTCCTGGCAAGCGATCAAGCAGAACGTCCAGTACGTACGTCCTGCCGGCTGTGCGGGTGGTCCCGGCGTCCTTGCAAAAGTGTACACCGCATGTCAAGAGGTTGCTACCTTTCTTAGACAGGACTAATCTTAAAAAGCAGGCCGGCGGCCGGTAACCGCGGCGCGGCACCATATCCGGTGCCGCGCTGCCTGCGCGCGGCGAGAATGCCTGGTGCTCCTGTGACATGGCGCGATGCCGGCGGCGCCGGCTATCAAGTGGCTGACTGCACGAGATGACGGGCCCGGCTGGCCATCAACAGCCCGTCCAACCAGCGATTATCTCTTTTCAGGGCATTGGAGTAGTCGGCAAGAACGCCGTAGAGCCGCGGATCGTTCGCTCCCCAGGTGCTTTCGAAGACAGGCAGCGCCTTCTGATAATACAAAACAGCTTCAGCAAACTTGCCTCGACCCGCCGCGTTCTGACCCAGGTGATAGCGGCACAGAGCGGCATTGAAATCCCCGCCCTCGACCTTCGACCATTGGGCCAGGGCGAGTTGATAAGCCCTGTCGGAATGTTCGACATCGCAGAGCTTCCGCAGCACGTCACCGAGGTGAGACAGGGCCACCAGGCACTGCACGTCGCTGTGAGAGCTGTTGCAGAGGCTCACAGCATGATTGAGGTAGAGCGCCGCCTGGCCGGGATTTCCCCCGAACTCAAAAACCTGTCCCAGGCGACTGTATATGGAAATGAGATGCGGGACCGAAATGTCGGATCCAGGCGTGGTTCCCCAGAGACGGCCATAAGTTTTCATGGCCATGCCGTACGCGCGCACCATCCTCGCGGCAAGATCGAAGCGGTTGGCGTTGAAGTAGCAGTCAGCCCAGCGCTGCGCATCGTCGGCATATGGCTGGCTGTCCTCGCCGTCATGCTTCGCCTCTATATCCAGCTTCCAACCAAAATAAAAGGCCGCTTTCTCCCACAGTCCGGCCGACTCGTAGAGCCTGGCCACGATATCGAGGCGGTAGATGAGCTCCGGCGAGTGGCTGCCGTTGGCCCCCTTCGTCCTTTCCAGCAGATCGAGCAAAGTGCGCTCCGTGCCGTCGAAGTCGGGCGGAACACTTCTCGCCGGCACGCTGGGATCTTTCCAGGCGATGTCTGTTTTCACCACCGGCAGTGGCGCCACCAGCGGCGCCACCACCAGCACGGCGGTGAGGATCAGCGCCAGCAAGGCCAGCAAGGGCGCAACGGCCAGCATAACCTTGACCGGATGCGCGCGGGCCCACAGGACGCCCCTTCTGGCCCATTGGAACGCCCTGGACCTCAACGGGGCGCTCAGGTGTCCGGCAGCGGCGTTGCTCTGAATCTCCAGCAGATCCTGCCGCAGCTCAGACATGGACTGGTAACGCCTGGCTGGATCCTTGTCCATCGCCTTGAAGACCACGGCATCCAGGTGGGCGGCCAGGCGCGGGTCGCACCGGGGTATGGCCAGCGGCGGCGGCATGTCGCTCATCTGCATGTTGATCGTGGCGATAGGGGTGCTGCCCTTGAGCGGAGGCTGTCCGGTCAGCGCCTCATACATCACGCACCCCAGGGAATAGATGTCGGAGCGGGCGTCGAGCCCCACTCCCGTGCACTGCTCCGGGCTCATATAAAGGGGGCTGCCGAAGACCTCGCCCGTCTGCGTAAGCTTGTGGTAGTCCTCGCCCTCCTGGGGCAGCAGCTTGGCGATGCCGAAATCCACAATCTTGACGAAATCCTCATCCGCGTCGTGCTTGACGAGCATGATGTTGCTCGGCTTCAGGTCGCGGTGAATTATGCCCCTGTCGTGCGCGTGGGCCAGCGCACCCGCCACCTGGATGAAAATATGCAGGGCGCGGTCGACCGGGATGCAGCCCGCCTTCTCGATCAGATCGGCAAGCGAGGCCCCCTCCAGAAAATCCATAACCAGAAAGGGCTGTCCGGAGTCGCTTACCCCGAAGTCGTCGACGTGTACTATGTTGGGGTGATCCATGGCGCTTACCGCCTGCGACTCCTGCTGAAAGCGCCTGACGGCAATGCCGCTGCCAAGCTGGTGCGCCTGCAGCATTTTGACCGCCACCAGCTTCCTCATCAGAACATGCCGGGCTTTGTAAACGACGCTCATTCCGCCCTGACCGATACGACCCAGGATCCGGTAACGTTCGGCAAACGGGCTGCCGACCAGCGGATCGCGTAGCGCGTCGTCCGATGCTTCCGTGGTGTGTTCGCCGGTCAACTCCTTCTGCGCTCCGAAAAAAACCACCAGGCGATCATAGTTGTGCCCTAGCGAGGGCGGTGTCCAACCCCGGTCGACCCCTGAAAAAATGATACCGTGGGAGAACAGGGCCTTGGCCGGCCGGCCTGGGCATCCTGGACAGGTTGTCAGGACTGAGAGGGCTGCAAAATGCTGACACGCTTAATCTTTGCGGTAGCCGCTGTCGCGTTCGGGTGTCTTTTGCCAGGCTTTTGCCAAACCCCTCAAGGGTGGTACGTACGAGCCATAAGCAATTACCGGGGCAGTCAGACCATCTACGTCACGCCGGCGCTCGCCCACCTGATCTCGCAGGATCTCTGCACGATCTGCCGCGCCAACGGCACGGTCACCGTCTATAACCCGGCCACAAAGCTTTATATGGACATTCCACACGACAAGTTCATCGCCAAATGGGGACTGAAGGTGGATCGCGCCCACATGACAATAACCAAAGGCGAAACCAGCACCAGGTGGGGCCTGAAGCTGACCAAATACACCATCGTCGGCAAAGACAGCCATGGCTCGCCGGTTTACACCGACACCGTCTGGACAACCAACGACATCCCGCTGGCCTTAAACATACAGGACGTGTGCGCGGCAGTCCTGGGAATTCCAAACGGCATCGGCATTGCGCTGGAGATGACGAGAACCTATCCGGCAGAAAACCTGACCAACACGTTTCTCAACACAGTGGAATGCAGGCGTGCCGCCTTTCCTCAGCAATACCTGCAGATCCCGCCCGGCTACAAGCCGACGCAGGACGAAGGTGTGCTCTTTATGGGCAACAAGGGCGGGGCGGCCGCTGCCGCCAGCCCGCGAGCGGTCCATCGCTGAAGGAGGCGGCGCAAGAATGAGACTGGAGTGGATGCTTGCCTGGCTTTGCCTGCAGCCGGCGGCGCTTGCCGGCTCCGGTCCCGGCGGGCAGATAGGGCAGACAATTCGCGACGAAAGCGGCAATGTCTTCATGCAGGAGGTGCTGCCGGCCCGGCCGGCCCACGCGCAGGCGAGCCCGGGGCAATGGACCAACGGCGCGCCGGCGAGGAGCCCCGGCCGAAATTACCCGCAGCTGGACTTCAGCAACCTGGGGGTAAAAGTCGATCCGTACGGCAATATCATTCCGCTGCTCAACAACGGCTCACCCGGCACAGTCCAGCCGTTCTACAGCCGGACGACCGTTATGCAGGAGATTCCCTACGCTTATTACTATTACCCGTACGGCTCCGTGCCTTACTTTTATCCCGCCGGGCCCTTTTACCGCCCGTACGGCTCTCGGCCTTACGCTTACCCCGGTACGGCCTGTCTTCCGCAGTATTACGGCGCGAGCCCTCCGGTGCTGGGGCTGGGGCTCAGCTTTGGGCGGGGTTTCCCGGGGCGGCCGTACGGCCCGTTTTCTGCGCCCAGGCTCGGCGGCTACATGTGGCTGCCGGGTGTGACCCAGTTCCAGGGCACCAGCACCATTCGCCCTCTTTTCAGCAGCCGCTTCAGCTTCTGAGCGGCCTTGCATTTCCGAACTCCGGGCAATAACGTGTCAGAATGACACATAACGCACATTCCCCCGGAGCAGCTGGAAAAGATGCACAGTGGCGGCCCGCCGGTCCACTTGATGTGGTCCAATGTCTTCGACCCGAATAAGCCGCAGGTGCACAAGCCGGTGCAGTGGCGGCGCATAGCTGCCCTGTTTCTCCCGTACTGGAAGCAGGAGCTTAAGGTGCTGGTCTGCATCCTGGCCGTCTCCCTGCTCGGGCTTTTGCCGCCGCTGTTTGCCCTGTGGATCATCGACAAGGCGATTCCACACGCCGACATGGCGCTGCTGTGCCTTTTCGTGGGCGGCATGATCCTGTCCGCGATTGCAGCCGGTCTCGTGGGAGTTTATCAGGGATACATGAACTCAATTGTCGGCGAGGGGATCATGCGCGACATGCGCACGAGCCTGGTGTCTCACCTGCACCGCATGCCGCTCGAGTTTTTCACCCGCACGAAGACCGGCGAGATTATCAACCGCGTCGCCAGCGACGTGGACAGCATCGACAACGTGATTACCGGCACGCTTGTTGCGATCGTGAGCAGCTTCTTCACGATCGCGACCGTCATAGTGACGATCGTGATTCTGGACTGGCGCCTGGCTTTGCTTTCGGTTCTGCTGATTCCGGCCATGCTCTGGCCTTTGTGGCCTGTGGGGCGGCGAATGTACGACGTGCGCAAGCGAACCCGCGAGAAGAGGGACGAGGTGGGCGGGCTGACGCAGGAAACTTTGTCAATCTCCGGGGTTCTGCTCATCAAGTCATTTGTGCGCGAAGCGTTCGAGAAGCAGCGGTTTTACGACGCCGGCAGCAGCCTCATGGATCTGGAGGTCGAGCTGGCGATGGTCGGGCGCTGGTTCCTCATGATCATGAACGCGATGGTCGTGATCGGTCCGGCGACAGTGTGGTTGCTTGGCGGCTGGCTTGTCATCAAACATGGCGTCACGCTGGGCACCGTGGTGACGTTCGTCACCCTTCTGACGCGCCTCTACACGCCGGCCTCGATGCTTGCCGGCGTGCAGGTGCAGTTCATAAGCGCCCTGGCGGTCTTCGAGCGGATTTTCGAATATCTGGATATGAAGCCGGAAGGGCAGGCGCGCCCAGGGGCGATCGAGCTGCTGGAAGTTCGGGGGGAGGTGCGGTTTGACAACGTTTATTTTTCGTACTCAAAAGAGCGGGAGATCCTCCACGGCATCAGCTTGAGCATCGCGCCCGGGCACATGGCGGCTTTCGTCGGCCCGTCCGGCGCGGGCAAGACGACAATTTGCAGTCTGGTGCCGCGGTTCTACGACGTCGACAGCGGCGCGGTGCTCATTGACGGGCACGACGTGCGCGACCTCAGGCTTGCGTCCTTGCGCAGCCACATCGGCATCGTCAGCCAGGAGACCTATCTGTTCCACGACACGATCGCCAGCAACCTGCGCTACGCGCGGCCGGAGGCAACCGACGAGGATCTGATCGCCGCGGCGAAGGCGGCGCACATTCATCAGTTCATAAGCAGCCTGCCGGCCGGTTATGAAACAATCGTCGGCGAGCGCGGCTACAGGCTGAGCGGCGGCGAGCGCCAGCGCCTGGCCATCGCGCGCGTGCTGCTCAAGGACCCGAAGCTGCTCATCCTCGATGAGGCAACCAGCTCCCTGGACGCGGAGAATGAAAGGCTCGTTCAGTCGGCGCTGATCGAGCTGATGAAAGGGCGCACCTGCCTGGTGATCGCGCACAGGCTGACGACGATTCTGGCGGCGAACGTAGTCTTTGTCATCGACCAGGGACGGCTCGTCGAAAGCGGCACCCACTCGGAGCTTTTGGCTCGCAGCGGGTTGTACTCCCGCCTGTACAAACAGCAGTTTCTCGACTCCGCCGGAGCGCAGAACATGGTCTGGCAAAACCAGTCTTGATGTCACGGATATTTCACGCTTATAATTTAGTCTCCTCGTCATCGCAGTGCCAGGCACCGATGTCCTGGGTTTACTAACTGGTTCGCAATATGAAAGTATTCATGCTTCTGCTTACGGCAATGGCGGCGCTCGCTGTATCTTCCGGCGGCGCTGCTCTGGCTCAGGATGCGCCCCGCGTGCGGGCGATTCGGGTTACTACCGGTCAGGTCAAGATCTCCGGGTGGGAGCAGCAATTTATCGATCGCGATCCCAACCTGGCGCACTTCAACTGGGTGCCGATGACGGCCACCCTGCAGGGGATGCGGACGATCGCGGCGCCGGCGGCAGGCCCGGCCCTGGTTTCGCCATCGACGGGGAAAACCAGCAACTCAGCCTACGTGCATGCGCCGACGGAGGTTTCCGGCGGTCCGCGGTACGTCAAGCCGGTGCACGTGCCGACCGTAGTGGAGCCAAAGCCCGAGCATGCCCGGACGGTGAATCAGGGGATTCACGGCAGGTTGCTTACCGTGAGGGAGGGTGCCCGGACGGCTCGGGCGGTGGCGGGCCAGATGACGGCTGAGCAGGTGGCGGGTCGGCTGGAGGCTCCGACCCGGGTGGCGACATATCCCGAGGCGGCAGGCGGGCCCGGGCGCCGGGCTCAGGCTAATGGGGTCCTGGAATCGAAGAGCGTCTACGGGCGGATTACCGGGTTGGGTCGCTAGCGCGGAGATGCCGGCGGGACGCCGGCGTCACCGAGTGCCACCGGCGGTGGCGCCAGGTGTGGCCGGTGGCGTTATGTGGAGGGTTTGCCTTCCAGGGTCAGGCATTTGTTGAGGTCCTCCACGACCCCGGCCTGTTCCTGCGGGTTGGAGGCGAACAGGCGCTTGGAGAGGGAGACGGCGAGTCGCAGGGCGGCTTCTGCTTTGCGGTAGTTGTGATCCTCCATGTACGTGTTGCCCAGCGCCCTCAGAACCTCGTACTTCAACTGGAGGGCGGCGTAGCCTGCCATGGACAGGTAAGACTCGAGCAGCTTCTCGGCTTGATTATACTTGTGCAGGCTGGAATAGCATCTCGCCAGCGACAGGGCGGCATGTTGCACTTCCGCCGAACCTCGATACCAGCGGGACTGGGCCACCTCGAGCGCTTCCTGCAGCAAGGGCTCGGCGCGGGCAGGTTTCGAGATGTCCATGTAGAAGTCGCCGGCATTCATTAACAACTCGTACAACCTGGACGGGTAGCCGTAGAGCGTCGACTTACCCAGGGCAACGGCATCGTCAACGAGCGGCTCCGCCTTTTCGAGTTTGCCGGTCGACCAATACACGCAGGCCAGCTCGGACTCCGCGGTCTGCAAATCTGACCGAGCCTGCGGGTTATGCGCCTTAAGAATCTGGATGGCCCTTTCGAAATTCGAACAGGCCTCCAAGCCGGCATTCCGGGCAGCAGCCGCTCTCCCCAGACCAAGGAATATCTTTCCGACCTCCATGCTATTCGGTCCGTACTCCCTTTCGTTAATGGGCAAAGCTCGCAGCAAGGTCTCGACCGCCTGCGGATACCGGCCGTTCGCCTGATAGATGGAGCCCAATTGCACGAGAGCGCTGCCTGCCTCCCGCGAATCCGCGCCCATCGCCACGGAAGTCGCCATCACAAATGGCTCGTACAGTCTGACAGCCTTTTCCGACGACTCGCTATCGTCGACCGTCATCCCGACCTCATTGTCGACCGATGACTTCAACTCGCCATACAGGCGCTTCGCTTCTTGATTGTTGCCCTCGAGACGGTACATGGCAATCACGCAGGCTTGCGCGTTCATCACCTCTTTAGACTCCGGGCCGTATTTGTCAATAAGCTGCGGCTTAATCTGCAAGTAAACCGCGCCGGCATCCTTCAGCCTGTTGTCCTGCGCATACGCCAGCGCCAGCCGCTCTCGGGCGGATAATAGCTGCGGATCATCGTTTCGCTTTCCGGTCAGCGCGAGGGCGTCGAGGGATAGCTCGGCCAGCAGCACCCGCCCGGCTGGGCTATCCGCATATTTATAGGCACCCGCCGCGCAGATAAGCACCAGCATCACCACCACCAGTGCCACCACCGGCCACGCCCTGGCAAGCTTCTTTCTCTTGAGCGCGCGCGCCTCCGCTGCTGCCAGCGACCCGGTGGCG
Source organism: Pseudomonadota bacterium (assembly GCA_021325555.1). Taxonomy (GTDB): domain Bacteria; phylum Cyanobacteriota; class Vampirovibrionia; order Obscuribacterales; family Obscuribacteraceae; genus JAJPGY01. Next base: position 7,638 of record JAJPGY010000014.1, on the reverse strand, counting down.
GCGTTCAACTCGTCGACCGATTGGCTGCCCCGGCCCGGGACGTAATCCATGACCAGATACGGCTCGTTTTGCAGGGATACGCCGGAGTCGTGGATGACGATCCCCCGGGCGGCCGCCGAGGCGACTGTCTGCTTAAGCTCCTGCCGGAATCTTTCAACGCTTTCAGTGTCGGAGACGAGATCCGGGCGGAGGATCTTGAGCGCCACCAGGTGATTCATCATCTGGTGCTTTGCCTTGTAGACAACGCCGAGCTCGTCCTGGCCGATCACCGACTGGATCTCGTAGCGGCCGTCGAAAACCGTTCCAACCAGGCTAGAGTCTTTTACGATTTGAAGTAAACCCCCACCGCGCCGGTGACCCTGCGGACCACCCTTACCGTTTCACATTCGATTTCCTGCCCCAGCTCCAGCTCTTCGCTGGCGCGTTTCTTCAGGAGCGCCACGAGTTCGGCCCGCTCGTCGTCGGTCAGCGTGACCCGCTGGGCGTTGTAGTCCGCCGCCAGTTTCATCAGTTGAGCGGTGGTGAGCTCCTCGGTCACTATCGACATGGCCGCTTGCCTCTCCTCCCGCCCGGATTTTACAGTTTCTCACCCGATCTGGCGACCCCGGCGGAGTGCTGACCTTGCCGGTGACCGCCGCCGGAAAGAACATGAAACACGTGCAAAACCGCCGGAAACAGGGCGTCCAGGGAATCAGCGACGCCGCCTCTGGAGCCCGGCAGGCTGATAATCAAGGTCTTCCCGCGAACGCCCGCGGTGCCGCGGGACAGCATGGAGTACGGGGTGCGTTCCTGGCCGTAAGCACGTGCCGCTTCGGCTATCCCCGGGATCTCGCGCTCGATCACGCGCTCCATGGCCTCCGGCGTGCAGTCGCGGGGGCTGAGTCCGGTGCCTCCAGTGGTCAGCACCAGATCGACCTTCATCTTATCCGCGTACTCTATGAGCGCCCCCTCGATCGTGTCCATATCGTCGGGAACAATCTTGTAGTCACATACCTCGACGCCTTCTTTTCCCAGGCGCTCGACAATCAGCTTGCCCGAAAGGTCGTCCTTCCTGCCTGCGGCAATCGAGTCGGACATGACGAGCACGGCGCCGCGCAGGGGATGCTCGTGCGCCTGCTTGAAGTCGGACTTGCCGCCCTTTTTGCCCAGGAGTTTCACGCCGGTAATCTCCATCTGCCCGTCGAGCATCTTCATCATGTCGTAGAGCGTGAGCACGGCCGCGGACGCCGCGGTCAGCGCCTCCATTTCGACGCCGGTCTTGTAGGTGGCCTTCACGGTGACCGTCGCCGTGATCTCATCGCGGTGCAAGTCGAACTGGACGCCCACGAACTCGACAGGCAGGGGGTGGCAGTAAGGGATGATCTGGCTGGTGTTCTTCGCCGCCTGCACCGCCGCCACCTTCGCCACCGGCAGCGGATCGCCTTTGGGGATCTCGCCTTTGCGAACAAGCTGGATCGTCGACGGGCTGCACTTGAGGACAGCTTGAGCCGTGGCCGTGCGGAGGGTCTTGATCTTGGGTGAGACGTCGCGCAAGGGTGATCCTCCGTCTGATTGTCTCGGGCATTAGCCCATGAGTCCTGTTCCTTCATTCGTGCCGCCCGCCACGTGCGCGTCACCCGCATCGGGAATTGCGCCGGCGCCGAACTCCTGGACACGGAGGTGACCTACCGAGTCCTCCTCGTAGCCGACCTCGCTGGTGATGTCCCCGTCGGAGCTGCGGAACTTTGGTCGATTGAGCACGCGCCAGGCCGTAAGCAGTCCCCAGATGAGAACGGCGCAGAATGCCCACCAGGCTAGAATCCAGATAAACATTGATTGCCCCAGGTGTGGTCCCGGGCGTGTCCCCGGGCTACTGTATTGTGCCACCGGGAGGGCGGAAAGCGCTCATTTTGTAATTAAACTTTCCAGTACGCCCCGGCCAGCACGCGCAGGGGCAGCGAATAGCGGGTGCCCTGGTAGGGGCTGCCCAGGTTGACCGGGATGCGCTGGTTGAGGAGGTTCTGCATTCGCACGTCGACGGAGGCGGGCACGAGCCAGCTCTTGCGCAGGGAGCTGGGGACGGTGTAACCGAAGTTGAGACCGAGCAGGGTCAGCGGAGGGGTTCTTGCCGGGTGGGCGCCGAAGACGGTCGGGTCGCGCTGGTCCTGCAGGCCGGTGTAAAAGCCCAGCTCAGCCAGGAACCATAAGCTGCTCTTCGCCCGGTAGCCCAGGCCGGCCTGGAGCGAGTAGCGGCGGTCGTGGTCGGCGTAGTGTGCGAGGACGGGGATGCTGGGATTTTGATAAACGCCGCCGGTGTTGCATTTGCAGTCCCGGAGGTAGGCAACCTGGACAGTGTTGGTGAGAAATCCGTAGAGTCCGGTTCCTTCCCGACCGGGCTTGAGGTCAAGGCGTGTCTCGACACCGTAAGATTCGAGCTCGTTAAGGGTTAGCCGGTTGTATATGGGAGTATTGGCGATAACACCGGAGTCGCCCATGTTTTGAAGCTGCTTGTAGTACAGGCTGGTCCTGGCCGCAAAGCGCGAGCCGATCGCCTGCTCGATGTTGGTGTCCACAAGCTGCCCGCGCGCAGCACGGAGCGGCCGGGGGGTGCCGGTAAAGATGCCGGGGAGCGCCAGGGAGGTAACATCGGGCGGGTTGACAAAAATATCGACCGGCGGCGGCTCGAAAAGCTGGGAATAAGAGCCGCGCAGGACGGTATTCCTGGTCAGAAGGTAGGACGCGCCGAAACGTCCGCTTGCCTGAGCGTCGGTGACGCGCTGCGTCAGGAACGGCTGGATGTCGAGCGGCGGGATACCGGGGATGGTGGCAAGCGTCTGGGCGAGACCGAGCGTGTTTCCGAAGACGCCGTGATAGACATCGACGCGAACGCCGCTGTCCAGGGTGAGGCGCTTCAGATAGCGCGCGCGGGGGGTGAAGTGATCTTGAACGTACGCGCTCTGCAGATAGCGGAAACCTTTGTAATTGCCGATGTGCCCTTGAAGGTTGGGACCGCCGGGTTGACCGGTGAAGGGGCTGATGATGGCACCGTAGGGAATGCCGTTGGTGAGGCTGTTGTTGTAGTAAAAGGCCGAGAGGCTTGTTCGCACGGGGCGCAGCTCCGAGAGAAAGCCGGCCTTCAGGTGATGGGTTTGCAAAATTGTCTTGCTTGCGTCACCTTGAACGGAAAGCGCGTAATCAAAGCGGCGCGCCTGCGGTGCCACTGATTGCAGCAGCGCGTTGTCGCCATTGATGATCGGGTCGGGGTCGAAGACATTGCGGCTGCGGAAGGTCATCGCATTGAAGCTGTTGACGATGTGCAGGTTGCTCTCGTCGATGATCTTGCGGTCGTACTTGTGGTTCCAGCTGACAATGAAGAAGTCCTGCCGCTCGTGCTGGTGCTCGCGCACGCCCGCCGCCTCCGAGGCGCCCGAGATCGGGATCTGCAGGAAAGCCTCGTTGATGCCGACCGTGGCCTTAAGTGTGTCCCGCTCGGTCGCCCGGAACTCTATCTTGCTCAAATTGTTGAGGTTGAAGCCGGTGTTGCGCCGGAAGTGCTTGGTCCCCGCCTGCAGATTGATCGTCGAGACCTGGTTGGTGCCGGTCGACTCGATCCGTATGCGATTGAGAATGCTCTTCGGGTCCTGGCTGAGAGCGGTGCTTGCGTAGTAGTAGATGGTGCCGGCAAGCGGGCCGCCTATCTGCCCGCCCACGTCTAGCTGCGGTTTCGCCTGAATCGGCATCGACCTCATATTGACCACTGAGCCGAGCGGCCCGCCGCCGTCGGCCGCGCTGTAGCCGCCGACCGCCACGTCCATCGATTGCAGGGAGCGGGGGCTGACAAACTGCTGCTGCTGCAAGACACCGGCAGCCTCGGGCAGCACCACCCCGTCCAGCACGTAGTTGACCGCGTTGTGCTCGCCGCGGGTGATTATGTTTCCGTAGCTGTCGTTGAGGATGCCCGGCGTGCTGGTCAGGAGATCCTGGATTTTGTTTCCCGACTTGTAGTTGGTGATAAACGTCTTGTCGAGCGGGGTGTCGTTGCGGGTTTTCTCGGCGTTGATAATCCTTCGCTTCGCTTTGATCTTGAGGGTCTCGGCGCCCTCGACCGGCTCCAGCGCCACCGTCACAGACAGCTCCTGCCCCGGCGCCAGCGTGATCTTCTGCGTCTTCGCAAGCATCTTTTCAGCGTAAATTTTGAGAACCCAACTGCCCGGCTCTACGTTCTTCAACGTGAACGTGCCGTCTTTGCCGGTCTCGGTATCATGCCGCTTGTGCGGCTCACCCACCCGGGTCAGAAGCACGTCCGCTTCCGCAAGCGGCTGCCCCTCGTCGCTGGTGACCTTGCCGAAAAGCTGGGCGGGCGTAGCGGGCGGCCTGGGCGGAACCGCCGGCGACTTGCCCGGCGCTGGAGGCTGCCTGCCGGCCGGGGGCGCCGGTTTGCCCTGAGCCGGAGGCTGCCCGTAAGCGGGATCGGCGCCGGATGCCAGCATGACGCCCGCGCACAGCGCCGCAACTGCGATCCCAACAGCACGCCCGAATGCCATCAATCCCACCTGGGGGCGCAGGCGTCCCACCCGCACCTGACAAGGATTTTCCCGGTTTCAGGCGCAGATGTAAATGGAAATCGTTTTCATTTCTATTTTGTGCTTGACTTCAGGCAGCCGCGGCACCTGCCGAACACCTCCAGCACATGGGAGCTAATCTCAAACCCGTACTTGGCTTTGATGGACTTCTCAAGGTCCTCGACCAGGCACTGGTCCAGGTGCACGCTGGCGCCGCAGCCCTGGCAGATGAGGTGATGGTGGTGCTCCCCGGGCTCGACAACCTCGTACCGCTTCTCGCCGTCGCCCAGGTCCACCGACTGGACAAGCCCCATGCCCACGAGCGATTCCAGCGAGCGATAGACGGTGGTCAGCCCCGGCGCCTCCGGCTCAGCCTGGCGCAGCATGCCATGAATATCCTGGGCGCTGGACAGCTCCCGGGTTTGCTCCAGCACCGCCAGCACCCGACGGCAACCCCTGGTCAGTTTCCCCTGACCGGCGCGGGACCTTCCGGCTCGTCCGGCCGGGCTCATTCCACCTCGAACTCGATTTTGACGCGGCGGGTGGACTCCACCGGCTCGCCATTTAGCGTAGCCGGGCGGAACTTCCACTGCTTCAGCGCCTTGAGCGCCGCCTGGTCGAGCTGCTCGTCGCCGCAGGAGCTGATGAGCTTGACGGTCGCCTTCCCCTGCGGGTCGATAATGAACTTGGCGATGCAGCATGACTTGAAGCAGTGGTCATGCATCTCCGCCGGGATCTCGGGGTGCGGCGCCGCCAGAATCTCTGCTGCCCGGTAGTCGGCCTCGTTCTCGGTGCCGATGCTGTAGGTCTTCTCGGCCCGGGCTCCCGGCGCGCTGAGCCAGATTGCAATCAGAGATGCAAAAATGGTTCTGCTGGACAACATCGGCGACCCGATTCAAATGGAAATCGTTTTCATTATAAGCAGATGGTCGCAGGAGGACCAGGCCCTTGTCAACAAAGCTTTTACTAAGGTTATTCGCGGCGGCGGCGATTCTGGGGGCCTCGCCCGGGCGGGCTTTGGCGGACGCCGGTGAGTTCGTGCTGCTGGACGGCAAGCCACTCGTCGCAAAGGACACCAAGGTTCAAGACCTGGCAATTTACCCGGATCTCGAGCAGGCCGGCGAATCCAGGCTCAACATGACGTTAACCATCACAAACGGCACCATCACCGCGCCTGCCTTCAACTGGCTGCGCATCTCCATTCCCGGCATGCCGATGCTGACCGAGAAGAACTTTGGGGGCAAGAGCTATCTGTCCGTGGACGTGACGGGCAAGCTCGGGCGCGGGCCGAATCAGATACTCATCTCCGGAGCCGGGCCGGCCGGCGCCACGCTCAACTGGAAGCTGACCACCGGAAAGCTGGCGGCGGAGAGCATTGAGCCCGCCACGATTGAGGCCGGCACCGGGCAGCCAGTCACGATAAACGGCGAGAATTTCTGTACCGATCCCAGCGTCGATGTGGTGACGTTCAACGGCAAGGCGGGCACCACTGTTTCGGCAACACCAACCCAGCTCAAGGTGGTGCCTCCTTACGACCTTGAGGGCGGCGACGCCGACGTGGTCGTCACCGTGGTCAATCAGCAGGTGGGCCCGCTTGCGCTGAAGGTGAAAAACGTGCCGGTGCTGACCAGCACCAGCCTGATCTCCGCGCCGCCGGGGCAGCCGGTCACGATAACGGGAAGGAACTTCTCGCCTAACCTGTCCGAGAACCATGTGTTCATCGGCGGGGTGGAGGCGCCCGTCTTATCCGGGGACACGGAGAACCTGAATGTCGTCGTGCCCCAAATTCCCTCGCCGCTCTGGCACGTGCCGGTGTACGTGAAGATCGGGGATGGCGCCAAAAGCAACGAGCTTTTCCTGAGGGTTCAGTCGCGCGTTTATTAGCGAAGTCAGGACCGGCGGCCGTGGCGAGCCGCCTCGCGCGATCGTCAGGGCTTACCTGGTGTCAATTTTGTTGTTCGGATCCGGCTGGCCGTACTGACTGTAGACGGCGAACTGTAGATGCGGGCGCGGCGGAGAACAGGGACGGTCTATCGGGCTCGTCTGGAGAGAGCCGCATATTGCCAGTGTCAGGCTTCAATGGAGGAGCGCACGAGCGAGCACCGGCTTCAGGAACCTAACGCTGGCTTTCATGGAACTTCTCCCGGCAGATAACCGGCAGGCGAACCGGCTTGCCCGTCGCCAGGTTGATAAAGACGCCGACATGCTTTGCCGTGGTGGCAAGGACGCCTTCGACGGTGATCTCCGCCTCGATGGTCAGGCTCGCGCTGCCCATCGCGCTCACCCACATGAAGCCTCGCGGCCTGTCGAAGAGGTTGATCGCGCGCTTGTACTCGATGTGCGTGGAGGCGATGACCGGCCCGAGCCCCTCTTTCATGAACATCTGGAGCGGGAAGTATTTCTCGAACATCATGTTCCGCATGTCCTCGAGCCAGCGCAGGTAGGCGATGTTGCTGACGTGGCCTGCGTAGTCGATGTCGTAGGTCCTGACGACAATGTCGTGTTCGAGGAAGAGCCCCTTTGATTTCGTTCGGCTTGCTGTTTCCATGGGCCACCTATTTTACTTCATGCGGTCGCCCCGGTGGCGGAAAAAACGGCGTTAGTCGGCTTCGATGTCCTTCCACGCCCTGGTCTGATGCCTGGAATGCCGTTCGACTTACACGTCGAACACCTGGTCAAACGTCAGATCGTCTACGGGCAGCGGCATCTCTTTTCCCTCCTCCCCTCACATTTACTAAAAAAATACGCAGTCAAGAGCAAAGCAGGTTCTACGCCCTGCCCGCTGGCAAAGGCGGCGACAAGGCAGGCGCAAGTCGTAATAATTACGCCACGGCGGCGGAAATGGCGCAACCGATATCAGAACAGGAGCTAAAGGCCATCGGCGATGTCTCGGACCAGTGACGATAGCGGCCCCCTGAATCCGTTAACAGGAAGTCAGGAGAACGTGGCAATCGGCCCAACTTTCGCGGGTCCGGCAAGAGACGGCCCAGAGCAGCCACCCGTGGGCGTGTTACACTTGAAAGATCCAATTCCGGGCGGTTAGCTCAATGGTGGAGCACTTCGTTTACACCGAAGGGGTTAGGAGTTCGAGTCTCTT
>JAJPGY010000038.1 GCA_021325555.1 Pseudomonadota bacterium | reverse complement strand
CTTGGCGACTGGGTGCTCTCATCTCGTGTTCGTCTGCTACCATCACAGTAACAATCCAACGTCACCAGCACACCGGCGGTCAAGATGGCGTTCGTGGAACGCTCTCTGCCAGACCGCACTGGCGGGCAAGTGTAAGCTCCGGTCTGATGCCAAGACCGAGAATTACCAGATCGGCAGCAATTGCCGGATGATCCCCGGCCCACAACCAGCACGACCTGGGCACAGCGCCATTACACTCTACTTCAGCGGCAGCAGAGAATTTCTTTATGAAGCTTGACAGCACGAGCTTGATGCCATGGCGACGCAATTCCTCATGCACGAGAGCCGCCATCTCCGGATCCACCGGCGCCAGAACCTGATCAAGCCCCTCGACAACCGTCACCTGGATTTTCTGCCGGGCTAATTGCTCAGCCATTTCCAGCCCGATGAAACCAGCGCCGGCGATAACGGCATTGCGAACCCCCTCATTTTCAATCCACAGCTTGATCTGATCGGCGTCTTCCAGGGAGCGCAAGGTAAAAATCCCCGGTAGTTTAATGCCAGGCAGATCAGGTACAACCGGCGCCGCCCCTACCGCCAGCAACAGATCGTCATAACTTTCCCGATAGAGGCGGTCGTTAATCCTGTCTTTTACCGTGACAAACCGCGACTCGGCATCGATTGCCAGCACCTCCTGATGCGTACGCACATCGAGATTGAAGCGATCTTTCAGCGATTGGGGGGTCTGCACAAGCAAGCTTTCGCGCCTGGTAATCTCGCCCCCGAGATAATAGGGCAGGCCGCAGTTGGCAAAGGAAACAAAGCCACCCCTTTCCAGCACGACAATTTCGCTGCCCTCGCATAACCGCCTCGCTCTTGCTGCGGCGCTCATCCCCCCGGCAACGCCGCCGACAATGACGATTTTTTTGCGCTGGTTTGAATTAGCAGGATCCATAATTGATTTCTCCCGATTTTTCACTTCTGCCATTCGCACAAATCCATTCTATCGTTAATTGGTTATACAGGTAATCATTCGTCTGGTTGATTCTGAATCGACTGGAGGGATGTAAACTTATTGCCAGCGGCAGCCGGATTGAAAAGCCGTAATATTTTAACCAATCAACGATTTAACGATATTATATCAGCATTCAAATCATGAGCCGCCCTTGTTCTTATATAGATGCCGATCCTGTTTCAATCATCTAAATTAGCTGCCCTGCTGCTGCCGGCTATGCTGTCTGCTCTCGCCCTGACCGGCTGCCAGCAGCCCGCCCGGGAAAAACCAGCTGCGCTCGAGTCAATCAGGGCAAGCGTGATCACTGTAAAGCCTGTGCCTGTCCAGGATTACTCGACTGTTGCGGGCACGGTCAATACGCGCGAGAGAGTGAAAATTGCCAGCAAAATCCTCGGGCTTGTAACCGAGCTGCACTGCCACGAAGGCAGCCGGGTCGGCAAGGGGCAGTTGTTGATAAGAATCGATGACAGGGACGCGCTATCCCGGCTGGATGCTGCTCGCGCCCAACTCACTCAAGCCGAGCACGAGCTGGATGAAGCAGAACAGGAAAGCAAGGCGGCTGAATCAGCCCGCTCTTCAGCGGAAGCCGAATATGAGCTGGCCCGCGATACTTTCAATCGCTATGAAGCACTGTTTAAACGCAACTCGGTGAGCCAGCAAGAATTTGACGGCGCAAATGCCAGGTACAGAACTGCTGCCGCCCAGCTCGCTCAAGCGCAGAACCTGCTGGCGGCGAAGGCTGCCAGGCGCAAGCAGGCGCTTGCTCGCATCCAGGCAAGCAGTGCCGCAGTTAAAGAGGCAAGGGTGTCGTTAAGTTATTCAAGAATTTATGCCCCCAAAAATGGCGTGATTGCCTCCAAAAACGTTGATGTAGGCGATATGGCAACGCCGGGCGCACCTTTGCTTGTGCTGGAGGCGGAGCAGTATCGTCTCGAAGTACCGGTCGATGAGTCTAGAGTCGTACTTATTCACCCGGGCGATCCAGTGCCGGTTAACGTGGAGGCGCTCGGCAAGCGCGGCGTCTCTGCGCCGGTGAGCGAGATGGTGCCGGCTGCCGACCCATCAACTCGCTCGCTTATCATCAAGCTGTCCCTGCCGGATATGCCGGGCCTGCGCTCCGGCATGTTCGGTCAGGCTAATTTCCCCCTTGGCCGCCGGCATGTGATTGCCGTGCCGGCAGCCTCAATAATTAATCGCGGGCAGCTGACGACGGTCTATGTGGTTGACCAGAACGGTATTGCCAGGTTGCGCCTGGTGAAAACCGGCAAGATCTATGGGGACCTGGTTGAGATCCTCTCCGGTCTGTCTGCCGGTGAAACAGTAGTGGTGGGAAGCCTTACCGGCTTGCGCGATGGCGTCAGGGTGGAGATGTGACCGAAAAAAAACAAGGGCTGGGACTAGCTGGTGCGGTCGCGCAGGCGTTTGTTGACTCGAAGCTGACCCCCCTTATCATCGTTGCCTCGATATTGCTCGGGCTGGCGGCGGTAATGCTTCTGGCGCGCGAGGAGGAGCCGCAGATCATCGTGCCGATGATTGACGTGTTTGCTGCCATGCCTGGTGCCAGCCCGAAAGAAATCGAGCAGAGGGTTACCAGGCCGCTGGAGAAGCTGTTGTGGGAGGTGCCCGGCGTCGAATACATCTACTCCACCTCCAGCCCGGGACACTCGCTGGTTATTGTCCGCTTCAAAGTTGGCGAAAATGAAGAAAAGGCCATAGTGCGCCTGAATCAAAAAATGTTCGCCAATTTCGATATCATTCCGCCCGGTGCTTCCGGCCCCCTGGTTAAGCCTCGCTCTATAGATGATGTGCCGATTCTAGCTCTCACGCTGTCCGGTCCCGGCTACGATGAATATTCACTCAGGCGCGTTGCCGCCCAGCTTCATGACCAGATCAAAGACATACCTGATGTCTCAGAAGTAAAGATCATCGGCGGACAGCGGCGGCAGTTGAGGGTTATCCTTGACGCCGCGGCAATGGCCGCATACAATGTCTCACCGCTTGCGGTGGCGCGCATGCTGGAGGGCTCGAACCAGCAACTGCAGGCCGGCAGCTTCGCTTCACAAGACAGGGAATTTGCCGTCGAGACGGGAGATTTTCTCCGCAGCGCCGACGATGTCTCCAGGCTTGTTGTCGGCGTCTTTAACGGCAAGCCGGTCTACCTCTGCCAGGTAAGCAAAATCGAGGACGGGCCGGAAGAGCCAGCCAGCCATGTCATGATTGGACTCGGGCCGGCGGCCATTTTGAGTAAGGATCTATTTGCTCCCGAATCAAAAGCCAATACCGTGCCGGCACAAGCCAGTGGCAGCGTGCTGCCGGCCGTAACCATATCGGTGGCCAAGCGCAAGGGCACCAATGCTGCCCTCATCTCCGAGCTGGTGCAAAACAAGCTGCGGGCGCTGCGCGGCGTGATCATCCCGCACGATTTACGGATCACCATAACCAGGGACTACGGGGAGACAGCAACGGATAAATCCAACGAGCTGCTCTGGCACATGTTGATAGCCGTGATCTCGGTTTCCCTGCTCATTTATTTCGTGCTCGGTCAGCGGGAGGCAATGATTGTCGGTATTGCCATTCCCGTCACGCTTGCCCTCACTTTGTTGATCTTTTACCTTTACGGCTTCACGTTGAACCGGATTACGCTGTTTGCCCTCATATTTTCCATCGGGATTCTTGTTGACGATGCCATTGTTGTTGTAGAGAACATTGCCAGACACTGCGCACTGCCGCAGAACAGGGGCAGAGCCATGCACAAGATTGCCATCGAGGCTGTCGACGAGGTTGGCAACCCAACAATTCTGGCCACCTTTGCCGTCGTTGCCGCCATCCTGCCAATGGCCTTTGTCGGCGGGCTGATGGGTCCTTATATGAGGCCAATCCCGATTGGCGCAAGCTCGGCGATGATGTTTTCACTGGCCGTGGCTTTTATTGTCACGCCCTGGGCCTCGGCACGCTTGCTCAAGCACGAGCATTACCTGGAGATCACCGCTGGCGGGCACAAGGAAGACTGGACCAGCCGCCTTTACCGGCGGCTGATGACGCCGCTTATCCGCCAGCGCTTCTGGCGTAATTGCTTTCTTGCTGGCGTTACCATGCTGCTGATTGGCGCTCTTTCGTTATTTGCCTTGAAGCTCGTGGTTGTAAAAATGCTGCCCTTTGACAATAAAAACGAGCTGCAAGTAATTCTGGACATGCCGGAAGGTTCGACGCTGGAACGTACAGCAGCCCTGGCCAGGGATGTCGGCGCTTATCTAGCAACCGTGCCCGAGGTGACCGATTATGAAATCTATGTGGGAACCGCCGCCCCCTATAACTTCAATGGATTGGTCAGGCACTACTTCTTGCGCTCGGGGCCAAACGTAAGCGACATCCAGGTAAACTTCCTACCCAAAGACAAGCGCAAAGGACAGAGCCACGATATCGCCAGACGAATCCGCCCTCGCATTCAGCAGATAGCCCGGGGCTACGGCGCCCGCCCGAAAGTTGCCGAAGTACCGCCCGGCCCGCCGGTGCTGGAGACACTTGTGGCTGAAATCTACGGCCCTGATTATCAGCAGCAGGTGGAGTTCGCCAGCAAGGTAAAACAGATCTTTGAGACAACTGATGGTGTTGTTGATGTCGACTGGTATGTGGAAGATGATCAAAGCAAGCTACGATTTGTCGTAAACAAAGTCAAGTCGGCCCTGAACGGTATCGCGACCGCAGATATTGCCAGAACCGTCAAACTGGCCGTCGAGGGCTTACCGGCCGGTCTTTTGCATATTCCTCAAGAAAAAGAGGACGTGCCCATTCTGCTGCGGCTGTCCCGCCCCGAGCGTTCCAGCAGAGACGACTTGACAGAAGTGAAAATTCAGGGGCAAGGCAATCAGCTTGTCTCCTTGCGAGAGCTGGCCGCGGTAAAACTTGAACTGGAGGACAAAAGCATCTATCACAAGAACCTGATGCCGGTGGTTTATGTCACAGGCGATCTGGCCGGGAGGCTGGAGAGTCCGGTATACGCCATCTTCCAGCTCGGGGAAAGGATAGCGCAAATACCCGTGCCCGGCGCCTATAAGGTGCAGGAGCTGGTTGCCAGCCTGCCCTTCTCCAACGACCGGCTGGCAATGAAATGGGACGGGGAATGGCATATCACATACGAGGTATTTCGTGATCTCGGATTGTCTTTTGCTGTTGTCCTGGTGTTGATCTACCTGCTTGTTGTCGGCTGGTTTCAATCTTTCAAGGTTCCCCTGGTAATCATGGCGGCAATCCCTTTTTCGCTCGTTGGCATCCTGCCGGCACACTGGCTCCTGGGAGCGTTTTTCACCGCCACCTCCATGATTGGCTTCATTGCTGGTGCTGGCATTGTCGTGCGCAATTCGATTATTCTCATTGACTTCGTGGAATTGCGCCTGAAGGAGGGAATGCCGCTTGAAGAGGCGGTAATAGACGCCGGCGCTGTTCGCTTTCGACCGATGATGCTGACGGCAGCCGCAGTAGTTGTCGGGGCATCGGTCATATTATTTGATCCAATCTTCCAGGGACTGGCGCTTTCGTTAATGGCCGGAGAAGTGGCGTCGCTTTTCCTTTCGCGGATGACCGTGCCGATACTTTATTACCTGAGCGAGAGTAAAGGCAGGACCAGCCCACCCTCTGGCTGATCCATTTTCATTTGCATATATGACTAAACAACGATTCAATGCTATACTTTAATCAGGGCGGACGGGGGCTCAAGGAAGTCATGCTGCGAAAGATTGGAAGTACCAGAGAACCACTGTCGGAGGCAGCTCTTGAGATAGTTGCTGCCCGCTTTCGGGCGCTCGGCGATCCGACGAGGCTGAAACTGGTACAGTTCCTGTTTGAAGGCGAGAAGTCAGTTCAGGAGCTCTGCAGCCGGACCGGCATGAGCCAGGCCAATATCAGCAAGCACCTGTCAATCTTGAGCGAGCAGGGCGTTTTAGCCAGGAGGCGGGAAGGGCTGTTTGCCTATTACAGCATTGCCGATCAAAGCATATACGAGCTGTGCGCGCTGGTGTGCAACTCGCTCAGTGAGAGATTTACCAGGGCGCAACAGGAGTTTCGATCGAGCAGGGCGCTAAAAACGCCTAAGACACGTTGATTGCAGGTGATGTGATGGAAAAGGCAGGAGATTTGCTCTGGGTGGCTGGCATCATTTGCGCCTATTTTGCCTTGCAGCTCTGGATTCTGCCGAAGCTGGGGATACCGACCTGAATGAGCCAAAGCTGCTCGGTCGAGCGGCACAACGGAAACAAGCCGTCCAGGCAGAATGAGAACACGCCCGGCCAGAACTCACGTTGAGCACCATCGCGCCAGTCCTGCTGGCAATTAACGAAGCAACACCGGGAGCGCCGCGCTGATCGAAGCGGCCGGAATGGCCGCCGTTCGGCTCGAAACCAACAATGCCCGGCGGTCGGTAGCCGGTCGTTAAGACAAATACCCATTTCGGATGATTGCCACAGCGGCAACGCATGATGCAATTGCGACCAATCTGGAGTATTAAATACTGGTAGAAAGACACAGATCGCTGAAAGGTAAACATGGCATCGACTGCAGAACGGCTGGCTCGTTATCGGGGACACCTCAGTGTGGCGGCAATGGCCCTCAAGAGCGGCGACTACCATGCCGCAACACGCAACCTGCAGGAAGCTTTCCAGGAAGTTGAAGATGCAGGAATTAGGCTCGACAGCGACGAGCTGCGCCAGCTTTATCATCTGGCCGGCAAAATCTACACAAATACTCAGAGATACGAGGAAGCCGAGCAGGCCTTCAAAAAGGCTCTGGAGCTGAATAACAAAGGCCTTGAAGACGCCAATCGTTGGTCCGATTGCCGGCATCTGGCCGAGGTCTATCGGCTGCAAGGGAAATACGGGCAGTCCCGATCGTTGCACGAGAAATGCCTGGGCGAATTGCAAAAGTCAGGTGATGCGATTGCTCTGGCAAAGACTTTCAGGAGCCTGGGACTGGTACATCTGGAGTCCGGCAATCTCGATGAAGCAGAGCGCTCAATCGAGTCGGCGCTCGCTCTTTTTGAGCGAGAACTGGGAGCAAGAAGCTTCTGGTTTGCCCGTTGCTTAATTACCCTTGCCCGCATTCGCTTTGCCCAGGGCAGAAGGGAGGAATGCAAAAAACTGCTCGGGGATTCGCTCCAGATCATCGAGCCGCTTGTCGGCCCGCACCACCCGCTTCGGGCGCTGGCTTTGGACCGGCTGGCAAAATGCCTGTCCAGCAGCGGCGATGGCGAATCAGCCGGCGAGATCATGGCGGAGGTTCGCCGAATCGACCGGTTCATCTCAGAGCACGACACATAATTGTGATTTTAACGCGTTGGCTTCAACCAATCAGGCAGCCTAAAGATCCTTCCGCGCAAAGCAAACCGGAAATGGCCCCGGATTTGCAGGCCGCGCGCTAAGGTAGAAAAGCTCCCCCATAAATCGTAGAATTAGTGGGTCAAGAGGAGCTTGAAATATGCCCGGACAGACAAGGAAGAAGGACAGCGCCGCTTTTAAAGCAAAGGTTGCCTGAGCCGCTTTGCGGGAAGAAGCCGCGGTGGTGGAGCTTCCCGGCAAGTTCGGTGTCCATGCCGGCCAGATTCAGAAGTGGAAGAAAACAGCAATTGATGGCTTGCCCGCCGTCTTTGAAGCCGGCGGCCATGCAGCTTCGTCTGGGGCGATTTCCGAGGAGGCTGTATTACCAGCCGGCGCCGCCTACCCAGGACACACTGAACTTGCCAAAGTTCAGTTTTTATCCATCCTTGCGAATGGCGCGACGTCTTGCCGTCCGATGGTGCCTTGCAAAAGGGCGGCATAATTGTGCAGTATGGGGAGCATCTCCGGGTGCTCGGCGCTGCCTGTCTCCTCTAGAAGCGTCCTTTCCATGATCGCCAGCGCCTCCCGGAAGCACTGCTCGGCGTCGTCGAAGTTGCCCTGCCTGTGGTAGACGGCGCCCAGGTTGTTGAAGGCGCGGGCGAGCTCGATCTCGGCGCCGTTCAGCTCCTCGACGATGAGGATGGCCCTGTGCAGGAGCCGCTCGGCCGAGTCAAAGTCGTTGCCGGCCAGGCGGATGACGGCCATGTTGCTTAAGATCTCGGCGACAGCCAGATGATTTCCGCCGTAAACGCGCTGGACGATCGGCAGCGTGCTAGCCAGAAGGCTCTCCGCCTGGGAATAGTTCTTACGCTCGAACTGCGCCACGGCCAGATTGTAGAGCGACTGCGCGATCTCCTCGTCGTCGCGCGGCGCTTCCGCCGTCTCGGCTACCGCCTGCTCGATGGCCGGTATCTCGAAGATCACGGTTTCGCCTATCTCCAGCGCGGGCAAGTCCGCACAGGCAGCATTAGTAAGGGGGGGCGCATTAGTCTGCGGCGCGGCATTGAGCATCATCGGCTAGTCTCCTTGCGCGGAACTCCGGGAGTCTATATGCCGGATGTGGAAAAAACGTGTCAGCCGGACTTGCTTTCACCGGCGGAGAACTTGTAGCCCACCCCATGGACGGTGTGGATCAGCGAAGGCCCATCCTTGGAGTCGATCTTCTGGCGCAATCTTTTTATGTAGGTGCGGATCGTCTCCGGCGACGCCTCCGAATCCGAGGCCCAGACCCTGTCCAGCAGCGCCTCGGCGCTGAAAACCTGATTGGGGTGGCGCATGAAGAACTCGAGCAGGGCGAACTCCTTGGGCAGCAGCTGCACCTCCTCGCCGGTCCTGGTGACGCGGTGGGTGTCCCGCTCGAGAACGATCTGACCGTGCTTGAGGACGTTGCCGGTAACAGCCTGCGGGCGCCGCAAAAGGGCGCGCACCCTGGCCGACACCTCGCCGATATCGAACGGCTTGGTCAGGTAATCGTCGGCGCCGGCGTCCAGCCCGGTGATCTTCTCGCCGGTCTGCCCCTTGGCCGTGAGCATGAGAATCGGCGTTGTGCCGCCCGATGAGCGGAACTGCTTGCACACCTCCACCCCCGGCATGCCCGGCAGCATCCAGTCGAGAATGATCACGTCGTACTTGTAGAATCGCAGGCGGTCGAGCGCTTCGGCTCCGTTGGTCACCACCTCGATCACGTGGTGGTCGCGCGACAGATACGCCCGGATCGGATCGGAGAAATCCGCCTCGTCCTCGACGATAAGAATCTTGGCCATCTTCAGATAATCTCGAATTGCAAAGTGACCGGGCAGGACCCCAGCGGCTGCCTGTTGTTGACCAGAAGAATCGCTAAGGCCTCCATTGCCAGGTCCGAAGGATCGTGGGTTGCCATACAGTTGTGCCACGCGGGCAGCCCGATTAAATCATATGGCACGTCACAGGCAACTGTCACGCGCTCGTGGCTGGTCTCGCAAAGCAAGCGCCCGAGCTCGGCCTGCCCCTCGTGGGCCAGCAGGCGGAATGTCAGATAAATGACCGCTTTATCCTGACAGAAGTCCGCCAGGGCGCGGCACTCGGCCGGGGAAGGATTGAGCGGGTAGCGCTTGTTCGTTATCCGCACGTTGTCCAATGCTCCCGGCCGCGAAAGGAGCCGTGAGAGCTCCCCGGCCAGGTTGAGCCTGTAGCGCCCGTGGTCGGGCGCCAGCACCACCCACTCACCGGCGAGCCTGGGCGCGCTTCCCCTGAGGATGGACACGGAGAGCTCGGAGGTCTCAAGGGCCAGCGCTCGCCCGCCGGCAAGCGATTGCTCCAGCTCGCCGGCCAGATCATCCAGCCTGGCGGGCGAGCCGGCATCGAGACGGGGATCGCGGGCCAGCGCCAGCCTTGCTTTACCGATCCTGGCTGCCGCGCCCGCCAGCCAGGACTCGCCAATCCGTCCCGCCTTCACGGCCTTCGCTATCGCCCGGTGGCATTCCCGGGCCTCCTGAGCGCTGCCCAGGGCAAGCAGCTGTTCGGCGCCGGCGGCCACTGCCATGACGGCCGCCTCGGCGAGCCCCCACCTGTCGGTCACGGCCTTCATGAGCAGGTCGTCGGTCACCACCAGCCCGTCGAATTTCAGGTAGCCACGCAGCAGGCCGCCGATGACGCGCGGAGAGAGGCTGGCCGGCAGGGGCTCCCGGTCGATGGCCGGCACCCAGATGTGCCCGACCATGACCGCCTGCGCCGCCGCCAGGGCCGGGTCTGTGGCGCAGGTGCGGAAAGGCATGAGCTCCCGTCGCCACAGCTTGCCGGCGTCGGCGTGATTGACGGCCAGGTGCGTGTGCGAGTCCTCGAGCGTGTCGCCGTGCCCCGGAAAGTGCTTGGCCACGGCCAGCAATCCCGCGCGCTTGATGGCGATCGCCACGGCCAGCCCGAGGGCGGCTACCGTTTCCGGCTGCGAGCTGAAGGAGCGGGTGCCGATTACCGGGTTGCGCGGATTGCTGGCGATATCGACTGTCGGCGCCAGCAGGCAGTTCACCCCGGCCAGCTTGAGCTGGCGGCAGCTCAAGGCCGTGATGTCGCTGACCGCCGCCAGGTTGCCCCTGGCCGCGAGCGCCATCGGCGACGGCAGCGGGGTCAGCAGGTGATCGAAGCGCTGCACGGCGCCGCCTTCCTGGTCGACCGCCACCAGCGGCGCGCCGTCGTAGCTTTTGTGAATGGCAGCTGTGAGGCGCAGGAGCTGCGGCAAGGAGACGGCATTCTCTTTGAAGAGCGTGACACCGGATATGATACCGGCGCCCAGCATCGCCGCCGAGTCTTCATCGAGCTCGGGGCCGGGCAACCGGCCTATGATGAGCCTGCCGACGGCTTTGTCGAGCTTGCTTGATTCAGGCACGCTGCGGCTCTCCTTTTGGCCCGACTAGCTGGTAGAGCTCCACCTGACGCTGCCGGCCCTTTATATTGAAGGAGCCCAGCCACTGGAAATCGAAATGACCGGCCGCCAGCGTGTGCGTGGCGCCGTCGACGACAATCGCCCCCGGAGCGCTTTCCGGAATCAACTTTTCCAGATGGTAAGCCAGGTTCGCCGTGTCGCCTATGAGCGCGGGGTTGGCCTCGGCGTGCCCCAGCATCCCGGCGGCCACCGGCCCGGTGGCCAGCGCCATGTCCAGCTCGAGCTGGTGATCGACGAAAGGCCAGGTGTCCTCGCGCCGGGCAAGCTCGGCGACCAGCGCCTTGAGCTTGAGCGCCGTCTGGCAGGCTTGAAAGGCGTGATGGGCGGAAGAAGCGGTCTCCGCGCTCTGCCAGTAGGCCATGATCGCATCACCGGCGATCTTCTCCAGCTCGCCGTAGTTTCTCCTTATCTCGTCCTGCAGGGGGCGAAACACGGCCTGCGCGGCCAGCATGACCACGCCCGGCGTCTCGGCGTACCTCTCCATGAGGGTCGTGAAACCCCTTATGTCGCCGACCAGGATGGTGGCGTTGATCAGGTTGATGCGCAGGTGCGTCTGCTCCTGCTCTTCCTGCTCCCGGGTGATGTCGCCGTCGCAGTCCGGCAGGTGAACGAGCAGATCGACGTGGGCGATCTTGATCCGGTCACCGCTTCTCAGCAGGTACTCTCTGCCCGGCGTCAGCCTGTCGCCGTTGAGCTTGGTGCCGTTGGTGCTGCCCGCGTCGCGGATCGTCCAGCCGTGGCGGGTTGGGCTGATATCCGCGTGGTGCCCGGAGACCTCCGGCGCCGGAATCACCAGCCTGCGGGTGTCGCCTTCCCCCGTTCTGCGCCCGATCTCCAGCACCTGACCCGGCTTCAGCTCGACCGAAAAGCTATCCGGCGAGTCCGGATAGACGGTAATACTGCCGGTGAACATTTTTTCCCACGCGCCCTATGCGTCAGACGAAGCATTCCGCCGGTAGCTATTATAGCCAGCGGGCGATCTGGCAATGCGGTTTCCGGCAGCCGGGGCATGCCCCGCGCCGGCGAGGCTACGGGGCGGCGATCCCCTGCGCTTCGGCCAGGGCGTGCTTGAGCGCGTCCACCTTATCCAGGCGCTCCCACGGCAGGTCGAGATCGGCGCGCCCGAAGTGCCCGTAGGCAGCCACGTCCTGGTAGAACCGGCCGCCGCGGACCCTGGGCAGCGTGCACAGATCGAACCGCGAGATTATCGCCGCCGGGCGCAGATCGAAGGTGGCTCCGACGATGTCCTCGATGTCGTCGTCGGGCAGGATGCCGGTGCCGAAGGTGGTGACGTGCACCGAGACCGGCCTGGCGACGCCGATCGCGTAAGCAATCTGCACCTCGCAGCGCGTCGCCAGCCCGGCCGCGACGATGTTTTTCGCCACGTGGCGCGCGGCGTAGGCGCCGCTGCGATCGACCTTGGTCGGGTCTTTGCCGGAGAAGGCGCCGCCGCCGTGACGGGCATAGCCGCCGTAGGTGTCGACGATAATCTTCCGGCCGGTAAGACCGCAGTCGCCCTGGGGCCCGCCGACGACGAAGCGTCCGGACGGGTTTATCAGATAACGGGTCTTGCTGTCCGGCTTGATCGGCAGATCCGCGAACACCGGCTCGATGACCTGCTGTTTGAGATCGGCAGCGATGCGGTGCTGCAGCTGCTCGTTGTCCGTTATGCCGTCGATCGCCGGATCGTGTTGGGTGGAGACGACGATCGAATCAACGCGCAGCGGGCGGTCTCCCTCGTACTCGATTGTCACCTGGGTCTTGCCGTCCGGGCGCAGGTATTTGAGGATGCCCTTCTTGCGCGCCTCGGTCAGGCGACGGGCGATGCGGTGGGCCACGGAGATTGGCATCGGCATGAGCTCGGGCGTCTCGTCGCAGGCGAAGCCGAACATCATCCCCTGGTCGCCTGCTCCTATCTCATCGATGGCGTCGCTGGATCCCTGCGCTCGCTGCTCGAGGGCCCTGTTCACGCCGCCGGCGATGTCGGCCGACTGCTTGTTGATGGCCAGCAAGACCGAGCACGTGTCGGCGTCAAAGCCGCCCGAGCCTTCGCCCGCATAGCCGATCTCCTTCACCTTCTCCCGCACCAGCTCCATGATGTCCACGTTCGCCTTGGTGGTGATCTCGCCGGAGACGAAGACCAGACCGGTTGAGACAGCGCACTCGGCGGCCACCCGCCCCTTGGGGTCCTCCATCAAAATGGCGTCCAGGATCGCGTCAGATATCTGATCGCAGACCTTGTCCGGGTGCCCCTCGGTGACGGATTCCGACGTAAACAGGTAACGGTGTGTCAAGGTCGCTGGTCCTCCTCTGGATTGCCGATCCGCTGTGCGCAAGCGCGGGCGACGGGCAAATGAGCTAGTGTTCCCCGCCTGCCTGTTTTGGTAAAACCCGGCTAACGATGCGCTCTTCGGAGCCTCTGGAGTTATGCTATCACCTTTTCCCGAGCGGGAATTAGATCCTATTTAATGGACCGGCGGCAGTGCGAGCCCGGCGCCGTGGACTTCCTTATCCGGCGAGCGCCGCTGCTGCCGGTGAATTACCGCCCTTGCCGATCAATTATTGCGCTTACGAATAACTTATAATGATATCGGTTAGTTTCGGGCGGTTGCCGCCTCTGGCTGTGGCTGGTGGAGTGGCACGCGAGTTGGCCCCTGCGTTTGCCCCATCCCTCTTCAGACGAGGCTTAAATGGCCACACCATACAGCCAGAAGAGCGACCGGGACCTGGTTCTGGCCTGCCAGCGGCGGGAGCCGGCCGCTTTCGAGGAGCTTGTAAAGCGCCACCAGCGGACTGTCTACGCTCTTCTTTATCAGCTGGCCCCCGAGTGGAACGACACCGCCGACCTCGCCCAGGAGGTCTTCATCCGCATCTGGCGGTCGATCAACAGCCTGCGCAACCCCTCCTCCTTCCGCTCCTGGCTGACCCAGATCGTCACCAACCTGTTCTACGATGAGCTGCGCCGGCGCCCGCGCCGCCTGCCGACCATCTCCATGGACGAGAGCTACGAGGGTGAGGACTCGGACGAGGGGGCCACCCGGGACATCCCCGACGAGTCCGCCCGGCCCGACGACGTGGTTCTCAACCGGGAGGTCTCCGAGGTGATAAGGGAATCCATGGCCCGATTGCCGGAACAGTTTCGCACGGCCATCGTCTTGCGAGAGGTGGAGGGATTAAGCTACGAGGAGATAGCCATCTTAACCAAGACCGAGATGGGGACGGTGAAGTCGCGCATCGCGCGCGCCCGGTCGAAGCTCCAAGAGATGCTTAAGCCTTATCTGGAGAGCACTCCAACTAGCGAGGTTTCCGGCTAATGGTCGGTCGTTGCACAGAAGTCGCCGCGGATCTGTCCGCCTTTCTGGACGAACAGCTCGAGCCGGTAAAGGTTGAGCATGTAAGCGCTCATCTTGCCGAGTGCGAGCAGTGCCGCAAGCAGTTCGAGAGCCTGAAGGCCGTCGACCGGTTGGTCTCCAGCACGAGCAACATGCCGGTGCCCGATCTCTGGGAGGCCATTTCGGGAAAGTTGCCCGGCACCTGCGAGGTGATTCAGGAGGATCTGTCCGCCTACCTGGACGGCGAGCTGCCGCTGGCGGCCCAGGAGGGGGTCAACGAGCACCTGAAGGGCTGCGAGCCGTGCCGCCATCAATTTAAGAGGTTGAACGCGACCAATCACCTGATTGCCAAGGGGCTGGAGCTTCCCGCCGCCCTGAAAGTGGACCTCTGGGCCGGCGTCAAGGCCCGGCTCAACGAGGACTGCGCTCTTATCCTGAGCGAGCTTTCCGTGTATGTCGATCAGGAGGTGGCCACGTTGCGCCACCGGGCGATCACCGCCCACCTGCTCGATTGCCCGCCGTGCCAGCACCGTTTCAACGAGCTTTCCAGGGTCGGCGACTTCGTGCGGGCCCACTACCAGCCCAGGCTGTCCGAGGACTTCGACCTCTGGCCCGAGATCAAATCCAAACTGCAGGTGGTGCCGCTGGTGGCCAGGGAAAAGGCGAAGCCCCGGCTCGCCCTGGCACACCGGATGGCCGTGGCAGCGGTTGCCGTGGTGGTGGTTCTCACCGGCACGCTGGTCTCCATGATGATGATGAACAACGCGGTGAGAGTTCATCCGGTAAGCGCCGAGACTTACCTTCTCGAATCTGCGATGATGGAGCCAGCGGAGAGTGCAGAGGCGGTCGTGTATGACGGTCAATAAAAAACCAGCCCTGGCCCTGGCGTGCGTGGTCGGTCTTTGCACCGGCGGGCAGGCGGGCGCCGACGAGCTGCGCATGTGCATCAACTGGCAGAGGCTCAACCTCACGCCCCAGCAGTCGCAGCAGATCCAGGTGCTGGAGCAGCAGTGGAACCACGACTACATGGAGATCCAGCCGTCCATTGTCGAGGAGCAACGCAAGCTGACCAGGCTCCTTTCCGATCCCAAGTCGGACCCGCTGGAGATCATGTCCTTGCAGCAATCGATCGCCCGCAAGCGGGAGCAGCTGCGCGCCGCGGCCACCACCAACTACCTGCGCAAGCGGCAGCTTCTCAACGAGGACCAGCAGCACGGGCTGGAGTGTATGATCCACCAGGCCGTGGTCGAGCGGCAGCGGGCGACGAGCCCGGCCATGCAGACGGACGTCATGCCCGACCACATTCAAAGCCTGATCCAGCGGGTGCGCAACATCTGGACCGGCGGCGGTTATTGAGCGCGCCTCCGGGGCCCGAGGATGCGCCACCACAGGTGGTGCGAGTTGCCGGCGCTTCCAGGTTTCAAAACTTGTCGAACCGGCTGCCCGATGGTATGCCGGCGGGAAAATCCTTGTAAGATCAAGACCGTTGCCGACCTTGCAGGAGGGCTTGTCATGGCTGAAAAGAGGTTGACCGGCACCAGGATTCTCATGGTCATCGCTCCCGATCAGTTCCGGGACGAAGAGCTGCTCGAGCCGAAGAAGATCTTCCTCGAGGAAGGCGCCCAGGTGGTCGTTGCCAGCACCAGGGACGGCGAGGCGAAGGGCATGCTCGGCGCCCGCTGCCAGCCGGACACGCTGCTGGCGAAAGCCAGCGCCGGCGATTACGACGCCATCGTCGTGGTGGGCGGCATGGGCTCGCCCCAGCATCTCTGGGACTGCGCCGACCTGCACAGGCTGCTTAAGGAGATGGACAGGGAGGAAAAGGTGATAAGCGGCATCTGCCTTTCCGGCGCCGCCCTGGCCCGCGCTGGCGTGCTGGCTGGCAGGGAGGCGACCGTCTGGCCCGCCCCCGAGTCGCTGGCCGCGCTCAACGCGGGCAAGGCCCGCTACAAAAAGGAGCCGGTTGTCTGCGACGGGCGCGTGATAACGGCCAATGGACCGGAAGCGGCCCGTCAGTTCGGACAGGCGATTGTCAAGGAGCTGGCCAGGCGGCTGTCCAGGGTTTGAGGGCATGATCAGATTCAAGCTCAAGGCGGCCGTGGAAAACGCCGTTGAAAAAGCGATCGCCGCCGGCCAGCTTGGGGAGCTCAAGGACGCGCCGGCCGCCGTCGTCATCGAGAAGCCCCGCCTGCCCGAGCACGGCGATTTTGCCTGCGGTGTGGCCCTGAAAATGGCTTCTGCCGCCCGCATGTCGCCGATCAAGATTGCCGAGGCCATTTTGGACCGGATCGAGGTTCCCGCCCGCTGCGTAGCCCGGATGGAGGTGGCGCAGCCGGGATTCATCAACTTTCGCCTGAGCGTCGGCTGGCTCGAGGAGGCGCTGCGGGAGATCCACCAGGCCGGCGCGGATTTCGGGCGCTCATCGTCCGGGCGCGGGCAGCGGGTCTTGATCGAGTATGTCTCGGCCAATCCGACCGGCGACCTGCACATCGGGCACGGGCGCGGCGCCGTATATGGCAGCTGCCTGGCCAATCTGCTCAAGTTCGCCGGCTACGCGGTCGAGCAGGAGTTTTACCTGAACGACACCGGCGAGCAGATGCTGACCTTCGGGCGCTGCGCCTGGGCAGCCTATCAGCGGCGTCTGGGCAAGCGGGTCGATTATCCCGAGGACGGCTATCCCGAGGATTCGCTTGCCCGGTTCATCGAGGCGGTCGTCGCCCGGGAAAAGGACAGGTGGCTTTCGCTTCCCGCCGAGGAAGGGCAGCGCAAGCTGGGCGAGCTGACCAGGGACACGATAATCGAGTGGCAAAAAGAGCTTCTCGCCCGGCTGCACATCGAGTTCGACCGCTGGTATTCGGAGCTTTCCCTCCACGAGCGGGGGGCGGTGGAAGCGGTTCTCCAGCGTTTCGCCGAAAGCGGCATGAGCTACGAGGCGGAAGGAGCGCTCTGGCTCAAGGCCAGGCAGCTGGGCGACGAGCGCGATCGGGTGCTCCGGAAAAGCGGCGGCGCCACAACCTATCTGGCGGCTGATGCCGCTTATCATCTGGACAAATACGAGCGCGGCTACGACCACCTGATCACCATCTGGGGAGCCGACCACCACGGGCAGGTGCCGGGACTGAAAGCCTCCGTGCAGGCGCTCGGGAAGGATCCGGCCAGGCTGGAGGTGATCCTGACGCAGATCGTCAACCTGCAGCGCGAGGGGCAGATGGTGCGGATGTCCAAGCGGCGGGGCACCGTGGTTACCCTGGCCGAGGTCATGGACGAGGTGGGGGTCGACGCCGTGCGCTACTATCTGGCCGAGTCCAATCCGCAAAACCCGATTAATTTCGATCTGGAGCTGGCCAAACAGACCAGCCGCGAGAATCCGGCCTTCTATATACAGTACGCCCACGCTCGCTGCTGCGCCATCCTGCGCCGGGCTCTGGAGCCGCGGGTCAACAGCGACACCGGCGCCGAGGAGCCGCCGACGGTGTCGCAGGCGGAATGGCGGCAGTGGTGCGATCTCTACAAGAGCTCAACCGAGGTCTTCGCGCCGATCTTCGAGGAGGATCCGGAGATCTTCGCCCACCAGAAGAATTTGATCATGCGCCTGCAGGACCTGCCCGAGGAGGTGGAGGAGGCGGCAGCGACCCGCAGCCCGGGGCGCCTGGCCCGCTACGCATTTGATGTCGCAAATGATCTACAAAAGTTTTACGAGGTCTGCCGGGTGATTACCGCCGACGCCGCAGTGACCAGGGCCAGGCTCGGGCTGATAGTTGCCACGAGGCAGGTGCTGGCCAATGTGCTGGGAATAATAGGGGTGACGGCACCGGAGCGGATGTAAAGCGCTGTTTGGTCGGAGACCGGGCAAGGGCGCGGGGCCGGTGGAGGACCGGAAGCCGTGCGGGTGACTACCGGAGTATCCCTCGTGGGTGTAGACTGAAAGAGGGTAGTCAAGGAGGGGACAGCGGGAAGTCAAGGTCTCCGGGTCCGGCGGGGCTCGCCCGCCGGGTCGAGGGTGCAATCGAGTAGCGCGCTGGGCCACCGCAGCGGGTGCGGCGCTTACATAAGGAAAAAAGCATGTACATGGAACAAAAGTTTTCCCTGGACCTTACGCCCGAAGAGGGGATCCTGCTTTTAACCGGTGCCAGATTGCTCGACAAGCTCGTGGCCGGCATTAGCATCCATGCAAAAGATCGCGACGAGCTGATAAGGGAGATCATCGCCAAGATCTCCAACCACATTCCACCGGCTCTGTCCGGGCTTTCCGACGAGATCGCCGAGGCGATCGTCGAGTCGGTGCTCGGCGCCGTCGAGCTCGAGGAAGACGACGAGCTGGCGCGCGAGGCGGCTTCCACCGATATGGCTGAGCTGGAGGCCGAGCAATCGCCCTGCAATTACCCGATGTACGCTATCGACAGAACCTTGCCGCTGCTCGAGCAGGCCGTTATCAGCCACAAGACGGTGAGAGCCCATTACTACAGTTTCGCCCGTGAGTCGGTGGATATGATTACCCTCAATCCCCTGGCCATCCTCAAGGAAGGCGGGCTGTGGAAGATGGTGGCATACTGCCACGAGCGGGGCGAGGTCATGATCTTCCGGGTCGACCGCATCAAAGAGCTGCTGGAGACATCGCGCCACTTCGAGGTGCCTCCTGATTTCAACCCGCGCCGCCAACTGCCGTTTGCCAGCTGACACGCTGAGGGTCCTGATTGCGCCCACGGCCTACAAGGGGACGCTCTCTCCCTGTGCCGTCGCCGGGGCTATCGCTGCCGGTGCCCGGCAATCGGGGCGGCGCCTGCAGTTGACCATTGCGCCTGTCGCCGACGGCGGCGACGGCACGGTCGAGGCGCTCCATCAGTGCCTGGGCGGTGACCTCTTTGAGGAGACGGTGCTGGGCGCGCTGGGGGGCAAGCAGACGGCGCGCTGGCTGCGTCTGCCCGCGGTGGCCGTGATCGAGCTGGCGTCGGCGTGCGGCATAGCCGGGATCGCCCGGGAGTCTTTGTCCCCGCTCTACGCCCACACTTACGGGCTCGGCCAGGTAATCCGCCGCTGCCTTGCCGGTGGCGAGAGGAAGCTCGTGGTGACGGTGGGAGGCAGTGCCTCCACGGATGGTGGCACCGGCGCCCTGCGCGCGCTGGGGGCCAGATTCCTGGATGCCGCCGGGTGCGAGCTGCCGCCGGGCGGTGGCCCTCTGGTGGATCTCCACCACTGCGATCTGTCCGCACTGGTCCGGCTGCAGCCGCTCACCGAGCTCGCGGTGGCGACCGACGTGCAAAATCCGCTGCTGGGAGACAACGGCGCCGCCTTCGTCTTCGGGCCGCAGAAGGGCGCCAATCGCTTTCAGTGCCTGCTTCTCGAGCAGGGGCTGGCAAGGCTGGCCGACCTTATGGAGCAGGCGACCGGCAGCAGCAGGCGAAACGAGCCCGGCGCTGGTGCCGCCGGCGGTGCGGCCTTCGGGCTGGCCTGCGCGCTTGGAGCCCGCATCATTCCCGGGTTCCAGTGGATAGCCGGGCTGATGGATCTCAAGGAGAAGGTAAGCGCCTGCGATCTGGTCATCGGCGGTGAAGGCAAGCTCGACCGGCAGCTGTCCATGGGCAAGGCGGTCGGAGAGCTGGCGGGCATGTGCAGGCAAGCGGGCAAACCGCTGTGGGTCCTCGCCGCCGCGGTCGAGCCGGGCGTCGACTGGCGGGCTTACGGGATCGAGAAAGCGGTGGCCGTTCCCCGCCGGGGCGAGATGGTCGACCGTGAAGATCTGAGCGGGGCCGCGCGGCAGCTGCTCCTGGAGCTGCCTTGATCCTGAAGAGTTTGTCTTCTCAAAGGCGGGCGGAGCGGAAGCAGACCGTCAACGCCAGGGGCGCCGGGATCTTGCCCGCCTGACAGGCGGGGGTGCGGTGCTGACCCGCCGGGGAGTCCGGCTTGCCCATCCCGAGCGATTACTTGCCGAGGCGGCGGCGGAGCAGTTGCGAGAGATCGGGGCGCAGCGAAGACGGTGCCAGCGCTTCGGCGCTGGCACCGGTCAGGTCGGCCTGCGGCAGGGTGGCGGCCGCGGCGGCGCCGGAGGCGGGCAGCGAGGCTATTGGCGCCGGGGCCGGCTGGGTGATGGCGGTGGAGTCGGGGGCCAGCGGCGCCGCCGGTGTAACGGCCTGCGGCGCCGCCTGCGGGATCGCCTGCGACAACGCCGGCGCCGCCGGCGCGCTGGAGGCGATCTGGCTGGGGGCGCCGCCGGGCAGGGTCAGCTCCTGGCCGGGGTGGATGAGCTGCGGGTTGGCGCCGATCAGATCGTGGTTGCCCTGGTAGATCTCTTTCCAGTGCTGCCCGCCGCCCAGGTGATCGCGGGCGATGTTCCACAGGTTGTCTCCGGGGGCCACGACGTACCTGGCCCCTTCGGCGGCGCCCGAGGCGATCTCCGGTCCGGCAGGCGGGAGGTTTATTGTGACGCCGGTGTGGATGAGGTCCGGGTTGCTTCCCAGCAGGCCGGCGTTCAGCTTGTAAATCTCCTGCCATCGCGCCGCCGACCCGAGATGATCGCGGGCGATGTTCCACAGGCAGTCGCCGGCCCTTATGGTGTAGCTCGTGCTGCCGGCATCGGCGACCGGCGTGCCGCTGTCCGTGCAGGCCAGCGGCTTGTCCTGGTGAGTGGCCTGTTCGGCCGTCTGGCCGTTGCCCGGAGTGCGCGCCGTCTTGTGGGCCGGCTCGTGGTGGCTCGCCTGGTGACGGGCGGCCACCGCATGGTGGGCGGCGTGGCCCTGGCCTGCCGGGTGAAGGAGCGAGCCGCGGGAAACCTCGTCGATGCCGGCCCCGCTCGCCGCCACGGCGCCCGGTTTGGTCTGGTGGGCGAGGTGGTCGAAGGCGTGCCTGGCGTGCACGGGCGCCGGCACCTTCACGCCCGGCAAGGTCAGCTGCGTGGCCTTCAGGCCCTTCATGGCCTGGCCGGCGGTCTCGGCACCGGCACCAGTCGGCATGCTTGCGGGCGGCTCGCCGCCCACCGGGGTGAGCGAGGCGGAGTCGAAGCTGCCCGGGCCCAGAAGAGAGCCCTTTTCGGGTGGGCTCACCGGCTCGCCCATGGTCGAGGACGGGTGCGATGCCAGAAGCCTGTGCTCTCCCAGCTGCTGCGAGACGGCGCCCGATGGTCCGAGGCTGCTGCCGCCGTCCACAAGCGGCCTGCCCGGCGAGCCCAGGTGATAGCCGGCCGGCCCGGAAAGTCCGGGGCCGCTCATCACGCCGTCACCAATCCTGGCCACCGCCGGCAGCGCCTGCGCATGGCTGGCAAGCGGGCTGGCGCCCACGTTGAGCGAGCCGGGCAGCGACTGCGTGCTGCCTGCCGCCGGCGATGAGGATGCCTGGGTAAGACCTCCTTTGGATCCGAACTGATCGTTGAAGAGCCTGTGCTCGCCGGCCAGGTAGTTCATCTGCGCCTGGCTGGACTGCTCGGGCCCGGAGACGAAGGGGCCCTGCCCGCCGCCCGCCTGGCCGTGTGTGGCGGCGCCCTCGAAGTGCGGGTCGCTGAGCTTGTACTCGCCGGAGCACTGGAGCGGGTTCTTCGCCAGGTGCTCGCCGGCCGACGGGCTCAATTTGCCGGTCAGCGCGTCGGCGCCGCCGGCGGCGTGCGTGAAGTTGCTGGTTGCGTTGTGACCGAGCAGGTTGAGTGAGTCCTGTGGCACAAGCGAGAAATTGGCCGTCAACTCCGAGCCGGCCGTGCCGGCTGCAGATGCGAGGGCGGCCTGCGCGTGCTCGAGCACGTGCGTCAGGTCGAGGGAGCCCAACAGGCTCAGGTCGGGATTGAACAGGTGCCCGAGCGCCTCAAAAAAGGAGTTCATGATCCCTATATGGCCGGGCAGCCGCATGATCAGCTGAATGATGGGCGACACCGGCTCGTTGGCGCCGGGAACCATGGCCATCGCCGCCGATTCGCCGCCGGGCACAAGGGCGGGGGCGGCGAGCACGCGGGCATCGGCAACCGGCACCTGGAAGAACGAGTGCGCCCGGGTCACCTCGGCCGGCGAGGAGAGCTGCGATTCGATGCCGGCGCTAAAGGCCGCTTTGCCGAGTTCGCTGCTGCCGGTGGCGGGGGTCGGGCCGTCTACCCCGAAGTGCGGGCTGGAGAAGCTCTGGGAAGGTCTGTAAAAAGGCGACATCGGCGGTGCGAACCCACTTGAAAAGCCAGGAATAATCTACGCTCTGCCCGGTTTGAAGTCAAACCTTTTTTGGGAAGATTCCCACCTCGACAGGGGGAGATCATGGTGAGACCACCATATCTAATCGCCTGGTCCTGACAATTGCGTGAAATTGTCGCCGCCGAGCGCGCCGGCCCGGGCCCGGCTAATATAATTAATGCGCAGCCCTGATCTTTTGCCGGTTTCATGAATAGATTGCCGAAGCGCGTTGTCCAAGCCCTTTCGCTCTTGCTGGCTCTCGGCTGGCCGATTGATCAAGCGCCTGCTGCTCCGGGCAAGGGGAGAGCCGACCACGCGGGTTCCCGGGCGGCCGCCCCCGCCCACGAGGCCGCCGGGAAGCCGGCGGCGGCCAGGCCGGAGCCGTCCTCGCCCTCGCTTGCCGAGGCCGCCCAGGCCTTCAAGTCCGAGCCCACCGACGCGGGCTTCGGCGATCTCTTCAAGGCGGTAAGAACCCTGCTTGTCCACGCGGGCGGCGGCGATCCGCAGGCGGTGATAAAGGCCAACCCCGCGCTCGCGGATCTCGGCGTCAAGGTGGTGCCGGCAGGGTCTGCCAGGATCTGGACCTTTCCCCGCATCTCCCAGTGCCAGGCCGTTTTCGTGCAGTGGACGGAGACGCGCACCCGCTTGATTCCTGGCGGGCGGCGCCGGCGCCGCAAGCTGGTCGCCGTGTCGGTGCCCAGGGTGGAGTCGCTCAGCCTGCCGTCCGGGGTGGTGCTCAAGGATGCGAGGATGCTGGATCTATCCGAAGGTGAAAAGTCCGCCCGGGCCCGCTACCTGATAGCGGTCGGCAGCAAGCGCGGCGCCGGCGGCATGTGGCTCGCCTCCTACAGGCTCGGGACCGACGGCTGGCGGGCCGATGAGGCGCCGCTTGCCGATATACCCCCTTACCTGACCAGCAACATGTCGGGCGTCATCGGCTTTTCCGGCCAGGACCTCCTGGTGACGGTCACGCCCGGTGCGCCCCTGTCGGGACGGGAGACGGCGGCCGACCAGAAGCTGCCGGAGCCCGCCTCCTCGACATACAAGCTGGTCCTGCGCCTGGTGGGCGGCAAGTTCGAGCTGGAGGGCCGGCCGGCCGAGGACACGCCCTACAACGCGGTCTGGCAGTTCGTTCACGCCTGCGAACAGGGGTGCAGCGATCTCGCCAGGGCCTGGCTCGTCGACCCGCACCTGATAAGCATTCCCAAGTACATCGGGCTGGCGGCCGGCAACGCCGGGCAGCCTTCCAGGCTCATCAACATGTCCGGCGCCCCCGCCGGGCTTTACCGCTACCGGCTGGTCACCTTCGGGCGTTATGATCTGATCCTGGATGCTGCCCGGGTGAAGAACAAGTGGGCGATCAAGGCGATCTTCATTGCCCCGGCTGACGCTTTCCTGCAGAAGGTGGCCCGGGGCCTGTCGCCGGCGCCGGCCGCCGAGGCGCCGGCGCTACCCGAGGGCAAGGAGAAGGACGGGGCCACATCCAGGTAAGATGAGCAAGCACCAAGAGCCGCCTCCAGGAGATGAGCTCGTCGAGCAGAGGAGCTATCTCTCATACGCCTACGTCTACCGCACCTACGCCTATCGCGAGACCCTTTTCTCGGAGTTCGACCGGCTGGTGGAAGAGGGCAAGGTCTTCGACGGGCTGATAATCGATCTCCAGCAGACCGGCTACTCGCTGCCGCTCGATACGCTGGTCAAATTCCACGGCTACGGGCGGCGGCTCCTGAAGCCGCAGGGGGTCCTGCTTTTTGTCAAGACGGACGGGGCGATAACGCTGACGCGCGACGACCCGGCTGGCGGCTTGACCTTCAATGTCCACGACAGCGTCTTCGGAATCTTCGCTCGCTACCCGCTGCTTGCCGATTACGTTTGTGCCACCATATCCGGTATCGATCGCAGGCGGCTGCGCGGTGGCGGCAGCACGCTGGCCAATCACATACTCTGTACCTCGATTCCGGTTCTCACCGCCGAGGGCACGCGATCAAAGAATGCCTTCGAGATGCCCGCTCCGCAAAACTGGGCCCTGCAGCTGATCGATGATTACTCGGCGGTGGAGCTTATCGCCAGGCTCATGGAGACGCAATACCGGGTGCCGTTTGACGAGACCTTGCGCATCCTTCAGGAGCTGGAGTCGGAAAAGATGATCTATCCCATCTTCTCGCGCATCCAGTTCCTTTCCAACTGTTACCACAATCGCAAGCCTTTCCGGCTCGGCCGTTATCTGGTGGCGGCCGGCATCGTAACGCCCTCGCAGCTCGAGCAGCTTCTGGAGATTCAGCAGGAGGAAGGATGGGGGCGCAACCAGAAGACGATGCTCGGGCTCCTGGCTGTCAGGAATGGTTACTTGAACACCCGCGAGCTGGAGGTGCTGCTCAACGACCAGTATCTCTACGGGGGCTACCACAAGGTGGGCGCCGACGAAGATGCCGCCACGCAGGCGAGCATCGAGAGCATGAAGGACTCGATGATCGGCAGCCTGGGGGCGATCGACCCGGCAGGGCTCCTGCAATCGCTTTCCACCTCAGGCAGAACCGGGCTGCTTACGGTGGAGAACCGCGACAAGGCGATCGTGGTGGCAATCACCGAAGGCAAGCCTACGCACGCGCTTATGCACATGCTGAAAGGCTACGACGCGATCACCGAGTTTGTCGTTGCGTGGAACGAGGGCATCTTCGTGTTTCGGGACAGCGCCGAGTCGAAGGATCTGGACGAGAGCTGCTCCCTGCACCAGTCGCTCGATCGCCTGCTGCTCGATTCCGCCCTCTACCAGGACCAGACGAGAGAGATCCTGTCCAGGCTGCCCGGCGGCCGCAATGCGATCGTGGAGAGGGTATGGAATTTCGATGCTGTGTGGTCGAAGCTCTCCGCCGAAAATCTGAAGTATCTCGATGGGACGCAGGTCAGCTCCGAGGATCTGACGGCCATCCAGTGGCTATCCCAGCTCATCGACGGCTGGACGACAATTGACGAGGTGACCAAGTTGTTCGACGGCCGCCCAAGCTATGTGGTGATCCGCCTGCTGCAGCTCCTCATCGATTACAGGTTGGCGAAGATTCAGCAACAAAGCCTGTTTCGGCCGCTGGCTGTCTTTCAGCAGATAGCCACCCAGATGGAGAGCATGGTCGGGTCGGCTCAGAACAAGAGCCTGCTCGAAGCCAGCCTGCGCTACGTTCACGGCGATTCGGAGGCGGCGCACCGCGTTCGCGTGGATCACGACGGGCGGGTGAGCGTGAACCTGGCTTACGTCAAGCAGACGGGAGCCTCGATGTCCGACGTCCTGCTCGAGGTCAGGCGCTGGATGGAGGCTTATCTGGCTCATTGCCGCCGAGAGGCGGACCCGCGTTTCGTCAACGATCTGGTGGCGAAAGTGGTGCACGGCAGCGCGCGTTAGGGCGAGGGGAGGGACACGCAGGGTATGGATTTCGAACAGGAGAAGGGCTCCCTTTCGGACACAGCGGCCGATCTTGTCGTTGCAGGCATCTTCGAGGGTGAGGCGCCGAAAAAGGCGATCGCCAAAATGGACCCGCGGTTTCCGGCCCGATTCGCGCGCCAGGTCGAGCTTGCCTGCACGGCCGAGTCGTTCGAGGGAAAGCCCGGGCAGCTTGTGGTCCTGCCGACCTACGAGCAGCTCCCCGCCAAGAAGCTCCTGATTTGCGGGCTCGGCAAAGCCAGCGACTATCGCCCGGGCGCCAGCCGCAAGCTGACCGCCAATCTGGCCCGCCGCCTAAGAGACAACAAGTTCTACCGCAGCGTCTGTTTCGTTCTGCGCGCCGACGGCGACCTGCGCGAGCATGTCCAGGCGGCGGTCGAGGGCTACCTGCTCGGCTCCTGGAGCTTCTTCAAATACAAATCGTCCGACAGGGACAAGCCGAAGTCCAAAATCGATCTGGTCACCATATCCGGGGCCAATCTGGCGGCCCGGGCCTTTGCGGAGGCCGCGCGCGCCGGCGAGGTGATCGCCTGCGCCACCAATTTCGCTCGCGATCTCATCGCCGAGCCGGCCGGATACATGACGCCGACGCGACTGTCTCAAGAGGCAAGGCGCATTGCTCGGGAAACCGGGCTCATCTGCACGATCATGGATGTGCCCCAGCTGGAGAAGCTCAAGATGGGGGCGCTGCTTGGTGTCGCCCGCGGTGCGCACGAGCCGCCCAGGTTCATCATCCTCAAGCACGACCACCCGTCGGCCAAAAAGACGATCGCTGTCGCCGGCAAGGGGATCACCTTCGATTCCGGGGGGTTGTCTCTCAAACCGGCGCAGAGCATGGAGCACATGAAATACGACATGTCGGGCGCGGCCGCCGTGATCGCTACCATGCAGGTGGTCGGCCTGCTGAAGCCGAAGGTGAATGTGCTGGCCGTGGTGGCTGCAACCGAGAACATGCCGGGCGGCGCGGCGCTACATCCGGGCGACGTGGTAACGGCCTTGAACGGCAAGACAATCGAGGTGAACAACACCGACGCCGAAGGGAGACTGATCCTCGCCGACGCCTTGAGCTACGTGGTCAAGGAGAACCCGGACGAGATCGTGGATATCGCCACGCTCACAGGCGGCATCGTCACCGCGCTCGGCCGGGCTGCGGCAGGCGTCATGGGCAACGATCAAAGGCTCGTCGACAGGTTGATCGCCGCCGGCGAGCAAGCCGGCGAGCGGCTGTGGCAGATGCCCCTGTTCGACGAGTACAAGGACTATTTGAAAAGCGACGTCGCCGACCTGAAAAACGCCGGCTCTCGTGGCGAGGCCGCAAGCTCCGCCGGCGGCATGTTCCTCAAGGAATTCGTGGACGGCAAGCCCTGGGCCCACCTGGACATCGCCGGTCCCGGCTGGGTCGACAGGGAAAAAGACGAGGTCAACAAAGGCGGCACCGCCTTCGGTGTCAGAACGCTGTGCCGCTACCTGTGCAGCCACGGCCGCGATTAATCTCATCTCCCACCCGCAGCCATACACGCGCCGCGCTTCGCGGTGCCCGGGGAAGCCGATCCCACCCGGTAAGCGCGGCGCTAAAAAAGAACCACCGATGAGGAATCCGCAGCCTCACGCAGCAGTTGACGCGCGGCGGGGCAAGCTTGCTGTTGAAAGGCCCGCTCGTCACCTCCCCGCCGCGCTTATATTAATGACTCACCAACTGCGTAATGCTGCGCATGAGCGGGATCAGGCGGTCGGTCTCCGGATCGTCCGAGACGGTAACCAGGATGCCGCCGCCGAAGTCGGCGATGATCAGGTACCCGCGCGGCGTGCGGCATACGGCCTGGTGCACGTGGTTGTGCCCCATCTTCCTCGTCGCCGTATCCGTGTTCAGGTAGATGCCCAGCGCCCAGATGCCGATCGACTCCGGATCGTAATCCTGGGGCAGGCTGTTGGCTATCAGGATGCCGTCGTGGCCGACAATCACCGATCCGACCACCGACGGCTGCTGTCCGATGTGCTGTAGCAGTG
This sequence comes from Pseudomonadota bacterium, assembly GCA_021325555.1. Taxonomy (GTDB): domain Bacteria; phylum Cyanobacteriota; class Vampirovibrionia; order Obscuribacterales; family Obscuribacteraceae; genus JAJPGY01. Next base: position 53,317 of record JAJPGY010000038.1, on the reverse strand, counting down.
TCTGCAGCTCCTGAGCGGCCTCGAGGGTGAGAATGCGCATCTTCGAGTCGCTCAGGTCCGAAGCGGCCAGATTGCCGATCTTGGTCAGGTCTTGCTGGTCCAGGAGGAACTTGCCGATGCTTGCTATCTTGCCGCTGCCGGCCTCTGCCGGCGTGTCGGTCGAGGCGGCCAGGCGTCCCAGACCCTCGACGCGGGCTGCCGGCCCTGGCTGGCGTGTCGCCGCCGGCGGAGCAGCGGATTCCTCGGCGGCGTTGCGGATCGACTGCACGGCCTCGTTGACGTTAACCCGTGGTGCGTTGACCGCCGCTCCCGAATCCTTGATGCCGAGATTATCCGCAAACAGCTTGTCGAGCGCATCGTCGGTGATATTGAAGAGCCCGCCCCCTTGCTGGGCCGCCGGAGCAGGCGGCGGTGGGGCAGCGGCTGCCGGAGGAGGAGGCGGTGGCGCGGACGCCAGGGGAGGAGGCGGCGGCGTTTGTGGTGGCGGAGCCGGCGCCTGCTGGCTGGCCGCGTTGACGGCCCTTACCGAGTCCTTGACCCCGAGATTTTCCGAGAAGAGCTTGTCGATCGCGCTATCGTCCAGGCTCTTGAACAACCCCCCGCCCGTCTCTTGAGCAGCAGGTGCCGCGGCTGCCGGCACCGGGGTCGGTGGCACATTGACGGGCGGCGGTGGAGCCATCCCTGCCCCCGCGGGCGGTGGCGGCGGGGGCGCTGCCTGCGGAGCGGGCGGTGGCGCGCTGGCGGCCGGGGGCGCTGCCTGCGGAGCGGGCGGTGGCGCGCTGGCGGCCGGGGGCGCCCCGGTATTGACCGGCTTCGCCTGCTCGGTGACGCCGAGATTCTGGCTGAACAGGCGGTCCATGGCCCCGTCGTCTAGCTGGAACAAACCCTGGTTGGGCGCAGAGGCAGCGGCCGGCTGCGGGGCTGGCGCGGCCGGTTCCGCAGCCGCTTGAGCCTGTTTCGCTCTTTCCTGAATCGGCATGTCCCAGCGGTCGGCCCCTGCCTGGGATGGCTGTTGGGGCACCGGCGGCGGTGGCGCCGGCGGCGGCGGTGCCTGGACCGCGCCGGAAGCCGTGACAGGTTGAGCCCCTGATTGCGCCTGCTTCATTCTCTCTTGAATCGGCACGTCCCAGCGGTCTGCCCCCTCGCTTCGCGGTGCCTGCGCCTGCTTCGTTCTCTCCTGGATCGGCACGTCCCAGCGGTCCGACGCCGGAGCGGCGGCGGGTTGCGCGGCCGGCGCATTCTGCGCCGCCTGTTGCTGCTGCTGGAGATCGGCGGTAAATACATGCTGTGCGCCGGACTGACTTTGTTGCATGCGCTCCTGAATGGGTACGTCCCAGCGATCCGGCGGTGACGCCGGTGTCTCCAGGGCCGGTGGCGTCTCCAGCGCCGGTGGCGCCTGCGCCGGTCCGGAAGCGGCGCCGGGGGTGTCGCCGAGAATGTTGCTCAGGCGATCGATTATCGAGTCGGCCGGGATGCCGCCGCCAGGAGGCGCCGGCGGTGGCGCCTGTGCCTGAGCCGGTTGACCGCCCGTATCCTGCTGGGCCCTCATCCGCTCCTGGATCGGCATGTCCCAGCGGGCATTATCGGGCTGAGCGGCGGCGGGCGGCGCTGGCGCCGGGCCGGACGCGGCCGCTGCCTGCTGCATGCGAGCCTGTATCGGCACGTCCCAGCGATCTGCGCCTGCAGCCGGTGCTGGCTGCGCCGGCGGGGTCACGGTTGCCGCCGGGTTCTGGGCGCCCGCGCCAAACCCCTGGTCTGCCGGTTGAAAAGCCTGCCACATACCGGTTTGAATCTGTTCCGCCTCGCTCGACCAGCTGCCCTGCTGCGGCGCCGGCGGCTCGTCCCAGGCGCTGCCCCCCTGCTGGGGCATGAGCGATTGCGTGGTCGGCTGAGGGGTGGCGCTCCAGTCGTTGCCCCAGCTGCTGCCTGGTTCGGGTTGCGGGCCCGCCGGTGGGGAAGCGGTTGACCACTCGCTGACCCGTGCGGCCGGCTGGGCATCCCAGCTCGATCCGGATTGCGCGGCGCTGCCGGGCTCATCCCAGCCGCCGCCTTGCGGCGTCGTGCCCCATTGCCCGCTGGCCGGCGAAGGCGCCTGCGGCTCGGACCAGGCGCCGCCTGAAGGCGAAGGCGCCTGCGGCTGCCCCCAGGCGCCGCCTGAAGGCGAAGGCGCCTGCGGCTCGGACCAGGCGCCGCCTGAAGGCGAAGGCGCCTGCGGCTGCCCCCAGGCGCCGCCTGAAGGCGCTTGCGGTTGCCCCCTGCCCCCTGCTGGGCCGGGAGGCTCTTCCCAGGCTCCCCCGGCCGGTTGTGCCGGCGCTCCCCAGTCGCCGCCGAACGAGCCCTGCCCTGCTGGCGCCTCGCCCCAGCCCCCGCCCCCCGGCGGTGCTTGAGCCGGCTCGCCCCAGCCGCCGGAGTCCCATTGCCCGGTCCCCGGGGCGCCTGTGCCCATGGGCTGGGCAGGCGCTGCTGGCGGCGGCTGGGCGACGGACTGCTGCTGTCCGGAGTCGCCGACGGCGCTAATCTCCTTGGACTGCCGCTCGTCCATGATCTTCCGGCGAATGGACTCGGCCAGCGTGAGCGGCGTTTCCTCCTGCTGTGACTCATCAGGCACGGCCATGCCGAACTTGGCGCCCAGCGAACGCACGCCGGTTGTTTGCACCTGCTCGGAGCTGGTCGTCGACTGCTGGGCCTTCATGCTTCGCAGGCGCATGGTGGTCGCCTTCTGCTCCTCAAGCTCGGAGGCATTCAACTTGCGGGCGCGGGTGGTCGACTGGCTCTGCTCGGCGACGCCGCCCAGCTTGACGTGCGGGAAACGGCTGCCGCCGCCGCCCTCGGGCGCTGCCTCCTTCTCCTTCTTTTTGGCCTTCGGCTTGCCGCCGCCAAAGATCTTGCCGAAAGCGGAGAGAATATTGCCCTTGGCCTGGGGGAGCTGCTGCATGATCAGGCGCGCCAGCGATTCCAGGTTGGTGGGCAGAGCCTCGTCGGGGATGGCCAGCTCGCCGGCCGCCTGGATCACCTGTCCGAGCTGGTGCTCGAAGCGGGCGCAGGACTGGCAGGAATCCAGGTGGGCCATGAGCATTTGCTCGTCCTGCCGGGAAAGCTCGAGATCGAAGTGTTGCTGGATCAAGAATCGGAAGCGATTGCAATTCATGAAGAATACCTGTCGGTTGCCCGCGCTCAGCCCCGGCCCAAACACTTGACGATCTGGACCCTGGCTCGGAACAGCCAGGCCATCACGTTGTCGGGGTTCTGATTCAGCACGGCGGCCACCTGATCTATGGCCAGCCCGAGCTGGTGACGCAGAATGTACGTGTTGCGCTGCTCCTCGGGCAGGGCGGACAGGCAACGCTTGACCCGTTGCGGGCCGAGGATTACCGTGGTTTCCCAGTCCATCTGCGCCGACCCGTCGGCGCTGGGATCGGTGGAGGGGTTCGCCGGTTGCGGTCCCGAGTATTGCATGTGGAATTCGGCGCAGGCATCAACGATGAACTGCGAGAGCCATTCCCAGGCGGCCCCGCCGACCTGCTTGGGATTGAGCTGCTTGAGGGCGGTCAAGGCGTTCTGGAATGCCATGATCGTCAGCTGGGTGGCCGCCTCCCCGTCGCCGGTGGCCATGTAGGCGATCGCGTAGAAGCGCTCCTGGTTTGCCCAGATGAACTCGTTGCGCGCCTGCTGGTTACCCTTTTTGACCTCGACGAGGATATTGGCGGCGGCCTGCTCTGAATAGTTGCGTGATGGGAGAAGTGCCATGTCTAGTAATTGCGGTGGGATTGGCTGACCTGGGTTGAGCATTGACAGCCGATCCACTGGGTAACAGTGGAGCTACCTCTGCGCCTCCTTTTCAGTTTACATAATTTCAGAAGGATCCGTAGCCCCAATGCAGTACATGCCCGATTTTTCGGATTTCTAGCCGGAACCCTGGCTTTGCTTTCCCCGCCCAGAACCCATAACATAGATGTACCACGCCCGCCCGCCAGATCAGCCTCCCCCGGTCGATGTCCCAGCCTCCTGTTTACAAGTTCGATGTCCAGGTCCTCAACAGCGAGGCGATAAGCCCTGACTCGATCGTGCGCTCGCCGCGGACGTTCAAGCCGCAGGACCTGCTGGCCGCCCGCCAGAACATGGATATTATCTGCAGCAGCCCGGACCCGGCGCCGGCGGTGGCGGAGCTTGTCGAGTTCATCCTTGGCGACTTTTTTATCCAAGCCCACAGGACCGGGCTGTATAACCGGCAGAAGAACCTTTGGGAGTCGCTGTCCAAGGTGACATCGGTGAGCGTCTTCCAGTTGCGGTCCGGGATCTTCAAGCGGGTGCCGGTGCCGCTGTTCGACCTTCACCTGCAGGATTTTCGCGGCCGCCCCTTCATCCTGGGCCATCTGGTCGATCCGACCTTCGAGGCCGGCAAGACGAGCTCGGAGACGCTGCTCAAACGCTTCCTGCGCCGGGCGGAGAAGCTCCCCGGCCTGACCGGCCTCTTTTTCTGCTGCCCGGCGCAGGAAGCGCAGTCGCTCAGGACCGCCGTGAGCAAGCTTACCGGCGGCGACGACCCGGTCGGCCGCTATGAGGCGCGCCTGCCCGAGCCGCTTTCCGTGCCCCTGAACCTGGTCGGGCTAGGCCCGCCCGAGCCCGACCGCAAACCCGGCCTGCGCTCCGCCGTCCACCTCGTCCACCCGGACCTGAGCGCCATCAAACGCATCCGAGCCGCCGCCGTAAGAGAAGAGTAGGAAAGGAAGCACGGAAGTGGAGCGCAGGATTCCGGGGAGGAATCCGCAGCGGAACGCAGTGGTTGACGCGCGGTGGGGCGAGCTGCCCGTGGAACCGCGCCTATCGCAGTCCCCACCGCGCTTACAAAGGAATATTCCCGTGCTTGCGCGCTGGCCGATCCACCCTCTTGTTCTTTAGCACCGACAGCGCCTGCACCAGAAGCCTGCGCGTCTCCGAAGGGAAGATCACGTCATCGACGTAGCCCAGCTCGGAGGCCACATAGGGGTTGGCGAAGCGGGAGCGGTACTCGGCGACCAGCTCCTTTAACTGCTGGGGCCCGCCCTCCCTGGCCAGCTCCTTGCGGTACAGGAGGTTGACGGCCCCCTCGGCCCCCATGACGGCGATCTCGGCGGTCGGCCAGGCCAGATTGAGGTCGCCGCCCACGTTTTTCGAGCCCATGACATCAAAGGCGCCACCATACGCTTTGCGGGTAATCACGGTCAGCTTCGGCACGGTAGCCTCGCAGTAGGCGTAGAGAAGTTTGGCGCCGTGGCGAATGATCCCCCGGTGCTCCTGGTCCTTGCCGGGCAGATAGCCTGGCACGTCGACGAAGGTGACGATCGGGATGTTGAAGGCGTCGCAGAACCTCACGAAGCGGGCGCCCTTGACGGACGCGTCGATGTCCAGAACGCCGGCCAGCACCTTCGGCTGGTTTGCCACCACGCCCACGACCTGCCCTGCCAGGCGCGCGAATCCGGTGATCAGGTTGGTGGCGTGGTGGGCAGAAAGCTCGAAGAGCCCGCCCGCGTCGAAGATCCGGTCAATCACCTCCTGCATGTCGTAAGGTTTGACCGGGTCGAAAGGGACGATGCTGTCCAGAAGGTGCTGATCGGGCGGCTCCGCCTCCGGTGTGGGCGCCAGCGCCGGCGGCATCTCCATGTTGTTGCCGGGCAGGTAGGAGAGCAGCTGCCTGACCATGAGGAAGGAGTCCTCCTCGCTTTCGGCAAGCAGGTGGGCGACGCCGCTTTTCTGATTGTGGACAAGCGCCCCGCCCAGCTCCTCGAAGGTCACATCCTCGCCGGTCACCGTGCGGACAATCTCCGGCCCGGTGATGAACATGAACCCCTTTTCGCGCACCATGACCGTGAAGTCGGTGACGGCCGGGCTGTAGACGGCTCCTCCCGCGCACGGCCCGTAGACAGCCGAGATCTGAGGCACCACCCCCGATGAGAGCACGTTGCGGTAGAAGATGTCCGCATAGCCGGCCAGGCTGCTCACCCCTTCCTGGATGCGGGCGCCGCCCGATTCGTTGAGACCGATAATCGGGCAGCCGGTCTGCCTGGCCAGGTCCATGATCTTGCAGACCTTGCGGGCGAAAACCTCCCCGAGCGCGCCACCAAGAAAGGTGGCATCGTGGGCGAAGAGGAAAACCGGCCGGCCGTCGATGGTCGCCTGCCCGGTAATGACGCCGTCGCCGGTTGCCCGCTTGGCCCCCATGCCGAAGCTCGTGCACCGGTGCTGGGCATAACGGTCCAGCTCGACGAAGCTGCCCGGATCGACCAGCTGCTCGATTCGCTCGGAGGCAAGCAGCTGCCCGCGGTCGTGCCGCTTTCTGGCTGCGGCGGCGCTGACGTGGCCGGCCTGCTTGCGGCGCTCCTCGAGTTCGGCGTTAGGGTTGAGCTTGGTGGCGTCCATGATCGTGGCGTTTCCCCTATTGAAGTGAGGTCAAAAGCGAGTGCACAATGGTCAGGTAGATGGTAAAGGTTCCCACATCGAGCAGGCTGGTGATGAAGGGCCCGCTCGAGTGGGCTGGATCGATCCCGAGCTGCTGGAAGATAAGCGGCATAAGGGTGCCGGTGAGGATGCCCACCGTCATGGTCACGAAAAGCGAGAGGGCGACGACCAGCCCCAGGTGAAGGCCGACGCTGTGGAAGAGGATGCTGACCGCAAAGGTGAGCAGCCCGCAGGCCAGCCCGAGCAGCATGCCCACGCGCAGCTCGTGGGCGAGGCTGCGCCAGGCGGCCCGCCAGTTGATGTTGTCGCTGGCGGCGCCCCGGATGACGATGCAGATGCTCTGGGTGGCCACGCTGCCGGTGACCGCCGACAGCAGCGGCATGAACGATGCCGCCACCACCATCTCCCTTATGATCGTATCGAAGCGGTTGATGACCACCGAGGAGAGGCTTTCAATCAGGATGACGATGATGAGCCAGGGCAGCCTGGCCCGGAAGGCCGCCGGCACGCTGTAGGTGAGAGTCTCCGACAGCTCATGGCCGCCGGCGCTGATTCCCGACGACTGGTAGATGTCCTCGGTGGCTTCCTCCTTTAGCACGTCTATGACATCATCGGCGGTGATGATCCCGCGCAGCTTTCCCTGTCCATCGACGACCGGCAGCGAGAGCAGGTCATAGCGAGAGAGCTTCTCGGCGGCCTCTTCCTGGTCCGTCTCGGTGGTCACCGTCACCACGCTGGTGTCCATCTGCCCCGCGACAAGGGCGTCAGGCGGCGCCGTGAGCAGCTCTTTGACCGTGACGCGCCCGACCAGCTTCTCCTCATCGTCGACGACGTAGACGTCGTATATATCCTCCTCGAACTTTTCGTAGCGCTCGCGCAGATGGGCCAGCGCCTGCTCGACCGTCATGCCGGCGCTGACGGCCAGGTAGTCAGTGGACATGATGCCGCCGGCCGAGTCCTCCGGAAAGGCCATCAGCTCCTCGATGTCCCCGGCCGCCTCCACGTCGGTCATCTGGCTGATAATCGCCTGCACCTTCTCGGCCGGCAGCTCGCCCAGCAGGTCGACCGCGTCGTCCGGCGACATCTTGCTTATAATCGGCACCAGCCCGAACTCGCCCAGCTCCTTCAGCAGCTCGGACTGGATGTCCGGCTCGAGCTCGGCGAGAACGGCCGAGGCGTTGTCGATGTCCAGCAGCCGGAAGCAGGAGAGCCTGCGCGGAGGGTCCATCTGCGACAGCCATTCGGCCAGGTCGGCCGCGTGCTTGTCGTTGAGGATCAAGCGCAGCTTCTGGCGGTCGCCCGAATCGACTAGCGCCTCGAGATCTTCAATCCTGGCCATGTTCAGGTCGGTTAGAATTTGCTGGCTCCCCGTTATAGCTGCCCTCGGGCAACGATAACCCTAGCAAAAGGGGGCGCCTGCAGTCCCGTTAGTTGTTTTAGTTTGAAGATTGTCGAACCGGCGGTCAGTCCTCGAGGTAGCCGGCCAGCTTGCTGGACCAGGCGGGCTGCCTCAACTTGCGGAAGGCTTTGTGCTCTATCTGGCGCACCCGCTCGCGGGTGATGTTGAACAGGCGCCCGACCTCCTCCAGCGTTCTCTGCCGGCCGTCCTCGAGACCGTAGCGCAGGTGCATGATGTCACGCTCGCGGGGCGTTAGCTGGCTCAGCATGCGGTTCAAGTCCTGGCGCATCAGCTCGTCTACGGTGGTGGAGTCCGGGCGGGACGACTCGTTGTCCTCGATCAGATCTCCTAGATAGGTCTCCTCGTCGCGATTGAGCGGCATCTCCATGGAGATCGGCTCGCGATCGGCGGCGATGATCTCCTGAATCTTGTTGACCGGCAGCTCCATGGCATCGGAAAGCTCTGACTCGGTCGGCTTTCTGCCCAGCTCCTGGGCGAGCCGGGCGCTGGTCTTTTTCATCTTGTTGATCGACTCGACCATGTGCACCGGCACCCGGATCGTTCGTGACTTGTCGGCGAGCCCCCGGCTTATCGCCTGCCGGATCCACCAGGTGGCGTAGGTGCTGAACTTGAAGCCTTTGGTGTGGTCGAACTTTTCGGCTGCCCGGATGAGCCCCAGGTTGCCCTCCTGGATAAGGTCCTGAAACGGCAGCCCGCGGTTGACGTATTTCTTGGCGATGGAGATGACCAGGCGCAGGTTGGCCTGAATCAGACGCTTCTTGGCGTCACAGTCGCCCCTGGCAATAAGCCGCGCCAGCTCAATCTCTTCGTCCGGCTTGACCATCTTTACCCGCCCGATCTCGCGCAGATAGAGACGCACCGAATCCTCCGTGAAGGCGTCGCCCGGCCGCCCGGGGAGGGTGCTGACCTCCTCGCCCTCCTCGGCGAGAATCGGCTCTTCCTCCAGCTCGAACGCGGCGGCATCAGACCACTCTTCGGCAGCTTCTTCGCGAACTTTTGGGACCAACTCCCTTCTCCTTATCACTTCCGTTACCGGACTGCTCTATCGGGTATTTACCCAATCCACGCAAATCTCTAGCAGTCAAGAGTTATGTTAAGTTTTGTAAATTTGGCTTCCGGCCGCCGACTGACTCTGCCGGGCCGCGGTACCGGGGCCCGGCAAGCGCCTTTCATATAAGATTGAATCAAGAAGCGAGTCACCACGAGGCAGCAGTAGCGGGCGCATGATCAAGGGCAGTTTGAAGGACATCAGCCTTCCCGGGCTTTTGCAGTGTCTTGCCAACGAGGGAAACAAGAGCTACCGCCTGAAGGTGGAGAGGGGCTCGGCCCACGGGGATCTGGTCATCGTCGAGGGAACGCTGATAGCGGCCAGCTACGGGCTCTTGAGCGGCGACGATGCGGTGTGCGAGTTCATGACCTGGGACGACGGCGCTTTCTATGTGGAGCGGCTGTCGCCCCGCTTTCACGCCACCATCGATAAGAACATGAGCCTCAGGCTGCTGCAGGTAATCAACTTCTCCGATCACGCCTCCTTTTTGCTGGAGAACAATATCGGCCTGAACACCATGATCCGCCCCTCCCGGCTTTTCGGAACGCCGGAATGGCAGGAATCGTCCAAGTTGCAGCCGCTGCAGCGCGAGGATTTCCTCATCCTCGGCTGGCTCTCGGGCGGCAGAACGATGCGCGACTCCATGCGCGAGTTCGCCTTCGATCTGGTGCAGTGCACGGCCATTCTTTACAGGCTCATCCTCACCCGGTCGGTCGAGGTCGTGCGCGCCGGCGGAACCCCGGAGGTTCCCGGAGTGCCCGGCGAGGTGTACCGCGAGGAGACCCCCAGGTCGCGCATCTCGCAGGAGATATTCCCCGGCGAGGCGGTGGCACCGCAGGCGGTGGCCGCCGCCGCTGACCGCGAGCCGTCCGGCTCGGAGAAAGTTGCTGCCGTCTCCGCCGCGCCGCCGGCCGTGGCCGGCGGCGCCGAGAGCGAGTCTTATGCCCGGACAACCGTGCTTCCCATTATCTCGATTGATATCGAGCGGTTGATGAAGGCCACCTTCACGATCACGGAGTTCGGCTTCCTGGCCTTGAAAAACGCCGCTCTCGATATCAACATCAGGCAGACCTTGCTGAAGGTGGAAGCAGGGCAGACCGTGGAAAGCGCAGTCGAGGAGGCGAGCCGGCTGCCCGCCGCCGTGCTCTCCACATATCGTTATTGTATGGACAGAGGCTATATCGCCAATCCTGACCCGGTTTTGCAGCTGACTGCCGACCTCCTGCTCGGGCGCATGGAGCTGGATCAGTATCTCCTCCAGCGCCGGCGCGTAACCGGCGAAGAGCTGCGGGATCTCTGCGAGGCGGCGCGCAACGAGGGGTTGAAGCTCGTGGAGGTGCTGGTGGAGAAGGGCTTCCTCTCCCAGGAAGACCTTGACACGGTCAGCCGCGAGCAGCGACGATTTTCCGTGCATTGACGGGGAGCCGCGGCCGCCGGGCCCGGGCCGCGTCGCGCCGGCGGCCGCCCATCTTTTTTGTTAAGCTCCGGCGGCTCAATATTTCGCCCTGTCCGGCGGCTGATTTGGTATATTGACAAATCGCTGGAATTCCGGATGTCAGGAGAGATTCATGACACGCAAATACAATCCTCGTGAGAAGAAGCAGCGCCGCAAGGCCAAGCTTGCTCGCAAGAAGCTCAAGGTGAAAGAAGCGATCGCCAAGGCACGCGCAGGCAAGAGCTAAGGCTCGTGACCACGACCGCCAAAGTGGCAACCAGAATAATGTCCGGCATGCGCCCCACCGGTCGCCTGCATATCGGCCACTATTTTGGAGCCCTGATCAACTGGCTGGACTTTCAGGAGAAGTACGACTCCTACTTCTCCATCGTCGACTGGCACGCGCTGACGACCAAGTATCAAGCAAGCCGGGAGATCCCTGACAATGTCCGCGAGATAGCGCTCGACTGGCTCGCCGTGGGGATCGATCCGGAAAGGGCGACTGTCTATGTCCAGTCCGCCGTGCCGGAGATAGCCGAGCTCCATCTGCTGCTCTCCATGATCACGCCCCAGAACTGGGTCGAGCGGGAGCCGACGCTCAAGGACATGGTGCGCATGCTGGCCGCCGACGAGAAGGAGGCGCGCGACAGGGCGACCTACGGCCTGCTCGGCTACCCGGTGCTGATGAGCGCGGATATCCTGGCCTTCCGCGGCAGCCTGGTGCCGGTGGGCAAGGACCAGCAGTCGCACCTGGAGTTTGCCCGCGATGTGGCCAGGCGGTTCAACACCATATACGGGGTCGACTACTTCCCCGAGCCGCAGCCGAAGTTCACAGCCACCCCGCTGCTGAAGGGGGTCGACGGGCAGAAAATGGGAAAATCCTACGGCAACGACATCAAGCTGGCCGACACCGAAGAGGACACCCTGAAGAAGATCAAGCAGGCGGTAACCGACCGTACCCGCATCGCCAGATCCGATCCGGGGCACACGGATCTTTGCGAGGTGCCCTGGCCGATGTACCAGATTTTCGGCAAGGAGATAACGGCCCGGGTCAAGGAGGAGTGCGAGAGCGCCGGCATCGGCTGCGTGGACTGCAAGGCGCGGCTGGGCGGGATCATCAATGAATTTCTCGGGCCGATCCGCGAGCGGCGTCAGAAGCTGGCCGCGGATCCGGATAAGGTGCGGCAGATTCTCGAGTACGGCAACGCCAAGGCCAGGGCAGAGGCCAAGAAGACCCTGTCCGAGGCGCTGGAGATCATGGGCATGATCCGGTGGCGTTATTAGAACGTCTGCCAGAGCCCGCTGTACCGGGACAACCACGAAGGCAGGGCGCGGTGCCAACCAGCGGTGTGTCTGAGAAATTAGCGAAGTGTCAGGCACTGCTGGTGGTGCTCTATGCGATAAGCTTGCCGCTGTCGCTGACCGCGAGCTGGGCTGTTCTCTTGTCGGGCATTGCTGTCTGGATCCTGCAGGCGATCGTCGGCCGCCGCCCCTCGCCGGCCAGCCCGGCCCTCGCGCCGTCCTTGCCCCCGCTGGCTGCGCCGCTCGGGGTTTTTGCCGGCGTCGTGACCGTGTCCGGTCTGGTCAACGGCGGACTGGGCGAGGCCGGGAAATCGCTGGAAAGCTTGCGGGCGCTTCTCGTCTACTTCTGGGCGTATCAGGTGTTTGCCGGCAGCCGGCTGGCCATGGTCGTGTCGGTCCAGGCGCTGCTGGCCGTGGGCGCCTGTGCCGGCGTGTGGGGAATGGTCCAGCAGCTTTTCCACTTCCACCCTTTTGGCTACCCCTATCTGCAGGGCACCGGCTTTCTCGGCAGCCCGATGGCGTTCGCCGGGCAGATGCAGATCTTCGGCCTGCTGGCCCTGGGCGTTCTGCTCTCAGGCGGCTACGGGCGGCTGCGCCAGCTTTTGGCCGGGCGGGTCCGGTTCGGGGCGGTCACCGCGGCCAATCTGGTCGGCGTGGTTTTCGCCAGCGAGCGAGGCGCCTGGCTGGGAGTGATTGCCGGGATCATATCCCTGGCCGGCATCTATTCCTGGCGCGCGCTCCTCAAGTCTTGTCTCACCCTGGCGGTGGTATCGCTTGCCGCCTGGGCGACGATTCCGGTCGTGCAGACAAGACTGGCACCCCTGCAGCACTGGCAGGAGGATGTGAGCACCAGGGTGCGTCTTTTCTTGTGGCGGGAGTCCATCAACCGCTGGCGGCAGTCCCCGATCCTGGGCGTGGGAATTCGCCGCTACCCGCATTTTAATATTCCCGAGGCGATCGTGCCCGGACGCTCCACCGACATCAACCACGCCCACAGCAATTACTTTCAGATCCTCACCACAACCGGCGTTGTCGGTCTGGCGGCATACCTGTGGCTTTGGCTCTGCGCCCTGCGGATGGCCCTCGGGCAGGCCGGGACCGCCGGCGACAGCCTGGACCGGGGGCTGGCCCTGGGGGTATTTGCTGCCACCGTCGCCCTTATGGTCTCCGGCGCTTTCGAGTACAACTTCGGCACCTCCCAGGTGCGCCTGGCCCAGTGGTTCGCCCTGGCGCTTATCGGGAACGCCGGCGGCAGCAAGCGGTCCGACGCTTGATTGACGATGAGAGGGCGGGGCACGCCCCGCCCTCTCATCGTCCTGCTTACGGAGGCAGCCGGGTCACAACATCATCGAGCGGCGGCACGCCGTCGAACAGGTTGCGGCGCAAGACGTGATTAGCCAGGGCGGGATAGAGGTGATCGAGCGCCGTCCTGAGCTCGGAGGGCAACGGCTCCGGCTCGGCGCGCAGCGCCGACCTGCACATGTCCTGCCAGTCCCGCCGCCCCATCGCCTCCGCTTTGGTCTTGGCCTCCTGCACGGCGGCTTCCCAGGGCGTGCCGCGGTAAAACATCTCCACCGCGTCCTTCGACAGGCGTTTGTCATTGCAGGTAATGAGCAGCTCGTCGGGCTCCAGGCAGTCGACGAGCATGAGCCCTTCTGCAGAGATGGCGAACTCGAGCTTGCCCTGCCACAGCTCGATTCTCCGCTGGCTGAAAAGAGCGTAGAGCGCGAGCGCGATGTTGTAAGCGGTCTCAATCAGCTCCTCGAACTGCCCGCCGGTCAGCCCGGATATGACCAGGGCCTCCTGGACCAGCAGGCGGCGGCGATGGGGCGGCTCGATCCTGGGAAAAAACTCCAGCAGCGGGCGGTCGAAGAGCTGTCCGTCTTCCGGGATCTTCTTTATGTCCAGCGCCTCGAGATAGCCGGGATCAGCTTCCAGCCGCCGCCTGAGATGGTCTTTCTGGCGAATACCCAGGTGGAAGACGACCTCCAGCGGGAGCAGCCTTCGTGTCGCCGGCCCCGGAGGCCCATAGTAAAACACCTTCTGCCCCAGAAGCGTGTACGCTTCCGGGCGCGTGACCACCGCCGGCAAGACCTCGATATAGGCACTGCCAGCGGTGCCCACCGCTTCAGCCATGGTAAGCGGTGTGCCGTCAGCGGCGACCAGCCCCTGATAATGGCTGGGCAAGCCATGCTCGGCCAGAACATGCGAATAGGTGAGGTGCGCCCAGCGAGCCTCCAGCCAGTCGGAGCGGAATGACTTGAGGGCCGGGGAAACCGGAAGCTGCTTCCAGGAGATGGGATCGCTCAGGTGCTCGAAGAAGAAGGACGCAAGGACGGTGAGCGACTTCGCCCGTCCCGCGATCAGGTCGGGCATGGGCCGCCACCCGAACATCGAGTAGGAATCGTCGTACTGGAACCATAGCCTGTCCTCGCGCTCAACCGGCCGCCAGACGTGCTTGGTCGATCCTTCGTACATCGAGCTCAGCTCCAGGACCTTGTGCGATTCTGTCACGGGCGCCCCCTAGTCCAGAAGCAGCGAATCGCTCTCCGCGGATTGGCGGAGCTGTTGCAGTCCATCTTCGCGCGAAAGCTCGCCGGCGCGGATGCGCTTTTGCACGGACAGAGCGGCGGCGATGACCACCGGTTTTAGCATTCCGCGCCGCACCAGTATGTGACCGAGCGGGCGACATTCTTTGAGGGCATGGTAGAGGGCCTCGTACACGGCCGCTTCGTTGAGCAGCTCGGCGCCTACAAGAAGCTCGCCAAGCCTGGAGGTCCAGGCGGCCATTTCGATAAAGCCCAGGCGCTCCAGCGCCTCTTCAGTGCAATAGTTGTCCTTGTGCACCATCTTCACGGCGGCAAGCGCCTGCTCCAGCGAAAGCGCTCCGTCGAGGTAGAGTGATTGCAGCTGCACCACCGAGATCAAATGGAGCTCCGTCAGATCCCCGAACTGAAGCAGGGTCAAACCGAGCGGTTGCCCGATCAGTTGCGCCGCCTCCAGGCGCCGGTCAAGAGTCGCGCTGGAGAGTATGCCGGCCTGAGTGAGCATCTCGCCTATGAGCATGTGCTTGCGTGGCTCAGCCATTGCCGTTCCCTCTGCGTTGCTGCCCGCCGGCAGCGCTCGCCCGCACGCGCTCCAGCGACTCGAGCAGATCGCTCATCGATTGGTAGCGCTGGGATGGATCTTTGGCCATACAGGTGAACACGATATCTTCCATCCCCACGGACACTTGCGGATCGGCGGCAACTTTCCCGATTCTCTCCAGCTTCTGCTGCATGTGCTTGTAAAAGATCTCGTAGACCGTGGCGCCGACGAAAGGCGGCCGGCCGGTGAGCGCCTCGTACATTACGCAGCCGATCGAGTAGATGTCCGAACGCGCGTCGAGCGGCTTGCCCATGCAGCGCTCCGGGCTCATGTAAAGCGGGCTGCCGAATAGCTGGCCGCTCCTTGTTATCTGGAAGTCCGGCCCGCCCTCCGGCGGCGCCAGTTTGGCAATGCCGAAGTCCACGATCTTCACCGCATCCGGTTCGCCTTCGTTCCTGGCCAGCATGATGTTGCTCGGTTTGAGATCCCGGTGAATGATACCGCGTTCGTGCGCATGCGCTACGGCGCTGCAGGACTGGTGGAATATGGAGAGCGCCCGATCGAGCGGCACCTTGCCCTGCTGGGAGATAAGCTCGGCAAGGGAGATGCCGGAAATGTAGTCCATTATCAGGTAGAAGCAGCCCTGATCCGTGATCCCGACATCGTGCACGACCACCACGTTCTCGTGGTTGAGCGAGCGCACCAGCTGCGCCTCCTGCTTGAAGCGCATGATTATCTCCGGATCCCGCTTGTGGCGCGGTTGCATCATCTTGAGGGCCATCACGCTGTCCAGCTGTTTGTCCCTCACGAGATAGACCAGGCCCATTCCCCCCGACCCGATAAAAGAGATCACCTCGTAGCGCTCGGCGAGAGATGTCCCGACCAGGTCCTGAGCGAACTGCTGCGGCAGGCCGTTCGTCTCCAGCGCCTGATCTTCGAATCTGGTCCGGCGGATCCGTTTCCAGAGAATTTGATCCACCTGCTGCATCGTCCCCACCTCGAACTCACCGGTAATCTCCACCGGCGTCTTGATTGAGGCCAGCCCCACCTCCATGCGCGAATTGGTGGACACGCCGCCGCCGGCGGCGGCGTGATAATCTTCCAGGTCCTGCAGCGCCTGCTCGAGCGCCAGCTCGCCCGCCCTCACCTGTCTCTGCAGCGTGAGCGCGGTGGCGATCACCTCCGGGCGTACCAGCCGGGCAAGGACCAGCGTCTGACCAAGCGGCGTGCAGGTCTGGAAGCTGGCTGCGATCGCATCGAGAAGCTGGCGCGTGCTTATGATATTTGCGCCGACCAGGAAGTCGCCCAGTTTGCGGCTCCAGACCCGCTCGTCCGCCAGCCCGACTCTCTTGCACGCCTCGCCGAGATCGTGGCCTTCCAGGCAGACCAGCCGCAGCGCCTTGACTCCTGCCGGTTTCGACAGTCTCTGATCCAGGATGAGCGATTGCAGTTGAATGGTGCAGATAAGCTGATAGCGCGTGAGCAGCCCCGACTGAAGCAGGATCTGTCCGAGCGGCTGTCCGATTGTTTTGGCGACGGCGAGCTTCTCCTCGAGCTGCCCCTGCGTCAGCACGCCTGCTTTCACGAGCAGCTGCCCGATCCTTACCTTTTCACCGACCTTGGACATTGCGGCTTCTCGCATGCTGAGCAGGGAGGCGGCGTGTAGCCCGAGCGCCGGTGGTCGCGCGTCCGGCGGTCTACCCTCAGACCTTATACCTCGGGAACCGCCTTTTGCCTCAAACCCTGACCTTGATCCAGTCGCCGGAGGCGAAACGCCAGGACACCAGAAGGCCGAAGCAGGTGACCCCGAGGGCCATGGCGATCCAGCAGCCGTTGGCTCCCAGACCGAAGGTGAGCGCCAGCAGCCAGGCCAGCGGCAGCCGGACAAGCCAGTTGCACAAAACGCTGATCCACATGGGCGTGCGCGTGTCCCCGGCTCCCTGCAGGGCGCCGGACAGCACCATGGCCAGGGCCAGGAACGGCTCGGACAGGGCGTTTATGCGCAGGTAACCGATCGTGTACTCGATAGCCGTTGCGTCGTGGCTCATAAGCCTCGCCAGCGGATCGGCGCCGGCAAACAGGGCCGTGCCCAGGACAACCATGAGCACCACCCCCGCCCAGGTCGTCCGCCAGCCGGCCTCGTAGGCGCGCCGGATCTGGCGCGCCCCCACGTTCTGCCCGACTATGGATGACACCGCCATGCTGAGCGCCATGAGCGGCATGAAAACAATGCTCTCTATTCTGATCCCCACGGTCCACGAGGCGATCGCCTGCACCGGATGGCTCAAGCGCGCCAGGATGAAGAACAGCGCGAAGACGGCCGCCGACCAGTTCAGGCGGTGCAGGGCCGATGGGATGCCGATGTGGACTACCCTGCGCATCATCGCCGGCGACAGCGGCCACAGGCGGTTGAAACTGTCCTTGAGCGGCGAGCGGGAAAGCCTCCACAGGGCCAGACCGGTGGCCACCGTGTTGCCGGCCAGCGCCGAGAAGGCTATCCCCCGTATGCCCAGCCCGGGCACGGGCCAGTTGCCGACCACCGTGAGATAATCTCCGGCAATGCAGATCCCGGTCGAAACAAGGACCACCGCCAGCGGTGTTTTAGCGTCGCCAATCGCCCGGAAGGCCGCATTGACAATCGAAAGCAGGCTGAAGGGCAGGAGAAAGGAAGCGAATATGCTCAGATAAAGCCGCCCCAGATCGAGCATCGCCGAGGAGCTGCTAAAGATCGGCAGCACGAACTGGGAGACCGCGAAGGCCACCGCTGCCAGACCGAGCCCCATAATCACCGCCAGCGAGATGGATTGCGCGGTACCGTCTATGGTGTCAGACAGGTCGCCGGCGCCGTATCCGCGGGACACAATGGCGGTGGTGCCCACGCCCACGGACAGCACGAAAATCATGAAGAGAAAGAGAATCTGCTCGGAAAGACCCACCGCTGCCTGAGCGGTGGAGCCGAGTAGTCCGGCCACTTGAATATCCACCATGCTGGTTATCGAGCCTGCCACCGTCGTCAGCATCAGCGGCCAGGACATGATCCAGATCGCCTTCCACAGGCTCCCTTCAATTAATGGAAGAGCTGCGGCCGGCGGCGATTCTTTCTTAGCTGTGTCCGATTCCATCTTGCGCAACCAGGATCAACCTGCAAGCTCTGCTTCCAGCGCCTGGAGGAGAAGCCTCCTTTCGTGAGGAGTCGTCACCCGGTGGCGGCTCCACCGCTCGCCCGATCGCAGGTCCGCGAACAAGCCGGAGGGGTCCTCATGGAAGTGCAGGAAGGCCTGCGAGCCGCGATAGAACACGCCGCGTTTCTTCTCCTTCAGCCCTTTTCGTTTTCGCAATTCGGCCAGAAGATCCTCGAGAGTGTCAAGCGCCTGATTGCCTGCGTGCTTCAATTGGGTTGCTCCATGTCCTTGAATTCTTCCCACCGGCCGTAGTCGTCGCCCTTGAAGTGCTGCCGGGGCGGGGAGGTCGTGCTCCCTGCTGCCGCCGGGGCGACCGATGGACTGCCACCGGCGTCGCCTCTCGATTGGCTTTCCGCCGCGTGCCTCAGGCGCGGGCGCCGGTGCTCCGCCCGCTGGTGCCGTGCTGGGGCGTCCGCGGTCTTGTGCGCGGAAGGTCCGGCTGCCGCTCTCACTCCGGTCGCCGGTGCCTGCGCGCGGGACGCAGCGGCGGTGTCCGGCCCTTGCTGCGCTTCCTGCCGTTTTGCCGGCGGCCGGGCCGGCGCCTGTTTGCCCCCGGAGAAGAAACCGCTGGCGGCGGCCCAGATGATCGCGGTGGTTGCCACTACCAGCAGTACCACAGCACCCGACAGGATGGCGATCGCGGCGCTGCGCTGCTCGTCCACCGGCGGGGACGGCTGCGGCTGCAATCGCCGAAATTCGGAGGTCGCTCGTCTGGCGTGCCCGGCGCCGGGCTCGCCGGTCGACCTTGTGCCCGGGCGTGACAGATGCCCGGGATTGAACTCGGTGGTGGCAACCGGGCGGCTCCTTGTGAATTCGGCCGGCGGTCGCCCTAGCGGAGCCGGCGGGGCTGCCTCGGTCTTGCCCGGCGGCGCGCCAAGGTTGCGGAGCACGCTCAAAAGATGCAACCTCATCTCCTCCATCGAGGCGTACCGGAGAGCGGGATCCTTCCGCAGCGCCCGCATGACGATCGCCTCCACCTCGGCGGAAATCTGGAGATCCGGACGAGTGCGGGCGAAGGACGGCGGCGGCGAGCTTATCTGCATGGTGATTGTCTCGACCAGGGTGCTGCCTGCAAACGGCAGCCGGCCCGTGAGCGTCTCGTACATGACGATGCCCATCGAGTAGATGTCCGAGCGCGTGTCGAGCTCGCCGCCCGCGCACTGCTCCGGGCTCATGTAAACCGGGCTGCCGAAGATCTCCCCGGTCTGCGTCAGGCGTTGCGATTCCGCCGGCGCCCCGTGTATGGCCTTGGCGATGCCGAAATCGACCACCTTGACGAACGGCGCTCCCTGCCCGCGGCTCAAGAGCATGATGTTGCCCGGCTTGAGATCCCGGTGGATCATCTTTTGCTGGTGCGCGTGCTCAAGGGCCTCGCAGACCTGCGCGAAGATGGGCACTGCGTGCCCGGGCGGCACGTAGCCGTTGCTCTGGATCACGTCGGCGAGGCTTATCCCCTCCAGGTACTCCATGACGATGTAGGGCTCGCCGCTGGCGGTGATACCGAAGTCGTAGATCGTGATCACGTGCGGGTGATTGAGGCGGCTGGCCGCCCTGGCCTCGTGCTGAAACCGTTTCACGCTCTGCTCATCGGCGACCAGCGAGGGCTTGAGCATCTTTATGGCCACCAGGCGATCGATAAGCTCATGTCTGGCCTCGTACACAACCCCCATGCCGCCCTGACCGATAACCGAGAGAATCAGGTAGCGCTCCGCCAGAACCGAGCCGACCAGGGCGTCCCCCGCCGTTTGTCCCGGCCGGCGGTCGCGCGCAGCCTCGCCTTCCGCCGCGACGGAGGCGTAGGGGTCAAGCTCGTGCGGCACCCTGCCGCCGAATGATTTAATCTGATCCTCGGCCGGCACTACAGGGGTCCCCTTGGTCCTGCTCTTCAGGTAATCTACCCTACTTATTCCCTTTCTTTGTGAATTGCTAAGTTATCGCGGCTACAAATCCCCGCCGCGACCGCCGCCAGGGGTCCGCCCGACACGGTTAGCTTCGCCCGATGCGCCAGGACGGCGAGACGCTCATAGAAAGACTTTACCGAAGATGATGGGCGGGATTGGCCTGTAGCGGCGTCCTAAAGCCACAATCGCACGAGCGCACAGGATCATCAGCTTGCCATTTCGGTCCATTCACGGCGAAGGTCTCCATGCACGTTGCGTGACTACTGGACCTTTGATACAGCCGAAAGCCCTCGTAGCAGCTCAAGCGCCTCGGCCGCCCTGTCGGAAGGCACTAACAAATGATCGTGATAATACCCTGAGACGGCATTCACCGGGATGCCTGCATCTGCGAGCTTTCTTGTTATAACAGCCAGAAATCCTACTGCTGTGAGATCTGAATTGACCATGCATGTAATGCGTGACCACGAGCCTATGTACGGTAATGAATATTGCTCTGCCTCGGACTTCTGCAGTATGAGCGAAATTCCTTCAGCTTCGCGGATTAGACACGTTGGGGTTATTCTTAAGGATTTTGCTCCAGACTCGTTGACGGTGCAGAAGACGAACTCAGCATCGCTGAGTTGGGGATTCATTGATGAAAGAAGAGTTTTCAAATTCGTCTCAGACACAAGCTTTCCCTTGCTGGGGACTAACAGCATACTGCAGGGCCCTCACCATAGACAATGCTCAATAGAAACCGTGTGGATAAGCTCGATTGGTTGTAGCGGATGGCTGTGGTAGATTACTGAATATGGTCACTTTCGGTCGAACCACCGCAATGTGAGGCGCAAGATGAGCAAGTACCCCTGGCGAATTGCTCACTCGACAAGCGCTGGCGGCAAGCAAAGCACCGATCGCCTGGCGGTAGCGCTCACATTGTCCCTGAAGCTGCTCGTGGATGGGTGACTGGTCGTCAGGTTGCTCGTCGAAAGGCTCCGCCAGGCAGGGCACGATGTCGTGACGGCGTTGGAAGCCAATCTCATCGGGAACAGAGACGAGGTGGTTTTTGAAGCGTCAAACGCTCAAGATCGCCTCGTCGTCGCGCTGAATTGCACTGATTTTATCGAGTTGCAATGGCGCAAGTTGGCAGTTCGAACAATCAAAAATCTCTCCTGAAAGGCCGCCGCCGCTGAGGCGACAGCTTTCCCAACCACGGCGGGGGAGGCTCGGCGCCTCGGCGGCAGAACCACCACAATGCCGGCAATTGCTGCCATGGAAAAATAGTGGCACTATAAGCGCATGATGAGCGACCGGCACTGCCTCATATGCGCCAGGCAGCGGTCCGGCCCGGACGGTGGGCCGGCGGTCGTCTGCCAGGACGATCACTGGCTGGCCCGCCACTCGGCGGAGACGGACATCCTTGGATACCTGCTCCTCGAGTCGCGGCGCCACTTCCTCGATCTGTCGCAGGCCACGGAAGCGGAGCTGGCCGGCTATGGGACGCTCCTGTCCCGGCTCATGCGCGCCATGCGCGCTGTGACGGGCTGCCAGCGCATCTATACGGTTACGCTTGGTGAGGCAGTGCCGCACTACCACGTGCACCTCATCCCGAGGACGGAATCCTTGCCGGGGGCATATCGCGGGCGGGGGATCCTCTCCTACCCGCTGGCGCCGGCGGCCGACGCCGGGCTTGTCGAGGAGACCTGCCTGCGGCTGCGCCGGGCGCTCAGGCGGCAGGCATCTACGCTATCGCCGCCTTGACCTTCTTGCCGAAGTGATCGGTCAGTCGCCGCAGGGTTGGCGATATGTCGTCCTCGGCGATGCGGGCGTCGATCAGGTAGACGCCCTTGCTAGACGCCGCCTCCTTGAGCGCTCGCTGGAAGTCGGAACGCGTCTCCGCCACTGCTCCCTGCGCGCCGACGGCTGCGGCGAGCGCCGCGTAATCCCAGCGAGCCAGCTTGTAATAGTCCCGGCCCTGGTCGACAAAGCGCAGCATGCCGTAGCTGGCGTTGTCGAAGACGATCACGATCGGGTTGAGCCCCATCTTGACGGCCGTGCTTATCTCCATGCCGGTCATCTGGAATCCCCCGTCCCCCACCAGGATGATCGGGCGGCGGCTGCAATCGGCGAGCTGGGCGCCTATTCCGGCGGGCACGCCGAAGCCCATCGAGGAGTAGTAGCCGGGCGCGATGAAGGTGTTGGTGCGCAGGCTCAGCCCGGCGTAAAGGCAGTCGCCCACGTCGCAGACGATCATGTGCTCGGCCGACAGCATGCCGTTTATGTCCTCGATCATGCCCAGCACGGTAAGCTCTTTGTTGGCGGCCGGCGCCGAGAGGTCCTCCCGGTCGAGCCTGGGCAGGGAGAATCTCTTTGCCGGCGTCAGCTTGCTGGTGCATCTTTCGGTGAGCGCCTCGACCAGCGCCGAGATGTCCAGCCCCGCATAACAATGATGGCCGACCGAGACCTCCTGGGCTGTGACCTGAATCAGGTTATCCGGCTCAAGCCTGGCCGTGTAGCCGCCCGTTTCCATCTCGGTCAGGACCACGCCCAGACAGAGCACGCAATCGGACGCCTCGACGTAGGCGCGCACGTTGGGATCCGCGAACTGCCCGAAATAGGTGCCGAGGAAGTTGGCGTGGGTTTCCGGAAAAGACGTCTTGCCCAGGATGGAGGTGACAACCGGAAGGTTGAGGGCCTCGGCCAGCGCGACCACCTTGTCGATCAGGTGGAACCGCCTGAGCTGCGCGCCGGTGAAAAGCACCGGACGCTCGGCCTCATTGAGCCGGGCTGCAATCTCCTCGACGGCTTCCGACAAGGCCGGCGTCCTGCCTTCCACGGAAGCGGGCGCCCGGCCGGCCGTGTCAATCTCGCAGTTGACCATGTCGCGGGGAATCTCAATGTAGCCCGGCCGCGATAGCTTGAGAACCCCGTCGATCACGCGGTCCATCTCCTGCTGGGCAAGGGCCGGATTGCTCAGGATCGTCTGCGCCTGCGTCACCTCGGCAAAGACGTTGTACTGGGTCTGGAAGCTCTTGACGCAATGGTGCAACTGCGGCTTGCCGCTGCGGAAGCGGGTCTCCGGCCCGCCGCTCACCACCAGCACCGGCGATTCCTCGGCGTAGGCCAGCGCCACCGGGTTTATCATGTTGAGCCCGCCGGCGCCGTAGGTGACAAGAGCCACGCCCAGCCCTTTCAGCCTGGCGTAAGCGTCGGCGGCGTAGCCGACCGACGGCTCGTGGGTCATGACCACCGTCTTCACCCCGGCCCGCTCCTGGGCGGCATAGACGGGCAGGACAAAATCGCCGGGGATGCCGAAGCTGTATTCCACCCCCGCCTCGTGAATTCGCGTAAACAGGTAGTCAGCTAGCTTGGTTTTGCCCATGACATCCGCCTTCTGGTAAGCACCGCGCCACTTATGATATTCGGGTCCGCCGCCGCCGCCAATATATAATTATGCCGGTCGGAGAAGCAATTGCAGCCACCTGAGCGTTTTCATGCCCAAGGGAAAAAAGCAGGGTTCGGCATCCGGCCAGCGGCAGGAGGTCTTCAAGCGGGCACGTTGGAAGACGGCCATGCGCTGGTTCGGGCTCATGGTGGTGGGATTTCTCAACATCTCCCTGGTGTACGAGAACCTGCACCTGCACGCTGTCAAGCGCATGGATCTGCCGCACGAGCTGATGAGCTTCGCCCTGCTCACCTTTCTCGATTGCGTCTTTCTCCTGCCCATAATCTTCGAGGTGGACACCGCCATCGTCACTGCCGACAAGCTCATACTTAAGACTCTTCTGTGGCGGGCCAGGATCGGCTGGCTCGAGATAGTCGAGCTCAAGAGGCCGGTCTGGCTGACCTTTGCTGTTCTGCGCACCCGCCGGGCCCTCTTCCTCATCAACCGGCGGGACATCCAGAACCACCAGGAGCTGCTGGAGATCATCGAGCACCAGATGGGCAAGGCGGCAGGCGGTAGCGGCGGCTAGAGGTTATATAATCTGGCTTAAATGGGGACGACAAGCTAGACCCCGGGCGGAAACAGGGACGAGCTCCATGAGCAAGGGCAAGATACGGGTACTGATCGGCAAGCCGGGCCTCGACGGGCACGATCGCGGCGCCAAGGTCGTGGCGCGCGCCTTGCGGGACGCCGGCATGGAGATCATCTATACAGGCCTCCACCGCTCGCCGGAGGAGATAGTCGAGACGGCCATCCAGGAGGACGTAGACGCTATCGGCCTGAGCGTGCTGTCGGGCGCGCACATGACGGTCTTCCCCCGGGTGCTTGAGCTGCTGAAGGAGCAGGGGGCCGAGGACATCCTCTTGTTTGGCGGCGGGATTATCCCTGATGAGGACCGGGAGGAGCTTCTCAAGCTCGGGGTCACCGAGATCTTCGTGCCCGGCGGCGCCACCCAGCAAACCATCGAGTTTCTCAAGAAACACGTCAAGCCAAAAAGCGAGAGGTTGCTTAGCCCCCGAAACAAGTAGCCGGGAGGAGCCGCCATTTGCTGCCGTCAAAGGCTAGAAAATATTCAGCCGCGATCCGTCTAAAAACCGTCCGGGGTGGGTATATAAGTTCAGATGCGGAGAGCGCCCGGGAAAGTCAAGAGATTAGATTAAATTTCTGGTCCGTACTCTTGAAAGCCGTGTTATACTCCAACTCTAATTGAAAAAGGCCCCCGGGCGGAGAGCAGAAAAGTGGTCGAAAGAGGCGATAATCACTGGAGACCGGACATGACCCTGGCTGAAGGGCTCCGGGAAGTCACCGAGCTTTTGTACCAGCACACGGTCAAGCCGTTCGCCATAAGCCTCTTCACCGCCAGCGAAGCTAAGGACCAGGCTCACAGGTGGGGCACCGACTCATTTGCCCGCGGCTACGACCCGAAAAACGATCCTTACGCCGACCTGGTCTGATGGCAGGGATCAAATAACAAACGCTGCACTTGCCGCTGGCAGGTGCTTTTTGTAGCCGGCATCAGCGAAAGCCGCAGCTGGAGCGCCGGCTGTCCCGGCCCGTGGCGGCCGGGCCGCCGGAACCGCTGAGCTGGCGCGGGTTGCCTTCAATCCACCGAAACCGGCGCCGGCATTAACTGCTGGTAAAATGAAGTGGGTCGTTCTTGCGCGCGTACGCTTACTAGATCCGAGGCTTAAATGTCCTCCAAGCCGGCACAATACAGGAAGGGAGACGTCGTTTTGGTGTCATTCCCTTACACCACCGATGACGGGCAGACCCAGACAAAGCGCCGTCCGGCGGTGATTATCTCCAACGACTACAACAACTCCCGCCTCGACGACGTCCTGCTCGTACCGCTGACCAGCAACACCAGCCGCGCCGCCCGCGAGCCGACGCAGGTGGTCGTTCCCATGAACAGCCCGGAAGGGCAGGCGGCGGGGCTGAGGCTCGACTCCGTGATCGACTGCACCGTGATCGCCACGATTCCCAAGACGCTCCTGGTCAACAAGATTGGCGCCTTCCCGCAGGAGGTGATGGAGCGGATCGATCAGTGCCTGATGATCGCCATGGCCATAGGGCGCCCGGTCTCCCCCGCCCGCGACCCCAAGGACCCGATGTCCATCAACCCGGGCTTTCCTGACCAGGGGGGCATCCAGGCCCAGTCTTGATCTCCTCTTCTGCCTGGCCGGGGACACATCTGTCAGTCCCGGGACTGCTTGATTAGAAAGACATACACGGCCGGGCTGGCCAGCACCAGCGTCAGAATGGCGATGTCCTGCAGGAAGTAGCTGGCCCCGTGCTCGATGAGCACGCGCAGGGCGCCGGCGATCACGCTGGCGGCGCCGGCGAGGAAATAGGCAAGCATGTTCTGCCGGGCCAGCATGCTTATCGTTACCCAGGTGGTCAGGAAATATAAGATGTAGCTCGCCGCGTCGAGCAGGTAGTCCTGCCAGTAGCGGTCGGTGAGCGGATAGATGAGGCTTATCGCCAGACCGAAGAGAAGATAGCCCCCGACGCTGCGGAAGTACTTTGCGTAAAGCCCTGCCAGAACGGCGGCGGTGAGCGTGATCTGCAGCCCGCGGGTGCAGGAGTCCATGAGCACGTCGACGGTCGGGCTCAGCACGTTGGCGAAGCCGCAAAAGCTCTCCAGCGGCGCCAGGGTGACCACAGGCGAGATGACGAGGTGGGCGGCCGAATACAGCACGGTCAGCGCTCGCGAGCCGATGCCGGCGGCGTAACCGATGAGCACCGCATCGATCCAGATCTGCTTCTGCGTGCCGGGATCGGCATCCGGCTCCGGGGCTATGGTCGCCTTGACGACGCTCATCGGGCCGCTGCGCGGAAAGAGAATGCGGAAGGAGGCCAGCGCGAAGGCGGCAAGCCCGGTGATCACGCCGATCATGCTCACGGCGGTGACTATCTGCCGGACCGTCTGGGCGATGAAATAGGAGAGCAGGGGGGTGTCGGTGCTGTAGGACAGATAAAACTCGGGCAGCGAGTTGAGGGCCTGTGGTATCACCAGCAGTGCGAGCACGAGCGCCAGGATGATCGGCGGGCGCCAGTGAAAGGCCACCGATCTGACGACGCCTATCGCCCACCAGATGACGGCCAGAATCGCCGCCAGCCCGATTACCGTGTTGACGTAACCGCAGATCTGGTCCTTGGTCCGCTGCCGCGATCGCTCGAAAAGCCACTCGTCGGGCAGGTCCCAGCTCTGATCGAAGCCGCCGACGACATTGCCGACAACCCTGATTGCCACCTTGAACTCAGCCTGCGGTGCCGAGTACCGGGGCACCCTGAAGGTGAAGCGGTAGTCGGTGCGCGCCTTGTGCTCTTCTTTCCTTGAGGACTCCAGCTGGTAGGGGAGCAGCTCCGGATGCTCGCTTTTCAGGTAGCCCTCCGCCAGATGCTGCGCCTGCTCCTCGGTCAGCCTGGCGCCCGGGGCGTCCTCCGCCCTGGTGACGTCGATGCCCACGATCCGCCCGCGGCCGTCGATGGTGACCTGATACTCCTCCGGATCCAGCGGGCGGAAGAAGCGCACCTTCCAGACGAGCGTATTGCAGGGGGAGGTGGCGAGATCCCTGGTGCGCGCCATCCCCAGCTTCTCGAACAGGTACTGCAGTTGCAGCAGCTCCTGCCCGCTCATCCCCCTGGCCAGCCAGGCGGTTTCGCTGCGGCCCATCGGCGGCAGGTTGTGGAGCACCAGGTACTGCCTGGCCCGCTGGATCGCCTCGTCCCGGGAGATGGTGAGGGCGGCTTGCTGGCCAACTGTGGGCAGATGCCAGCCGAACTGCATGATCGAGCCGGCGATGGCGATGGCGGCCAGGGTCCCCCGGACCAGGCGCGAAAGCGGTCTGTACTGATAAGGGACGGTCGGAAAGATCTCCTCGGCCGGCGCCGGGGCGTGGTGAGCGGGGATGGCGCTGTTGGCCAGCTCCTGATCGGACGACCAGCCGGACTTGCGCACCAGATACAGCGCCACCGCCAGGGCCAGAACAAAGGGAAGCACCGCCGCAATTGCCGACAGGCGAAGGGCGAAAGCCGCCGAGGAAAGAAGTGGCGTCACCGAGAGGAAGGCGTCGAAAATATAGTGGGAGGCGATGGAGGCGATGAGCCCGTATCGCCTCAACACGCCTCCATAGACCAGCCCGACCACGGTCAGCTCGAGACCGCGGGCGTAGGCGGGCTCCTGCGGGTAGTTGCTGTGCATGAAGGCCCAGGCTGCCGCTTGCAGGAGGTTGGCCAGCCAGAACTGCTTGACCAGCTTCTGGAATATGCTCATGCCCAGCACGCGGTAGGTCAGCTCTTCGGATACGGCGGCCGACACCCCGATGAACATCGCCGAGTAAAAGGGGAAGATCGTGGACAGCCCCTCCGTGTTGCGCACCTCCAGCGGTGACCAGAAATGGAGGGGCTGGCCGGCAAGGTAATAAAGGATGATCCATCCCACGTGCATGCCGAAAAGCGCATGGCCGGCCACCAGCCCCGAGACGGCCTGACGGCAGCGCAAGCCGGCCGTGCTGAACAGGTGTTCGAGGGCCAGCTTGCCCGGGTAAGCCATCCTGTACAGCCCTTCGGCCGCCCCGACGAGGATGAACGTCTGGAAGGCCTGGCCGATAGCGCCCCACAGCGCCGAGACGTACACGTCGACCAGGTAGCCGTTGTAGGACATCGTGGTCGCGTAGCTGCGTATGGAGTTCGGCAGCGCGTTCAAGGCGTCCAGATAGTACATGACCCCGACGGCGCCGCCGACGCCCAGGGCAAGCCGCCAGCGGATCGCGCCCCGGGTGAACATCCATATGAAGGCGAAGATGGTGGCGACCCCGAAGATCGAGTAAAAGATGCTGGCCACCTCTTCGAGGGCGTTGTTGTAGGAGCGCATTTCGCTGAACCGGCGAAGCCATTGCTCCGGCACATAGAGGTAGTGGTTGAACCCGGTGACCTGGTTGCCGGAGAGGTACGTGTAGATGCGCAGGCGTGCCCCCTTGTAATCACGCGACGTTTCCTCCCAGACGAAGAAGTGGTCCGTCCGGTGCGGCTGCTTGACCGAGCCGTCCTCGATCGGCTTGTAATTGTCCAGCGACATACCGAGCTTCTCACGGACGAACTGGCGGGCCTGCGCGCGGGCGTCGTCATGGGGTATGGAGGGCATCGCCCGGTCGTTGCCGATCGAGTGATCGAAGGAGAGCAGGCGGCCGGTCGGGCTTATGGATGCGCTGAACTCCTCGAGCTTGAGCGGCCGGCACAGACGGGTGGACCAGTACCAGACCGGCACCTCGTCCTTCATCAGGGCGCTGGCCTGGGAAAGCCCGACCTCATGCTCGAGAAATGTCTTGGCGTCGTCGTCGTCGGAAAACACCGTCGAGGCGATCGCCCCTTCCGACGGGTAACCGAGATCGTCCGCCCACCGCTTGGACAGGCTGAGAGCCTGCGCCCGGGTCAGCTTGAGATCGATTGAGGCGGCCGGGAAGACATCCTGAAACTTGAGGAAGTAGCCGAGCATACCGAGCGCGCCCAGCAAAAGCATCCACCATATAAGGTGGCGCGCCTTGCCGGACCGGTCGGCGCTCATCTGGGTCATCCCGCCTTATCCTGACCGCCGGCGGGTTCATGCGCGCCGGCCCGCCGAACGATCATGAGCAGGTGCTGGCCGCGCGCCCGCTCCACCTCGCGCGCGGTCTCGAGACCTGCCTGGCTGAAAACGTAATGCCAGTCCTGGCGGGTGAAGCGATTGTGGCAGGCGAAGAGCCTGTATGCCAGCGCCGGATCGCCCATCTCCGGCAGCCCCGGGTCTACGTCCCAGAAACGGAGATACTCTTCCAGCGGGCGACGGGCCCAGTCGTAAATCCACAGCCAGCCGCCCGGCTTCAGCGCCCTAAGCGCCTCGGCCAGTATGGGCAGCGGGTAGTCGAACTGGTGGAGAAAGAAGTTCATGGAGATGAAATGAACGCCGCCGTCGGGCAGCGGGATCCCCTTGCTGACATCGCAGCGGCTGAGGTGCGGTTTGAGCGCGGACCAGGAGAGGTTGCCGGCCACATCGAGCATTACCGCGCTGGTGTCGAATCCGTAGAGCGTGGCCTCGGGCAGCCTCTGGTGGATGTCGAAAAGGAACAGACCCGGCCCGCAGCCGAGATCGGCCATCGACGGCTCGCCGGGAAGCTCCGGGACGACCACGTCATCGAAGGCCTCCCAGATTCGACCGTCGAAGCGCGCCTCGTGGGTGTCGACCATCAGCTTGAGCATCTGCTCTTCAGCCAGCGGAGCCATGTCAGTCTCGGCGCTCCCGTCTAGATTAACTCGGGCGTTGTGCGTCGTTATTGTTTCATATTTGCCCGCCACGAGCAGGCGACGGCAAAACCCGGACCGCCGCCCCCGCCCCACAGGCGAAGAACTCGCAGGCACGCCCCCGATTGACCGCGATCTCCAGCACCCCGTGGCTGCCGGCGACCACGACCGGCTCTCCGGCGGCCACGCTTGCGTAGGACCGGCGCAGATGCCCTGCCTGCCTTCCCTCGACAAAACAGACGGCCCCCGCCGGCGGCGCATCGGAGGGGATGTTGGTGATCAGGTTGCCGAAGCGGTCGACGTATTCCACCCGCCCGTGTATGCCATCTTCAGCGGTCAGGAGCTCGAGGGCCGGCAGCCTCACCAGACCGCCCACCTCGATCTCGGCTCCGAGCTCGCCGGCGCTGACCCCGATTGTCAGGTGGGCGGCGGCCGGCCCGAAAATATCGCGCGCGTGGAAGGTGGCGGATACCGGCGAGAGCCGGTAGCGGTCGTTTTCCAGCTCATAGGCCTTTACCTTCAGCCCACCCGAATAGAGAAAGGAGAAAATTCCGTTGTCGGGACCTATGAAGGCGGCGGTCTCCGCCTCGATGATAAGCGGGCGGCGGCTGCCGCCGACGCCGGGATCGACAACGGCCAGGTGAATGGAGCCGGGCGGGAAGTAGGACCAGCTGGTTTTGAGGATCCAGGAGGCCGCGGCGATGTCGCCGGGGGCGACCTCATGGCTGAGGTCGATTATCCGCGCCTTCGGGGCGATGCCGAGGATCACCCCCTTGACCGTGCCGGCGAAGCCGTCGACCGAGCCGAAGTCGGTCGTCATGGTGATCAGCGCCGGGCCGTCATTGGATCTTTTCATCGAATCATGCCCGCTCACTACCGGTGGTGGCGACAGCGGCCGGCCTGCTAGCCGTGGGCGAGGACGAAAGCGGTGGCGTAGTCCCCGTCGTGGCTCAGGCTCACCTCCCAGTGCTTGAGCCCCAGCTTTTGAGCCAGCGCGGCGGCGCGCCCGTGCAGGATGAGGCGTGGCGCCCCGGACGGCTCCCTGCCGACCTCTATCTCCTTCCAGAAAATGCCGCGCCAGCCGGTGCCCAGAGCCTTCGAGGCCGCTTCCTTGGCCGCGAACCGGCCGGCCAGGCGATTGACGAGATGGGCGGAGTGGCTGGTTACGTAGCCTTTCTCGCCGGGGGTGAGCAGGCGATCGAGAAAGCGCTCGCCGAAGCGTGCGTAGGCTGCCGCCACTCGTTTGATGGAGCAAATGTCGGTTCCGACCTTAATGATCCGCGCGTCCGCCATCTCGGGAAAGTCTCCGCCGGGAGCCTCTGTCAGCAATAATCACACTCGTCGTCGCCATCGAGACCGCGCGTGCCGTAAAGATAGACAAGCTCCGGCTCCGGCAGCGCCTCGTGCAGCTCGGAGACGGTTTGCCCGAGGCAGGGGTGAAGGAGATCGGGGGCGATCTCGAGCAGCGGCACCAGGGCGAAGGCTCTCTGGTGCAGGCGGGGGTGCGGCACCTTGAGCGAGTCCGTCTCGGTGACCAGATCCCCGTAGAAAAGAATGTCCAGGTCGATGATCCTTGTGCGAACGCCCGGGCGCTGCTCCCGGCAGACCCGCCCGTTTTCGGCGCCGTGGAACTCGACCAGCCGGGCTTCGATGTCATGGCAGACGTCCAGCAGCTCTTCGCAGGTGAGGTCGGTGTCGATTGCCGCCACCGCGTTGACGAACCATTCCAGGTATTCGGCGCCCACCGGCTCGGTCTCGTAGAGGCTCGAGCACTCGACAACCTCGATGCGCGGGATGTCTTTCAAAAGCTGCATCGCCTGCTGGACAAAGCCTACACGATCGCCCTCGTTGGAGCCCAGCCCGATGTACGCACGGACACGGTGATTCCTGTCGCTGGCTTTGCCCGTTTCTGCCACCAATCGAGCCCCGACTCGGCGCCGGAAAGCGTGCTGCCCGGTGCCGCCAGATGAACCCTGCCTGCTTCGCGAATGATCGCCAGGGAAAAATTATAGCCGCTACTCAGCCAAAATCGCCTGAATCAGTGCCTCGGTATCTGAAAGGGAGGGAAAAAGGAAGTCGGGCCCGGCCTCTTCTATCTCCTGCCAGGAGGTTCTGCCGGTGGCGACGGCGATGCTCACCGCCCCGAAGCCGCGGGCGCAGCGGACGTCATGGACGCTGTCGCCTACTATCACCACGTCGCGCGGGCGGAATTCCGTCGCGAAATGCTTGCTGGCCCTCAGCCCGGCCACGGCGGGCAGCATCATCCGGTCGGCCGAATCCGAGCCGTAGGCGCCCACCGGGAAATAATGGTTGATCCCGAACGGGGACAGCTTTGCCCTGGCGCCCGGCTCGATGTTGCCGGTGAGGAGACCAAGGCAGGCGGAATCGATTTCGGCAAGGGCGGCCAGTAACTCCATTACGCCTTCGTGCAGGCAGAAGAGCTGCGACCTGCCTATCTCTTTTTCCAGGTTTGGCAAGTAGATCTCGAACACGCGCGTAAGCCCGCCCGGGATCTCCTCCGGGCTCAAGCCGTTGGCCTCCAGTATCTCCCGGCAGATCTGCGGGTCGGTCTTGCCGGAAAGCTTGACCGCGCTGCTGTCGATCTCCGCCCCACAGGCCTGCGAGAGGGCGCTGGTTATTGCGCGCCTGCCCGCGCCGTCGGATTTCAGCATGGTCTCGTCGATGTCGAAAAGGACGAGGTGTTTTCGGGTACTTTTCATACGGCGCCCCGCGAACATTCGGCACCGTACATTGTAGCCGGGCAGATCGGCAACCGCACCAGAGCGGGAATGGCGCCGGTCAGCCGGTCCGTTTGTAGCCCTCGAGCACAATCTTGAAGGCTCTGTGGCGAGCCTTTTCCATCCGTCGGGTAATCTCGAACATGGCCGCGGCCTCGCGGGCCACCGCCCCATTGTCTATCTCCGGCGCCGTCGCCAGCAGGTTGAAGAGGCCGGTGAGATGACTGTCCAGGTCGGCAACGTCGGCGTGCCACTGCCTTTTCAGGGGGGCCAGCTTGCCCGCGACTGCCGGCGAAAGCCCGCTTTGATTATCGGCTTGCCCAGCCTCCTCCATGTCCACCTTGAACAGGTGAATCAGCGGCTCCATTGTGCCCACGTAGAACGCCAGCCAGTCAGGGCGCGGTCGCAGGTAGGCGCCGGCCGGATTGAACTGCTTGCCGGAAATGGAGGAAGGGTGCCGGAGGTCCACGCTCGAGTGCGGCATGAACCTGGGCCTGGTCGCTTCCACGAACAGATTTATCGACTGCTCGCGGATCTCGTTCAGGGGAATGCCGGCATCGCGGATGCGGGCCAGCAGCGCCTGCGGGTTTGCCGAGCGCGGGCCGAGGCTCAAACCGGCCGCCGGCCGGTCCTTATCGGATAAGCCGGCCGTGTTGGCGGCCGCCGGCGCGCCGGGCGGTTGGGCGAAGCAGGCGCCGGCGGCAAAGCTCATCAAGGTCGCCGCTGCGAAGATAAGGCGGGCATCAGCCCCACGCGCGACCGTTTTCCTTTCTGTCCCCTGTGCTCTCATATGCCGTCCTTTTCGCCCGTCAGAGCTTGAACAGACTGTCCGCCAACCCCACATTGGCGCGAAAATTGCCGAAGTAGGTAATCGAAAGCAGGGAGCCGCCCCGGAATACGTCCCATTCCGTCGGCACATTCGTTTGCGGGTTGACAATGATGCGATCGGTGAGTCGCGCCGACTCGCCACTGCCGGCGGTGACATCCACCACGTAGGCGAGCTCCCCGGTCTTACGCGCCGGCACCGGAGTTTTCGTCACCTTGATGGTGCTGCCGCTGTTGACTTCTCTGTCTATCGTCCGAAGCAGGCTGGTCAGATCCGAGTCGATCACGTTGTAGCCGTTGGGAAGCTGCAGGAAGTGCGAATCCTTGGAAAGGGTCATCTTCAAAAACCGCAGCCCCGGGCCGGCGGAGCCTCTGATCCGGCCATCGGCCTGGCGGACGACCAGCGAGCCCAGTGCGCCGCTGCCTGAGTCGTCCTCGACGCGCACGAGATTCGGCTTCTTGAAAAAGAAGTTGCCGGACTTCTCGACCTGTTTGCCCCCCAGGAACGTGACCACCAGCGATTTGTAGGTGTAATCTTCGAATCCGGCGGCGGTCTTGAGCAGGCCGGCGAGAAATCCCTTGCCGTCGACCTGCTCGTTGGCGTACGAGGAGTTGTACTGCGGCTCAAAAACAGCGCCCGAGGCCATTGACAATGCGCCTCCCTGGGAGATTGCCAGAAGCAGAACGAACACGGCGGCGGGGCAGGCGCGGCTTTTCATCGAGGTGTCTTGACCTCCGTTCGGTTTTCAAGCCGTTTTGTCCCAATGGGGTCATTTTACCGCGCCCGGCGGCGAAATTGGTGGAGCACCAGATGGCAGCCGGACCAGCAAGCCCGGAGGCGAATGGTCATCGCGCGCAGGAAAGGCGGGCTACGGCAAATGATGCTTGATGGAGTCCTCGAACGATTCGAGCCTTCGCAGGTGATTCTCAATTATCTGCCGGCGGCTCTTGCGCTGGCTTGTCAGCCGGCGGTCGCGCATCTCCTCCGAGACCAGGCGCTCCAGATTGACGGTTGCCGCCACGGAGTTCCCGATACCATAGCTGGTGGCAGGACCGGCTATCCATTGCAGGCGAGCTTCGCTGGGTTTGTTGATGGACAGATCGCCTATCACCGTGCCGATGCCGTTGGCCACCTTCGTGCCGGCGCCGCCGGGCTCCGAGATCATGGACTTGAGGAAGGACACATGGGCATGGCGGGCGGCCCGCTGGTAGACATCCCTTCGCTCCGTGAGCAGATCCGCTTCCATCTTGCACAGATCTCTGACGATAGGCGCCGCCTGCCCGCCCCTGTTTCCTTCTACTTCCTGGACAGCGGAGAGGCGGCAAAAATCCTCATGTAGCGGCGCCGGATCCAGAACGGGCGGGCGGCCGAGCGCCGCAGAGGTGTCCCGCCATCCCCGCTGCTCGCTCACTCGCCCCCAGAGCCTGGTGGCCGCAGGGGCGCAGGCGTTGATGCTGCCACCGACGATATCACCGAATCCGGCTACGGAACCAAGATTCAACCTCGCGGTGACTGTCCCCCTCGTGGTCAAGGTCGCATACACGCCGATAAACGTCAGGATGCCCGACTCCAGGTTGCTGACAAATATCATGAGCTGATTGAGCAGCCTGGCTGCCTTGAGTCCCTTCGACTGGCCGTAAACGAATACGAAATAAGAGGCCTCATTATCGAGCACGTCCCTGAGGGCATTTCCTTCGATGGCCAGCCGGCGGGCTGTCTGATCGTCAAGGACCTTGGCGGCAATCAGCTTGTCGCGGCGCCCGATTAACTCGTCGATGGTATTCTTGAGCCTGAGCGCCTCCGAACGGGCATGGCCGAGATCGAGCGCTTTGCGCTTGCTCTCCAGGCGGTTGCGCGCATCGAGACCGAATTCCAGAAGGCACTCGCCCGTGGTGATGAAGTTAGCCACCCCTCGCTGTATGGATCCGGCTGCCACCAGATTCTTCGGTATCGCCGCCGGATCCTCCTGGTGGCGATAGGAGGTGAATCCGTTCAAGAATGCGCCCGAGCTTGTAAGCGAGTTGTTGGTTATGGCGGCAAGCAGCCAGCGCCGGTTGTACCAGAGGTCGGGCACGGGGCTGACCCTCAGGTTGAGCTTGGCCAGCTCGATCTCCTGCGATACGATTGTTCGGGTTAGCGAGGTGATCTCATCGTCTTCAGCGCCCGCCTGCGCGGCGCCCGGATAAGCAAGCAAGCTTGCCAGTGCCAGGAGTGATACCAGGAAGGTTCTCACAGGGCGGTTTCCAAGTGGGCGAACGCCGACAGAGTCAAATATACCGCCCGGAGCTCACAGGGGTGGTTCGACTGGAGCGGTGGTCTGTGCTTCCGGCTCGGTTATTACCCTTAGCGGCGAGTGTCCGTCAAAGACGCGCACCTGGTTGCGCCCGCAGTGCTTGGCCACGTAAAGGGCCATGTCCGCTTTTTCGATCAGCTCCTTCATATCCTCAGCCTGATCCGGATAAGTGGCCGCGCCGATGGAGATCGATATTGTGCCGAGTCCGGGCACCGGCGCGCTGTTTACTTGGCGGCAGAGTCGATCGGCGATCAGCGCCGCCTCGTTCAAGGGCGTCTCGGGAAGGATGACGGCGAACTCCTCGCCGCCGTAGCGGGCTGCGGTATCGCCGCTTCGCAAAAGGTTCTTCAAGGCCCAGGCCACCTGTCTTATAGCCGCGTCCCCAACCGGGTGACCGAAGCTGTCGTTGATCAATTTCAGCCTGTCCAGATCGAGCATCAACAAAGAGCAGGGGGCCTGCTTTCTCTGGGCGCGGCGGAGCTCCTTCTCCAGCCTGTTCTTGAGATAAATATGGTTGTAGAGCCCGGTCAGCCCGTCGGTGATCGCCTGGTGGCGCACCTGGGCGAACAGCTGCGCGTGACTGATGGCGATCGACACCTGGTCGGCGATGGCCGTGACCAGCCCCGCCTCTTCCGGCTTCCAGTCACGCGCAGAACGTGTCTGGTGCACCATGAGCAAGCCCAGCAGGCGGTCCTCGTTCAGCAACGGCGCGGCGATGAGCGACCGGGAGCCTACCGCCGCCAGGAACGGGCGGAACGGCAGGGTGCGGCTGTCCGCCGAAGCGTCGGCTATCACCGCCAGCGGCGCGTCCCTCAACGTCGTGCCGTCCTTGCTGTCGCTTGTCTCGCCAAGGCGGCTCAGGTCTATGCCCATGACCGAATGCGTCTTCAGCTCGGCGAGGATCGCCGGGTCGAAGTCGATCTTCTCCCCGTAGATGTTGAGACCGATCATCGGAGTCAGTCCGTCAGCCTGATACTCGTGGCTGACGACAAGCGGTCCTTCGGCACGGGGCTGGGCGATCTGGCAGCGGTCCGCCGAAAGCGCCTCCCCGAGCTCTCGCGTTACCGTGCCGAGAATGGTGTCCAGATCGAGCGAGCCTCTGACGGCGCGCACTATGTGATTGATCAGCAGCTGTTGATCGGCGAGCGCTTTGGTGCGGCGATAGAGGAACGCCTGCTCCATGGCCAGGGCGGCGTGCGTGGCCACCGAATCCACCAGCTCCAGCTCGGGATCGATCCAGGTGCGCCGTTCGTCGCACTGGTGAACGAGGATGAGGCCGAGCGGCCTTTCGCGCGTGCTGATCGGGCAGGCCATAAGCGACTTGATCGACTTCCAGTCCTCCGGATAAGTCTCTTCGCTCTCGAACAGGGGCAGGAAGCTCGTGTCGTCGAGGACGTCCATGGAGAGAATCGCCCCCTGCTCCAGGATCATCTTGAGCATGCTCTCGCCGGTCATCAGGATGGAGCTGTTCTTGAGCGGGGTGCCGCCGCGCGCCGGGTCGGACCAGACGTAATTGAAGGCGAGCTGGTCGTCGGCCAGGTCGGTGTGCGATCTGGCGTCTATAAGCGCGATGCAGCAGCGGCTGGCCTTGAGCGCCTTGCCGAGTTCGCTTATGGCCGTGTTCAGGATCTCGTCGAGATCCAGCGATTGCCTGATCGACTCCGAGATCCTCTCCACCATGAGCTTCTGCTCCTGATTCAGCTCCAGGTTGATCGCCATCTGATTGAAGGCGCGGGCCAGCAAGCCCAGCTCGTCGCCGCTGGAGATGCGCACGCGTTTGGAGAGATCCCCCCTGCCTATCGCCAGCGCCTCCCGCACCAGCTCGTTTATCGGCGCCGTGAAGTGGGCGGTGAACTTGCAGGCCAGCACCACGGACACGCCGATCGCGCAGCCGGCAAGCATGAGCATCAGCACCAGCCAGTCGTGGGCCGGCCCGTAAATCTCCGCCGTCGGTACGCCGGCCACCACCACCCAGCGGTTGGCGGTCAGGTGGTCGAAAGCGTAGGCTCGCGGCGTCGGATCGGCGATGCCCACCACCTCCAGGGTGCCGCGCCAGCGCTTGCCGGCAGCCTGCACCGTTCTCGCCTGCGAGAAATCCCTGCCTGCCCAGAAGTCGTTGTTCAACGTGCGGGTCACCACGCGCATGTTGCGATCGACGACCGCCACCATCGACCCGGATCTTTCCCCCAGGCCCTGGAATAGCTCGTAGACTGCCCGCGGGTTGACGGAGGCGAGCAGAAAGCCTGCGGTCCTGTTCCCGCGCAAGACCGGCGCCCCGACGATGATTGCCGGCGCGCCGGTGAGCGGGCACTGCGTGTACTCCGAGATGTCCGGCTTGCCCGTGGCCCGCATGCGCGCGACAAAGGGCTCGGAGATAAGAGACGGCAGCTCCTGCTCAGCGGCATCCATGCTGGCGGCAATGAGCCTGCCCGCCGTCGAAACCAGGTAGACGGCGTGCCAATCGTGCTGGGCGTGCGCGGCCGTGTAGAGGATCTTGCGCAGCGATTCGGGGTTCCGCTGCTTCACCGCCGGCAGTGCGGCCAGGGCGGCAAGCCCCTCCTCCTGAGAGGTTATCCAGTGCGAAACCGCGCGCACGCAGATGGCGGCCTGGAAGGTGGTGGCCCGCCGCGCCTCGTTCTTGAGCGTCTGGTACTCCTTCCAGAGGATGAAAACGCCGATGATCAAAAGCGGCGTGGCGACTGCCAGGCAGAGGAAGACAAGGCGGGCGCGTATGTTGAGGCTTCTTGAAAGTCCGCGTGCCACTGCCATTTGTCTCCAGACGAAACTAAACCAGAGTAAGCCCGGTAGAAAGGGGTGCCCTGAGAATCAACCAGCCCGGAATGCCGCATGTCAAGCAGCGTGGTTGAAGCATACAATGACAACCCTATTCCTCCAAGTTAGAAGTCGGCGGAATCATAATTCTTTTCTAAGAAAAGAAGATAACGCTTTGCGTCCAACAATCCACGCAAAGCCGTTTCAGCGGTGTTCCTTGTGGCAATGCCCGCTGAAAAGCCCACCGGGAATCGCCGCTTTATATAATGGACTTGGGTTCGAGGGGGGCTGGCAGGCGGCCATGTGCCGGGGGATTCGCCGTTGAGCGGTCAGGACAATTCCGTGGTGCTGGCCAGTCGCCGCCCGCGCGTGTTCGGCGTTGCCGTAGCCACGGCCGGAATGGCCATTTTTGTCTTCTGCTGGGTGCCGCTGTTCAACCCGGAAGGCAATCCCCGGAGCCTCTTTCCGGATCCGCTGCAGGAAGAGTTCTTTTTCGACCTGGTGGGCTGGATCGGCGGCTGCTGGCTCATCTCCTGGGTGTCGGCGCTGTGCTCCTGGCAGCGCATGGCCCGCTTCGGGCAATGGCTGGGCATCATCTTGTTGTGCGTGAATCAGGCGATCCTCATCGGCATCTGGCGGGCATTTTCTGCCACGAGCGGCTTCCCGCTCGCGGGGGCGGCGCTGACCCCCCTTCTTCTTCAGCTCTTCTTCCTGGGCTATTTCCTGGGGCTCTTCACGCTGCCCTCCCTGACCGCGACCGGCAACCGGCGCCTGACCGGGCTGGGAACGCTGGCCGTGCTTCTGCCCTGGCTTCTGGGCCGGCAGGCAATAATTATGGGAACGCAGATCCTCTGCGGAATCTTCTAGCGCTCAATCGCGCGACTGGCGCTGGAGGTCGCGCTGGGGAGCGCGGATGCGATCGCCAAGCCTGTCCTCGAGCTGGGCGATGCTCTCGAAGGCCGCCTCGGAATCGAGGGGAACCTTTTTCTCCAGGTCGAGCGTCAGCCCCTCGCGCATGGC
Source organism: Pseudomonadota bacterium (assembly GCA_021325555.1). GTDB lineage: Bacteria > Cyanobacteriota > Vampirovibrionia > Obscuribacterales > Obscuribacteraceae > JAJPGY01. The sequence continues at coordinate 14,155 of JAJPGY010000038.1, read as the reverse complement.
CAGGAGGATCTCCTCGCCGGCCTCCTCCTTTTTCCCCTGGCGGAGGAAGACGTCCACCTTCACCATGCGGGCGATCAGGCAGTAATCGTCAAACTCCAGGGCCCGCTCCGACAGATTGAGGGCCCCTATTATGTCCTCTCCGGCAAAGGCCGCGCAGGCAGCGGCGGCCAGAAGGCTCGCCTTCAGCTCGCCTGCGACGCCCGGGTAATCCGAGGCGAGGATGAAAGCCTGGCGCGCCACCCGATAGTCGCGACGCCGGTAGGACAGGACCGCTTCCAGGAAGGTCGCGTAGAGCGAGCTCGGGCAGGACTTCTTCAGGCGCTTCAACTGCGCCCTGGCCCGCCGGCGCAGACCGGCCTTGTCATAGAGAAGACCGACCCGGCAGGCCAGGCGCCCGCTGTCGGGATGCGAGCGAAAATCGCGCAGCGCCCCGCGCAGCTCGTCGGAAGCCACCGGGCGCGAGAGCCTGGCAAACAGCATGCGCACCCGCTGGCTGAACATGAGCGCCAGGTAGATCGACGCGGCCGCGGCATGCACCGCCATGAATGCCACCCGCTTATCGGCCGGCAGCGCATCGTAAACGATCTGCCAGCGCGGGCTTCCCATGTTGATCACCGAAAGCAGGGGATCGGCGATCAGGTTGAGCCCGAAGATGAAGGCGATGGTGTAGCCTACCAACGTAGCCAGAAACGGATGAGGCCTGAAAAGCAGCGAAGGCAGCATGCACACGGCCAGGGCAAGCTGCAGGATGGCCCCGGCAAAGTACACGCCGATAAGGGATTGGTTGGAGGTTAGGCCGGAAGGCTCCAGGTGGTACCACATGAGCCCGTACACCCAGTGCGCCACCGACCCGCCGTAAAGGTCGCAGGCCACGATCGTGGCTCGCAGATCCAGGAAGGTGAGGAAGGGAAAGATAAGGAATATGACAATGCGCCAGGCAAAGGACCGATCCTCGTCCGTCAGCTCCTCCCTGGCGAGCCGCTCGCGGTCGGCCCAGAGGCGCCAGAGGGTGGTAAGAGAGATGAGGGCAGCCATGCCCGTCACGGACCAGAGGCAAAAATCGTTCATACTCGCCGAGTTCCCGATAAGGCGAGCCCGCGGCTCGCATCCACCCCTTTTCAGTGAGCAAGCAATTATAGTCGGCGCTATCCTGACAAGCCTGAAACAAAATTATTGCTTGGATTGACGTCTTTTTTGAATATCGGCGAGCCTGCCCGCGTTTGCCGCCGCCAGACCCTTATCCATCCACTCGAGGATGGCGGCGGCGCGCAGATGACCCTCGGCCTCGTCCAGGCGTCCAGCCTCGGACAGCAGGGCGCCGATGAAGTAGCGCGGGTCGGCGGCATCGGGCGCCAGCTGACCGGCCTGGATAAAGGTGGCAAGGGCCTGGTCGCGCCTGCCGTGCCTGAGAAGGCAGCGGCCGAGCGACATCATGGCCAGCAGCCGCAGGCGCTCGGGCACATCCGGGTTCCCAATCAGCTCTTGATAACATTGAATGGCTTTCCCGGTCCGCCCGCGCTCGTCGGCCAGCGCGGCCTCGAAAATGCGCACGTCCGGTGATTCCGGCGCAACCTGCCGTGCCGCCTCCAGGCAGGCGACGGCCGTTTTATTAAGCCCTTTGAAGTAATAAGACCAGCCCAGGCGGACGAGGTTGTCCGCGGAAGGGAAAAGACCGGCATGCTCGACCATGAGCCGGTTCTCGGCCGCCCAGCCTGGATCGGTTTTGGCGGCGAACCACAGGCGGGGCTTCTCCGCGTAAACCGCGTAGACGACCGCGAGCGCGAGCGTCAGGTGCGACAGGGCGATGGCCGCCACCAGGGCGGACGGCGGTGCCGTGTAAATGTGGATCCAGTCCCCGTAGAGCCCGGTTACCGAAAGGAGCGTGTAGAGGATCACGGTGCCGCCCACCGACCAGAGGGACAGGTACACCAGGAGCGCCACCACCGGCGGTGAGGAGACCAGCGCCGCCGCCAGCGCGGCGACCAATCCGATGAGGATCTGAACCAGGTTGCCGGCGAAATAGAGCCATACCTTCTCGTCGGCCGTGAAGTGACCGGCGGGCACGACGTAGCCGGAGAGAAAGGCGTAGTGAAACTCGGCTACTTTGCCCCCGAAGAGCCTGACCGCGGCAACGTGACCGAGCTCGTGAAAAAACACCACCACCGGCAGAAGGAGGAAGATGGCGATTCGCTGGATGAGCTGGCGATCGTGGGCGGTCAAGTCCTCATCCCAGAGCTGCCGCCAGTTTGCCCGCAGCGACACGGCCGTTATCGCCATCAGCGGCAGGAAGAGGAGATTGAGCAGGTCTAGTGGCACCAGCGACGGCGGCATGGTGCCAGCGTATCACACAGCGACCCCGATCACCGGTCAGCTGGCGGCAGGTTCGTACCGTGCCGCGGTCGACAGGGCCAGAAGCGACTCCCGCAACGTACGGTCCGGGGGGGCGACCAGCACGATGTCGGCAAGCCCGGCCGGAATGCTTATCCTGCCCCGTTCCGGCACGATGGCCAGCACGGGCATGTCGGGCTTGTGCCGCCGCGCCTCCACGATTACCGAGATCATAGCCAGGTTAATCTGCTGGAAGCAGACGACCAGGGCTGCAAAGGTCTTCTCCTCCACCAGCGCCGAGGCTATTTTGGGGATCCCCGTCGAAAGAACTTTGTACCCGAATTCAACAAGCTTCTCCGCGACCTGAGCCCGCGAATCGGGATCCGGGTCGCAACACAGAATCTCGGGAGGAATGGATTTTGAATTTTCAGCCAGCATGATGCCACCAGGAGGAGATACCAACGACCAGTTCAGAAGGCCCGCCACGGGCAAGGCAAAACTGCCCCGACCATGATTAAGCCCGCATAATTTGTATGATAGACTCCAGGCGACGACAGGGGGTCTATCTGTCCCTATAAAGATATATAGGCTCGCCTATGTGTTGTCGGGCAAGCCGGCATCCGGCGTTGACTTTAACCACCGGATAGAACGCCGGGGCGGCGGCGTTCGATGGAAGCTTCAGCGGCCGAACAGCTTGAGCAGCAGGATGGACAGGAAATACAGTCCGGTCAGGGCGGCCATCACGATAAGCATGGAGAAGGCGGTCGGATCGGGGGTGATGATCGCCGCCACCACCGTCGCCCCCAGGACCGCGTAGCGCCAGATGGAGACGAGCTGGCGCGAGTTGACCAGGCCGGTGAACGAGAGGGCGAAGATGATTATCGGCAGCTGGAAGCACAGCCCCATATAAAGGAGAACCGTGGAGACCAGCGAGATGTAAAAGTCCAGGCGCTGGTTGAGCGCGGTCATGCCCTGCCCGAAGCTGCCGAAAAAGTGCAACATCGGGGGCAGCACCAGGTAATAGGCAAAGGCGGCACCGGCGGCGAACAGAACCGGCCCGCCGATCACCACCGGCGCCAGAACCCGGCGCTCCTGCCTGCGCAGCCCCGGGGCGACGAAGCGGCTGGCCTCGAAAAGGATGTACGGGCAGGCGACAATCAGCCCGGTGTAGAAGGCGACCTTGAAGTACACCAGAAGCGGCTCCTCGAGGGAGAGCGCCTGGAAGGTGATGTTGCCGGCCGGCGCCTCGAGCCAGTGGACGACGTCCTTGGCGACGACCAGACCGAAAGCGAAACACACGGCCACGGCCGCCAGGCAGCGAATGAGCCGCGTGCGCAGCTCATCGAGGTGCTCGACGATGGTCATGACCGGACCGTCTTCAACGCCGTCCTGCCGGCGGGCTTCGTCCTCGTTGCTTGCCGGCAACGCTTCAGGGTGGGGCTTTTCTAACTCTTCCAGAGACTCTTTCACCGTTTCCGCGGCTTGCATGGTCAATCCTCTGCCATTTTAACAAGAGACCGTTGCCGCGCCCGGCTCCCGGCCCCTCGGCTGCTGCCGGCTCGGGGCGGCCCTAGCCGGCCCTGGGACCTGTCATGGTGAGCCGCTGCTGAACGGCGCTGAAAAGGATGATGCCTGCGGCGACGGCGACGTTGAGGGACTCGCTGGCCGCGCCCATCGGGATGGCCACGCTCTCGTCGGCGCGGGCAAGCACCCTGGGCGAGAAGCCCTGCCCCTCGTTGCCGAAGGCCAGCGCCACCGGCGTTGTCAGATCCACATCCCAGTGCATCCTGGCCGCTGCGGGATCGCAGGCAATCACCCGCAGCCCGTGCTGTTTCACCAGGTCGATCGCGTGGTCGATCGCCAGGTCGCCCACATGCGGCAGCGTGAACAGCGAGCCGGCCGCGGAGCGCACCACCTTGGGGTTGAAGGGATCCACGCACCCTTTGGTGAGAATCAGACCGCTGGCAGAGGCGGCCAGCGCCGTTCTTATCATGGTGCCGAGATTGCCGGGGTCCTGAATGGCGTCCGCTATGACCACGAGCGGGGCGCGGCCGCTGAAGAGCTGCTCGGGCGACCAGCGGGGCATCTCGGCGACGGCCACGATGCCGCACGGCCCCTCGGTGGTCGTCACCTCGGCAAAAAGCCTGTCCTCGACCACGGATACGGCCGCGATGTTGGCGGCATGGCTATCGCCCAGCCCTTCTTTCAGGAAGGACTGGCTGACCAGCACGTCCTTCACCCTGACGCCCTTGCTGACCGCCTCGGCCACCAGCTTCGCCCCCTCCGCCAGAAACAAGCCGGTCTTCTCCCTCATGGACCGCTGGCGCAGCCCGCGGATCCTCTTGAGGAGCTGGTTGGTCTCACTGGTTATCGGGGAGATTTTCATGATGGGCAAATTTAGCACAACCGCAGTAACATTGAGGTCTCATGTCCATGAACCTGGCTTTCACCTTCCGGCGCGCCGTGACGCTCTTTCCAGGGCGCGAGGCGGTTGTCGACGGCCATGCGCGCTTTACATATCGACAATTCGGCGAGCGGGTGGCAAGGCTTGTCCACGCCCTGTCGGCGCGGGGCGTCGGCGCCGGCGGCGCGGTGGCGATTATCGCGCCCAACAAGCACGAGTTCATGGAATCCTACTACGCCTGCGCGCTCCTGCGCGCGGTGCTTGTGCCGGTCAATTTTCGCCTGGCTCCCGCGGAGATCTCCTTCATCCTGGCTGACTGCGGGGCGCAAGCGCTGATCGCGCACACGGACTTTGCCCACGTGGTCGAGGCGGCTGGCTGCCGCCAGCTTGCTTTTGCGGTCTGGATCGGGGGCGGGCGGCCGGCGGCCGGCTGCGATTCCTGTGGATACGAGGAGTTTCTGTCCGGCCATCCTGGGACGATGCCCAGCCTTGCCGAGCCGGAGTCGGACGATCTGGCGCAACTGTATTACACGAGTGGCACCACCGGCGGTGCCAAAGGAGTGATGCTCACGCACGGCAACGTAACCTTCCACGCCTTGAGCGCCGTTGCCGACATAGGGCTGAGCGACTCGGACAGCTGGGCTCACATCGCTCCCATGTTTCACCTGGCCGACGCCTGGGCGACGTTCGCCGCCACCTGGGTCGGAGCCAGGCACGTGTTCGTTCCCTACTTCCATGCCGGCGAGGTGTTGCGCGTCATCGAGCAGGAGAAGGTGACGATCACCAATCTCGTTCCGACCATGCTCAACGCCATGCTTCACGACCCTTGTCTGGGACGGCATGATTATTCGAGCCTGCGCTTGCTCTTGAGCGGCGGCGCGCCAATCGCTCCCGAGACCGTGAGAAAGATCGTGTCGACCTTCGGTTGCGATTACATGCAGACTTACGGCATGACGGAAACGAGCCCGTATCTGACGATAAGCAGGTTGAAGGATCACCTGAAAGACCGCTCGCCGGCAGAGCAGCTGGCCATCAAGAGCCGCACCGGCCGCCCGTTCCTGGGCGTCGATCTGAAAGTGGTCCGCCCTGACGGCAGCGAGGTGGCCCGCGATGATCGGGAGGTCGGCGAGATCATCGTGCGCGGGCCCACCGTCACGCCGGGCTACTGGAAGAGACCGGAAGCCACGGCGGAGGCCATAAGGGACGGCTGGCTCCACACGGGCGACCTGGCCGTAATTGACGCCGAAGGCTACGTCAACATCGTGGATCGCAAAAAGGACATGATCCTCACCGGCGGCGAGAACGTCTATTCGACGGAGGTGGAGCACGTTTTGCACGAGCACGAGGCGGTGCTCGAATGCGCGGTTTTCGGCGTTCCGCACGACGAGTGGGGAGAGGTTGTGCAGGCGGCCGTCGTCAAAAGACCATCCGCCGGGGTGACCGCCGACGAGCTCATGAGCTTCGTGCGGGCAAGGCTGGCTGGATACAAGACGCCGCGCGCCGTCTACTTCCTGGACGAGCTGCCCAAGACGGGCAGCGGCAAGATCATGAAAAAGGCGCTGAGGGAGCGCTTTGCCGGGCCTGCAAACGGTCAGCCGGGGTGAACGGCGTAGATGGGTGCCGGAGCATGGTTGTGAGGACAGCCCGGTTATAATGGGGCTTTCCCTCGGTCGGTGACAGGCTAAGATGAAGCGAATCGATTTGCGCAGCGATACGGTCACGTTGCCCAGCCAGGCCATGCGCGAGGCCATGCACAAGGCGGAGCTGGGCGACGACGTGTTCGGCGAGGACCCGACGGTCAACAGGCTCCAGGAGCTGGCCGCCAGGCGCCTGGGCAAAGAGGACGCGCTGTTCGTGGCCAGCGGAACGATGGGCAATCTTGTTTCGCTGCTGACCCACTGCGGTCGCGGGCACGAGGCCATTGTCGGGGACCGGTCGCACATGTACAGGTATGAGCAGGGCGGCATGGCATCGCTGGCGGGAATCCACGCGCGCGTGCTCGCCAATCAGCCTGACGGAACGCTGAATCTGACCGAAATCGAGCAGGCGATCAACGCTTGCGACGTGCACTTCGCGCGCACGCGCTTGATCTGCCTGGAGAATACTTTCGCCGGGCGCATTCTCAAGCCGTCCTACACCTGCCAGGTTGCCGCGGTCGCCCGCAGGCACCAGCTTAAAACGCACCTGGACGGGGCACGCCTGTTCAATGCCGCAATCGCCCTGGATTGCCCGGTCGCAAGCCTGGCAGCCGAATTCGACAGCGTGCAGTTCTGCTTCTCGAAAGGGCTGGCCGCGCCGGTCGGCTCGATGATCTGCGGCAGCCGGGAGTTCATCGCGCAGGCCAGGCGCAACCGCAAACTTGTCGGCGGCGGCATGCGCCAGGCCGGCGTGCTGGCTGCCGCGGCTATTGTCGCCCTGGAAGAGATGGTCGAAAGGCTGGCCGAAGATCACGCCAACGCCCGCCGCCTTGCGGAAGGACTGGCCGAGATGCCGCAGGTCGACATCGACGTGAGCGCCGTCGAAACCAACATCATCTTCTTTGGCTTGAAGGACCCCGGTCTGGACATCAAGCTCTTCGCGCAGGCGCTCGCGGATGAGGGTCTTCTGGTGCTGCCGCTTGGCGCCGGCCGTATGCGGGCGGTGACCCACTTCGGGATTGAACGGGAGCATATCGATGAGGCGCTCCGCGTCGTTGAGAGATCCTTGGCGGCGGGCAGGTCAGGTTGCCTTCAAACCGGCACCGTATGAGGTGCGGTTTGCGAGCAGCTCGAGCGCCAGCACGCAGCAGTATATGCCCGCGGCGATGAATGCCAGCGATCTTATCCCCCAGACCATGGAGCAGTACTCGAGGACCACGCCGAGCAGGCCGCCAAACATGTTGAAGGCCAGCGCCTGGCTGGCCGATCTTGTCTGCTTGAACACGGTCGAGAAGAGCGCCCCCGCGAAAAAAAGCGGGCAAAGAAAAACCGTGGCGCCGGCGAGGTCGGCTGCAACGACGGGCCATGAGTTCAAGCTGCTCACGCTCACAAGGTTGGACAGCACGATGGCGGCGAGCGTACAGGCTATAAGCGGCACCGCCCACTTCCGGGAAAGCAAAGTCGCCAGCAGGTTGGCGATGAGAATGGCCACCATCACGCCCGCGATCACCACGCTGTTGACCGTCCAGGTGGCCCCGGAAAGCAGCGACATGGCCGCCATCGCCCGCACCTCCATGAGCATGAATCCCATGCCCAGGAAGAACATCTGCCAGTTGAGCAGGCTGGCGCCACCGGAGGCCAGCGAGCGGACCATCGGCAGGACGCTAATCATAAGAACCGCCAGAAGCGGCAGCACGTAAGCCCCCGGTATTCCGCGGTCGGGAAGAAAGAGGAAAGGCCAGTCGTCGGTGATCTCCGGAATGCGGGTATCCACCTCGACTTTGCGGGGCGGGTGGCCAAACCTTACCGGGGTCTGCGATGTGATTGACGGTCCGGCGATCAGAAAGCCGGTGGGCAGAGATGTTACCCAGAAATAACCGCGGGGCATGGAGCCGGTGCCGAGAAAGAGGTCCTTGCAGTGCCTCTGCCAGAGCCAGTCGGGAAAGCAGATGAAGGTGACGGCAATATAACCGCCCGGCTTCAGCAGCTTGACCGCGTCGCGGAAGGAATCCGTGGTGAAGATGTAGTTGTCTGTGCGCAGCGAGGACAGCGAGCCGAAAGCCGTATGGCTGTCCAGCATGGCGTAGTCGATGACGTCGTACCTGTTTTTCGAGGTCTTCAAAAAAGTGCGAGCGTCCATGATGTGCGCTGTCACTCTCGGCGAGTCGTAGGGGTGCTCGGGATGAAGCTGCTTGCCCAGTTCGTATATGGAGCGGTCGATCTCCACGGCATCGACATGCTCGGCGCCCGCGCGCAGCGCCCCGGCCACGTCGCTGCCGCTGCCGGAGCCGAGGATAAGGACGTCGGGATGCCTCCCCGGCACAGCCTCGAAGGCGCGCTGGAAAAACTCCAGCATCCGCCCCCTCATCTCCGGCGAGACCCTGGCCAAGGTGGCCGGGGTGCAATCCAGCATGCTCTGGAAGCTGTCGTAATTGATGAAGATGTCGTAGCCGATCGCCACGTTATTTTCCTTTGGCGGCAGCCGCGAGTGTCGCAGGTCGATTCTGTAGTAGGGCGACCAGACGGTGGTCACGTAATCGGGCCCGTAGAGCTGCCGCGAGAAGAAGGGCGCCAGGTAGACCATGTACGCCGACCCCAGCGCGATGAGAAACACCGGGGCGGGACGCCGGTCGACCAGCAGATACAGCAGCCCGGCGGCAACGAGCCAGCCGCCGGGACCGGCCTGGAAGTTGCTCAGCAGCGCGAACAGGATGATGCCGGCCAGCGCTCCCGACACGTTGCAGGAATATGCCTCCAGGGGCTTGAGCCGATCGAAGAGCTGGCCGGTGCGCTGGCCGAGACCAACAAAGATCGCCGCCGACAGGGCAAAAACCGACACCATGACCGTGATGCTGTACAGCAGCCTCATCGGGCTTGTCTGCTGGAAGTCTCCGAACATCATGATCTTCGAGCTGTCGATGAAGCTCAGGTGGGTGAGCCCGATGCCGATGGCCACGATCATCAAGCCGCTGAAGTAAAGGAGCAGGAGCGGGGACCACCGCAGAAAATCAGGCTTCTTGCCGCTCCACAGGAATCCGAGACCCAGGCCGAGGAAGGCCGCCATCAGGGGCAGGTTCTTGAAATAGGCAAAAATGCGGATCTCCGTGGCCAGCCACCTGATGATCAGCATCTCGCAAAAGAGAGACAGCAGGCTGATGACAAACAGCCGGAAGCGCACGTCGCGGTGGAAGCGAACTGTCGGCTTGCTGATCGGGGCAGGTTCCGGGCTTTGCATCCAGGGCCTTGCCGGGCGGCTATTGGGTCAGGAATGGATAGTGCTGGCAGGCCAGCTTGAGCAGCGGTACTGTCCATGATGGCAGAAAAAAGGCGAAGGCGACAAATGCCCCGCCGAGCGAAAAGTAGGTGAAGAGGAATTTGGGCACGCTGACGAGCTTGTAGACGCCCAGAAAGATAAGAACCGCCCCCCACAGGCCGAAGCCCGCCTGCAAGCCGTCGACCAGGATGGTCGCCCAGGTCTCCACATACAGGGTGCCGTATGGATCGCGGGGGTGCCAGCCGCCTGCCGGCATGACAACGCTCAGATCAAACTGTCCGCCCCTGTAAGCGGTATAAGCGGCAAAGCCGATGGCAGCGACAATGGTTGTAAGCCAGGCCCTGCCGAGGTAGTCGTCAGGACGCACCCCGTGCTGGAAGGTGTGCCTCAAAGAGCCAGTGGATTTCACCGCTGCCGGGTCAGGCTTTGACGGCTAACTTCTCTTTGGCGATCTGCGCCAGGCGGGCGAACGCTTCCTGATCGCCGACCGCCAGCTCGGCGAGAACCTTGCGGTTGAGCTGCACGTTGGCCTTGCTGAGCCCGTTAATCAGCTGGCTGTAGCTGATCCCGTTTATGCGGGCGGCGGCGTTGATTCTGGTTATCCACAAAGCCCGGAAATCGCGCTTGCGCTTGCGCCGATCGGCATAGGCGTTCTTCCAGGCCTTCATCACGGCCTGATTGGCCGCTATAAACAAGGTGGAAAGCGAGCCGCGGAAGCCCTTGGCGTATTTCAGGATCTTCTTGTGGCGCTTTTGCAGTACGTTGCCACGCTTTACTCTTGCCATCTCATTCTCCTTCTTCGTGGATGAGAGTGTGTTCTGGTGTTCTTCCCTGCCGGCTGCCGCCGGCAGTGGTGCCCGTCATCGGAGAGGAGAGTCCCTTAGACAAGGCGGTGTTTCGGGCGGCTTGCGCCCGTGCGGGTGGAGCCCGCGCAGGCAGGACCGCGCCTAGCGCATGTACTGCCTGTAGGGGAAAAGCTCGAGGACGCTCTTTTTCAGCTCGGGGGCAAGGGCCGCCCAGCCGCGCAGCTTGCGCTTGACCTTGGGGGCCATCCACTCGTTGATGTGCCGCTTGCCGCACTGTCTGCGCAAGATCTTGCCGGTGCCGGTTATCTTGAAGCGCCGGGCCGCGGCTTTGTTTGTCTTCATTTTGGGCATGATGCGCTCCAATCGATCGAACTCGGGCCGGCCTGGGCTTACTGCTCGGGCGGTTTCGCCTCCGCCGGGGCCGGCTTGCCCTTCTGGGGCACTGGCGAAAGGATCATTATAACAGTCTTCCCCTCCAGTTTCGGCTCCCTGTCAATCATTGCTAAATCTTTGAGGGCCTCCGAGAAGCGGTTCATGAGGTCCATGGCCATGTCGGCATGCTGCACCTCGCGCCCCCTCAGCATAATCAGCACCTTGATCTTGTCGCCATCCGTGAGGAATTTCTGGGCGCTGCGGAGCTTGACCCGGTAGTCATGCTCCTCGATCTTGTAGCGCATCTTTAATTCCTTGACATCCGCGACGTGGTGCTTTTTCTTAGCCTCGCGCGCACGCTTCTCCTGCTCGAACTTGAAGCGCCCGTAGTCCATGATGCGGGCTACGGGCGGGCTGGCGTCCGGCTGGACCAGGAAGAGATCCAGCCCCTTTTCGCGGGCGGTGAACAAGGCCTCCCTCGTCGGGACAATCCCCAACTGCGCTCCGTCCTCGTCGATTAACCGCACCTCCCGGTCACGTATGCGCTCATTGAGCAGCGGAAGTTCGCGTTTGGGTTCGGGACGGCGAATGTCTCCCTTGTTGGGTGTATTCAATCTAGCCTCGTCTAGCCTCTGTTTCCGCTACATTCGGGGATTACAACTTGCCGAAGGTGGGACTTGAACCCACAAGAGCTAAATGCTCACTACGCCCTGAACGTAGCGTGTTTGCCATTTCACCACTTCGGCGACTGGGGAAAATTATATAGCATCACCCGCCACCGGCAAGCCGGTGGCGGGCAGGAGATTATTTCGGCCGGGCCGGCTCCTTAGCCATCCGCCGTGTAGGGCAAAAGCGCTATGTCGCGGGCACGCTTGATGGCAAGCGTCAGGGTCCGCTGGTGCCTGGCGCAGTTGCCGCTTATCCGGCGGGGCAGGATCTTGCCGCGCTCGGTTACGTACTTCTTCAGCTTGGTAGGGTCCTTGTAGTCGACAAAATCGATCTTGTCGGCGCAAAATCCGCAGGTCTTCCGCCTGCGGATCGGTGCTTCCTGCTGCATCCGGGGCATTAAGTGTTCCTCCTCGATGAGGGCGCGCGATCCGCGCCCGGGCTTGGGTGATTAAAACGGGATTTCGTCGTCGCCGGCAAAGATGGCGTCAATCTCCGCGCCGCCGGACTGCTGCTGGCCGGAGCCGACCCGGGCAACCTGCCTGTCGGCTGCCTGGCTGGGCGGCGCGCTTCCGCCGGCGGCGGTCTGCGAGAGGTTCTCCACGGCGATGGCGCTTATCTCCGGATCGCGCCGGCGCTGACCCTCGGAGTTCGTGTAGCTGGACATCTGCAGGCGGCCGTCGACCGCCACCAGATCCCCTTTCTTGATCTCCTGGGCGGTCCTGTCCGCCAGATCGCCCCAGGTCACGACCTTCACCACGTTCGATTCGACGGTTCCGTCCTGCCGCGGCGGAGAATCCACCTGGATGGAGAACTCCGTCACCGCCAGGTTGTTGTTGGGCATGTACCGCTTTTCGGGTGGACGCACCACCCGGCCGCTGACGACTATCTTGCTCAGACTCATTTATTAACCCTCTTTATTGCGGCTGGGACCGGGTTGGCGAGGTCATTGCGCCATGGCTTCCTCTTCGTGGACGACGACGATGTTGCGGATGATGTCCTCGCTGAGGGCCATCATGCGTTTAAGGGCCGCCACGGCTTCCGGCTTTGCCGTGAACACGGTGAGCACGTAATACCCGTCGCGCATTTTCTGGACCTCGTAGGCCAGGCGCCGGCGCCCCTTCTTGTCCGTGGCGACGATGGTGCCGCCGAGACCCTTGATGTACTCATCTACCTGCGAGACCACTTTATCAACCGCGTCTTCGTCCAGATTGGGGCGGACGATATAAAGGCTCTCGTAAGTCTGGACTTGCTTTTGTGACGGCACGATCTAACCCCCTATGGTCATAAACGTCCTGCTCTGCAGGCAAGGGACACAACTGGTGCCGGTATTCCGGCACGAACGGTCTGTCTTGCGGACAGACAACCGCAAAATCATAACACAACTGCGTAATCCTCACATAGCCACGGCTGCGAGCGCCGACTAAACTAATGGCCTCGGCTCCCGAACTGCTGGGCTGGTTGAGGATGCGGCAGGCGGCTGCACTACGGTGGGTGCCGGCGAATCGAAGAGGGAAATGATTGACCGTTTTTCATTAGCAGTGAGTTTGATCGCCGCCGTGGCTGTCTGCGCGGCCCTGTGCCCGTGGGCGGCCGCCCGCGAGCAGTGGCAGATTCCCAGGTCGGGTCCGGCGCCGACGGGGCCGATTATGCCGGGCGGCGGAGTGGCGAGCCCGGAGTCGCTGGGCCTCGTGCCCAAGGTCAACGGTGATTTCTGGAAGCAGATGGCCAGCAAGCGCATTCCGGCCGGCACCGTCTTCTCCACCATCCTGCAGGAGGATCTGTCCTCCAGGGAGAGCCATCCCGGGGACGTCTTTCAGCTGGAGCTTCAGGACGGCTATGCCCTGGCGGGCTACATGGTCATACCGTCTCACTCGCGCATCCTGGGGGCGGTCACCACCGTCGTCCCGGCCAACAAGCTGCAACACGGCGCACCCGGGCGCATGGACATCAGCCTGCAGTCGCTGGTGTTTCCGGACGGGCGCAGCGTGCCCATCTCCGCCTTCGTCGCCCACAACCCGGCGCAGGACCCGAAGAAGGAGGCAAATACCCAGCAGGCCGGGTCGAGCTTGAAGAACTACGGCTCGATGTTCGGTTCCTTTTTCGGATCGTTCGGGCGCGGCATCGGGAGCATTAACCGCAATTGGAACCAGGGCCTTGATTTCGAGCTCAAGAAGGGCGAGATGCTGCCGGTGCGCCTGACCCGATCGCTGGACATGCCGGACCTCAGCCAGCCTGCCAACCTCACGCAGGGGAGCGGGCCGCCTTCGGCGCCCGGGCTGGTCGGCCCGGATCCGGACGCTCCGCCGGTGCGCTCGCTTACGCCGCCCATGCCGCCGCCGGGTTTCGCGCCCAGCCCGGGTTTGCTTACGGTGCCGGGCGGGGGGGCGCCGAATGCGGTTTTCAATCAAGCTGCACGATCGGTGCCGTGGGCTGGTATGCCGGATCCTTTTTAAGCGCCGCGCTTATTAAAGGGTCTTCGGGTGCCAGGGGCAACTCGAAGCGCGGCGCGTGGACGGGTGCGCTCGGCTGCGGATTCCTCCTCGGAATCCTTCGCCTCGCTTCTCTTGTTTTTTGCGGGCGCGCTTATTAAAGGGTCTTCGGGTGCCAGGGGCAACTCGAAGCGCGGCGCGTGGACGGGTGCGCTCGGCTGCGGATTCCTCCTCGG
>JAJPGY010000034.1 GCA_021325555.1 Pseudomonadota bacterium | reverse complement strand
GGAAGTTCTTGCTGGAGCGCGTTACGTCGACGGGATCAGGAGAAAGGAGGAGAAACGCACAGAGGATGCCGCCTGACAGTTTTTACACAGGACTTGACGAAACCTCCATGACATGAACTCTTTCAATAAAAAAGCAAGAATGGGCAAGTTAAACCAGCGCATACAGACCTGTCCGCCACGGCAGCAGACTGCAACTATCTTCGAACGGGCTAATGCCGAGCGCCTGTGGGCGAAAAATTTTACCGATATCGGTAAAATTTTGCCTTGATAGCCCGTCTTGGTCGCCACAGCGTCCAGATTTAACGCGATGCTAAAAAAATTTATCAATTTCCTTTGAACTTTTCGCCGACCTCGATCGTTTATATACGCAGGTGCCCGAGGGCCGCATATGGATAAGCAATACCAGCTCCCAGGACAAACAGCCGGATTGCAGCCAGCCTCAGAGTCACTGCTCGCAGTGCTATGGCAGCAGTTTAAGCGCGAGTTCCCAAGCCCCGAGCATTGTCTGGAGGAGTTGTGCAGAAGGGCCACTCAGGACGGGATCATCAAGTGTCGCCATTGCGGAAGCCAAGAAGTGGACAGAGAATTCGGCAAAAGGGTAATCGTTTGCCGGCGCTGCCGACAGAATTACTCGCTTACTGCGGGAACCTTTTTCCACCACATGCGACTACCCCAGCCATGGCTGGCTGCTATCTGGTTGATGGAACGCGGGGTGAGTCTAAGCTCAGCCCAATTTGAAAAACTCGCTGGGGTGGCCTATGCGACCGCCTGGCACATCCACAACAAGTTGACCATCGTGATTCAAGGCGAGATGACAGACGAGTCCTTGGCTCTCCCTTCTTCCCTCTTCTCTGCGCTCTTCTGCAAGCGCAGCCGGGAAACCCCAGCCCGATCTCACCCCCGTACGGAAGAAGAGGAGATAGCAGCGAGCGCGACTGGTAAGCAGGAATGTAATCACAGCTCTGGTCTCAACCTCCCAAACCTAGCTTCGCCTGGTTTGAGCCCTTTCAACCGGCAATCAGCCAGCACGACAGATGTTGATCAGGATCTGGCCGAGGCCGGACTGCTGAGCGCACAGCCGGGAGGAGCTATGGACTGGCTCCAGATGTCAGACGAAGAGAGAAGAATTAACGACTTATTGGCAGGACAAGAGCTTCATTTCGATGTCCTCTGCGCACGCAGCGGTATGCCAGCCGGCCAACTGTCTGCACATTTGACCATGCTCGAGCTGGCAGGACATGTTAGACGCCTGGTTGGGGACAGCTACGTTCGCGCTGTTGATGACAAGCTTGGCACGAGCGGAGCAACGGGCGCGCACAATGCGGTTTGCCGAGGATTGACACACGAAGCAGAAATGCTGGTCGCCTGTGCAATAAAATTTGTGCGCGAGCATTATCATGGCATCAGCCGTAAGTATGTGCAGAATTACCTGGCTGGATATTGGTGCCATGTGGACAGGCGGCGATGGCAGCTAGGCTCGCTTCTGCAGGCGTGCCTCCACAGCAGACCCATTGGTGACGATGAAATCCGCCACTATGTATCACCGGCTCTGGTGCGGATCCCACTGTGCCTTTGAGCTGTTCTTTCGGGTCTAACAGCTTATGCGATTGGTGGTTGCTCCGGGCAGGATAGGCTCCACGGATCGAGGAACCCTATTCAACACGTTTACCCGCCCAATTCCGCGAAGACCCACATTATCATTTCCGGGCCGCCTCAAGGGACTCTTCGAGCAAATCGAGCACCCCGAAAGCTATCGCGGTTTCGCGCAGGACGGCAACCTTCCGAAGAATTGACCGAAGACAGTGGCACCAGCGTCCTGCCCCCGGCCATGCGCCGATAAGAGGTTTAGTCTGAAGGGCTCAATAGCCAATGTGACAACAAGCCACGGCAATTACAGGCGTTCTCTAAAATCCGGGCTTCACCTCTTTCTGGCCAGATTGTCGAATTCAAGGTGCCTGCCTCCTTGAACTACCCGCCAACCGGTGATCATCCATCGCTAAGTTATCTCTCCTCTGAAGGCAGACAGCTCTATCGCGCGCGTGAGCTGGGCACGGTCGGAAAGGTGACGGTTGAAGCCGGTCCGGTGATTCGTCATTTACCTGGCCTGGATAGTCTCGGCGCTCGGTGGGGACCACACCCTCAACGCCGTCGTGGATCAAGCCCCCTGCTCGCTCTGCGGCTCTTTCAGCGCCCTATCGAGACTCCCCGGCTTAGTACCCCTGCACCTCAGTGAAGCCAGCTTATTCTTTTCCGACCGCGCGCCCCTAATTTTTCAGGGGCGCCCGTCGAGCACGTGTAAGGCGACACGGTTACCAGAATTGAATACGAACGCGCAGGGTCAGGTGGGTGCGCCGTCCTTGGTTTTCCTGTCTATCGGAGAAATGAGCTCGATGGCCCTCGAACAAGCAGACACAGCGGCAGCCCCTCCCCTCGAACACGCAGGCGACCATAAAAGCGAAGACAGCCACTCGGTCCTTTTCAAGTCCGTCTGGGACGACATGAAAGCGCTGGTCGATAAAACGCTTAAGCACGATGATTCGGGACGGTCGGGTGGCTCGAGCATTTTGGACCTGGACTGCGGCAACCTTTACAGCAGCGTGCACGACGCCACGTCCACCAAAGGCGATGGTGGCACCAGCCCGGCGGACAGAACGACGGACTCCCGCGTCAGCGCCCGGCCCGGCGCACCGGCGGTGACCATCAATCGCGACATCGATCCTCAGGAGTACACGGTCAGGAACGGCGACACGCTGACCAAGATCGCCCAACGGCAGTTAGGGCCGGACGCCAGCCCGGCCGAGATCCACCAGTACGTGAAGGAGATCGCCAAACAGAACCACCTGAAGAATCCCAATTTGATCCTCGACGGGCAGAAACTGCAGCTGCCAGGCCACACGGCCGATGGCGGCTACTCGACGCTGGACGCCGACGGCAACAAGGAGACCAGGTGGAAAGACGGCCGCCTGCGCGTCGACTACCGGGACGGCACCGGTCTGGAGATGAAGCCGGGCGGCGCCGGCGGATACAGCGAGCACCATTGGGGGCCTAAGCCGCAGGACAACTATGACCAGGTCCTCAAACCAGACGGCACCCTGGAGAAGACCGACTCCCACGGCAACAAGTACACACAGTACGCGGACGGGAACACCAAGGTAGAGAACAAGAACGGCACCGGCTACACGCGCAACCGGGGCGCCGATGGCAGGTACAGCGAGCACCACTGGGGTCCTCACGATGAGGACAACTACGACCTCGCGCCTCAGGACGATGGCTCCTGCCAGGGCAAGGACAAGGCCGGCAACGAGCACACGAGGTGGGACGACGGCAGCGAGCGCGTGACCTATCCGGACGGCCGGGGCTACGTGCGCAAGCCCGAGGCCGACGGCGGCTACAGCGAGCACCACTGGGGCACCCGTCCGGACGAGAATTTCGACATCAAGGTAGGAGCGGACGGGCAGATCGCGGTGCGCGAGAGGCCAGGCGATAAGCCACATGAGCAGATGGACGGCGATAAGGTGAAAGACGAGCGCGACAAGCTCGACAAGCTCGCCGAGCAGAAGATTCACGACCCCGAGGAGCTGGCCAAATTCAAGGCCGACATGGCCCGCTTCGACGACCGCCTGAAGCAGATGGAGGAGACTTACGAGAAAGAAGGTCTCAGCCCGGATGACGCTCACAAAAAAGCCCAGGAGCAGGTGGAGAAGACTTATGGAAACATCTCCCGACTGCTGGAGGCCAGGGACAATCCGGCGACCGGTGTGGACGAGGCCCGCCGCACCATTCTCGCGGAGCAGATAATGAGCCAGGCCGCCAACCCGACCTCGATCGACCAGGGGATCCACCCGACCTGCAACGTCACCACGGTCGAGTCCCGCACCTACACGCGCGACCCCGCGGACGCTTCCCAGCTCGTCGTCGATGTTGCCACCACCGGCGAGTACAAGACGAAAGACGGTCAGACGATTACCATCGACAAGGTCAGCATGGTCCCCTACGACGGCGCCCGGCAAAACCCGCCCGTGGACGGGCAACGCAGCTACGCCAGCCAGATCTTCCAGGTGACGGCGGTCAACATTCACTATCAGCGCAACGGCAGCCTGCGCTACGAGCAGCACAAGCCGGACCCCACGGCCACGCCGCCCGATGACGGCGAGCGCCTCTATGACTACTCAAAAAATCCGCCCGAAGAGGTAAAGGCCGGCCGGGTGACCAAGTTCCTGGGGTTGGATAACGACCAGAATTACCGGGCGCCGGGACTGGCCGATGAGGAGATAGTTGATGTCGGCAACCAGATCTCAGGCGACAAGGCCGACTGGTTCATCCGCTACGGCGGCGACGGCGACAAGGGCGCCGTCCAGGAGGTCGAGACCGAAAAGCAGCTTCAGGACAAGCTTGCCTACGCCAAAGAGCACGGCGAGCTGCCGATTGTGGTAAAGGTGCACTCGGGCAACGAGCCTTTCTGGACCGACTCGGGCAACGGCGCCGCCGGCGGTTCGGGCGGCTGGCACGTGGTCACCATTCAGGATTACGATGCCGGCCCGCCTGCCATGGTCAAGTTGGACAACCAGTGGGGATCCAGAGTTGACCACGACACCGACGGCAGCATGGTCTCCGTTCACGATCTCTTCCACGCCATGCGTGACCCGAAAGAAGAGATACCGGATCTCAAGAAAGACGTCGAATACAACCGAAAGAAGGGCATCGTCGATGACTACAAAGAGCTCGACCTTCTGAGGCTGGAACGGCAGAACGACGAGATCTCAGAGCAGGAGTACGCAAAGCAGCTCAACGAGCGCATCAAGGAGATCGGCAGGCACCTGAAGGACAATGTGCCGGCCGATCCGGAAGAGAAGAAGCGCCTGCTCAGGAAACTCGACCGCATGACGCACGGGCTGCCGGGCGCGGCGCGACTGGAGGCGCTCAGACAGGAGCACCAGGCAGGGATCCTGCTCGACGCCGTCTACGATCTCAAAGTCGGCTGGGAGTTTACCGACCTCAAGAAGCAGCGGGACAAGGATATCAAGGACGGCAAGTACGATGAAGACATGAAAGAGGAGTACTGCAAGGAGATTGCCGAGCTGAAGAAGATCCTCGACGAGATGCCGGAGAAAAAGAAGGAGGAACTGAAGGAGCAGATCATGCACGATCTGGCCCATTGAACAGGTGATAATTGAGCCCTGGTCGAACCCCGGACAGCTGTGACGATGGAAGAGGAAAATGAGATGAGCCCCATGGACATGCCAAGACCGATAAAACTGTACGTTGTCGCCGACGCTCACAAGAAGGCGGCCGGGGAATCCGACGACAGGTTTTTCCAGAGCCTCTTGGAGGAGCCGAAACCAGGCTCATCAGCCGGAAAGAACATGCTGGCCATAGGTGATATCGGACAGGTCGAGCGGATGTCCCTGCCCGCGACATGGCAGGAGGGACAGCCCACGCCCCTGCCGGCCAGCGCTTTTTTCAAGGAGTACCATGCCGGCAGCGATGCGGACGTGAAGCTTTGCTTCTACTACCGCGGTCAACGCGCCAGCCAGGCCGCCAGCGCAGCCTTCCGCAACCTGCTGGCCAAGCCCTGTCATGTGCTGACTCCCTCCGAGATCAGATCCGTCGCCGAGATCATGCGCAACAAGGACGACGCCGGGGAGTTCTCCATGATCGCCGCCTCCACGCAGCTGATAAACGGCAGGAGGGTGCTGGTGGTCGAGGGACGTTTCAACGAAAAGCAGGTCGACACGGAGGCGCTCTACGCGGACTGCGACGGCACGGGCGCCGTGGTGCAGGAGATCTATTATCAGGCGCCGAAAAACCGGTATGTCCTTCACCTGAAGGAAGCCAGGGACGCCTTCAAATCGATCGTCTGGAAGTAGCCGAGGCCGGCTATTTGAGGCGCTTCACAGCTTCGACGATGTGACGGGCGCTGATCCCGGCGGCATCGAGGAGCTCGTCCGGCGTGCCGGAACCGGGCATCGAGCGCACCGCTAGTTTGACCACCTTCGGCAGCGCCGTGCCGGAGTCCGTCAAGGCGTCGAGCACGGCATCACCCATGCCGCCTTCGAACCAGTGGTCCTCCACCACGACGAGCGTTCCGGTCTCGCGCGCGGCTCTGGCCAGCGTCGCCTTGTCGATCGGTTTCACCGAGTAAAGGTCGATGACCCGGATGTTGACGCCGGCGGACTTCAGCTGCTCGTAAGCTTTCAGCGTCTCGTGCAGCGTGATGCCGGCGGCGATCACGGTGCAGGCGTCTTTGCTCGACTCGCGCAGCACCTTGCTGCCGCCGACGGGAAACTTCTCGCCGCTCTTGTAGATGACGGGCGTCTTCTCGCGGGTGGTGCGCACGTAGGAGATGCCGGTGAGGCCGGCCATCTCCTCCACCAGGGCCGCAGCCGAGACCGCGTCCGACGGGTAGAGCACGGTGCTGCCGAAGACCGCGCGCATCATGGCCAGATCCTCGAGGGCCATCTGCGAGGGTCCGTCGGCGCCGATGGATACACCGGCGTGGGAGCCGCACAGGCGGATGTTGGCGCGCGAGATCGCCGCCATGCGAATGAAATCGTAGGCGCGCGTCAGAAAGGCGGCGAAGGTGGAGGCGAACACGATCTTGCCGCGCGAGGCGATGCCCACGGCCGAGCCCACCATCTGCTGCTCGGCGATGTACATCTCGAAGAAGCGCTCGGGAAAAGCGTGGGCAAATCTCTCGGCAAAAGTAGAGTTGCTCACCTCGCCGTCCAGCACCACCACATCCCCGCGGGCGGCGCCCAGGGCCTTGAGCGCGTCCCCGTAAGCCTCGCGGGTGGCCGCCGGCGCGTCGTAGGTCGGGCACTCTAACTTGCCCGAGCCCGGCCACTGCGCCGGCTCTTGATCAGCCGGCTTGGCGACCTTGACGACGATGTTGCTCAGGCCGCCGAGCTCCTTGATCGCCTCTTCCGCCTGCTCCTTGCTGAGCGCCTTGCCATGCCAGCCGTTCTTGTTGGCAACAAGCGATACGCCGTGCCCTTTCTCCGTCCTGGCGATGATCAACGTCGGCTCCCCGGTGTGCTCGACCGCCTGCGCGTAGGCGGCGTCGATCTGATCGAGGTTGTGGCCGTCGATCTCGATCGCATTCCACCCGAAGGCGCGCGCGCGGGCGGCATAGACCTCCGAGTGCCAGCCCAGCATGGTTTCGCCGCGCTGCCCGAGCCTGTTCATGTCAAGAACAACGATCAAATTGTCCAGCTGGTAATGCCAGGCCAGCTCGAAGGACTCCCAGACCGAGCCTTCGGCCGTCTCGCTGTCGCCGTGCAGCACCCAGACCCGGTAAGGCAGCTTGTCCAGGTACTTGCCGTTGATCGCCATACCAACAGCGCAGGGAAGTCCCTGCCCGAGGGAGCCTGTGGCCACGTCGACCCAGGGGAGGACGACCGGCACCGGATGCCCTTCGAGCCGGCTGCCGAACTGGCGCAGCGTCAGGAGCTCCTCGTCGGTAATGGCGCCGGCTGCTTTGTAGATCGAATAGAGAAGCGGGCTGGCATGACCTTTGGAGAAGACGAGCCGGTCGTTGTTGGGATTCCTGGGGTCCTCGAAGTCGTACCTCAAATACTTGCCGATAAGAACAGCCATCAGATCCGCCGCCGACATCGAAGAGGTCGGGTGACCGGAGCCGGCTGCCGTCGTGCAACGTATGCTGTCCACGCGCAGCTGCTGCCCCAGTTGACGCAAGGTCTGGGCCGGTGCCACTTGAGCTTCAACCATCGGAGTCAACCCTCCTGCACTCGCTGAGCAACTTCAATTACCGTGAGATACATTCTACCGGGCTTAACGTCCGGGACAGGGCAATATGATAATCTGTCAATCATTCATATCAGGTGCACGACAAGGGGGCGGAGGCTGCGATGTCCAACGATACTGCTGCATTGGCCGAACGCGAGAAGCATGACTACCGGCTGCCGGCGACGGTCGCGCCGGAGCACTACGAGATAAAGCTGACCCCCGATCTGGAGAAATTCGTGTTCTCGGGGGAGGAGACCGTGCGGATCGCGGTCAGGGAGCCTGTCCCGGAAATAGTTCTCAACGCGGCCGAGCTGAACATTAAGCACGCCTGCGTCTCGAACGGCAAAAAAATGAAGGTCGAGGCTGAAGTCTCGTATGACCAGGGCAACGAGCGGGCCGTCCTCAAGTTTCCCCGGGCCATCGAGCCCGGTGCCTGGAAGCTGCATCTGGACTTCACCGGGACCCTGAATGACAAGCTGCACGGCTTCTATCGCAGCACCTTCAAGGACGAGAAAGGCGAGCAAAAGGTGATCGCCGCCACGCAATTCGAAGCGACCGACGCCCGCCGCGCCTTTCCGTGCTGGGACGAGCCGGATTACAAGGCTGTTTTCAAGGTCACCCTGGTTGTCGACGAGCACCTGACAGCCATATCCAACGCCGGAGTGGAGTCCGAAAGCCCGGTTGCGGGAACGAAGAAGAAGGCCGTCACTTTCCATGAGACCATGAAGATGTCCACCTATCTGGTCGCCTTCATCGTCGGCGAGTTCGAGGGGACGGACCCCGTCATGGTGGACAAGATCCCGGTGCGGGTGTGGTCGGTACCGGGGAAGAAACATCTGGCCGCCTTCGCGGTGGAGGCGGCTGTCGCCTCACTCCGCTTCTTCTCCCGGTATT
This sequence comes from Pseudomonadota bacterium, assembly GCA_021325555.1. Taxonomy (GTDB): domain Bacteria; phylum Cyanobacteriota; class Vampirovibrionia; order Obscuribacterales; family Obscuribacteraceae; genus JAJPGY01. The sequence goes on along the minus strand of JAJPGY010000034.1, from coordinate 203,625 downwards.
ACGGCATCGCTTACCCGGGCGACAAGCTGGATCTGATTGCCATTCCCGATTTCGCCTCCGGAGCGATGGAGAACCTGGGAGCGGTCACCTTTCGCGAGAACGCGCTGCTCGTCGACGACAAAGCAGCTTCTCATGCCGAGCGCGAGCGAATCGCCGACGTGGTGGCGCACGAGCTCGCGCACATGTGGTTCGGAGACCTGGTGACCATGAAGTGGTGGAACGGCCTGTGGCTCAACGAGGCGTTTGCCACCTTCATGGAGATGCTGGCCGTCGACGCCTGGAAGCCGGAGTGGAAACGCTGGGACACCTTCGGGGTATCTCGCGCGGCCGCCTTCTCCACCGACGGGCTGCGCAGCACGCGCGCCATCGAGTTCCCGGTGCGGCATCCGGACGAAGCCGGCGCCATGTTCGACGTGCTCACGTACGAGAAGGGCGCATCCGTATTGCGCATGCTGGAGCAATATCTGGGCCCGGAGGAGTTCCGCAGGGGAATTGCGCTCTATCTGGCGAAGCACAGTTACGCCAACGCGGAGACCACGGATCTCTGGGACGCCATCGAGGAGTCATCGCGGCAGCCGGTCCGGCAGATGATGGATTCCTGGATCTTCCAGGAAGGGCACCCGCTGGTTAGCGTCGAGCTGGATGATAAGGGCACCGGGGTTAACCTGTCGCAGGAGCGCTTTTTGTACCTCGCGGAAGGGGCGAAAGCCGAACAGCTTTTCCAGGTGCCGGTCATGCTGCGGGCGAAATCGGCGAGCGGCGTCATCCGCAAGAAGCTGCTTCTCGACAAGCCGGAGCTGCACCTCGATCTCGGCGGGGAAATCGAGTGGATCGTGGTCAACGAGGGCGGTCACGGCTTCTACCGCGTCCGCTACTCGCGCGACCTGCAGGAGAGGCTCGCCGCGAACCTGCGCCAGGAGTTGAGCGCCATCGAGAGGTTCAACCTGGTCGCCGACACCTGGGCGGCGACGGTGGCCGGACAGGTACCGCTTACGGAATACCTGAGCATGGCCGGGATGTTCCAGGAAGAGACCGACAAGAACGTGTGGGCGATTCTCATAGGCTCAATGCACTATCTCAACAAGATCGTCGAGGCCGGGACGCGGCCTGCGCTGGAGAAATTCACCCGCCGCCTGCTTTCCAAACAGATGGAGCGCCTGGGCTGGGCGCCCGGACCGGGGGAGGACGAGCTCACGGGGCAGTTGCGGGCAATGATCGCCGGGGCACTGGGGACGCTCGGCAACGACGAGGCCGTGCAGAAGCAAGCCCGGGAGCTATACGCCAGATACAAGCAGGACAGGAAAGCCGTCGACCCGAACCTGGTGCCGGCGCTGGTCTCGATTCTGGCCGTCGCCGGCGATGCCCGGCAGTACGACGAGTTCCTCCAGGAGTTCCGCTCCGCAAAAACTCCGCAGGAAGAGCAGCGCTACCTGTTCTCGCTGGCCAGCTTCCGCTCTGCCGAGCTGCTGAAACAGACGCTGGAGCGCACGTTGAACGGGGAGGTACGGACGCAGAACGCACCGTATCTGGTGCAATCCGTTCTCGCCAATCCTTACGGGAGAGAGACGGCCTGGGAGTTCTTCAAGAAGAACTGGGATAAGATGGTGCGCCTCTTCCCGGAGAATTCCATTCCCCGCATGTGCGAGGGCGTGACCAATCTCGTGTCGGAAAAGCTTGAGGAGGAGGTCAGGCAGTTTTTCGCCGCACACAAGGTCAAGCAGGGCGGCAGGACGATCGATCAGCATCTCGAGAAGCTGCACGTGGCCGTACTCTTCAGGGGGCGAGAGTCGAAGAATCTGGCAGGAGCGCTGGCATAAACCGGCTCATTCTTCGCTCGAGGACGCCTTCCAGCGCTCGAAAGCCGACGCCATATCGGCCTGCATCGACTGCAGCCTTTCGGTCCGGCGCATGGCTTTCTGCGCGGCGGTCATGTCATTGTTGGCGAAAGCCTGCGAACCGGCAGCCGCAAGCGCGTCCAGTTCCCCGTCGATCGCTTTGACCATCGAGTTCCAGGCTTCGACCAGCGACAGCCTGCCGGCCGGCTCGAACACGCCTGTCTCCGCCGCCGCGAGCGTCGGGGCTTGCGCCACCAGATGCGGTGGCGGGCTTATGAAGGCGGGATGACCGGACGGGGCGGGCTTAACCGGCTGCTTTCGTACAAGAGAGAACGGCTCCGTCGGCTCGCCCTCTCCTCTGGCCACGCGCACGATTATGCCGAACAACTCCTTCGCCAGGGCGGGAACGTCCTCCCACTCGACCGTCTGCCCGCTCAGCGAAAGTGCGACCGAATCGTCCCGCCGTTCGACGTAGATTTCCAGATAGCGAAAGAACTCCCCCGGATTCATCGTCAAGCGGATAGCCATATTGTTGGGGATTATGTACCCCTCAATCCTGTCCGGAAGAGCGCGGATGGACAGGCTCCAATCCGGCGTATGCAACCGTCCCCGGATAATCTGAATCGGCTCGCCGGTTGCCCTGTCCCTTTCCGCCGATTGCACGAATTCCGGCCGGCTCACCTGCACTTTCAGCTCGGGCCGGGTCACGGTCTGGTTGTACTCGTATTCATAGGCTCCGAAGCAGTCGAACAGTCGATCCACCCAGCTGGTGACCGTCCGCCGCTGCGCGGACGGGGAAGCAGGTGTCCTGGGCCCGTTCTGGAGCTCGGCTTGCCCGGGCGCACCCTCCGCCAGGCCGGCGTCGCCGGTCAAGCCCTTGAGCCATTCGCCGGTCCTGTCACCGTGCCTGGGCTTGAGCCCACCCAGAAGCGCGTCATTGAGCCGCCGGGGTCCACCCGGACCCTGCGGCCCGCTTCCGGAGGAGCCTGAAGAAGAATCTTTCGTCACTTTACTGCCCCCGCGACCCCAGGCGCCGATCCCCCGGTGAGATTGTACCCGCGACCGGCTAAAGCCTACCATCCGGTGAACAACTTCCCACCGAGGAGCGGGCAGGCGCCTTCCGCCAGCCCTATTCGGCAGGCGCCGGTTTGCCGTTCCCCTTGGCGGCCCGCTTGCGCTTCGGTGCCAGCGGCCATTCGGCCTCACGGACGTCCTCCAGCTCGTTTATCTGCCGGCGCGCCAGCATGACGCTGGACCTGCCCAGGAGCCCCACCAGCTTCCGAGGATCGTCGCGCAATACGACGGGCAGACGCCCGATGTCGTGCCGGAGCATGACGTTGACCGCGTCCTTCAGCAGCTCGTCGGGGTAGGTGACGAATACCCGGGTGCGTCCCGCCTCCAGAACAGTGTGACCGTTGACGTCCATCTGGCTCTCCAGCGCCTTGAGCAGGTCGCTGCGGGTGATAAGACCGATGAGCTGCCCGTTTTCGTCCGTGATCGGCAGGGCATGGCGCCGGGTGACCTGCGGATCGCACCTGGCGATCCGGTCGGACAGCTCGGCGAGCGTCATCGTGTGCGGGACCGTGTTGACCTGGCGATCCATTACCTCCTCGACGCGGATGAGCTCGAGCGGATCGACGCCGTACTCGCGCGTGATGTGGTGCCCGCGGCGAGCCACCTTCTCGGTCAGAATGGAGCGCCGCAAAAGCATGACCGTGGTTGCGTAAGCGGCGACGGAGCTTATCATGAGCGCGGGCATCGAGTTGAGATCGTGCGTGAGCTCGAGCGAGAACATGAAGGCCGTGATCGGCGAGCGCATCGTGCCCCCCATCATCGCCGTCATGGACAGCAGCGCCCAGAGCCCGTGATCGCCGAAGGGGATGAACTGAGCCTCGACCGCGCCTATCGCCCCTCCGATGATCAAAAGCGGCGCAAGCACGCCGCCGGAGGTTCCGGAGCCGAGCGCGATCGCCCAGACGATGCCCTTGTCGAGCGCCAGCCGCAACGCTTCGCCGCTCCTGATATTGCCCTGCAGCAGGTCGTGAATGATGTCGTAGCCGACGCCGAGCACGCGCGGATCGACAAGGGCGCCGGCGCCGACGAAGAGCCCGCCTATTGTCGGCCACCACATCCAGTGCAGCTTGCACTTGGCGAACGTGTCCTCGCAAAAGTAGACGAGCACGGTCAGCAAGCCCGAGCACAGCCCGGCCGCCACGCCGACCAGCGCCGCCATGAAAAGCTGCGGGGGCATGAGCGCGGAGTGCTCGGTTATAGGAAAGATAGGCCCGGGACCGAGCAGATAATAGCGCAGGGCGCCGGCTATCGCCGAGGCGATAGCCACCGGGATGATCGAGCGCGGCTTCCATTCGAAGAGGAGCAGCTCCACGGCCAGCATCACCGCCGCCACCGGCGTGCAGAAGATGGCCGACATGCCGCCGGCCGCCCCGGCGACAAGCAGCGTCTTGCGTTCCGCGGCCGAAAGCTGGAAGAGCTGCGCGAAAAGGGAGGCGAAGGCGCCGCCGGTCATGATGATCGGCCCTTCCGCCCCGAAAGGCCCGCCGGTGCCGATGGAGATGGCCGAGCTCAACGGCTTCAGGATGGCCACCCTGGGATCCATCTTGCTGCGCCCGATCAGGATCGCCTCTAGCGCCTCGGGGATGCCGTGCCCGCGGATCTTCTCCGAGCCAAAGCGGGCCATGAACCCGATAATCAGACCGCCTGCAGCCGGGATGATGAGCACAGCCAGGCCCATCGCGTGCCCCGCCGGAGTCACGGCTGCCGCCGACAGGCGTTGATAGAAGAATAGGTTGGTGAAGACGTTAATCAGCCAGACCAGCGCCCAGGCGACGAAGGCGCTGGCGACGCCAATCACCACCGCCAGCGAGCTGGTGACGAGGATCCTTCTGTCGCGGGTAAAATCGGCCAGGCGATCCTGATATTCGCCGCTCATTCCACCTCCTCAACACCATCTGAGCGCAGCGTTTCTACTGTGCAGGATCCATAATATACGAGATGGGCGACGGAGATACAGCGCTCAGAGCCGCCGGGGATTCACCGGAACCGCCAGAACGCCGCCCGGGGCGCGATCCGAGGCTCGCTCGCAATCCTTACCTTGCCGGCGGCCAGACGGAAATCGAGCCGGGCGGCCCGGCCCTGTCAAGATGCTCGACCGATCCCGAGCCCGATCTCGACGGCCTCTCCAAACAGCCTGCCGGCCTCCCTGGCGTTGTTCTCGCCGCCCAGCTGCAGAAATATCCTGGCTGCCACCACACGCAGTTTTGCCGGCGCCTGCTCGAAGAACCGCAGATCCCGGCGGGCGCCGCGCGCGGCCGCTGGAGCGACCTTCTTTAACGCGGGCGCAAGCCTGCCGGGGCGAAGGTCGGCCTTGAACCGCCTCACAAAGCCCTTGAGCGCCTCATCGGGGACGATCTCCCGGATCTCCAGGGCGCGCATGAGTGCGCTGAGCGCCCCGTCCCGGCAGCCGCCCTCATACTCCTTAAGCGCTCCGTCCATGAAGATGCCGAAGAGACGATAGAGCCTGGCGACCATGTCCAGCGACGCCGCCTCGCTGTCCCAGATCATGCGGGAGCCACGCCCGGTCCCCTGGAGCTGGCGGCGAATAATCTCGAACTCATCGACGGCCTGATAAAAATTCGGCTTCGTCAAATTGTGTCCAGACGCTTCGTGCGTCTCCGGGTTGCGAACAGCCATGGTCGTCTTCCTCCAAGCGCGGCGGCCGGTGCCTGGCACGCCTCTGTTGTGGAGAAGCTAGCAGCGCAACGTGGCTTTTTTGTGGAATCAGAAACGGGCGGGGCAGGCCTCGCCCGCTTACGGAAAGCAAGAAAGACCGGATACAATCCTAGATGCCATCCCGGGCCGCCAGCTTGTGGATGCGCCCGTGCGGCTTCTCCAGCAGCCAGGAGACGGTGCCGGTCGGCGGCTCGGCGCTTGCAGGAGGCTCGACGCCGGGACCGAAGCAGTATGTGCTGGCGAAGCGCGTGTATTCGCCGCAGACCGCCGGATGCGTGAGCGGGCGGCGCCCGGGCTCGATCACCCACCGATCGCGATAGACAAGCAGCCGCTCGACAAAGATCTCCAGCAGATTGTCGAATCTCTCGAACTGCCAGCACTCGCCCATGGCGATCCTGCCTGCGGAGAAGGAATCGCGAAAACACAGCCGGCTGTCCGGGGCAAGGTCGATTCTGATTCGCTGCTTGAGCTCGGCTCCCTTAGCCAGAATGAGCGGGTGCGGGATGAATACGAGCGAGCTGCCGCGGGCAACGCGAATGGAAATCTTTTGTTCGGAGGCGCCGGGATAAACGAGAATCGCCGCCTGCGTGCGCATCTCCAGCCGGCTGCCTTCGCCCACGCCAATCTCCAGGAGGTGACAGTCCCCGGCAAGCAGCCCTGCCGACGGGCTCTTGATGTAGACCACCGGACAGAGCGGATCCTCCAGATAAAGCGGCCGGTGCAGTTGCAGCGGCGCCTGGCTGTACTGCTCGGCGACCACCGAGCGCCCCTCCCGCGCCTCCACGCGCAGGCGCGCCACGCCCAGATTAGGCACGCGCCAGCCCTTCGAAGAGCACGTGCTCGCACAGCCAGTCGACGACCTTGTCCAGGTTGACCTTGTTCCTCACGTCGGTGAAGATAAACGGTCTTTCCTTGCGCATGAGCTTCGCGTCACGCTCCATGACGCTCAGATCTGCGCCGACATGAGGCGCGAGATCGATCTTGTTGATCACGAGAAGGTCCGACTTGCAGATGGCCGGTCCGCCTTTGCGCGGGATCTTGTCGCCTTCAGCGACGTCGATCACGTAAATGAAGGCATCGACGAGCTCCGGGCTGAACGTCGCCGCCAGATTGTCGCCGCCGGACTCGAGAAAGATCATGTCCGGCTGAAAACGGCTCTCCAGCGCGCGCAAGGCGTCCATGTTCATCGACGCGTCTTCCCTGATTGCCGTGTGCGGGCAGCCGCCCGTCTCCACGCCGATTATCCGCTCGGCCGGCAGCACGCCGCTGCGCACGAGGAACTCGGCATCCTCCTTCGTGTAGATGTCATTGGTCACCACGGCAAGACTGTAACGTGGCGAAAGCTCGCGGCAGAGCGCCTCCACAAGCGCCGTCTTGCCGGAGCCCACCGGCCCGCCGACTCCCACGCGCAGGGTTTTCTTCGCACCCATATCAAACCACCCTCTATTGACGGAAGCAATATCATATAAAATTACCCCATGCACTTGACACCCCAAGAGCAAGAGAAGCTAATGATCTTTCTGGCCGCGCAGCTGGCCGAGCGGCGCCGGGCGCGCGGCTTGAAGCTCAACTATCCGGAGGCGGTCGCCCTGTTGAGCTTCGCGATTCTGGAGTGGGCGCGCGACGGCAAGACCGTCGCCCAGTTGATGAGTGATGGATTGAAAGTGCTGACACGCGACGACGTCATGGAGGGCGTTGCCGAGATGATCCATGAGATTCAGGTCGAGGCGACCTTTCCTGACGGAACCAAGTTGGTGACCCTGCACAGTCCAATCCGGTGAGCTGTGCGGGCCCGGCGGACAGGGAGATGGCAATGAAACCAGGCGAGTATTTCCTCCAGGACAGCGACATCATCGCCAACAAAGGGCGCGAGGCGGTGTCGCTTTCTGTCAGCAACAGCGGTGACAGACCGGTGCAGGTCGGCTCGCACTTCCACTTCTTCGAGGTGAACAGGGCGCTCAAGTTCGACCGCAGCAAGGCGCTCGGCATGCGGCTCAATATCCCTTCGGGGACCGCCGTTCGCTTCGAGCCGGGACAGACACACACCGTCAGCCTGATTCCTGTCGGCGGCACCGGCAAGATAAACGGGTTCAATCGTCTGGTGGAAGGCTCCGTCGCCGACGAGGCTACCAGGGAGTCGGCGCTGGCGCGCGCGAAGGCCTTTTCCGATGCCAGATGAAGGACAAGCACTGCTGTCTTTGTTGCAGCTTTCGGACTCGGCGCTGCCGATCGGCGGATTCTCTCATTCCTGGGGACTGGAGACGTGGGTTGCGCGCGGGGTCGTCGACTCGCCAAAGTCCGCCGAAAGCGCGGTGAGAACCCTTGTCGAGTTCACCGCCGCCCCCTTCGACGGCGCGGCGTGCGCCATTGCGCATCGGTTGAGCTGCCGTGACGACGAGCGCGGCTTCATCGAGCTCAATCGGCTGCTCGACGCCGGCCGCTGGTGCGCGGAGCCGGCGAGGGCGTCTACCGCGCTTGGAGACAGGCTGCGGAGGCTGGCGCTGGAGGCGGGGTTGATTGGATCCTTTCCCGACTGCCGGGCCCACCACGGCGCCGTCTTCGGGTGGCTTACCGGCAAGCTCTGCATCGACCGGAGCCAGGCAGCATCAGCCTACCTGTTCAGCGCAGCAGCCTCGCTCATTTCGGCCTGCGTGCGCCTGGTGCCGCTGGGGCACACGGACGGGCAGGCGATCCTCGCCAGGATGAAGCCAAAGATCACCGAGCTTGCGGACGCCTGTGTCACGGCGGCCCTCGAGGACATCCAGTCGTTTGCGCCGCTCAACGAGTGGGCGTGCAGGGAGCACGAAACTTTGCATACGCGACTGTTCCAGTCTTAACATCTGAACGCGCCGACGTGCCAGAAAAGGAGAGAAGCCCGATGTCATTGCCTATCCCGAGAGCCAGGTACGCATCTCTCTACGGGCCGACCACCGGCGACCGCGTGAGGCTGGCGGACACCGAGCTTATCATCGAGGTGGAGCGCGACTATACGACCTACGGAGAAGAGATCAAATTCGGAGGCGGCAAGACGATCCGCGACGGCATGGCGCAGGATCCGGCGGCAACCAGCGCCGGCGGGGCGCTGGATGTGGTGATCACCAACGCGCTCATCCTCGACTGGTGGGGGATCGTCAAGGCCGACATCGGCATCCGCGACGGCAAGATCGCCGGCATAGGCAAGGCGGGCAATCCCGGCATCCAGCCCGGCGTCAGCGCGGGGATGGTAGTGGGGGCCTCGACGGAAGCGATTGCCGGCGAGAACATGATTGTCACCGCCGGCGGTATCGACACCCACGTTCACTTCATCTGCCCTCAGCTGTGCGACTACGCCATTGCCGCCGGCGTCACCACCCTTCTCGGCGGCGGCACCGGCCCCGCCGCCGGCACGACCGCCACAACCTGCACGCCCGGGCCATGGAATATCGGGCGCATGTACCAGAGCGCCGAGGAGTTCGTCGTCAACGTCGGCTTCTTCGGCAAAGGCAACAGCAGCCTGCCGGAAGGGCTGCGCGAGCAGATCGACGCCGGCGCCTGCGGCTTGAAGATGCACGAGGACTGGGGCACGACCCCGGCGGTAATCGACACCTGCTTGAACGTCTGCCACGAATACGACGTTCAGGCCACCATTCACACCGATACCCTCAATGAAGCCGGCTTCGTGGAAGACACAATTCGCGCCATCGGCGGGCGCACGATACACACCTTCCACACGGAAGGCGCCGGCGGCGGGCATGCGCCGGACATCATCAAGATTGCCGCCGAGCCCAACGTGCTCCCCAGCTCCACGAATCCGACCCGGCCCTTCACGGTAAACACCATCGAGGAGCATCTGGACATGCTCATGGTCTGCCACCATCTGCACCGCGACGTTCCAGAGGACATCGCGTTTGCCGAGTCACGGATAAGAGCGCAAACAATCGCGGCCGAGGACGTCCTGCACGACATGGGGGTGCTCTCCATGTTCTCCTCTGACTCCCAGGCGATGGGAAGAATCGGCGAGACGATCGTTCGCACCTGGCAGACCGCCGACAAAATGAAGCGCCAGCGGGGCCCGCTGCCCGAGGACAGCGAATGCAACGACAACATGCGGGTCAGGCGCTACATCGCCAAATACACGATCAACCCGGCCATCACCCACGGCATCGCCCACGTTACAGGGTCGGTCGAGGTCGGCAAGCTGGCCGATCTCTGCCTGTGGAAGCCGCAGTTCTTCGGGGTGAAGCCGGAGCTCGTGCTCAAATCGGGAATGATCGCCTGGGCGCAGATGGGCGATCCCAACGCCTCGATCCCGACCCCCCAGCCGGTCTTCCCGAAACCGATGTTCGGCGCCTTCGGCAAAGCGCGCACGCACGTGAGCGTGCTTTTCATGTCCAGGGCCGGCTTGCACAACGGCATGCCGGAGCGCCTGGGGCTGACCAAGCCGGTAGTCGCCGTCACCGGCTGCCGGGGTTTGGGCAAGAAAGACCTGCAGCTCAACTGCGCAACGCCGCAGATCGAGGTAAACCCGGAAACCTACGAGGTCTTCGTGAACGGCGAGCCGGCCACCTGCGAGCCGGCAACGGTCCTGCCGCTGGCCCAGCGATATTTCCTGTTTTAGAGAACATGACCCTGCTCATTGAATCGCTCAGCGCCGAGCGCTCCCCTCTGGGACCGACCGAGTTTGTCGAGCTGACCTGGCAGGAGAGAAGCAAGCCGCACCGTCGCACCCGCACGACCGCCGGCACCGAGGTGGCGCTTGCCCTGCCGCGCGGCACCGTGCTTATCGACGGCGCTGTCTTATACAACACCAGCGAGCGAACCATCGCAGTCAAAGCCAAGCCGGAGCCGGTGATGGCCATTTATCCGGCAAATCAGCTCGAGCTGGCCAGGATAGCCCACCACCTCGGCAACTGGCACCGCTCGGCGCAGCTCGAGGCGGACGGCAGCATCCTGACCGAGCCCGACAGCCCGCTTGCCGAATGGCTCGACCGCCAGGCAATCCGGCACCAGGAAGAGACACGCCCTTACCACCCGAATCTCCGCGGCTCCGCCCACGATTGAGGAGCCCTGCCGGGATGCGGGCGGCAGTCCCGCGCCCTCTTACGTTCCGGGCGGTCAATTTTCACGAAATCTCCACGAAGCGGATCTAACATCCCGCCACAAGGAGATAAGGCCAGTGGCGTTCTACTTTCAATCAAACGGTGGAGCCGGCGGCGGACGAGGGGTTTCCGCGGAGGTTGCGGAAGCCAGCGTCAAGATTGCCGAGAACGTCGGCGGCGTTTTCGGCGTTTTGACCCCCACCACGGCCGAGCTTCAAGAAGCTGTGCAGTCCTTTGCCGCCGCCCGCGACTGTGGCGCCTTTGCCTTGCGCGGCCAGCAACTGTTTCCCGACGTTCAGCTCGCCGGCAGGGCCGTGTCTTTCTCTCCATCCGAAATACTCTCCGGCAGAGCAACGGCTCCAGCAATCTCCGGGATCGACGGCGCCTTTCAGGAGCTTGCCGGAATTGCGAGCCGGATGCCCAACCCGCTGGGATTCATGAAGGCAATACTGGAATTTTTCCAGAGCCTGTTTGCCGCGATGCCGGTGAGCCAGATAGCCGGCGTGTTGCAGCCGGTAGATCTGTATAACCAGGCGGCCCAGGCGGCCGTTGAATCAGCGGAGATGAGCAAGTTCGTCAGCCGGCTGTAACGGCCTGGCCTTCCGGTGGCCACTTGTATCCGGGCCAGGGGAATCGGTCTGCTAGGATGGCTTTGATCCTGGATGGAACGATGAAAGAATCCTTATCAGAAGGGCAGACGAAGCGCGCCTGGCAGCACCCTCCCTGGCCTTATGCCGCTGCTCTGCTTGGAGTCGCGCTGATGACCGGGATCATAAAGACGACCGGTGCCGACGCAAGCATAGCCAATATTCCCATGCTTTACCTGCTGGTGGTGATAGGCGCCGCGCTTCTGCTTGGACGCGCCGCTGCCATCCTCGCCTCGATCGCCTCGTTTTTTAGCTTCGACTACTTCTTTGTCGCGCCGCGCTACCAGCTGACTGTTCAGGAACCAGCGGAGTGGCTCGCCCTGTGCATCTTCCTTTTGACCGCCACCGTTACCGGTCAGCTCATGGCCCTGCTCCGGGCCCGTGCCGAAGAAGCCCAGAGGCGGAAGCTGGAGACCGCCGCGCTGGCCGAGGCAAGCTGGGCCGTGGCCTCGGAGCTGGACAGGGACGTCGCCCTGCGCAAGGTTCTTTCACGGCTGGCTGAGATTGTCCGGCCGGAAGAGGCGGCTTTACTGGCCCCCGACGACAAGGGGGAGTGTCATGCAATCGCGAAATATCGCGCGGCAGGCGGCGGCGAGGAAGCAGCACTTGGTATCGCCGGCGATGCGATCAAATTCGTGCTGGCGGAAGGGCGATCGATCGGCTGGGACAAGAGCAGGCACTGGCAGAAAGCGCTTGGCGAAGCCGATCGTCCATCTGCCGCTTATCTGCCGATCGTGACGGAGAACCAGGTTCTGGGCGTATTATACTTAAGGCTGCCCGGCACACGCCGGCTTGTGCCGATCGAGATGCAGGTCGTTGACTCGCTGGCCAACCACGCCGCGGTTCTGCTGCAGCGTGATCGCCTGATGAAAGCGCAGGCCCGAGCGCAGGCTCTAGCCGAAGCCGATCGGCTCAAGACCGCCCTTCTCTCCATGGTGTCCCACGATTTCCGCAGCCCTCTCACATCGATCAAGGCAAGCGTCAGCAGCATCCTCGAAGATGGGTCCCCGGTCGATCCCGAGGTTCAGCGCGGACTTTTGCAGGGGGTCGTCCAGGAAACAGACCGCCTGAATCGTATGGTTGGCAATATACTCGACCTCTCCCGGCTTGAATCGGGAGCCTGGCAACCACTGGCCGAGCCGACATCCGTTGCCGAGCTTGTGGGCGCGGCCCTCGACTGCTTCGGCAAGGAGGAGAATGAAAGGATACACGTGGAGCTTGATCGCGCCGTTGCGGAGGTGACGGTCGATGCCGTGCAAATGGTGCAGGTTCTGAAGAACCTGCTGGAAAACTCGCTCAAATACTCCCCCCCTGGCAGTGCCGTCGAACTTGCCACGCACTGGCAAGACGGACTTTTCGTGCTTGAAGTGCTCGATTGCGGCCCCGGGCTCCCGCGGGGTGATGAACAGCGCGTGTTCGAGCCGTTTTACCGGGCGCCTGGCTGGAAGGAGAGTGCCGTGCCCGGCGTGGGCATCGGTCTTGCCCTCTGCCGCGGGCTGGTAGAAGCCAACGGCGGTCACCTCTCGGCTCTTAACCGGGAAGGCGGCGGCTGCGTATTCCGTGTTACGCTTCCACACAACGAGACATCGCAAGGTAAACAAAGAGATCCATCTTGAATACAAAAGTTCTCGTGATCGATGACGAGCCACAGATACGGCGGGCGCTAAGGGCCGGTCTCGAGCGCTCCGGCTATGAAGTGATCCTGGCCGCCTCAGGCGAGGAGGGGCTCGATCTTGCCGCGCTGCACAATCCAGACCTGATCATTCTCGATCTGGCCATGCCCGGGACGGATGGCTACGAAGTCTGCAGGCAGGTTCGCTCATGGAGCCGGGCGCCAATTATCGTGCTGTCGGTGCGGGAAGGCGAGGAGGATAAGATAAAGGCTCTCGATCTCGGCGCCGACGACTACCTGACCAAACCCTTTGGAATGGGCGAGCTGTCCGCTCGCCTGCGGGCCGTCCTCCGCCGCACAAGCGTGCCTGGCGAGCCGGATGAGCCGACCTTCTCTTGCGAGAATCTTGCCGTCGACTTCGCGCACAGGCGTGTGACCGTGGACGGGCAGGAGGTCCACCTCACCCCCAAGGAATATGATCTGCTCCGGTATATGTGCCTGAACGCGGACCGTGTGCTCACGCACCGGCAGCTCCTGACGAAAGTCTGGGGCCCTGAGTACGCTGACGATTCACACACGCTTCGTGTGCACATAGCCAACCTGCGCAACAAGATCGAGAAAACGCCAGAAAGACCGCGCTTTGTGCATACGGAGACAAGAGTCGGCTATCGGTTTCGAACCGCGGGTTGACGAGCGATTGCGCCTGGAATCAACTACCGGCGCTTGCAGCACAGGCCCCGGCTGTCAAGTACGCCTTTGACAGGATCTTGATACTGCACCGGGCAACTTGATGTTACGTTATTATTCCTGCTGTTAAAGTGGGCGGTCGAACACCGTATCGCAGCCAGGGCAGGTGCCTGCCCTGGTTTACAGGGATTCCCAGAGGAAACATATGAGTTTTTGGCGTTGCGTGCTTGCTTCCGGGCTGACAGCGGTTTTCCTGGCTGCTCCCGCCCCCGCCTGTTTCGCTGCCGAGCCCAGCGCCAACGTGCAGGCCGTCCCGACGCAGATCCTCAAGACCGGCATCGATCTGACCAGCGCCGAGATATCACCAAACACTCGCCAGTTGGCAGAAATTTTGAAGTTGACGCCATTGCTGGAGCGCATTGCAACCTTGCGTGGGCGAGCCGATCCAGTCAGTTTCGAGCCGAACATGGAGAATCTGGCTGCCAGCCAGCAACTGATGGCGGCAACGATGGAGGCCAACCAGGTCATTCTCGAGGCCAATCTAGCCATTGACTTCGTCCTGGCCGAAATTGCCGCGGAGGAGCAAGTCTATAACGAAATGCTTCGCACATATACGAATGACCGGGATAAGCTCGTGGCCAGGGTCAATGCCGCCAGCTTCATCAGCAATGGTATCCTGTGGGCCCTGGCCGAGGCTTTCGACATTCCCAGCCTCAATACTACCTTTGCCAGGAACCCGAGAAAGGTGGTTCAGTGGTCTATCCCGTCCGGCACCACGGGCATCCTTGCCGGTCTTGTTCCTTCCGTGGCTTCCATGTACACCTTGAAGGCGGTCAACGGGAAAAAACGGACCTGCGAGAAAGAGCCGAACATGCTATCGAAGCTGTTCGATTACCCCACCAATCCTGAAATTGAATACCCCCGCCCGGTCTGGGAGTTCCTCAACATGGTGCCGGCCGGTGACAGCAGCGGCAAAACCCGAAAGGACCAGTTGATCGATCGCTGGGTTGCCGACAGCAATATTCCCAACTTCACCGACAGAAGATCGAAATACGAGCTCGATTGCCTGACCGCCTCTGTCGCACGCAAAAAAGGCCTGTCCATTGCCACACTGTCTACCCGCCTGGTTATGCTGCAGCAACTGACGGCCGAAATTCTGAAGATGAAGCGGATGATGCTCGAGCTTCTCATGGTTGTCCACGGGGAAAAGCACGTTTAGCAAAGCGCGGCACCGAACTTGATACTACCTTTATGTCAGCGGCATTCACATTGATACCTTCTTTAGGCGCCGCACTCTATATTTAGGTTTGAGCCACCCGCTTGCTGCCAGATAGCCGATGTCTCCGCGCGCAGGCGGATGGCCGATATTGAAGTTCCGGAGCAGGCTCTGGCAGTGTCCGACTTTCTCTACATCACGCTCACCATAGCCTTTTTCGCGCTGAGCGCCGCCTATGTCTTCGGGTGCGAGCGCTTGTAACAGGCGCCAGCGAGCAATTGAGAGGTGCCTGAACTTGTCTTTCGAGTACACGATAGCCGCGTGTGTGGCGCTCGGGCTTTGCATCTATCTGTTCTACGCATTGTTGTGCCCCGAAAAGTTTTAGTCAGGTGAACCATGACCATCGCCGGATGGCTGCAAATTGCCACCTATTGCCTCGTCCTCCTGATACTTACCAGGCCCACAGGCCTCTATATAACCCGGGTAATGGAGACCGGCGGCAGCCCGCTCGAGCCGGCGCTCGGCCCGCTGGAGCGACTGATCTACCGCCTCGCCGGCGTGGATGCTGACAAGGAGATGCGCTGGACGGGCTACGCGCTGGCCCTCCTGGCCTTCTCGATGATATCAATGCTCTTCACTTACGCGCTGCTTCGCCTGCAAGGGTTCCTGCCGCTCAATCCGATGGGTTTTTCCACGCCGTCGGCCCCCGCCTGGGCAACCGCGATGACCGCCGACCTGGCCTTCAACACCGCCGCTTCGTTTACGACCAATACCAACTGGCAGAGCTACAGCGGCGAGGGCACCATGTCGTACCTTTCGCAAATGCTGGCGTTGGCTCTGCACAACTGGGTTTCGGCTGCCGCCGGTATGGGGGCTGCTATGGCATTAATTCGCGGCTTCGCCAGGCACTCGGCTGACACGGTCGGCAACTTCTTTCGCGATCTGGTCCGCTGCAGCCTGTATATACTGTTCCCGATCTGCTTTTTCTACACGCTCTTTCTGGTCTGGCAGGGATCGATCCAGAACTTTGCACCATATACGGTTGCTATCACTCTTGAAGGGGCGAAACAGATCATCCCGCAGGGGCCGCTGGCCTCGCAGGAAGCGATCAAGATGCTCGGCATAAACGGCGGCGGGTTCCTCAACGCCAACAGCGCGCACCCGTTTGAGAACCCCACCCCGCTTTCCAATTTCATTGAGATGCTCTCCATCTTCATCCTGCCGGCCGGGCTCACCTACACGTTTGGCAAGCTGGTGAAGGACACGCGGCAGGGCTGGGCATTGCTGGCCGCCATGTTCGCCCTTTTCCTGGCCGGGGTGGCGGTCTGCTATCACTTCGAGGCTGCCGGCAACCCGCTCATGGCCAGGCAAGGCGTGGAAATATCCACGGCCGGGCTGGGCGACCTCGGGGGCAACATGGAGGGGAAGGAGGTGCGGTTCGGGCTCGCCAACTCGGCCCTGTTTGCCACCATAACCACCTGTGCGAGCTGCGGGGCGGTAAACTGCATGCACGACTCCCTGACCCCGATGGGCGGGCTCGTGCCGCTAATCAACATCCAGCTGGGCGAGATCGTCTTCGGCGGGGTGGGCTCCGGACTTTACGGGATGCTGGTGTTCGCGGTGCTGACCGTCTTTATTGCCGGGCTCATGGTCGGACGAACGCCGGAGTATGTCGGCAAGAAGATCGAGCAAAAGGACGTGAAGATGGCCATGCTCTTTGTCCTTGCCGGCTCATTTTCCACTCTGGTACTTACGGCGCTCAGCTCGGTGCTGGAGCTTCCCGCAGGAAGCCCGCTCAATCCGCCCGGCGCCACCTGGCACAACGTCAACAACGCGGCGGCACACGGCTTCTCCGAGATACTTTACAGCTTCTCTTCCTGCACCGGCAACAACGGCTCGGCTTTTGCCGGGCTCACCAGCAACACGCCCTTCTATAACGTCACGCTCGGGCTCGCTACCCTTATCGGGCGCTTCATAATGATGATCCCGGCCATCGCCCTGGCAGGCTCGCTGGTCGCAAAGAAGTACGTGCCCGCCTCGAGCGGCACCTTTCCAACTCACGGCTGGCTGTTTGTGGTTCTGCTCATCGCCGTGATCTTGATCGTCGGCGCCCTGACCTTCTTCCCGGCCCTCACGCTCGGGCCGGTTGTCGAGCATTTCCTCATGCATTGCGGGAGATTGTTCTGAAAATGAACGATGATCTGAGCCTGGTTCCAGTGCCGCAGCGCAAGAAGATGCCGCTGTTTCAGCCGGTCATCGTCAGGCGCGCGCTCAAGGATTCGCTCGTCAAGCTCAATCCTTTGACCATGGCGAAGAACCCGGTCATGTTCGTGGTCGAGGCAGGCAGCGTGACAATTACCATTGTCTTTCTGCGGGATCTCATCAGCCGGACGGCTGCCGGAACGCTCTTGTTCGAGGGTCAAATCACGCTGTGGCTGTGGTTTACCGTCCTTTTTGCCAATTTTGCCGAAGCAATAGCCGAAGGGCGCGGGAAAGCGCAAGCGGACACGCTCCGGCGCAATCGCAGGGAGACGACCGCCCGCCGGGAGCTTGGCAAGGATAAGTACGAGGTGGTGGCAGCGACCGCGCTCAACAAGGGTGACGTCGTGCTTGTAAAGGCCGGTGAGATAATCCCCAGCGACGGTGAGGTCATAGAAGGAGTCGCCAGCGTCGACGAAAGCGCGATTACCGGCGAGTCGGCTCCGGTGATAAGAGAAAGCGGCGGCGACCGCAGCGCCGTCACCGGCGGTACCACCATCCTGTCAGACTGGTTGCGTATACGGATCACCGTGCAACCGGGCGAGACTTTCATGGACAGGATGATCTCCCTTGTCGAGGGCGCGCAGCGGCAAAAGACGCCCAACGAAATCGCTCTCAACATATTGCTTGCCGGGCTGACGATCATATTCCTGCTTGCGGTGGCCACGCTCCTTCCATTTTCCATCTACTCGGTGCGGGCGGCAGGCGCCGGGCAGCCGCCCGATCTGTTCTCTTTGATCTCGCTTCTTGTCTGCCTCATACCGACCACAATCGGAGCCTTGCTCTCGGCCATCGGCATCGCCGGAATGGATCGTGTCCTGCAGCACAACATCCTGGCCATGAGCGGCAAGGCCATAGAGGCCGCCGGCGACGTCGATACGCTTCTGCTGGACAAAACAGGCACGATCACGCTGGGCAACCGTCAGGCTGTGGAATTCCTCCCAGCTCCCCAGGTCTCGGAGCGTGTCCTGGCCGATGCCGCTCAGCTCTCCTCTTTTGCCGACGAGACGCCGGAGGGCCGCTCGATAGTCACCCTGGCCAAGCGCTATGGGCTAAGGGAGCGCCAGCTCTCCAACATCAAGGCGCACTTCATATCCTTTAGCGCTCAAACCAGAATGAGCGGCGTCAACTTGAACGGCAAGCAGATCCGCAAGGGCGCTTCCGACCAGATCTATAAATTCGTGCGCGAGCTCGGCATGCCGGTTCCCGTGGAAGTCGAAAAGGAGGTCACCAGGATCGCCCAGGCCGGGGGTACGCCGCTGGTAGTGGCCGACAACATGCGGGGGCTGCTCGGGGTCATCTACCTCAAGGACGTGGTCAAAGGCGGCATGCGGGAGCGGTTCCAGCGGCTGCGGGCCATGGGCATCCGCACGGTCATGATCACCGGCGACAATCCGCTGACCGCCGCGGCAATCGCCAGCGAGGCCGGAGTCGATGATTTCCTCGCCGCGGCCACCCCCGAGACGAAGATGCAGCTCATCCGCAAGGAGCAAAGCGGTGGCAGGCTCGTGGCCATGACCGGCGACGGCACCAACGACGCCCCGGCGCTGGCGGCTGCCGACGTGGGGTTGGCAATGAACACCGGCACGCAAGCGGCCAAGGAGGCCGGCAATATGATCGACCTCGACTCCAACCCGACCAAATTGATCGAGGTGGTGCAGATCGGCAAGCAGCTCCTCATGACGCGAGGCGCGCTTACCACCTTCTCGATTGCCAACGACGTGGCCAAATACTTCGCGATTCTGCCGGCCATGTTCGGCACCCTGTACGCGCTGCCGGGGACGGCGCACGGTCCGCTGTGGTCGCTCAACATCATGGCGCTGCACTCCCCGCACTCGGCCATTCTGGCTGCGGTCATCTTCAACGCCCTCATCATCATCGCCCTGATTCCGCTGGCCCTGCGCGGTGTCTCCTACCGCCCGATGGGCGCGGAGGCGCTGCTGCAGCGCAACCTGGCCATTTACGGGCTGGGCGGCTTGCTTGTTCCTTTCCCGGCCATCTGGCTCATCGATCAGATCATCGTCATCCTGCGCCTGGCGCCGCTGAGCTGATCCAGCACGGAGGTTTGCATGCTCGAACAGTTGATTCCTGCGTTGAGGGCCACGGTCGTGCTCGGCGTCTTGACGGGGCTGGTCTTCCCCCTGCTGATGACGGCCCTTTGCCAGTTGCTTCTCCCTTACGAGGCCAACGGCTCCCTGGTGCGCCATAAGGACGGCCACATTATCGGGTCCACACTGATAGGTCAGCAGTTCGCCAGTCCTCAATACTTCCACGGGCGCCCATCGGCCGCCGGCTCGGGTTACAGCGGCGAGGCTTCGGCGGGAAGCAATCTCGGCCCCACGTCCGCCAGGCTGATCGTCGGGCAGCAGGACAATCCGACCACCGCCGGCGTCGACGAGTCCTTTGCCGGCGTCAAACAGCTGGCTGACGCGTACCGGAAGGAGAATTTGCTGTCAGCGCAGGACAGGGTGCCGGTCGACGCGGTCACCCGTTCCGGCTCCGGGCTCGACCCCCACATCTCCCCGGAAAACGCCATGCTGCAGGCGCGTCGGGTGGCGAGCGCCAGGGCGCTGCCGCTCCGGGAGGTGGCAGCGCTGGTCGAGCAGCATACGCAAGGCCGGCAACTGGGCTTCCTCGGCGAGCCCAGGGTGAACGTGCTTGAGCTTAATCTTGCCCTCGATGAGATAAAGCGGTAGTGTAGCCTTGAGGCAAGACATCCATGGCCGACACCAGACCTACCGCGGAAGAGCTGCTGGCACGGGTGAAGGAAGAGGAGTCGACGCTCGCGCGCGGCAGGTTGAAGATATTTCTGGGGGCGGCAGCGGGGGTCGGAAAAACCTACAAGATGCTGGAATCGGCCCGGGAGTTGCTGGCCGAGGGTGTGGATGTGGTGGCGGGTTGCGTGGTGACGCACGGGCGGAAGGAAACAGAAGCTCTTCTGTCCGGGATCGAGACCATAGCGCTCAAACCTGTCGAGTATCGCAACACGCATCTGGAGGAGTTCGACCTCGATGCAGCCCTGTTGCGGCGCCCGGCGGTCATTCTAGTCGACGAGCTGGCTCATACGAACGCGCCGGGGAGCCGCCACGAGAAACGCTGGCAGGACGTTGAGGAGCTGCTGGATGCCGGCATCAGTGTCTATACGACGCTTAACATTCAGCATCTGGAGAGCGCCAACGACATTGTGGCGCAGATAACCACGGTGCGCGTGCGCGAGACCGTGCCCGATTTCATGCTCGAGAAGGCCTACGAGATCGAGCTGGTGGATCTTCCTCCCGACGAGCTCATCCAGCGCTTGCGGGAAGGAAAGGTCTACATACCAGAGAAGAGCACGTTCGCCCTCGAGCACTTTTTCCGCAAGGGCAACCTGATCGCCTTGCGAGAGCTGGCGCTCCGTTGCGCTGCTCAGCGGGTGGACAAGCAGATGCAGAAGTATCGCAGCGATGAGTTCGTGCGCGACGTCTGGCCGGCCTCGGAGCGAATCCTGGTTTGTGTAGGGCCGAGCCCGCTGGCGGCGCGGACGGTTCGGACGGCCAGCCGGATCGCGGCAGGATTGAATGCCGACTGGCTGGCCGCCTATGTCGAGACCCCCAAATATGCGCGCATGCCGGAACGGGAGAGGCACACCCTGATGCGGACGCTGCGGCTGGCCGAGCAGCTGGGCGCGCAGACGACCGTGCTTACCGGCACCAACGTGACCGAGGAGATAGTCTCCTACGCCCGCCGGATGAACGTGTCGAAAATCGTCATTGGGAAGCCCAACCGGCCGCGCTGGAGGGAGATGCTGGCTGGATCCGTTGCCGACGAGCTCATTCGCCGCAGTGGCGACATAGATGTCTATGTGATTACCGGCGATAAAGCAGAGCTTGAGGGCGACGGCCGCCAGGAGGGTCAGCAACCGTCCAATCTGATCCCCTACCTGAAAGCGCTTGCCGGTGTGCTCATAGCCACCGGCATAGACGGACTCTTGTTTACACGCATTGCCCTGGTCAACCTGGTGATGATCTACCAGCTGGCCGTGGTGGTCATAGCGGTGCAGTACGGTCGGGGTCCCGGTATTCTGGCTTCGATCCTGAGCGTGGCCGCTTGCGATTTCTTCTTTGTACCGCCGTATTACACGTTCGCCGTTACCGACACCCAGTACTTAATAACACTGGCCGTGATGCTGATTGTCGCTTTGACGCTCAGCACCCTTACCTATGCCGTCCAGCATCAAGCGGAGATGGCCAGACAACGAGAAAGCCGCACCGCCGCCCTTTATGCGATGACGCGAGAGCAAGCGGCCGCTGTTACAAAGGAGGCGGTTCTGGCTACATCGGTCGGGCACATAAAGGCAGTCTTCGGCGGGCTTGTAGCCGTGTTCCTGACCGGCGACGACGGCAAGCTGTCGGAGGTCGAACAGCTGGAGGGGTCATTCGTGGTCGACTCGCACGAGTTCGGGGTGGCCCAGTGGGTTTTTATCAACGGCAAGGCCGCCGGTGCCGGAACCTCGACCCTGCCCGGGGCTAAGGCTCTTTACCTGCCGCTGCGCGGCTCGACCGGGTCGATCGGCGTCATAGGCGTTATGTGCTCCGAGCCAAAGCGGTTCCAGAATCCGGAGGAGATGCACCTGTTGGAAACTTTTGTAAACCAGACCGCCCTGGCCATCGAGCGGGCAATGCTGTCCCGGCAGGCGCAGAAGGAGAAAACGTGACGCCAGTCCACGCGATTGCAGGGCCGGCCCGTGAAAATTGGATTCCGCAACAGCATTTTCTGTCATCATGGGCACCGGAGGAACATTCTGGTGTCGTCATCCCTGAAGCGGCGTCTGCTTGTTATTGTAATCCTTTCAGCCAGCGCCCTTTTGCCGACCGCGGTGCTCGCTCTTGAAAAGACGGACTTTATCGACACTAACCGCCCCAGCTTCATGTTCTCCCCGCTCGTCGTGCCGCAGGCAAGTGTTCAACTGGAGAACGGCACGCTCTATCAACATCTCCAGCACGGGGGCACCTATTACGACATATCCGAAACCCAGGTGCGCCTGGGTCTGACCGGGAGGACCGAGTTTCAGATGTTCGTGCCCAGCTTCGTTCTGCTTCGCCAGGCTCACGCGCCGGCGACCACCGCCGGCGCTTCCGATTTGACCGAGGTCGGCTTCAAGCACCAGTTTCCGACAGTCAAGAAGTTTCAGATCACATTCATAGGGGCCATGAATCTTCCCACCGGCAGCAAGACCATATCGGGCTCCGGCGTCGAGCCCGTCTTCAGGATGCCCTGGGCTTATCCGATCAAAGGGGGCTGGCAGATAATGGGCATGCAATCCCTGCTGCTCTTGAACTCCGGTGGCGCCCTCGAGTACGAGCCCGACTTCATGTTGAGCAAATCCTTCGGCCCGCGAGCAGGCCTGTTCGCTGAATACGGTGGCTTCTTTACCCAGGGCAGAGCCGGCCTCAGCATCGCCCACTTCGGGGCCGTGTACAGGCCGGCCCGGCACCACCAGCTCGACGTGCAGTGTGGATTCGGCTTGAATAAGTCGGCTCCGGCGGCATTTGTCGGGGCAGGCTACTCTTATCGCTTCGATCATCTACCCTGGTAGCCAGCAAAGCACTGGAGGGCAGGAGCGCAGACCTATGATATTAGACGCGGTGCGGCGGCTTATATACGGAAGGCCTATTCCAACCCACGAGCGCGAAAGCACGCTGCTGAGCAAGGTTCTGGCATTGCCCGTGTTCTGCTCCGACGCAATTTCCTCAGTTGCTTATGGCAATCAGCAAATCGTATTGGCACTCTGCTTGGCCGGCTTCTGGTTGCCGCAATACAGCTCCATCTTCAGCCATCACATCGCGCAAGTCAGCTGCCTGATCGCAGCGGTACTGGTGCTGGTGGCGCTTTCCTATTGGCAAACGATCCACGCCTATCCCAGGGGCGGCGGGTCGTACATCGTGACAAAGGATAATCTGGGAACGAATCTTGGATTGATAGCCGGTGCGGCCATCCTCATCGATTACGTGCTCTGCGTCTCCGTATCGGTCGCCTCCGGGCTGCAGAACCTGCGCGATGTGCCGGTTTTGTCCCGGCTGAACATTGGCGAGCACATGGTGCCCTACTGCCTGGGTGTCATCCTGTTGATGACCATCCTCAATCTGCGCGGGTTGCGGGAGCCCGGCGCCCTTTTTGCCATACCGTTTTATACCTTTGTCGGCATGAGCTGTCTCATGATCGCGCTCGGCTTATTCGGCGATGCTTACGGTTACCAGTACCACCGCGAATTCGCCAATCAAGTCATCCCTCCCGGCGTGGCTCCAGGAACAGCCGCAACAACGGCAATTGTGGCAGTGTTGTTGAGGGCCTTCGCGATGGGCTGCTCGGCTCTGACGGGGGTGGAAGCGGTAGCGGACGGCGTTCCGGCTTTCAGAGATCCGAAGTCACACAACGCGGCAATCACGCTCGTATGGATGGCCGTCATTCTCGGGACGATATTCACCGGTGTCTCCCTGCTGGCCATCAAGTTTCACATCGTCTACTGGGAGCATGGCGGCGTCAGCTGCCCCGCACTGATAGACCAGCTTTCGGGAACGGTTTTCGGTAAGACCGGCGGTTTGGGATGGGCCTATACACTGACGCAGTTCGCGACGGCTTTGATACTGATGATCGCTGCTCAGACAAGCTATTCCGACTTCCCCAGAGTCTGCTCCTTCCTCGCCCGCGACGGGTTCATGCCCAGACAGCTCGCCAACGTCGGTGACAGGCTGGCTTTCGACAACGGCATCATGATCCTGGGATTCATATCCGCCATCTTCATCGTCGCCAAGAAGGGAAGCGTTGATCTGCTGATCCCCTTCTTCACGATAGGCGTGTTCCTAGCCTTCACCCTGTCGCAGTGCGCCATGGTGCGGCACTGGTTTATCCAGAGACAGAAGGGCTGGCAGGTGAAAGCGCTTTTCAACGGCATCGGTGCCACCGCCACGTTTGTCGTCCTGGTCGACATCGCCATCGAGAAATTCGTTGAGGGCGCCTGGTTCGTCATGCTCCTGATGGGTATTCTGCTGTTTATCTTCCAGAAGGTCCACAGTCACTACGTAAGCGTGGCCGAGCAGCTCGTCCTCACAAAACTCGTGGCGCCGAGATGCATTCGCAATAAGGTTGTGATTCTGGTGCAGAGCCTGCACGCTGGCACACTGAAATTTATTGAGTATGCCAGAGCGATCGAGCACGACTGCGAAGCGCTGTACGTCGAAATTGAGCCGGAGTGGACAACCACGCTCGAGGAGGACTGGCGACGCTACGTGCCCGACATCCCGCTCGTGATCGTCAAGTCGCCCTATAGATCCCTGGTAGGGCCGATTATGGACCGTCTCGATCAGCTTCATGACGAGGATAAGGAGAGGACGATAACCGTCATCGTGGGCGAGTTCGTATCCACCAGATGGTGGCACAGTCTGCTGCACGGCAATACCGGTCTGATACTAAAGCTGGCCTTTCTCGGGCGCCGGGACGTCGTGGTGACCAACGTGCGATACTGGCTCTCCGAATGAGACAGCCGGCGATTTGCACGCGGTTTGCACGTTGTGAGCCTAAAAGTGGAAGTGGAGGCTCAGCTTATGTCCGAATTGCAGAAATTCATCGCATTTCTACTGCCATTCGTGATCGGGATCCTTGCCGTTTGGTTCTACTCCCTGCACGTGCCGACGCTGGTGCAAGCTGAAAGACTGGCTTTTGTCGGCATCGCCACCGTCGAGATCGCGCTGCCGGCGGCGATAGTGGCGCTGCTCGTGGTGGAATCGATCGCCGAGCGCCGCTCCAGGGGCGCCCACTGACCGGTTCCCGACTGAATCGCGCCCTGTGGCAGCTCAGAGTTGCTGATGAACAGCTCCGCGCCAATCTTGCTGACGTTGTTGTGGCTGCAGTTGTTCATGCCGTACTGCAGGCTCCACCTGCGGACCCTTGCCCAGCGGTAGAGCGTCCTTATCTCGCTGCAGTCGTCGTGGGTAATGAGAAGCCGGTGCGGGGTGGCCTTCAGGATAGAGGCCAGCCGCTGGTGGTCGAACTATAGATCGGTAAACTTGTCGTTGATCCAGTAATGCGATGCCAGCCCACTCCGCCTGGCATGGAAGAAAACGCTCCCCCACCGACCATCGGCTCCCGGTATTCGCCGGCTCGTTCCGGAAGCAGGCGAGCAATCTCCCGTATCGCCTTTTGCTTACCGCCTGGATAGCGCAGCGGCGATCGATAGATTTGGGTGAGCGGTGCCCGCGTTTTTGTTGTTGATGCCATAATGCAAGCAGCTCCCATAGGCGTCGGCCGGTGATCCTTGCGGGTGGGGCATCCCCCGCTCGGAAGGACCCGGTTGAGGAGCCTCACTCATCGTATTACACTTGGGACTTTAAGCAAGAGGTGACCCATGGCGCGAGAAACCCTTGAAAAACCGGAGACAGTACAGGGCGAGAAAGGCGAGCTCGGGCTTTTTTCGCCGCTCGCCATCCGCGACGTGCGCTTGCGCAACCGCATCGGCGTCTCACCCATGTGCCAGTATTCGTCGGTTTACGGGATGGCCACCGACTGGCACATGGTCCATCTGGGCAGCAGAGCTGTAGGCGGCGCCGGCCTGGTCATGGTGGAGGCTACGGCGGTCGAGGCGCGAGGGCGGATCAGCCCCCAGGACATGGGCATATGGGAGGAAAAGCACATCCAGCCGCTGCGCCCGATCGCCGAATTCATCGAAGAGCATGGCGCGGTCCCGGGCATTCAGCTGGCACACGCCGGTCGCAAGGCGTGCACGCACAGACCATGGGAAGGCGGCAAGCCGCTCACGCGCGACGAGGGCGCCTGGCAACCTGTGGGCGCCTCCCCGATCCCGTTTGCGGAAGGCTACCAGGTGCCCCATCAGTTATCAATTGACGAGATCAGCGCTATCGTCGAGCGCTTCGCCGAAGCAGCCCAGCGGGCCGTCCGGGCCGGCTTCCGCCTTGTCGAGGTCCACTCGGCGCACGGCTACTTGCTGCACTCCTTTTTGTCTCCTGTAAGCAACAAGCGTGAGGACGAGTACGGCGGGTCACTCGAGAATCGCATGCGCCTGCTGCTGGAGGTGACGGCGGCGGTCCGGGCGGAGATCGGCGAGAAGATGCCTCTTTTGGTCAGGATTTCGGCGTCGGATTGGATTGACGGCGGCTGGGACCTGGACCAGTCGGTTGTGCTGGCCAGGGAGCTGGCGAAGCGGGGGGTGGATCTTGTCGACTGCTCATCAGGCGGGGTGGCGCCGGAGGCGAAAGTGGAGGTCGGCCCCGGCTACCAGGTGCCTTTCGCCGATGGCGTCCGCCGCGATGCCGGGATCAAGACCGCCGCCGTCGGCATGATCACATCGCCACAGCAGGCCGACGAGATCATTCGCTCCGGCAAGGCGGACCTGGTGCTCCTGGCCCGCGAGATGCTGCGCGATCCCTACTGGCCGCTCCATGCCGCGGCCGTGCTGGGTCAGGAGGTCGAATGGCCGCCGCAATACCATCGCGCACGCCCCTAGTACTCGCTGGCATTAGAACCCGTTGCTTGTAGGGGCGCGTTGAACGCGCCCGGGCGGATACAATGCGCCCCTACGGGCGTACGTTAATTTCTGCCAGGCGCTACCGGACATGCCTGTCGCCGCGCAGAACCACGAGCAACTCTCGTGAATGGAAGGCATCTCGTCACGCTTCTTGTCTGTCAGACGGAGCCGGTCGCCAGATTTACCTTTCTTGCGCAAGGTTGGCTGGTGGAGGCGGGAAGGATCCCACCGGCAATCCACTTATCGATAAGCTGCCCGCGGCGTGTCCTGCTGCCGGGCGCGCCAGCCGGTCACCTCCTTAATGGTCGATGCCGATGCTGCTGACGGAACAAGGCCGGCCGGTATGCCCAACGTGCCGCAGGACACCGGGAAGTGCGGCCGGTTCGCCCTGGAGACGGCGAGAGCCTCGGCGACAGCCCACAGAGCGCCGTTTGCCGTAAAGCCGAACGCGCCGGTGGCGGCGATGGTCCTGTCCCTCCTGGTCGAGCAGGCCCTCATGAGCTTCGAGTAGACATGTCGTTCCCCTTTAGCTGGGATGCCACGAGGTCAAGATCCATGTGCGCTCTTTGGATAATCTCCGAGATCTCTCCACGCACCGCGGGAAGCTCCTGGCGCAGTGCCAGATTCTCGACGGTAATCTCGTTGCTGCTTGACCGGCGTCTGTCCTTCAGCTCTGGCAGGCGGCAAAACGGTGGCATCAGACCGAGTTGCCGGGCCGGCTGCATTAAGGAGTCGAGACGGAGCAAGGCTCTCCAATGCCGATCGACTTCTTGCTGAACGGCTCCTCAACACCGTATTCAACGCCGTATTGCACGCCCCTGATCAGCCCGAGCACGGTACCGCTGGCAATGCCATAGGCAATTCCCACGGGCCTGGCCATCGTCATGTTCGCCAGCCCCGGGCCGCCAAAATCATCGAGAAGGGTCTGGGTCATCCGATGGCTCTCCGAGCAAATGTACTTGCCCGTGCGGATAGGCACTCCCAGCATCACGCCGCAGACGACGCCGGCAGCCCCTTTCGGCACGGCGACGACCCTGGACAGGACGCTTGATCCAGAGCCATCGTCAGCCCTTGCCGGCACGCACACCAGGATCAACTGAGCGACCACGGCGAGCAGCCAGAAACTTTCACGTTTCATAATTCCCATTCCCGGGTTCTGCCGTCGAACCGCCCGACGACCCGCTAGTAGTTTAACACCAGACGGCGCTTCACGTTTTTTCCACAAAATCCATTTATTCTCCGCCCCTGTGGTTGGAGCTCCGCTGGAGTTTTACTAATGAGCAACATAAACGGCGCTGCCAGGAGCATTGTGGAGAAGATCCGCTGCGGCGACATCGCGGGAGCGGCGGAGGTCCTGGATCATGTCTTTCACACGTTAAGCCGCAGCGATTTCCAGAAGCTGGTCGCGGCGGTGGAACTGGCAAACAAAGCGGCTGCGGCAGCGCGCGGCGGTCGGCCGGCCGACCGGGAAGAGCTTTCGCATACGGACGGGTTGAGGATCAACAGCTGGTCGGTTTATTCTTTCAAGCACTCGGAGCTGTTCGAAGCCGCCAGCCGATAGCCGGACGAAAACGGCGAGGAGTCAGAATGTTACAGCCAATGAGCCAGCCGATGACGGAGCCGGCAGCGCCACAGGCCTTCAGGCTGCCGGATCTGGAATTAATCGGCGATCAGGCACGAGGGCATGGCTGCCCCTCCGGTTCTGCCGAGCGAGCGGGAACCGGCACGCGGCGGTCCGCGCGCGAGGCTGGACCTCCAAAGGCAAGCGCGCTCCCTGCCCACAGGGCTGAAGCTGGCGAGGGCCGCTCCGTCGAGACCATGTATGAACTGGCCCAATCCATGCTGGCGGATGGCCAGTGGCGGCCGGCGCAGTTGTTGCTCGAGCGCCTCCGCGACACGATTGCGCCCCGGGTCGCCGCCGACGATCCGGCGATGGCGAGGGTAGCCGGACTTCTTTCACTGTCATACCTGTTCGGCAGCCAGTTCGCGTTGGCCGAGAAGTGCGCGCTGCGAGCGCTGGCCATTTACCAGCAACGGGCGGGCATGGAGCTGGAGGTAGCGAAGACTTACAACAACCTGGCCGCCATCTACAACAGCCAGAAACGCTTTGAGGTCGGCGAGTCTTATCTGCGCAGGGCCTTCTCGACCATGGAGACGCTCGCCGAAAGCCGTCCCGAGGCGGTAGACGAGACAGATCTGCTGCCGATTCTCGATAACTTTTGCCGGCTCCTGAAACTCACAGGCCGCCAGGCGGAGGCTTTGCTGCTGGAGGCCCGCATGCGCGGCGGCGATGAGGACGCCAGATCGGATCAGTCATAATGCCCTGCCATATTTTCACCAGCACCGTCGCCGCACCGGCAAGCAGCCGCTCGAACGCCCTCATCTGGGCGCAGGATGAGTGATCCCGTGCCGCTTGGTCAGGCTCATCACCGGTTCCGCCAGCAGGCGCTCCGCCCAGTTGCGGTCGAACACCCTTACTGGCCGAATTTCGGCGTCCGCTCTTCTGTCAGGAAAGAGGTAAGGGTGCTCCAGCTCCTCGGTGGTGGGCGGCCCGATAGGCAGCGCCTGGAAGATCCTCATGTCATAATCGAGCGCCTCGATGATGCGCACGGTGGCGCCGGTTCCGCCGGATCCGTCCCGGCCCGGGAAGACGCCCATAAGCGACCGCCGTCGCTCCTTTATCCGGCCAACCAGGCGGTTAAGCTCCGTCCCCTCGTCGCGCAACCAGTGCTTGCACTCCGTCTCCTGGTCAAGCGCCAGCCGGTGATCCACCGTCCCCCGGGTAGTCCGCAATAGCCTCTTTCGCGAAAGGGCGCGCAGGTTGGGCAGGTTGCGCTGCACCCTGATAACGGCGCTTCAAGCCTCAAAGCACCGGCTGGCAGGTCTTTCACGGAATCAGACCTGGAAATTTATGGGCACCCTCGGGAGCATTCTTGACAGCAAGCGGACGCTCAGGAATATTCCCCGCTCTGCCGCCCACCCCACCGGTCCCGCCCCGGCTCGGCCAGCTTTTCATCCGTGCCCGCCTCGTTGCGGCAGCGATCGATCCGGGGGCGCCTGCCTCGCCTGCCGAACAGGTATCTTTTCATGAATTGCCGGGACGGCCGGGCGCCGGATGATGTATGGTTGATGCGCGTAGTCGGCTCACAATGAAGCGCTCCCCATGTGGCAGTTCTGGATCGATAGGGGCGGCACGTTTACGGACGTCGTGGCCCGAGGTCCCGGTGGAAAAATCGAGATCCGCAAGCTATTGTCCGAGAATCCCGGGCGCTATCGGGACGCATCCATACAGGGCATCCGCGACGTGCTGGGACTTCCGGCACAGGCACCTATCCCAGCCGATAAGATAGCGGCCGTCAAGATGGGCACGACTGTGGCTACCAATGCGCTTTTGGAGCGCAAGGGCGAGCGGACCGTGCTGGTCATCACGCGGGGCTTTGGCGATGCGCTGCGAATTGGTTACCAGAACCGCCCGCACATATTTGCCCGGCAGATTGTGCTGCCGGAGATGCTCTACGAGCAGGTCGTGGAGATCGACGAGCGTACAGGGGCGGAGGGCAAGGTCATCCGGCCCCTCGATAGAACGGCTGCCCGCAAAAAGCTTGCGGCGGCCTTCGACGCGGGAATACGATCCTGCGCCATCGTCCTCATGCACGGCTATCGTTATCCGGAGCATGAGCAGCAGCTGGCGGCCATTGCCACCGAAATTGGTTTCACCGAGATAGCCGTCTCGCACACCGCAAGCCCGCTA
This sequence comes from Pseudomonadota bacterium, assembly GCA_021325555.1. Lineage (GTDB taxonomy): Bacteria > Cyanobacteriota > Vampirovibrionia > Obscuribacterales > Obscuribacteraceae > JAJPGY01. Next base: position 173,273 of record JAJPGY010000034.1, on the reverse strand, counting down.
ATCAAGCTGGTCAGCCGCGGCTCGACCACGGTTGCCGACGCGTACCTCTCACCCATCTTGCGGAGATACGTGCGGCAGGTGGCATCAGAGCTTGGCAGCACGCGCTTGATGTTCATGCAATCTAACGGAGGACTCGCGGAAGCGGAGCACTTCCACGGCAAGGACAGCATTCTGTCCGGTCCGGCCGGCGGCATTGTCGGCGCCGTAAAGACGAGCGAACTGGCCGGGTTCGATAAGATCATCACCTTTGACATGGGTGGAACCTCGACCGACGTGTCCTTATATGCCGGCGAGCTGGAGCGCGTGTACGAGACGGAGATCGGCGGCGTGCGCATACGAGCACCGATGATGTCGATAAACACTGTGGCCGCCGGTGGTGGCTCCATCTGTTTCTTCGACGGTGAGCGTTATCGCGTGGGGCCGCAGTCGGCGGGCGCGGACCCGGGCCCCGCCTGCTACCGTAAAGACGGACCGCTGACGGTCACCGACTGCAATGTTATGGTCGGTAAATTGCAGCCGGACTTTTTTCCGGCCGTGTTCGGAGAAGACGGGAAACAGCCGATCGACGCGGAGGTGGTGAGGCGGAAGTTCGCCGGGCTCGCCGAGGAGATCAAGAAAGCGACCGGCGATGATCGCGTCCCTGAGCAGGTCGCGGAAGGATTTCTGGCGATCGCGATCGAACGGATGGCTAACGCGATCAAAAAGATCTCCATCCAGAAGGGCTATGACATCACGGACTATGCCCTCTGCTGCTTCGGCGGCGCCGGTGGGCAGCATGCCTGCCTGCTGGCGGACTCGCTGGGTATGTCGCAGATCCTCATCCATCCTTATGCCGGCGTTCTTTCAGCTTACGGGCTGGGGCTGGCTGACGTGGTGGTGATGAAGCAGAAGGCGATAGAGGCGAAGCTCGACGAAGACCTCATGCCCGAGCTGGAACAATCCTTCGCGGCGCTGGAGTCGGAGGGCCAGAAAGAGCTTGCTGCTCAGGGCGTACCGGACCTCAAGGTCAGGCTCGTGCGCAAGGTCCACATCAGATATGAGGGAACGGACACGGCGCTCATCGTAGGTTTCGGAAGCACGCGCGAGATGAGAACCGAGTTCGAGCGGATCTACCGCAAGCGCTTCGGCTTTGCGGCGGATGAAAAGGCCCTCGTTGTCGAATGTCTCACCCTGGAGGTGGTGGGCGAAGCGCCGCAGCTCGGGGAGGAATTGGGTTTCAAGCAGGAGTTCAGAGGGCCCAAGCCCATCGCCACGGTCAAGATGTTTTCCTTCAATCGCTGGCATGACACGCCGATTTTCAGCCGCGACAAGCTGGAGCCCGGTGATCTGGTGAACGGGCCCGCCATCATAGTCGAGGCAACCGGGACCAACGTGATTGAGCCTGGCTGGCAGGCTGTTCTCACCAACCGCGCTCATCTGATTCTGCGACGCCGCGGGCTCGCGCACAGCTTTGCGGACTACGGGCTGGCCGGCAAACGCAGGTACGCGACCGATGTCGATCCGGTGAAACTGGAGATCTTCAACAACCTCTTCATGGCGATAGCCGAGCAGATGGGATTTGCCCTGCAGAACACCAGCTCATCGGTCAACATCAAAGAAAGGCTGGATTTCTCGTGCGCCGTCTTCGATCACCGGGGACAGCTGGTAGCCAACGCGCCGCACATGCCCGTGCATCTGGGCTCGATGAGCGAAAGCGTGCAAAGCCTCATCGCCGCGCGCGCCTCCGAGTTCCGGCCGGGCAACGTCTATGCCCAGAACAACCCGTACAACGGCGGCACGCACCTTCCCGACATCACGGTCATAACCCCGGTGTTCGATGAGACGGAAAAGCAGATCATTTTCTACGTGGCCTCGCGGGGGCACCATGCGGACATAGGTGGAGCGACGCCGGGCTCCATGCCGCCCAACAGCACATCAGTCGAGGAGGAAGGCGTCCTCATAGACAACGAGCCAATCGTGGCCGACGGGCGCTTCCTGGAAGAGCAGGTCGAGAAACTCCTGACCGCGGGGAAGTATCCGGCAAGGAACCCGGCCCAGAACATCGCCGATCTGCGGGCGCAGGTGGCGGCAAACGAGCGGGGCGTGCAGGAGCTGCGCAAGATGGTCGGCTATTACGGGCTGCAGACAGTCCTGGCCTATATGCAGCACGTGCAGAATAACGCTGAGGCATCGGTGCGCCGCGGGATAGGCCGCCTCCACGACGGGAGCTTCACTTACCCGCTGGACGACGGCAGCCGGATTCAAGTCGCCATCTCCATCAACAAGACGCGGCAGAGCGCGCGCATCGATTTCACCGGCACATCAATGCAGCTGCCCACCAACTTCAACGCCCCGTCGGCCGTTTGCAAAGCAGCCGTCCTCTATGTTTTCCGCACGCTGGCCGAAGACGAGCTTCCGCTCAATTACGGCTGCATGAAGCCGCTGGAGATCGTCATTCCGGAGGGCTCTATGCTCAGCCCGAGCTATCCGGCCGCCGTCGTGGCCGGCAACGTCGAGACGTCGCAGGTGATCACGGACGCCATGTTCGCCGCCCTCGGAGTGCTGGCCGCCTCGCAGGGCACCATGAATAACTTCACCTTCGGCAACGAGCGCTACCAGTACTACGAGACAATCTGCGGCGGCTCAGGGGCGGGCCCGGGCTTCAATGGAACGGATGCTGTCCACACGCATATGACAAACTCCCGGTTGACCGATCCTGAAGTGCTGGAGGTGCGCTTCCCGGTGCTGGTGGAAGGTTTCGCCATCCGTCCCGGCAGCGGCGGCAAGGGCCTTCACCGCGGCGGCTGCGGTGTGATTCGCCGCATCAAGTTTCTGGAGAAGATGACGGCGGCGATCCTGTCCGGCCGCCGAGCAGTTCCCCCCTACGGGATCGCGGGCGGCGGCGACGCTTCCACCGGACGCAACCACGTCGAGCGCGCGGACGGGTCCAGCGAGGAGCTTCCGGGAACCGCGATCGTCGAGATGAGCCCCGGCGATGTCTTTGTCATCGAAACGCCCGGCGGCGGCGCCTACGGCGAGGAATAGCCGCTTGACCGCCACCCTGGACCAAGGCGCCGAATCCAACGTCTTCAATAGAAGACAAGTTGTTTCATCGGGAGGCTGCCGGCAGATGGTCAGGCAGGAAACAGCATGCCACTTTGGCAAAACGGTAACAGGCGCACGGCGTCTCTCACTACATCGCTTGCCTGTGCCTTGCTGTTGTCAGCCTGTCCGCGCAGCAGCCGGCGACGGCCAGCCCGTTGAGCGAAGGACTCAAGCAGTACAATGCCAGGCACTATCATGCGGCGGCGGAGCTCTTCAACAAGGCTGAACAGGGCACTCTGAACAATCAGCAGATCCATCTATACACGGGACGGACGCTGGAGAAGCTGAAGGACCTCCCCGGCACGCTGGAGGAGTATTGCGATCCCCGGATTTCGCCGACGCGGATTTGTTTCTGATCGCTTTGTTCGTGCAGTTGCCGGCGGGTTTTATGCGGCGAAGGCGTAGGAAAGCAGAGGGCAGGCCGGCGGCTCGCAGATGTAACAGCGAATCGACTCGGCTCGGTCCCTGATCAACGAAGGCTACCAGTACCTACGTAGGACAAGAGAGCTTCACTCGCTTTCGCAGCAGCAGCTTGCCCAGGCCAAGAGGCTCGAGGGAGAAGCGGAGGTTCTCGAGCATATTGGCCCCAGCGTTTTCCCGCACAAAGTCAGCGCCAGCGAATATCAATCCGCTCTCAGGATCGACCAGTCCGATTTCGACAAATTCAAAGCTCACGCCACCGCATACAACCTGCGTTTGCAGAAGTTCCAGCAGATGGCGGGTGAATGTCATGCCAACAAGGCCACCGACGATCAGATGGCGCAGAAATATGCCCTGCACGTGGAACGGTTTCACCAGCCGGGCATTCGGCCGCCGCGCATGTGCGGCGCCTTGAACTTGACTCAAGCTGAAGCCTCCTCTTACTCCTGGATGATGGCCCCCGACCTTCATCGCGTGGGGGGAGCGGAAACGGCCCCGCGACAGGAAGAGAACAAGCTCTCCCGGAACAAGGCAACGGCGGCTGTGGTGGCAAAGCACCTGCAGAGCGACGCTCCCCGCGGCGATCAGGAGCAACAGCTGGCTGCGGAATTCAAGCGCCTTAAACAGGATTACGATCTGCTGCAGACGGAGGAGTCCTGCCTGAAAGGTGGGAAGAAGGCCAGGGCCGCCAAGCTATCCCGAAGCTCGGAATCCGGCAAATTGAAATGAGGATCTTAGCGGGATCGAGTGGGCGGGGTTTCTTGACTATGCCACTACGATCGGTGAGAGACGGTCCCCGCCTAGTGGGTCGTCGGGCCGTGGAGTCGTGACAAATAGGCTGTCCCTTTTTGCCAACGTTCGGTGGCAGCAAAGGTCTTGGGAGTGCTCGTCATAAATTTTCTGTCGAGACTAAGGCAGCCACCAGTTTGTAGTGATCGAGCTCACCTGCTTGAACACAGCGACCTGCGGTGCTCCTTGATGAGAGATGATTACCGCGTAGCTGCAGCTGCTAAGGTCTAAGTCAGGTTTCATATAACTGTATCGGCTTGAGTCATCAAGCTACCAACTACCGGTCGGGCGAATCCGCGTCGGTTGGACGAGCCCGGCCAAAGTTTTGCCGATATCGGTTAAGTCTTCCAGAGAAATGCCCTCGCTTGTTGGTGAGCTTAAATTTAGCGTGCTGTTCCAAGAATTTATCAATCTCCTTTGAACCTTTTGCCGCTGGCGATCGTTTATTAGATACACGCTGGAGAGCTGCCTGTGAATGACCAAATCCCTCTTCCAGAATCTCCTACACAACTGCAGCCAAGCTCACAAACGTTGCTAACCGAGCTATGGCAGCAGTTCAACGCACGGTTTCCCACCAGCCGGGACTGTCTAGAAGAGTTATGCAAAAGAGCCCGCCAGGACGGCATCATCAAGTGTCGCCATTGTGGCAGTCAGGCTCTAGAAACAGCATCCTCAGCTAGGGTTGTCTATTGCAGACACTGCCGACAGCCTACCTGGCTGACGGCAGGAACGTTTTTCCACCACGTCCGGCTACCTCGGCCTTGGCTGGCGGCCATCTGGTTCATGGAGCAAGGGGTTATTATGAGCTCGTGCCAGTTTCACAAACTTGCTGGGATCGCCTACTCCACAGCTTGGCACATCTTCAATAAGCTGGCGATGGTAATTCACAATGAGCTGGGGGACAACGCCTGCGCTGTCCCCTCTTTGCTTTTCTCTCCCGTCATCTGTAAGCGCAGCCGGGAAACACCAGCTAGAGCTCACCCGCTTGCCGAAGAAGAGCACATGGCAAGGAGCTTTCCGGCGCAGGAAGAAGGTGCCAACTCCCCTGCTGGCAGGGCAACGAGCGCCGCGTCGGGATGTCCCAGCAACTTTGCCTTGGAGATTGACTGTGGGAAAGATGCTTGGCGTCTGCCGGCAGAGGACACCCTCGAGAAGGCCCAGCCCGGACCAGCGATAGACTTTCACCCTACGTCTGCCCATGAGGAGAAAGTATATGAGGCCCTGATGGGGCAGGAGGTTCACTTCGACGCCATATGCGCGCGCACCGGCTTGCCCGCCGGTGAAGTGTCTGCACTTTTGACCTTCCTGGAGTTGGCAGGCCATGTCCGCCGCCGGGCAGGCGACCGCTATCTCCGCACGATCGATGACACGACCGCGTCCTGCCAGAAGATCGGCGATCAGCACTTTAGCGTCCGGGCGGAGCATACAGCCGCAACAGAGACGCTGGTGCAAACTTTGATCAAGTTTGTGCACGAGCACTATCAGGGCATCAGCCGCAAGTATCTGCAGAACTATCTCTCCGCTTACTGGTGCCACATCGACAGGGGGCGGTGGCATCCGGGCTCGCTGCTGGAAGCATGTCTTCGCTTCGGACCGGTTCGCGATGAGGAACTTCGCTCCTTTGTTTCGCCTGTCCTGGTCAGAATTCTCCCCTGTCCATGATACAAGGCGACATTTGTAGTCAATAAACATGCACCAGTGGCGCTTGCAGCAACAACACTTTGACCAGCTCGAGTTCCCGACGAGCCTCCTTAATGAGGGCACCCGCTGGAATCTAAGGCAAGGGGATTATTACTCGACTCGCAGGCATAAGCACGTAGCCCGCTCCTCATTCTTTTAGCACCAGAGGCAGTATCAGAATTCGATGAAAGCGTCCATGCGATGGCCCGAAGAGCCTGAAATGAAAATATCGTGTCACTTCCCGGAAAACAGGGCGCCATGCTCAAGCACCCCGAACACGCTCGTCCTCGTCCGCAGAGGTGCGGCGCTCGCAGTGCACGGAGCAGGCCCATCCTGGTAGCGCCGTATTTCTGTTGGGTGAGCGGGGGATTCCATACGATATCTCGCTCCGGTTCCAGGCAGTGGCAAGCCTCCCAGAGACACTGTTTGGACTCCGTCGTTGGCAGCCGCTCCCAGTGGCGTGACCGGAATCTCAAACCATTGAACCGCCGGAGCGGCGCTGCGATGATCGTGCACAATCGGGCGATCATCGACAAGGTCGATCTGCAAGGGAGCGTGGGGACAGGTAACCGGCTTCAGCACATTCATATTTATTCGGATGGATCCTGACCCCGCATTTTGAGCAGAGGCCGCAGAAGCAAGAGAAAGGAGCGCACTAATGGCAATAGCAATGGCGGAACCAGGTTTCTTCATCGCTTCCTCCATGTCGAGTCGCGGCTACATCAGATTGCCTTGCATTTTCCCGCTCTTGCGGGCAACTGCAAAGAGGGAAAACCCTGATCGTTTATGAAACCGTCGGCGCCGAAGCTTGACCTAAAGGCCTTGTGACACCGGCTGGGGCTCAGCCGTTTCCGACCCGAGAAACTGGCGCTGCAGCTTCGCCACGTAAACGTACAACACGGGCGTGATGTAGACGGTCACGAGCTGCGATACCAGGAGTCCGCCCACTACAGTAAGCCCCAGCGGCTGTCTTGCTTCAGAGCCGGCGCCCAGACCGATGGCGATCGGCACTCCTCCCATCAGGGCGGCCATGGTGGTCATCATGATCGGCCGGAACCTGGTGAGACAAGCCTGGTAGATGGCGTTCTCCGCATCCATCCCTCGGTTTCGCTGGGCATCGAGGGCGAAGTCGATCATCATGATCGCGTTTTTCTTGACGATGCCTATGAGCATGATCAGACCAAGGAATCCGTATATGTTCAGATCCATGCCGAAGATCATGAGAATGATGAGAGCCCCCAATCCGGCAGGCGGCAAGCCGGAGAGAATCGTCAGCGGGTGGACGAAGCTCTCATAGAGAATGCCCAGGACAATGTAGATCACCAGCACCGCCAGCAGCAGCAGCGCCCACAGATTCTGCATCGAGTCCTGGAAGGCTTGCGCGGTGCCCTGGAAGCTCGTGGTCACCGAAGCCGGAACGGTGCCCGCCGCCGCTTGCTCGATCTCCGAGACAGCTTGCCCGAGAGCGACGCCGGGCTTCAAATTGAAGGAGATGGTCACCGACGGGAACTGCCCGAGGTGATTCACCAGCAACGGCCCGGTGCCGGTGGTTATCTGTGCCACCGAATCCAGCGGGACTAGCTGTCCGCTGGTGGATCGCACGTAAAGGTCGTGCACGACCGACGGGTCGCGGTAGAACCGAGGCGCCACCTCGATGATCACCCAGTTCTGGTTGGTTGCCGTGTACATCGTCGAGATCTGTCTTGTGGCGTAGGCGCTGTCCAGGGTGTCCTCGACCTCCTGCATCGTCAGCCCGAGCTGGGCGCTCCGGTCGCGATCGACATTGACGTGCACCTCGGGGTTGTTGATCTCCAGGTCGCTAGTCACGTCCGTGATGCCAGGCAGGGCAGCAATTTTCGGCTCGAGGAGCTGCGCCGTTCGATGAAGCTCCTCACTATTCGGGCTGGAGAGGGTGAATTGATAGGGGCTCTTGGTCACCTGTCCCCCGATCGTGATCGAGGGCGGATTCTGCAGGTAAGCTCTGATACCCTGCACGGTGGCAAGCTTGGGCGCAAGCTCCTGAATCACCTGATTCACCTTGAGGCTGCGCCGGGATGGGGGCTTCAACACGATCAGGATCCGGCCCTGATTGAGCGTCGGGTTCGGGCTTCCATTGCCCACGCCGATGCTGGACATATACGACTGCACGTTGGGGTCCTTGGCGATGATGTCGCAGAGCATCTGGTGATGGCGCAACATCGAGTCGAAGGAGATGCCCTGCGCCCCTTCCGTCATCACGACGATCTGGTTCGTGTCCTCGTCCGGCATGAAGCCTTTAGGGATGGCCGCGAAGGCCAGAGCGGTTGCCGCAAGCATGATCAAAAACACAGCCACCACACTGCGCTTTCTGGCAAGGGCAAGCCTGAGCGTCAACCGATACAGATCGAAGAGCCGGATGAAAATCTGGTCGGACAGGACGCTCAGGCGGCTCACATTGGCGTCGCTCTTCGGGCGCAAGAAGCGGCTTGAGAGCATGGGCGTCAGGGTCACGGAGATGAAGCCGGATAGAAGGATTGCCACGCTTATAGTCACCGCGAACTCGTTGAAGAGCCGTCCGACGATTCCCGGCAGCAGAAGCACGGGAATGAATACCGCCACCAGGGAAAGCGTCATGGAGAAGATCGTGAATCCAATCTCTCTGGACCCGTCCAGGGCGGACTGCAACGGCGTCTTGCCCATCTCCATGTGCCGGACGATGTTCTCCAGCATGACAATCGCGTCGTCGACCACGAAACCGACCGCCAGACTCAGTGACATCAGCGAAAGGTTATTGAGGCTGAAGCCGAGCAGCTTCATGGCCGCAAAGGTGCCGATAATCGAGATCGGCAGGGACAAACTCGGGATCACGGTGGCCGACAGGTTGCCGAGGAAGAGGAATATGACCAGCACAACAAGCGCCACCGTGAGCAAAAGCGTGAACTGGACATCATTGACCGAATTGCGTATCGACACCGACTGGTCGTAGAGTACATTGAGATTGACCGACTGCGGGATCGATGCCCGGAAGGTCGGCAGAAGCTTTTTCACGCTGTCCACCACCTGAATGGTGTTTGCGCCCGGCTGGCGCAGCACCGCAAGGATAACCGCCGGTGTGCCGTTGTAGGAGCCGGCCACCTTGTCGTTCTGAACGCTGTCTATTACGTTGGCGACCTGGCTCAACCGGACAGGCTGCCCGTTCTTGTCGGAGATGATGATGTTTTGATATGCCTGCGCATTGAGCAGTTGCCCGTTGGACTGAATGGTGAAGGCCTGCTTCCTGCCCCAGAAGGTCCCGGTCGGCTGATTCTGATTCGCCTGGGCGACCGCGTTCATGATGTCGTCCATGCCGAGACCGTATCCCGCCAGACGTGTAGGATCGACCTGTATGCGCACCGCATACTGCTGCGAGCCGTTGACCTGCACCTGGGCGACGCCGCTCACGCGGGAGAGGCGCTGGGCAATCAGCGTCTCGGCATAATAGTCCACCTGCTGCAGCGGCATCGTCGGCGAGCTGACCGCCAGATAAAGCACCGGCTGGCTTGCCGGGTTGACCTTGGTGAAGGTTGGCGGAACCGTCATCTGCGGGGGCAGTTGCCTGGAGGCCGCCGTGATTGCTGCCTGCACATCGAGCGCGGCGCCATCCATATTCCGTGCCTGATCGAACTGAAGGGTAATTTGCGATTGACCGAGCGTGCTGTTGGAGGTCATCTGATCCAGTCCGGCTATGGTGGCGAACTGTTTCTCGAGCGGCATCGACACGGCCGACGCCATGGTCTCCGCTGAAGCCCCCGGCAGCGTCGCCGTCACCTGAATCGTCGGGAAGTCCACATTAGGCAGGTTGCTCACCGGTAGCGAGCCATAGCCGAGAAATCCCGCCAGCATGATGGCGAACATAACAAGTGTCGTCATCACAGGTCTGGAAATGCATAATTTGCCGATATTCATGATCCGTCCTCAAATCTGTGGGCTTTCCCGCTCTGCCCGCTGCATGGGCGAGGCATGCCCCGCCCGCCTTCGCGCGCCCCGAGCTGGGAACCAGGCACGCACTTTCTCCAAATAAAGATAAAAGACCGGCGTTATATAGAGGGTAACGATCTGCGAAAAGAGCAAACCGCCCACGATCGTCAGTCCAAGAGGCTGCCGCGTCTCCGAGCCCTGCCCGACCCCCAGCGCGATCGGCAGGCTTCCCAGCAGCGCGGCCATTGTGGTCATCACGATCGGTCGGAACCTGACGATGCAGGCCTTGAACATCGCCTGGCGGGGCTCGAGCCCCTCCGCGCGCTGGGTCTCCACAGCGAAATCAATCATCATGATCGCGTTTTTCTTGACGATGCCAATCAGCAGGATCAGCCCGAGAAAACCGTAGATGTCCAGCTCCTTGCCGAACAGCAGAAGCACGACGAGCGCCCCGAGACCTGCCGACGGCAGCCCGGACAGAATGGTCAAAGGATGGATGAAGCTTTCGTAGAGGATCCCCAGCACGATGTAGATCACGGCTACGGAGACGAGAAGCAGGAAGCCGAGCGTGCCCGTCGACCTCTCGAAGGCCTGAGCATTGCCCTGGAAGCTATAGCTGATGTCCGCAGGCAGCGTCCTTCGCGCCAGATCCCTCACGTCTGCCACGGCGCTGCTCAAGGACACACCTTGGCTGAGGTTGAAAGACAGCGTGACCGACGGAAACTGTCCCAGGTGGTTCACGGTCAGCGGGCCGACGCCTCGCGAGATAGTCGCCACCGCATCCAGTGGCACCAGCTGTCCGCTGCTCGAGCGAATGCGCAGCCAGGAGAGCATCGACGGATCCTCGTAATATTGAGGCTGCACCTCGAGAATCACCCAGTACTGGTTGGAATCGGTGTAGATCGTCGATACCTGGCTGGAAGCATAGGCGGAATTCAGGGCCTGCTGCACCTGCTGGACAGATACGCCGACCTGGGAGCACTTATCCCTGTCGATGTGAATGTTGAGCTTCAGATCCTTCATCTGCAGATCGCTGTTCACGTCGGCGAGCTCGGGAAGCCGGCGCATCTTCTTCTCCAGGTCTCGAGCTGCAGTGAACAGCTCATCCCGATCAGAGCCAGACAGCGTGAGCTGATAGAGAGCCTTGGTGCTCTGTCCGCCAATCCGCAAGCTGGGAGGGTTTTGCATATAGAGCTTGATGCCGGGGATCTTCGAGACCTTGCGTCTCAACTCCCGGATCACCTGGTCGGCGTTGAGCTTCCTTTCCGACGGAGGCTTGAGCACGATGAAAAGCCGTCCCTGATTGATCGCCGAGTTCGGGCCGCCTGCTCCCACGCTGGACATGAAGGTCTGCACGTTGGGGTCAGCGCTGACTATCCGCGCCAGCTCCTTCTGGTGGCGCACCATGTCATCGAAGGAGATCCCTTCCTGGGCCATGGTGGCGCCGAAGATCTGCCCGGTATCCTCGCTGGGCATGAACCCCTTCGGCATCACGACAAGCAGAGCCGCAGTGCCGGCGAGCATGCCGAGGAACATTCCCGCCACGACCGGTTTGTGATCGAAGGCCAGCCGGAGGGTTTTCTGATAAATGCCGGTCAGAACTCCAAACACCCTCTCGGAGAGCGCATGCAACCGGTTGTGCCGCTCGTCGCCTGCCGGCCGCAAAAACCTGCTGCAGAGCATGGGCGTCAGAGAAAGGGAGACAAACCCGGAGACGAGGATCGCCACCGTGATCACGACGCCGAACTGGAAGAACAGGCGGCCGATGATGCCGCCCATGAGCAAGATGGGGATGAATACCGCCACCAGCGACAGTGTCATCGAGACTATCGTGAACCCAATCTCCTGCGACCCTTTCAAAGCAGCCTCGAAAGCGGGCTCGCCCATCTCCATGTGGCGGACGATGTTCTCCAGCACGACGATGGCGTCGTCGACCACGAAGCCGACACACAAAGTGAGGGCCATAAGCGATATATTGTTCAAGGTGAACCCGAACAACTTCATGGCCGCGAAACTGCCTATGATGGAGATCGGCAGCGAGAGACTGGCAATCACCGTAGTCGACACGTTGCCCAGAAAGAAAAAGATCACCAGGATGACAAGCGCGATCGTCGCCAGCAGCGTCGTCTTTACATCGTCGACCGACTTGCGCACGCCTGTGGATCTGTCGAACATGATGTTGAGCTTGACCGATCTGGGCAGGATCGCCTGGAACGACGGCAACAGCTTCTTGATGTTGTCGACAATCTCGAGCGTGTTGGTGTTGGGCTGGCGCTGCACGGCTAGGATGACCGCCCGCGTGTTGTTGACCCAGCTTGCCACCTTGTCCGTCTGCACGCTGTCGACAACATCGCCGAGATCGGACAGCCGCACGGGGGCGCCCGCGCGATAGGTGACGATTGCCGGCCGCAGATCGGCGGCGTTGAACAGCTGCCCGTTAGCGACCACGTTATAGGCGGTATCGGGCCCATACAACGTGCCGGTCGGCAGATTGACATTGGCGGACCTGATGGCGCTGGCCACCTCATCGATGCCGATACCGTAAGAAGCCAGCTTCCGTGGGTCCACCTGCACGTGCGGCGAAAAAATCTGCGAGCCGAAGACCTGCACCTGGGCGACGCCGTCCACCATCGAGATGCGGGGCGCCAGCATATTCTCCGCGTACTCGTCCACCGTGTACGCAGGCAGAGTCGGCGAGCTTAGGGCGATATAAAGGATCGGACTGTCGGCCGGGTTCACTTTGCGAAAGGTTGGCGGCGTCGGCATCGACGTCGGCAAAAGGGTTCTGGCTGCCACTATTGCCGCCTGCACGTCATCGGCAGCACCGTCAATCTTCCTGCTGAGGTCAAACTGCAAGGTGATCTGGGTCTGCCCCATCTGGCTCGAGGAGCTCATCGAGTCCAGCCCGGAGATGGTGGAGAACTGCTTCTCCAGAGGCGTGGCCACGGCCGACGCCATCGTGTCCGCCGAGGCGCCGGGCAGGCTGGCGCTGACGGTGATCGTCGGAAAATCCACCGCCGGCAGGTCGTTGACCGGCAGGGCAAAATAGGCATAAATACCGAAGAGAACGAGGCTGGCCATGACCAGCGTCGTCATGACCGGGCGTATGATGAACAGGCGACTGATGGTCATGTCCGGTCATCAGGAGCCGATTGCCTGTCTGAGACTATTTGAATCCTGGCGCCTGGTGTGAGCTGGAGCTGCCCATCGGTTACCACGACGTCGCCGGCGGACAGCCCCTGCCCGATGGCCGCCAGGTCGCCGCGGGTGCGGAGAACTTGAACCGGCGTGAATTCCACGATGTTGTCGCCTTTCACGACGTAAACCGCCGTTCCCTGCTGGGAAGTCTGCACAGCCGTAGCCGGAACCACAACGGACGGCCCGCCCGGCGGCATGGTCAGCACCACGTCGACGAACTGGCCGGGGAACAGCCGGTTGTCGGCGTTGGCGAACGCAGCCCTGAGCGTGACGGTCCCGGTGGAGGTGTTGACCGTGTTGTCCAGGAAGGAGACGCTGCCCTGGACGGCATCGGTCTTCGAGCCCTCGATCATCGCCTGTACCGCAAGAGTGTGATTGGCCATGTTCTGGCGCAGCTCGGCAAGATACTGCTCGGGAACCGTGAAACTCACGTAGATGGGCTGGACCTGATCAATGGTGACCAGCGGGGTGGTGCTGTTGGCGGCGACGACGTTGCCCGGATAAACATTGAGGCTGCCGGTACGGCCGTCGATCGGCGAGCGAATCCGCGTCCAGCCAAGCTGAATACGGCTGGTGTCGGCTGCCGCCCGGTCGGCGGCCAGGGTGCCCTCGGCGGTCTTGACGCCGGCACGATCGGCTTGGACTATCGCCTGCGCGTTGAGGATGGCTTCCTTGTCGGCCTCCAGGGTTGCCCGGGCGGTGGCGGCGTTGGTGTTCATCTGGTCGGCTTGCTCGTGCGATACCGCCCCCTGAGCGGCAAGCTCTTTGTAGCGGAAAGCCTCGAGCGCGGCATAAGCAGCCGAAGCCTGGTCCTTGGTCAGGTTCGCCTGAAGCTGGCCGACCGTGGCCGTGTCCCTGGCCACATTAGCCTTAGCCTGCTGGAGCTGCGCCGCATCCCGCTCCACGTTGCCCTCCGCTTGGGCCACTGCCGCCTGAGCCGGACGCGGGTCAATCTCGAAGAGCAGGTCTCCCTTTTTCACGTTCTGCCCCTGCGTGAAATAGACCCGGGTCAACTGCCCACCGACTTGCGGGACGACGTTCACCACCGAATACGGCTGGACATTGCCTACGGTGTGAACCTCGATCGGCACTGTTTGAACGGTGGCGGTGGCCACTGTTACCGGCACTGGCGCCTCGCCGGGCTTCCTGGACGGTGCGGATGCTCCGCCCAAAAGTCTCTGCCCGGTAAAGCCGGCAGCCGAGAGGAAGGCGATCGCAAGGACGAGGGCGGCCGCTTTCCGCCAGGCGGACCGTGACCGGCGCCCGGGAAGCAACGCCGGCGCAGCAACCGGCTCCAGAGCAGCGCCGGCACCGGACAGGGCACTAGATTCATTGACTCCTGGCAATCCGTTAACAGTCCTCATGGCCCTTTAACCTCGCTTCCCGGGAGCGCTTCGCATCCCTGCCGCCCTGCGCTTTTAGACGGACCGGCGGCTGGCGGGAGCCTGAAATTCTGATAAAATATATCTAATTCGATCGCCCGAAGCCCTGAAAAATGGGGAAAATCGGAGTAGATAGTTGACCTCACTGAACTTTTGGAGGCACAGGTCACCGGCCATGCGAGATGAGTCCCCGTCCGGCGGTGAGCTTCCAGAAACCCGACCAGCCGGCCCTCCGGCCAGCCTGGGTCACAGCGCCGGCTTCCTGCTCAACCGGACGGCAAGGTTGATTCGCGAGCGCACCGCGGCCGCCCTGGAGCCGCTTGGTATCACACCGCCGGAGATGGGGCTGATGCGCGTTCTCTCGGACGAAGGTCCCCTGAGCCAGCAGGAACTGAGCAGGCTGCACAACATCGATCGAACAACCATCGTTCACCTCGTCGACGAGCTGGAGGCAAAGCAGCTGGTAATTCGCATGGTCAATCCGGAAGACAGGCGCAGCCACAGGCTCTACCTGACGCCCAGGGGCAACAAGGTGCTGTCCCGGGCGCGCCGGCTGGCCAACAGGGAGCAGCAACGCTTCCTTGCGCCGCTGTCGGACGCCGAATGGGAATCCATGCGGCTCAGCCTGATCAAGCTGCTGGCGCACCACCTGTACACCGGCCGCCGCGCCTGAGTTCCGCCCTATACTTTCTCGGGACAGCACTTTATGATATGTCCAGGAGATACAACCTGCTCGGGCTGGAAAGCAGATGAGAGACTACTTACTCTTTTACGTCAATGGCCAAGAGCACCGGGTAGGCGGCCAGGACGTATTTTCTCCGCTGTCGACTTACCTGCGATACGGACAGGGCTGCACCGGAACCAAGGTGGTCTGCGCCGAGGGCGACTGCGGTGCCTGCACCGTGCTAATCGGCCGGGCGGCCGGCGGCACCGTTGAATACATGCCGGTCAATTCCTGCATTCAGTTCCTCTACCAGCTCGATTGCACCCACGTCGTCACCATCGAGGGGCTGAAGGTGGAGGGGAAGCTCAATCCCGTGCAGGAAGCGATGGTAGATTTCCACGGCGCCCAATGCGGCTACTGCACGCCCGGGATTGTGGTGGCGCTGTGCTCACTTTTCGACTGCAAGACGCAGGCCGACGAGCAGGACGTGAAGGACGCGCTCACCGGCAACCTCTGCCGCTGCACCGGTTACGAGCCGATCATCCGCGCGGGGATGAACGTCGCGCTCGAGCGCGTGCGGAGCACAGGTGAGCTGTACCCGCCGCAAGAGATGATCGCCCGCTTCGGCGAGCACCAGGGCAGGCCGGCGCTTATAGCCAGCGAAGGAAAGACCTGTTTTATTCCCGCCACGGTGGAAGAAGCGGTCGACTTCAAAGAAAAGAATCCGGGCACGGTTATTGTCTCCGGCGGAACTGACGTCTGCGTGAACATCAACAAGCGCGGTCTGGATCCCGATGTGATCATGAGCCTGTCCAACATCGCCGGGCTGTCCGACGTGAAGGTGGAGAACAGTCATCTCGTCGTGGGCGGCAGGGCGAGCCTGGCGGCTCTCGCCGACTGGGCTCGCGAAGAGATGCCCGAGTTATACAAGATCATGTGGCTGTTCGGCTCGCCGCAAATCAGAAATGCGGGCACGCTTGCCGGAAATATCGCCAACGGCTCCCCGATCGCCGACACCCTGCCGTGGCTGTTTGTGATGGAGGCTGTCGTCGAGATGACCGGGCCGGCAGGAAAACGTCTCATCGATATCAACTCGCTTTATAAGGGATACAAGCAGCTCGATATGGCCCCGGGCGAAATAATCACCCGCATCCTCATTCCGCTTCCCGAAAACAACGAGACGATAAGGCTGTTCAAGGTCTCGAAACGGCAGAACCTGGACATCTCCGCCTTTGCCGCCGCCATCAGGATGACGATCGAAGCAGGCAAGATCCATTCGGCGAAGCTCGCCTACGGCGGCGTCGGGCCGGTTGTGCTCAGGCTGCCGAAGACGGAGGCGTTCCTGGAGGGAAAGGAAGCAGCATTGACCACCTTCGGCAATGCCGGCAAGCTCGCCCGCGAGGAGATCACGCCGATCTCCGACGTGCGGGGCTCGAAGGACTTCCGGCTGCAGCTCGCTGAAAATATCATGCTCAAGTTCTTCTTAGAGACCGCCTGCGGCAGGGAGCCGGTATGCCGGTAGTCGGGAAAAATCTTCCTCACGACTCAGCGCGGGGACATGTCTCGGGAGAGTCCATCTATGTGGACGACATGCCGCCGGCTAAAAACGAATTGATCGTAGACTTTTTCTACAGCCCGGTGGCGCACGGCAAGATAAAGAAGCTGGATCTGTCCGCCGCGCGGAAGGTGCCTGGTGTAGTGGCCTTGTTTACGCACAAGGATCTGGATGGCGAGAACCTTTTCGGCCCGATCATCCAGGACGAGGTTTTGCTTGCCGAAGACGCGGTCCACTTCATCGGCCAGCCGATCGTCGTTATCGCCGCCGACAACCGAGCGGCAATCAAGAAGGCGAGGCGGGCGATCAAGATAGAGATCGATGAGCTGAAGCCGATCCTGACTATTGACGAGGCAGTTGCCGCGAAGAGTTTCATCGGGCAGACAAGGGCGATCAGGCGCGGCAACATCAAGGAAGGATTCGACGGGGCGGAGCACGTCATCGAAGGGACCTTCATCAACGGCGGGCAGCAGCATTTCTACCTGGAGTCGCAGGCCGCGGTCGCCTACCCGGGAGAGCATGACCAGCTGGTCGTGCACTCTTCCACGCAAAACCCGACCGAGGTGCAGGAAGTGATAGCCCACGTGCTCGGACTCGGGCAGCACCAGGTTGTGGTGATCACGAAACGAATGGGCGGCGGCTTTGGCGGCAAGGAATGCCAGGCTACACACCCGGCGGCGATGGCCGCTCTCGTCGCCCACAAGACGAAGCGACCGGCGCGCATCTCTCTGAGCAATGATGACGACATGACGGTCACGGGCGGCCGCCACCCGTTCCAGAACACCTACAAGGTCGGCTTCGACAGGGACGGGCGGATTACGGCCCTTTCGGCGCACCTCTACTCGGATGGTGGAGCCTTTGCGGATCTCTCGCCGGCTGTCCTCGGCAGGGCGATGTGTCACATAGACAACGCCTATTACCTTCCGAACGTCGAGATCACCGGCACCGTATGCCGCACCAATTACCCGCCCAACACGGCGTTCCGCGGCTTCGGCGGGCCGCAGGGCGTGGCGACGATCGAAAACATAATGGAAGAGATCGCCGCATATTTGAAGAAGGATGCCTACGATATTCGGACTTTGAACTGCTACGGCATAGACGATCGCAACATCACGCCCTACGGCCAGGTCTTCAAGAACAACTACCTGCCCCGCCTGTTTCGGGAGCTCGCCGAGCGCTGCCATTACAAGAAGCGGCTTGAAGAGGTGAAAGAGTTCAATGCGATCTCAAGGACCCATCTGAAGGGCATCTCGATGTCGGCGATTAAGTTCGGCATCTCCTTCAACACAAAGTTCCTCAATCAAGCCAGCGCGCTGGTCAACATCTATAAAGACGGCACCATCCAGGTATCGACGGGAGCCACGGAGATGGGGCAGGGCGTGAACACGAACATCCGGCAGCTCGTCGCCGATGAATTTACCGTTGATCCCGAAGACGTGATCATCATGCCGACGTCGACCGAGAAGAACAACAACACCTCGGCGACCGCCGCGTCGAGCGCCACGGATTTAAACGGAAGCGCGGCCGTCGCCGCGTGCCGCAAGTTGCGCGAACGCCTTACAGAGTGCGCAGCCGAGTACCTGGCCTCTCAGATGACGGACATCGAGAAATCGCCCGGAAACATCGTATTCGAGAACGGGCTCATCTATGACAACAGGCGCCCCGACAAGAGCGTGTCCTTCAAAGATCTGGTCGTCATCGCCTACCACCGGAGAGTAAGTCTCGGCGAGCGCGGTTTTTACGCCACGCAGGGCGTCGATTGGAACTGGGAAACAGGCTCCGGCACACCGTTTCTCTACTACACGCAGGGCTGCTCCGTCGCCGAGGTGCTGATCGATCGCTTCACCGGTGATCTGCGCGTCAAACGCGTTGATCTCCTCATGGACATTGGCCGGTCGATCAATCCCGGCATAAATCGCGGGCAGATCACCGGCGGCTTCATTCAGGGAATGGGCTGGGTAACCACCGAGGAGCTGAAGTATTCCGCAAGGGGAGAGCTGCTCTCGCATTCTCCCACGACCTACAAGATCCCCAACATTCAAGACACTCCGGAGATTTTCAATGTGGATTGGATCGAGAACGATGACAATACGCTCAACATCAAGGGCAGCAAAGCCGTGGGCGAGCCGCCGCTCATGCTCGGCATCTCCGTCTGGACCGCGGTCAAGCACGCCCTCTCCTTTGTCTCGAACGGCAAGCTGCCCAAATTGAGGATTCCAGCGACCAACGAAGAGATTCTCATGAGAATGACCCAGTACGCCAAGCATCCCGGCGCCGGCGATGAGCAGTTGAAACAACCAGCTCTCTTGCCATAGAAAGGCGTCATGACCTTCTTCGAGAAATTGAGCGAGCTGTATGAGGCCCAGGTCCCGTTCGTCTCGGTGACGGTCGTCGATGTGATCGGCAGCGCCCCGCAGAACCGCGGGGCCAAGATGCTCGTCACCGAAAGAGGGCTTTACTTCGGCACCGTAGGTGGCGGCAAGCTGGAGAAAAAGGCGATTGAAGAGGCGCACCGCTTGCTGAAGGAGGAGCACCCCCAGCAGAATGTGCACTTCGTTCAGTGGAGTCTGCCCCGCGACGTGGGCATGACCTGCGGCGGCGGCGTTAAGCTCTTCTTCGAGACATATCGCGTCAACGCCTGGAAGATTGTCATCTTCGGCGCCGGCCACGTAGCCAACGCGCTTATTCACCTGCTGCTAAATCTCGACTGCCAGATCACCTGCATCGATCCGCGGAAGGAATGGTTGGACAAACTGCCCGACTCCAGGAAGCTCTCCAGGGTTCTCTCGACGGACATGCCATCAGAGGTCGCCGGTCTCGACGAGCACTCTTTCGTTATTCTCATGAGCATGGGCCATACAACCGACAAACCGATCCTTCTTGAGATCCTGAGAACCCGCGCTTTCCCATACCTTGGTGTCATCGGCAGCAAAGCCAAAGCCGCCCGCCTGAAAAAAGACGTCATCGCAGCCGGACTCCCGGAGGAGTCCTGCCGCGCCTACCACTGCCCGATCGGCCTGGACATCGGCACCAACCACCCCTGGGAGATCGCCGTCAGCGTCGCCGCCCAACTGATCCAGGAGCGCGACCGCCTGGCGCCGAGGAAACGCTAAAGCGCCTGCCACCGGGCACGGGCGTCCCGCCCGCTTCGTCAAGCCTGACCACCGGCGCGCATGCAACAACGTCTACTGCGCCACCCCCACGCCGGCTATGGCGTCGGCACGGGTCTTGAGCCTGTCGGTCTCATCCCTTTGTCCCAGGTAGTACAAGGCATAGGCGTATCTTTGCAGGTAAGGAACCAGTGATATGGAGTCCTCACCGTAGTATTGCTGGGCCATCTCCAATGCCTGCTTGAGCACCGGAGCCGCCTCGTCAAACTTTTTCTCGTCGGCGTACAGGTTGCCCAGCGCGTACTTCGCTCGCGCCTCGTTGCCGGAGTGCGATGGCTCATCCCTCCAGAAGTTCTGCGCTTTCAAATACAGCTTCTCCGCTTGATCGAGCTTGTTTTCTTTGATCAAACACTTTGCCAGCTTATCCAGGCGGGCGTAAACCTGCGGATTGTCAGGGGGAAGGATTCCTTCGGTAATCTCGAAGGCGTTTGTGAAATACAGGTCGGCCTGGGGGTAGTCGTTTCTCTCGAAATAAAGGCTGCCCAGGCTGTCGTAGCTGTTCGCCAGTGAAAGATGCTGGGAGCCGAGAACGCTTGTCTTTATCTCCAGCGCGGCCCGGTACAATCTCTCGGCCAGCTCGTGTTTTCCCTTGGCTCTGTGCGCGTCGGCCAGCGCATCGCATGTGATCGCCAGATCCAGCAGCGGATCTCGCGCCGAAGGCGCCGCGACGCCCGCCCAACCGGTCAGCGGCTGCCCTTTCTTGAAGTGCACCGAGCCCTGAGCCTGAGCAGCACGCTCCTGCAGCTTGCCAGAGACCAGAGCCAGCACATCCTCGCTGAGCGGATCGGCTTTGTCCGTCGTTCCGTGCGCCAGATAGAACTGGATTAAAGAGCTCATCGCAGGGACAATCTCCAGGCTGTCCTTGCCGACGACCGCCTCCCTTACACGCAGCTCCTCCTCCAGCAGCGGCTCGGCATCCGTGAACCGCGCGCGAACAGTATAGAGACGTCCAAGCTCGCCCAGGCTCTTGGCGAAGCGTATGTCCGATTCTCCGAACGAGCCGGCCTTGATGACAGCTCGGGTGAGAAGTCGCTCAGCGTCGCCGTACCTGGCGGCTTCAAATGCCTCCGTGCCCGCTTTCTGCAACTGCTCCCACTCGCCGGCGGCGCCTGATTTGTCCTGTGCCGCCCCGGCTGACCAAAGCGAGCAGAGAATTGCCGTGACAAGAATCGATCCGCAAGCGGAGGGCCTGGCGTAACGAGCATGTCTGTTGTTGCGCATTTACCCGCTTGCCGTTGACCAGAGTCCGGACGCCGACAGTTCAATTATAGTTGCTGTCCGCGAAAGTCAAGGATTTAACAAGGTTCGCGTAATACGGGATGTCCCAACGCCTGCGTCTAGCGGCTCTGCAATAGGAGCTGTATGGCCCCGCGGGCGAGCGTTCTTTCAACCGGCTCTCCGGCTATCAGGCGGTAATCATGACGAAACTCGTCAAACATCGAGCCGCCCGAGCAGGAGCGGGCGACGACCGGAACCCGGCGTCTCCTTGGCGTAGACCTGCGCGCCCCGCGCGGCTCGCAGCCGGGAGTATATTCATTATGGGCCATGAAGTTAATCGGCGATTGTCCAGCCAGCGTCTCGTTCCGCAAGCGAAACACCGTCGCCCCGCCGTATGCTCCCGGGTCTGTCACCGTCGACACGTGGTCGCTCGCCTCCTCGTAATTCCCCTCATAGACTGAGATGTGGCCATATGGATGAGAGCCGGATCGCCCGTAGACGATTATGTCGCCGAGTCTCAATTGATCGACGCTCTGAATGCTTACCGGCTCGAAGCGGGGGTCCCTCATCAACAGGTCTCTGGCCTCATAGGCAGCGCCTCCATGAAGCCTCACCCCAAGAGGCTCGAGAGCGCGGGTGACTGCCGCGTAGCAACGGCCGCTCGTTCTTGTTCTCTCGGCGACCGCAAGCGCGCTTTCCGCGATCATTTGCCCGTCCAGGGCGGTGGCGCGATAGGGCCCGTGAGCATCCGCGCTCTTCAAGAGCCCCGGCATTGTGATTGCCACCGCCAGAATCGCGGCATAGATTGAGCGGCTCAAGGCTTCCCTCGAGGCAAAAAGTTCAGAGGAGTGTACCTCCCTTATAGCATGCAACAAAAAAGCGCGCTCAATGCGACCAGTCGAGGAGGTCGACCCGCGCCTGGCTTCCTTCGGGCAGCTGCTCTTCGTCGGCCGGAAAGTGGATCAGGCAGTTGGCCTGGCTCAGGCCGCCGAGCATGTGGGAATCCTGCCCGGTGGTCGGCCTCACAACCATGGCCCCTTCCTCCAGCACCAGGCTGCCGCGCACGAACTCCAGGCGGCCCGGTCTTTTCTTCAAGGTCTGCCCGAGGGTGACCAGCAACGTCTGCGGCAAGACGGATTTTGCCCCCATCATCTTACGGAGCGCGGGCGCCACCAGCTCGTGAAAGGTGACCAGCGCCGAGACAGGATTACCGGGCAGACCGAACACCAGCTTTCGGCGAGAGCCCTGCTTCGAATCGAGCGTGCCGAAGTACACCGGCTTGCCCGGCTTCATGGCTATCTTCCAGAAAAGACCGTGGACACCACAGTCTTCCAGTACGTCCTTCACGATGTCGTAGTCACCGACGGAGACACCACCGGCGGAGATCAGGACATCACTTTCCCTCAGGGCAAGCCTTATCACGTTTGCCGTGGAATCGAAATCGTCACGCGCGAGATAACTGCGGCAGACGTCGATTCCCAGACCCTTCGCCGCGGCGACCAGAGCGTAGGAATTGGAATCGTAAATCTGCCCGCAAGCGAGAGGGCGGCCCGGCTTCACAAGCTCGTCGCCGGTGCCAATCACTGCCAGCCTCGGTTTCTTGAAGACCGGAGCCGACGAGTAGCCGAGCGTCGCCAGCAGACCGATTACAGGCGGCGTAACCCGCATCCCCTGCTGGAGCACCACCTGTCCTTGGCGGAACTCGCCGCCTTTGCGGCGGATATTCTCGCCTCTGTCCGCCGCCTGGCGCACGTAGACGTAACCGTTGCTTTCCTCGCAGTATTCCCTCATCACCACGGCGTCCACAGAGTGCGGCACCGGGGCGCCGGTGAGGATTTTCACGACATTGCCTGGCGCCAGGTGAAGGTTGCCGGGATCGCCGGCTCGAATGACGCCGGACAGATGCAGGCGCGCGGGGGAATCGGCAGTCGCGGAATGAACATCGGACACCAGCACGCCGAAGCCGTCCACGGCGGAGTTGTCGAAGCCGGGAAGGTCCTGCGCGGCCGTCACCGGCTCGCTCAGGAAAGACCCGAGCAGCTTGGTCAATTTCACTTCCTGTTTTCCGAGCGGCGATACGCTGGCAAGGATCTGCGCCCGCGCTTCCTCAAAGGAGATCATCCGCCAATCTCCACCATAGCCCTGTTGGCCATGCCAACCAGCTCCTCCATCGGCGGGTGAGCCTCCGGTTTCTGCAGCACCGCAGACAGTATCATCTCGCGCAGCCCGGCGTCGTCGAGCCCTGAGCGAAGCTCACCCCGCAGGTTAATTTCCGGCGCGTAGAACAAGCAGGATTTTACGGATCCGTCAGCGGTCAAGCGAAGCCTGTTGCATGACTCGCAGAAGCTCTCGGACATCGAGGTAATGAAGCTGACGGTGCCCCTGCGGCCGCCAATGGCAAAATCCTTGGCGACGGCACCGGATTCGGTGTCGAGAGGGACGAGCTCGTAGCGCTGCTCGATGTGCTCCTTCATCCTGGCGAAAGAGAGCATGCCGTCCTTGTGCCATTGATTGTCCGGAAACGGCATGTACTCGATGAAGCGAACGTTCATCGGCTTGTCCCTGGCAAACTCGACGAAGTCCAAAATCTCGTCGTCATTGAATCCCTTGATGACGACGCAGTTTACCTTGAGCGTGTCGAATTCGCACGCGAGAGCCGCTTCAATCCCGGCCATCACATCATCCCAGTGGTCGCGCTTGGCTATCTCCTCGAATCGCGACCGGCGAAGGGTGTCCAGACTTACGTTAAGCGCCTTCAACCCGGCTGCCTTAAGGGCGTGAGCCTTCTCACGCAGAAGCACGCCATTGGTGGTCATGGCCAGCTTTTCAACGCCCGGCAGCTCGGCAAGCCACCGGACGAGCGCCTCGACATTGCGCCTCACCAGCGGCTCTCCGCCTGTCAGGCGAATCTTGGTAATGCCGAGTTCCACGAAGATGCTCGCCACCCGGCAAATCTCTTCCAGGGTCAAGATCTCTTTCTTGTTCTTCCAGACGATGCCCTTAAAGGGCATGCAATAAGCGCAGCGGAGGTTGCAGCGATCCGTCACCGAGATGCGCAAGTAGGTGTGCCTTCTGCCGAATCGGTCAATGAGCATGCTCACGGCTCAGCTCCCTCGATCCCGATTGGCAATTCACCCACTCCACCGAGCCGTCAGCATACCGCTCGCGCTTCCAGATTGGCAGCCGGTGCTTGACCGCGTCGATTATGTACTGGCATGCCGCAAACGCCTCGGCGCGGTGGGCGCCGCTCACGCCGACCCAGACGGCCAGGTCGCCTACCCGAAGGCTTCCCACCCGATGAACACAGCAGGCCTTGTAGAGGCCGAACCTGTCCGTGGCCTCCTTCATTATCGTCTCCGCCTCCTCAACCGCCAGCGCCTCGTAGGCTTCATAATCCAAACCCAAAACCGGGCGCCCGTCGTTGTGGTTGCGCACCCGGCCCTCGAAGGTGGCCACCGCGCCTGCCCTGGCGTCAGCGAAAAGACGCCGTAAGGGCTCAATCTCGATCGCCTCTTTGCTGAGCAAAAACATCATCAGCCTCCGGACACGGGCGGAATGAAAACCACCCTGTCGCTGTCGGCGAGCTCGTCGTCCCAGTTGCCGAACCGATCGTTTACGGCCACCCGCAACCGCTCGCAGCCCAGGCGAAAGCCATGTTTGTCCCGCAGTTCCAGGTAAAGCTCCCGCAAGCTGCCGGCAAAGGTAGTCACGGTCTCCGCAGGCAAACCACGCTCTTCCCTCAGGGCAGCGTAGTACCGAATCTGAACCTGCTTGCTTTCCTGGTAGGCCATGGCTTTTGTTCGCCCCAAGGTCAGGCAGGGGCCAATTGTCGCACACTTTCACGGACTTTCCACAAATCCCCCGTAGACTTCGGGCTGCGATGGGCGACGGCTTACTACCATCGCATTGAGCGCCAGATTATCGCAGGGCTGGTTTCGATGCTCGCTTCAGACAGACCTCAGACAAGAATTCCCGACGCCCCCCCCGAGAACACCGGCGTGGGCGACCGCCAGCTATCGGCGGTTGTTCGCGACCTGCAGACCGAACTGCAGAGAGATTTCCGAAATCTCTTCGATCAAGGACGGCAAAACACCAGGGAGCTGGAGATAAGCGGCGTGCTCCCGACCTTCCGCCGGGTGGAAGGCGACCCCGTGACAGGACGGGACAACGCCCATCCGGACGCGGCCGGCAGAGGCCGGCCGGCGGAGATAACCTTCAACGGGCAGAGATATAAGGTCGAATACGGTCGCCAGCCGGGGCAACCGGATCACGTCGCCCGGATCGTCGATGCCCAGGGCAGACCGCTTATCGACGGGAGCCGGGTGCGGGATCTGCGGGTCGACGGCAACGGCAGGATCTCCTTCCAGAAAGCTGGCCAGCGCGTGGAGATCGATCCGCAGAGCGGATCAACCACGGCAACCAGCAGCGACGGCACGCGCCGGGTGACGCGCGACGCCGAGGGAAACCGGCGCTACGAAACGCTCGGCGACGAGCACGGCAACTTCCGGCTCGCCGGGCTGCGCAGCCCCAGCGGCACCAGCTACAGGGTGGAGACCGATCCCTTCAATCCGCAGGACATCACATCCGTGGCCCGGCTGGCAGCGGACGGCAGACAGCAGGCGGAGGTCTCAGGCGGTGTGATCTCCATCGACAGGGACGGTCACGTCCTCCAGCAGCGGGGCAACAATACGCTGGTTTACGACCACAATCTCAAGGCAAGCGCCATCCGCGCTCAGGACGGCAGGACGATCGAAACCGTCGGCGGAGACGTCAGGTCAGTCCGCGTGGACGACAACAACAACATCACCCTCGGCCTGAGCAACGGCACTTTCCGCACGGTCAGCGCCGGCGGCGAGCGGGCACGCTACACGGACAGATTGGATTCCTCCGGCACCCGCCGCGAGATTACCCCGCTGACCCCGGATGGCACAGTTGGCGGCCCCACCCTGAGTTTTCACCTGGATCCGGCAACCGGCAGGATCACCGATTCCACGGCCTCACTGACCGACGCCCGGGGGCGAACCTCGACGCTTCCGGTACGCGATGGACGGATCGTCGACCGCCAGGGCGAGCGCACGATCTTGCGCGATGCCAACCTGCGGATTACAGAGGTTCGGAACGGCCAGGGACAGACCACGGCAAGCGTGGGCGGCGACGTGCAGTCGATCCGCATGGACAGCCGGCAAAATGTGGTCTGCGAGCTCACACACGGGCGCACTCGCCTCACCACCCCGGAAGGACAGCAACTGGAATATCGCGACCGGCCGGTAGAAGGGCAGCCCGGTCACTACCAGCGCACCTTCAGCTCGCCGGCGGGCTACACCATGGGTGTCACCAGGGGCCCCGACGGATCGGAGCAGATCACCTCCGTTTCGAGGAACGGCGTGCCGATAGCCGAGGCCGGCAAGCAAGGAATTAAGACCATAGAGGGCATCGATGCCCGGGGCCACGTGACGGCGAAACTCGAGGACGGCCGGACGACCCGAACCTTCGACGCCCGCGGGAAGAAGGAGTCCGATTACACCGAACGCGCTGACGGCGGCAGGACCATCCGCTCCTTTTCCAGCGGCGCCGAGGTGACGATGGTGAACGGCAAGGCGGTCGAGGTCAATTACCACTCCGCCGGCCGCCGCGAAAGCTGGACGATCGGTGCGGACGGCACCGCCAGGAGAACCGGCGGTCAGGGCGAGCCGAGCACCCTCAGGGACGCGAAGATAGATCCGGCCACCGGTGCCATCAGAGGGCAGGTGGAGGTCATCGAGGGCAACCGGCCGCCCGAGAGAATGACACTGGCCCTGCGTCCGGACGGCGGCACAAGCGAGACCCGCACCGCACAGGACAAGTCCGGTCACAACTACGAGTACACGGTGCACAAGGACAAAAACGGCAACCCGACCGACATCGAGCACCCGGCGCTCCGGGAAGGAAACGTGATTGCCGGCTCGCAAAAAACCATTCACATCCACTACGAGCGGGGAGCGGACGGTCAACAGACGCCCAGGCAGATTGACTTTGCCGGTCAGGGACAGGAAAAGGGGCTCTCGCTGGTACGGCAGCCCGACGGCAGCTGGAGGGCGGCCGTCAATCGGACGATGCTCAATCCAAGGACAGGCGGAATGGAGTTGCGAACCGTGCCGTCGCCGCTGGACAGCCTGCCTCCCTGGAGAGCGAATCCGCAGGTCGGGCGTGACGGCACCTTGACGTTTACCGAGCGCTCAGGCGGGATCACCCGCATTGAGGCATCGGGCGAGACGCGGCAGCGCCCCGGCGAGGACCTGGGCAGACCGCCGCAGACCGCAGAAGAGATCCGTGCCGCCGAGGAGCGATCAAAAATCGTGCAGGTAGGCACCGGCGAGAACGGCAGGCCGATCTGGGGGCAGGGAATTCCGAACGTCAGCAACCAGTGGGGATTCGGGCGGAACGACCTCAGCAGAGGTACCTTCTCGGAGCAGGGCGTGGCCGGCGATCAGGGCTACACCTTCGACCGCAGCCAGGTCGTCGAGAACGGGGTGATTCAACGCCGCGAGACCCGCTTCAACACGGAGCGCGGCGTGGTCATCTATTACAGGGACCAGGAAGGCAACATGAAGTCCCTGCACAATGTGACAAGCATGGTCAGCGAGCGCCAGGCCGACGGCACGTACAGGACCACCTATCACTTCCTGGGCGAGAACGCCAGCGATCCCAGCGCGCCGAAGCCGGTGTTCGTTCATACCACGGCCGACGGGCGCCACATTACCGCCGACGGCATGCCGGTGGGCAGCCGGACGGACGGCACGATTCGCCCGCATTACCGGACGCAGGCTCACGCACAGGCAACCAGCCAGCAGATCGCGGACCACAGAAACGCGATCAGGCAGGCCGACCTCAGCACGCAGGCGGGCAGGCAACAAGCCGATGCCGCGGCGCGCCAGCTCATCGACGCTCAAATGCGGGCCGAGGAGAACCGGGCCCTGGAGGCGATGAGAAGCAACAACCTGCGCGCGCAGCTGGAAGCGGAACGCCGGCGGGCGGATCTCGAATACATGCTGCAGTCGGAGCAGCAGCGCCGGCAGATGATCGAAAGATACAGGCGCGGCGAAGACCCACTTGCGCAGCCAGAGCGCCCTGCCAGACCCGCTCGCCCCGTGCAGCCCGTGCAGCCCGTGCAGCCCGTCCAGCCAATCGACTCCGCACCATGGCTGGTGCCCTTTCAACCGGGCGGCACGTGAGGGCCACGCGGCTGCTAGGTTAGCAGCAAGGATCACTAAACCAGGCAGGGGAACGCTTGCCTTTCGCGCAAAGTTCTTCTTGCGCAGGCTGGCGGGTAATCGCGAGCGCCTCTTGGGCTGGCCCGCCGTGCCGGCAATACCGATCCCGGGATCTCCGGCTGCCGCTCATTCGATCGCCTGGGCCTTGTGCGGGCCGGTCTTTTTGAGATCGACCATCAGGTGTGTGCTGCGCATTAGCGCCACCTTTTTGCCGGTGGAGCTGAACACCTCGGTGTCGACGACGGTCATGCGCCCCTTGCGGACCACGCGCGCTTCCGCCGTGAGCGGTCCTACCGGGTCGTTGTCGAGCAGGTTGGTGCTTATCTGTACGGAGTAGGGGAACAGGCGGCCCCCTTCCCTCAAGTCTTCGCTGGTGGCCCGACCGCCGACGATGGCCACGGAGGCTACCTCGTCGGCAAGCGCGATGATGGCGCCGGCGTGGTAAACGCGCGTGGGCTGCATCACCATCTCCGTGAGCGGCAGCTCACCTTTTGCGTAACCCTCTCTGGACTCCAGGATGCGCCCGCCGAGCGCATCCAGCATCGTCTTCCGCACCGTTGCAGTCGCTTCATTCATGGCCGATTGATACCACCATTTATTGAAAGCTGACCGACGCCAGCTGTACGCAATTCTTGCTATTGGCCTTGGCCTCGCGCATCGCTTCCTCCGCGGCGCTGCGCCACTGCTCCAGGCTCATCACGTGAGGATCCAGCGTCGCGATCCCGGCGCTGAATGTGACATTGAATCTGGTACCATCGGTGGCCTCGATCTCGCGGCTGGAGAACTCGGCGAGAACTCTGGCCGTGAGTTTTTCCGCTTCCTGCTCGCCCAGGTCCTCCGCGATAACCAGAAACTCCTCGCCGCTGAAGCGCCCGATCAGGTCCTGCCGGCGAAGGCGCCGCCGCAACAGGTTAGCCAGCCAGACCAGCACCTTGTCACCGGTGGTCGGGCCGTAATTGTCGTTGACGGACTTGAGACCGTCAATGTCGATCATGATCATGACCGCGCGTCTTTCCGGATTTCGTCTTAAATCGGCCATCACCGAGCCGGCGCGCTCCATGAAAGCGGTGTGGGTGAGAAGCTTCGTCAGGCCGTCCTTATATAGGAGCGTCTTCAAAAGACGGGCGCGCTCCAGCTTGGAGGCGACCATGGCAACCAGCAAAGGCGGCAGCACAGGCTTCACGAGATAATCGTCTCCACCCGCTTTCGCCGCCTTGATCTGGGCGTCGAGCTGGCCCTGCGTGGTGAGGAACACCACCGGCAGTGCCACGTATTTCTCGTTCTGGCGAACATACTTCGTTAGCTCATACCCGGTGATGCCCGGCAAAATTACGTCCATGAGGACGAGATCGGGCTGGAACTCGCCCAGCTCCTGCTCGAAGCGCTTGGGGTCGGGGCAGACGCGCACCTGATAGCCGGCCAGCTCGAGCACCGCGCGCACGAATGCCGCTTGATCTGGATCGTCCTCCACGGACAGGATGCGATACGGCTCCGGTCTGTCCCGCTCGAGCAGGTAACGCAGGCGGGCGGCCAGCTCGGACCAGTCGGATGACTTTTCGAAATAGCCGTCCGCCCCGCAGTGAATCGCTTTCACCTTATCGAGAAATCCGCTCTGCTGGCTCGCTATGAGCACCGGGGGACGGTCCCCGCCGGGCAGCGATCGTATGTGCTCGACGAGCTCATAACCCGGCCCGTCGGGCAGCGGGATGGCGACAATCACAGCATCGGGCATCTGATCGTCTATCGCCTTCTTTCCACCGGACACCGATCGCGCCGCGCGAATGGCCAGTCCCTCCTCCTCCAGCAGCCGGCTGAGGGCCAGCAGATCGGTCTGGTCGGCATCGACGATAAGAAGATCGGTCGCGGGCGCGGTCTTCTCGCCGGCCTGAGCCGCACCAGCAGGAGCAGCCTCCTTACCCTCTGCGGGTTGCCCGACAGAGAACTCGGCCCTTATGCTGTCCAAAAGCCCTTGAAAGCGATCGCAGTCCTCCTGCGTCACCTTCTGGTTCTCGACGAGCAGAACTTCGCAGTACTGCTCTCCCGAGGAGCCCAGCTGGGTGATCCGGGGAAAGCCGTAGATGCTCCCCGAGCCGGTCAGCCAGTGAAAGTTGTGCTTGAGCCTGTCGATGATCGTCGAGTCGGACGGGTTCGCCAGGAGATCCTTTACAAGATCAGCAATCAGTCCCAGCCTGTCGATGGAACGCTTGATGTACTGCTCGCGCAACTGGGCGAACGTTTCCTCCCAGGCTTGCATATCAATTCCCCTCCAGGATCCCGCGCACCTGCGAGGCGAGCGTGGTCGGATCAAAAGGCTTGGTGAGCACGCCGGCAACCCCCATGTCCTTGAGTTTGTCGAGCTCCGCCCTTATCGCCTTGGCGGTAAGAAAAACAACCGGAATCGGGGCTGTCTCAGGATTCTCGCGCAAGGCCCTTAGTGTTGCCGGCCCGTCCATCTCCGGCATCATTGCATCGAGCAATATGACGTCCGGCTTCTCCGCCGCGGCCTTCTCCACGCCCGCCGCGCCACTGTCCGCCTCCACCACCTCAATGCCGCCCAGGATGCCCAGGCTCATGCTGGCAACGCTGCGGATGTCCTCTTCATCGTCGATGATTAGCACTTTCATGCGCCTTCTCTCCTCGCATTATCGGCTGCCGGTATCCGGAACCAGAATGTGCTCCCGCGCCCCTCTTCACTTTCTACCCCAATTGTCCCCTCATGTTGCTCGATGATCGCTTTGCAGATCGCCAGACCGAGACCGCTGCCGCCCTTCTTTTTCACCTCCGCCAGATCCACCTGCTGGAAACGCTGGAAGAGGAGATCCCTGTAATGGGCCGGGATGCCCGGCCCCTGATCTGTCACCGAGACCTCGACAACCGGGCCCAGCTCGCGGACGCCGATCATGACCATGCTGCCATGCGGCGAGAACTTGATGGCGTTGGAAAGGAAGTTTACCAGAACCTGCACCAGCCGATCGCCGTCGGCGTGAACAAGGGCATCGGTGCTCCTGGCCTCGAGCACCACCCCGTTTTGATCCGCCACCGCCCGAACAGACTCGGCGGACCGCTCGATAATAGTGGCCAGCGGCACGTCGCCGAAGCGCATCTCCAGCTTGCCGGACTCCAGCTTCTCCAGGTCCAGAAGATCGTTGATGAGCCCGATCAGCCGGATCGTATTGCGCTCGGCGATGGCGACCACTTTGCGCATCTGCGCGGTGAGCTCGCCTGCCGCGCCGGCGGCCATGAGAGTCAGCGATCCGCGAATGGCAGTGAGCGGCGTGCGCAGCTCGTGGCTGACCGTCGAGACGAACTCGCGCTTTAGCCGCTCGACCTCCCGCCGCTCCGTGAGATCGAGAATGTTCACCAGGATGCGCTCGCCGTCCATCGTCTGAAATTTGCTCAAGGAAAGCTCCGTCGGGAACGGCTCGCCGTTTTGCCTTACCGCCTCTCGCTCGTTGACGCGGCCGAGCGACTTCTCGTAAACGTTGCGCATGAACGCTTCTGGATCCTCATCGGGAGCATGCGCGAAAAGCGTCATCAGATGCTGCCCGACCAGCTCCTGCCGGCCGTAGCCGAAGATCTTCTCCATGCTCGGGTTCAACGACTCGATAATGCCGCGGCGATCGATGACCATCATGCCGACCGGCATCGAATCAATGATCTGGCGGACCCGGGCTTCACTGGCCCGCAACGCATCCTCGGCCTGCTTGCGCTCCGTTATGTCGTGGGCGACGCAGAACATCGAGCGCTCCGTCTCCGACCAGAAGGCCGACCACAGCACGCTCACTTCGGACCGGTCCTTCCGTATCGTGCGATTCTCGAAGGGAAGGGAGGATCGGCCGGTCATTATCTGCCTTACTGATTCCAGGGTGCGATCCAGATCCTCAGCGACAATCAGCCCCGTAAAGCTCCGCCCGACCAGCTCTTCGGGGGCGTATCCCCACAGCTTCAGGGACGCGGGGCTGACCGCCGTGAACTTGCCGGCCGGGTCGATAGAGCAGATGACATCCACGGCGTTCTCAATCACGGCCCGCTCCTTGCGCGCCGCCTCGGCCAGGGCCACAGCCATGTCGTGAAAGACGCGGTCGAGCTTGGCGATCTCATCCGAGCCCGGCAGCGGCGGCTTGAGCGGCTCGCCGCGCGCGAGCCGGCGGGTGTTCTCCGTGACCAGGCCGAGGCGCTGGGTGATCCCCCGGCTGAAGAAAAGGGCCACGGCCATGGCAAGAAAGATGTTAAAGACAATGCCCACCAGGATTACCACCTTGACCAGCGACCGGGCAGCCTCCGCGGCCCTGGGGTTAACCTGCTCAGCCCTTACATATGGCACGAGAAACGCTTGCATTTGCTCGATGAGCTCATCCAGCAGACCCTTCATCTGCCGCATCATGTCCTTGCTCATCAACAGCACCTTTGCCCGATCGCCCTTATCGATCGAGCGCTTCATGTCGTCGGTCAGCTCCAGCACCGTTTGCGCGAGAACATGACACTTTCGCAACTCGCCGGCGGAACCCGGATCGTCCTTTACCAGACCCTCGAGAACTCCCAGCTCGGTGTTGATCTGCTCGACCGACTTGTCGTATCTCTCGCCGAGCGTCTGGCTTCCCGTGATGGTGAAGCCGACCAGCTCCGTTGCCGTGTCGTAAAGCGACCTGACGATGACGTCGGTGTGCCCGATCACCTCTTTGCAATGCTCCGCCTTGGCCGTCTCGCGCTCAGCCTGCTGAAGCGCCAGGGCCAGGACGCCGAGCAGCAGCAGCTCGAAAAAGAGCGGCACCGAGGCCAGGACCACCCCTTTTTGCGACAGCTTGAGATCGAGGCGCGCAAACCGAGCCGGATTTCGAATTCTCTCCAAAACCGGCGTCCAATCGAAAAGGGCCTTGCGCTGCTTTGACTCCAGTCTGCCGCTCGTCAAGAAGTCTCCTCAACCACCTACCTGAAATACATTCCCGGTGACCATCGCACCCGAAACCCGCCGGGCGGGATTCGGTCCCGGCGTTTCAAGTCCGGCTGCGCGCAGGGAGGGGATAAACCCCGCCTGCGCTGTCTGCCTGTAGTAAAGCCGGTCCTGCGGCGTCAAGGGGGAGAGAGCTTGCGGACCGGCTTGTTGCTACCCACGCCACCATGTTAGGCGGGCTCATATCGATTTGTCAGGTGGCATTGCGCAAACATCGCTGTGCGATTGCCCAGCGCCCGCGCCCGGGTGTCTCTTGAAGAAGTCCCAGATCGTATCCGTCGCCGAGACGTCCGGGCATGGCGCGTCGGCTCCCACCCAGGCCCGCCGGCCCCCGGGCCAGGCGTGGCGGGCGCCCTTGATCGTGTAGAGGACGACCTCTGAGCCGCCGTTGCCGCCGGCATACGTCTCGACCGTGAGCTTTCCTTTCTCGTCCCTGAGCGGGTCGGCCGATGCGCCGTCGCGGGACACCCAGAACTTCACGGCGTAGGACACCGGCTGCTTGTTCACCGGATAGCCCCATTTGGCCAGCTTGCCGGGACCGCCGCCGTAGGGCACGTGATGGTCGGCGGTGCCGTGGAGGATGATCACCGGCAACGGTCTTACCGGAAGCGGTTCCTTGCCGCTCATGGAGCCGCTCACGGCAGCGATCGCCGCCAGCCGGTCCGCAAGCGCGCAGCCGGCCTGATAAGCCATCATCGCCCCGTTGGAGAACCCGGCGACGTAGATCCTCGAGGGATCCACGGCAAACTCGCGCTCGAGCCGATCAATGAGGGCGCCGACGAACGCCACGTCGTCAACGCGCTTCCGCTTGGCGTAACCGCAGCAGTCGCCCGCGTCCCAGGTCAGGAAATTGCCGGAGAACGGCCCGCTGCCGTTCGGATACGCGACCAGAAATTGCTCCCGATCCGCCTTCTCGCTGAAGCCGGTCATCTTTGCCGCGAATTTGTAGTTGCCGCCTCCACCGTGGAGCACAATCACCAGAGGCAACGCGCGGCGCCCGTCGTAGCCTGCCGGCACGTGCACCAGGTAGGACCTTGTGCGCCCGTCGAGACGCATGGATTCCTTCCTGTCGGACCGGTGCGAGTCGCCGGGCGCCGCCAGGCGAGCGTCTGCCGGCCTCGAGCCGGCGCCTGCCATAGCGGCCGCCACAGACACTAAAGCCAGCACACTCGTGCACCTCATTCCCGCCCTCGCGACCCGCACGCGCACAACCAGAGAGTGATTGTAAAAAAGCTTACGGCCGGCTGGGGAGGCTTGCCGGGATTTGAATTTTTGTTAAGGATTGGCAATCGCAACCGGGTTGATCGCTCCAAGGCAGCGCGAGGCCGGACCGCTGGCGCTAATGTATCGACAGGGCGATGCAGCCGCCAATGATAAGGGCCAACGCCAGCGTTCCCAGTATTCTGCTGCGGATCTGGCGATGGTGCTCCGTCTTCATGAGCTTTTTCCAGCCGGCCAGGTTCAGATCGTTGGCAGCAGCGTAATCTTGCGGCCCGTTCGCTTGCCGGACCGGCTGACCGGGATCTTGTGTCACGTCCGCGGCCGATGACTTTTGCAGATCAGCGACCGCCTTTGCCAGTTCACGGTCATCAGGTCTGAGCTCGTGGCCCGCCCGGTAGAACCTCAATGCTTCCTCGAGACAGCCGCGATCCTCGGAGATTGCGCCCAGGTTGTAATAAGCATCGGCGTTCGCCGGATCCTCAGCCAACACCTCCTGAAACACCTTCACAGCGTCGTCCCACCTGCGATTTATCGTCAACTGCACCCCTTTCCTGATCATCTCTTCCTCCGACAGCCGCTGGGCTTCTGACTGTGCGGCAGCAATGGTCGATTGAGAACAATCCAACTTCGGTGTCAGGGCATGCAATGTGATTTCCGCCGTCCTGTCGCTGTCACCGCCGGCCGCTGTCCGGGCAGCGGATTGATTTTCGGAAGTCGATGCAGATGGCGTTGCCTGGTTGAGCGATGGGTTGTCCGGAGCTGCCTGCGGCGGCGCAGCCTGGGCTATCAGCCGACCGGCCAGGCTCGATGGAAGGGCGGCTGCCCCGTCAAATGGAAACAGGGGCGTGAGCATGGTAAGAAGCAAGGAGGCAGGGGCAAATCCCTGCCACATTGAAACACGGGTGGCTGAAACTGACCTTCGGGGTTGCATGGTAGCCATTGTCCTTCCTCCTGTTGGCAGGATGCGGAGCGTCAGGGTGCGGTGATCAGAGCGTTCCTCAATGCACGCTCCGCTTCTTCTACCGACTTAAGATCTGTCTGCGCCTGTCTGGCGAATGCTGAGATTCCGCGGGAATTCCCGTCATGGTCGGCGGGCGAGCCTGCGCAGGAACGAAGATCGCTTTCGCACATTTTCTGCCTGAAAAGAAAATCTGCGCAGCGCAGACTGTGCAGGTTGTATTCCCTGGCGAACGTAGCGCGGTCGCTTGCCCGGGCTTGCGCGAGCAGGCTGCCGTATTGCTTCCAGCGGGCGGCTTCGCCCGGCTTGTCCTGTGGTGTCCGGGCCGGGCTCAAGAGGATCGAGCGCTCCTGCCGGAGCTCCTGCGCATCCTGAACAATCTGCGCGCCGGAACCCAGCTCGTGAAATTCACGGATGATTCCGCATGCGTTGCCTGCGGTCCGGGGCGCATCCACTGGCCAATCTTCACGCCGTAAGCTTTCACCCGTTCGCACCAGTGACGATGGCATCAGTGGTGCGGGGAGGATCGCTTGTGCTGCGATAATGAGAGTGATATAGACCGGTGTGCAATTGGCATTCATTCCTGGTGGACCCGCGAGGGCAAGAGTTCGCCGCGGACGGATTTATCAGGCCTCAACGCCGTCGTGCCGAGCTCCGATCTCAGCGAATTTTCAGCGGCAAGCAGCTTCAACCGCTCGGCATGCGCCTCGAGCACAGCCCGATGCAGCCTGGCATATTGCGCTCCCATGAGGGTCAGGATCGAGCGACCACACGGAGACTGTCTCATCTGCAGCTCCAGGTCAGGCCGGTG
This sequence comes from Pseudomonadota bacterium, assembly GCA_021325555.1. GTDB lineage: Bacteria > Cyanobacteriota > Vampirovibrionia > Obscuribacterales > Obscuribacteraceae > JAJPGY01. The sequence continues at coordinate 136,986 of JAJPGY010000034.1, read as the reverse complement.
ATAGACCCGAAAGTGACTCGCGCAGCCGTCCAGGTAGCTCGAGTAGAGCGCGTCTGCCTGAAGGCATTCGCGCCACAACTTGTCGAAGGCCAGGACATGCGCCCCGTACCTGTCCACACGGCTCGAGGGCCGGCCCGTTCGATGCCGCGAGCAGATCATCCGGGCTTCTTTCTCCAGGGATCTCTCCTGCTCGTCAATTACCTGAAAGTCTGCAATCAAAAGGGGGGTTGAGGCTTCAATCCGGGCCATGTCGGCTTCCGCCTCTCGCATCGTGTCGTGATACGTACCCCTCGGTACGCGATTCGAAAGTGACCCGGTGACGTCAGACTTGCCTGCCTGCTCATCGGCCGCCCAGGTGGCCGCGGCCGGCCACGCGCATGCCAGCAGCAAAGCGGCAAGAACACCAGTTAACGGCTTCATGCGGCCCCTGATCCCCCCTTTATGATCACAGCGTGTGGCGAGCTGTTGCGACGCCTGGAGGCGACAAATGTTCCCGGCTCGCCGGGAGCACATTAGATGCTCGGGGCTTCCGCGAATAAAATAGGAAGCATGATCGCTCTCGCCATCTTTCTCGGCCTGACGCAGAGCGCCATGGCATTCTTGCTGGCCGGCACGTGGAGCCTGCCATTCTTTTGGGCGGCATTGGGCATACAGACGCTTGTCCTCTCGATCGGCGCCGGCTTTCTCGACCCGGCGCTGATCGATGAGCGCTTGCATCCGCCCGGGCATCAGGACAAAGATACGTTCGGTCCTTTGATTCTAGGCATCTTGTACCCGGCACATCTGGCTCTGGCCGCGCTGGATGTCGGATGCTGGCATTTGTCAGACACTGTTCCGCTCCTTGTGCGGCTGCCGGCACTGCTTCTGCTTGCCGCCGGCTGGAGCGGCCTTATGTGGACCATGCGCATCAACAAATTCTTTTCTCGGGCGGTAAGGGTGCAACACGACCGCGAGCAAACCGTTGTTGCGGATGGTCCCTATCGCCTGGTTCGACATCCAGGTTACGCCTTCCTGATGTTAGCGCTGCTCAACCAGGCACTGGCGCTCGGTTCATGGCTATCCTGCCTTCCCGTGCTTGTGATAGTCTGCCAGTTGCTTTATCGACTCGGTCTCGAAGAAAAGCTTCTTACGGACCAACTGGACGGTTACCAGGATTACGTCGCCAGCGTGCGTTTCCGTCTGGTGCCCTACATCTGGTAGACCCCAGCGCTCGGCACCTGGCGTGATTTCTGAGAATTTGAAGCAGAGCTGCAAGAGCAATCGGCGCCACTTTGCCGAGAAGGCTTCCGAGACCCGAGCCGTCGCCGGAGTTGGAGCCGCCACCGAGCACGCCGCCGAGCAAACCCTCGACTGCTCCCGGCGGGCCGCCGCCGCCACCGCCACCCAGGACTCCCCCGAGCAAACCGTCCACTGCGTTCATCAAGGGATCGCCCTGTCCCCGTGAGCCGCCAAACCCCAGGTCCTGCTCCAGCATGCCCAACATCTGCAACGCTTCCTGCAGCGGGTCATTTATGTCCAGACGACCAGATAAACCGGATCCGTCGACTGCCGCGCTGTCCGCCGGCTGGGTGCCGGTGGCCGCCACGCTGGCGTCACCGTAAATATTGCCGCAGAAATCGAGCTGATTAATTGTGCGCGCCTGCGCCCACCGCAGGTCGCACCCGCAAGAATAGGGCAGGAAACCAGCTCAGGACACTGCCTTGTTGCGGGTCGCGGTTTGCTGTTGTTGATGGTGCGAAAACTTACCCCCAGGGGAATTCGAATCCCCGTTACCTCCGTGAAAGGGAGGTGTCCTAGGCCTCTAGACGATGGGGGCACAGGGCCGGTCTGCCAGGCCAGCGGTTGGTCATACTAACAAACCGCGACAAAAGCTGTCAAATTGAGCCCGGCAAAAGGCTGCAGCACCGCAACAAACGGCCGCGGGCCCATGGCAACTGGTAGTAAGATATGAGACCTCATGCCACATCGTTACATCACCTTCAACAGCTATCTCCAGAACGTCTTCGGGACACGCGTCTACCGGGTGCCGGTGGACGCCGGCTTCACGTGCCCGAACCGTGACGGCACTCGCGCCTGGGGCGGCTGCACCTTCTGCGACGAGCGGGGCTCCGGGGCGCCGACGATAAAATCCGAGGTCTCCTTCAAGCAGCAGCTGGACGACGGCATAGCGCGCGTGCGGCGGCGCTTCAAGGCGGAGAAGTTTCTCGCCTACTTTCAGGCCTTCTCCAATACCTATGCCCCGGAGGCGGTGCTCAGGCGGCTCTACGACGTGGCGCTGGAGCACCCGCAGATCTCCGGGCTCATCATCGGCACCCGTCCGGACTGCGTGCCGGACAACATTCTCGCCATGCTCGAGGAGTACAGCCGCCGGACCTTCCTCTGGCTCGAGCTGGGGCTGCAGTCGGCTTTCGACGAGACGCTGGCGGCGATAAACCGCGCACACACGGCCCGCGAGTTCTTCGACGCGGCGGCCAGGGCCAAGTCGCGGGGGCTTATGGTAGCCACGCATCTGATCTTCGGCCTGCCCGGGGAGACGCGGTCGCAGATGCTGGAGACGGTGCGCCGCGTGGCAGCCTGCGGGGTCGACGCGATAAAGATTCACCAGCTGTGCGTTTTTCGCGACACGCCGATGGAGGCCGACTACCTCGCCGGGCGGCTCCCGCTGCTTTCGGACACCGACTACGTTGAGCTGGTTGCCGACGCGCTCGAGCTGCTGCCGCCGCAGATGATCATCATGCGCCTGGTCGCGGAAGGCAGGAAAGAGGAGCTCATCGCCCCGGAGTGGTCCTTCGAAAAGAGCCGGATCATGGATCTGATCGACGCCGAGCTGGACAGGCGCGGCACCCGCCAGGGGTTCAGATACGATGGCGCCGCGGGCTGCGTCGCCGGCGCGATCCCGCCCGAGATTTAGTGCGCCTGCATAATCGTGTGCACGAGCAGTCCGGCGTAGAACAGGAAGCAGCCGCCGGTGACGAAGGTCAGAACCAGCAGGCCGGAAAACAGGACATCCATGACCGCCTCGCCGGTGCCCTCATCGACCCTCGCCACATCCTCGCGGACCGGGCTCGGCTGCGCGGCGGCAAGCCTTGTTTGAACTGCGCTCGTTTTAGTAAGCATAGCCATCTCCAGCATCCTCAGAGCCTGATCCTGCCAGGGGTTAACGGTCGCCGGCAGGATGGAATCTCCGGGTGCCCAACATAATCCACGACAGATGTGGAAATCTTGTGAAACCGGAAGCGGCTACTTACCTTTTACGAGGAGGGCGGCGCCGATGACGCCGGCATAGTCGCCCAGTTCGGCTTTGACGAACTCGATCTTCCTGGCCGGCACCCTGAGCGCTCGCTGGCGGGCGTGCTTGACCGCGTGGTGGAAGTAGTATTCGGACGCCTCGATCATGCCGCCGCCCAGGATAATGCGCTGCGGGTTGTAGAAGTTGATGACCGAAGCCAGCCCCAGCCCCAGGAACTGGGCCGCCTGGCTGACCGCGGACTTGACCAGATCATCGCCGGCCTCTATGGCGTCGGAGATCGCCTTCGAGCGCAGGATCCCTTTGGTCATGTCGATCCGGTCCCGGATCATCGAGTCAGCGCCGCGCTTAAGCTCGGCAACTATGTGCTTGGCGATAGCCGTTCTGGAAGCATAGGCCTCCAGGCAGCCGAACGCCCCGCACCCGCACTGGCGGCCGAACGGGTCGATGACCACATGGCCGATCTCGCCGGCCGAGCCGGAGGCGCCGCGATAGATCGTCCCGTCGTGTACTATGCACGAGCCTATGCCGGTGCCGACAAAGACGCACACCAGGCTGTCGCAGCGCCGGCCGGCGCCGAACTGCACCTCGCCCAGGGTCGCTATCTCCACGTCATTGCCGAGCGCGCACGGCAGCTGAAACATCTGCGCCAGCGGCTGCGCGAGCGGCAGATCGCTCACCCCTATGTTGGCGGCGAACACCAGGACGCCCTTTTCCCTGTTAACCTGCCCGGCGGCACCTATTCCTATTCCTTCTATATCGCGGGCGGTCATCCCGGCCTCGGCCAGCGACTCATCGACCACGGAGGCGATGCGCTTGATGACGTCCTCCTGCTCGTGAACCTGCCGGGTCTTCTTCTTGCCGGTGCCCACAAGACGCCCGGTCTCCAGGTTCACCACGGCGGCCAGGATCTTCGTGCCGCCGAAATCCACACCTACCGCATATCGCCCGGCCATACGCACCCCACAGGCGGTCCGTCGCGCACGGCGACTGCCCTTTTCTATCCGGAATAAGGAGGCTTGTTGCCTCGCTTGAATTTTACTATCAGGGAACGCGATCCGGCTGCCCGGCCTGGGAGATGATATTGCCCGGCTCCGCCACCTTGCCCAGCCAGCCGGGCTCCCCACCCGGGCCGTGAGCCTCCTCGAGCGGCATCATCTCCGGGGAGCCTCCCGGATATATGCCCGGCAACCAGCCCGCCGGCACGGCGAAATCGCTCAGGTCGGTGCTGGGCACGTAGTTGCTGCCCTCACGCCCCGGCCGGCTCTCGGCAGTGGCGCTCTCGACCACGGCCAGCGAGCTGGCCACCCGTCTTTGATAGGTGCGGGCATTCCGGGTCACCGTCGCCCCGCCGACAACCATGGTCGTCGAGCCGCCGCCGTCGAGGTTCATCGCGTCGACCGCGCCCAGCTTGAGCATGAACTTGGCAAAATCCCACAGCGTGTGAGATCCTTCAATGGTGACCAGAAGCAGGTGATTGTCCGCCGTGACACCGGCGGCGGTGCGGGCGTGGATCTGCCGTCCGGTCCAGGCCTTGCGGAACCGCTCGGCCTTCAGATCGACATATAACTGGCCGTCCTTGATCAGCATCGGGCCGCCGCTCACCGCCTGCTCGACATCGGCCCACGAGGCCGGACGCGTGTGCCAGGACAGGTTGACGTAGTCTCCTTTGCGCAGCCTGGAGACGGGGCTGCCCTTGCTGTCCGAGAGCACGTAGCCGCCAGGCGGCACGCCGGCAACCGTGGTCGTTTTTTCGACCACCTTGCCCGAGGCGTCCACGGCGATCAGGCACCCGGCATAGGCCATGCGCACCTGGTTGCCCCAGCGCCTTGTATAAAGAACGAGGTGGCTGCCGTGTCTCCGGGGCTGGTTGATGTTGTTCACCCACAATGAGGGAACCGCAAGATTGGAGGTGCGGAGCGTGCCGTATAGATCGACCCGGTCTATGCGCACGAAGCCGGAGCGAGTGATGCCCAGCGACACCCGGTCATATAGAGGACCGGCAACCCACTCCCTGTCGATCATCAGCGTCCCCAGCGGGGTTCCGTCCTTCTTGAAGTAATTGGCGTTGACGGCGGCAATGGCCCGGCACTGCCTGACCTGATCCTTGACGTCGGCCAGGCGGCTGAACGACTGCCCGGCAAGGACCGGCCTGACCTTAAGCGAGGCTTCGGACATCTTTATGTCCAGCACATTTATGTTGAGCGGCCCGTGGAAGTACTCGTACACCACCCCCGGTGCGACGGACTTGCGCGACAGCTTGCCTGCCAGGTCTTGAGGCGGCGGCGCCGGCGGCTCCTTCCTGACCGCCTTGTCCCGCCTCTTCGACCGCTCCTTCCGGGCCACGGCCTTGCGGCCGTGCTTTTGGACCGGCGCCCGCAGCCTGGCTGCCGGGGCGTGACGCCGCAGGGTGACGTGCGGTCTCAGCCCGTTGAGCGGCACAGGCATCACCACACCCAGAGCCAGACCGGCCACACCCGGATAAAAAAAGCTCGAGACGAGCAAGACAAGGGTAAGGGATTTTTTGAGCGAGAGATTCCCTGAACGAGCCCCGGACATCCACACCCCCACGGGCACCACCACACATATATACCCATTATTAGCGGGTTTCCTCGCTTTTCGCAAATTAGATCCGCAGCCGAAGCCTGAAGGCTGCAAGGCGGGCACTACATATATAGGCCGGTCGCTTTACATCCGGGCGTGTAAAGCGCCACCAGTCCGGCGGAACGGCCGCTGTCCGGGCTGTGAGATAATTGGAAGCTCGCTGGATTCAGGCATTTGGCACCGGTTCATGGGTCGAGTCGTCGTAGCAATGATCGGGTTGGGCACCGTCGGCGTCGGTGTCGTGCGCTTGCTTGAGCAGGAGCGCCATCTCGCGCTCAAGAAGATCGCGGTGCGGGACCTCAAAAAGGAGAGGGGCGTGGCGCTGCCCTGCGAGCTGACGGCCAGCGTCCCCGAGATAATCGAGGACCCCGAGATCGAGATAGTGATCGAGGTGATGGGCGGCGAGCAGCCGGCGCTGGACTTCATCAGAAGGGCGATCGAGCGGCGCAAGCATGTCGTCACCGCCAACAAGGAGCTGCTCGCCAAGCACGGTCCGGAGCTGTTTGCCCTGGCCAGGGACAACGGGGTGGCCATATTTTTCGAGGCGTCGGTGGCCGGCGGCATCCCGCTCATCTCGACAATCCACAAGGGGCTGGAGGCCAACCGGATCTCGGCTGTCATCGGCATCCTGAACGGGACCACGAACTTCATCCTCTCGCGCATGGAAGAGGAGGGCGAGAGCTACCAATCGGCCCTTGCCCGGGCGCAAAAGCTCGGATTCGCCGAGGCTGATCCGACCAACGACGTCGACGGGCACGACGTCGCCTACAAGCTGTCCATCCTCTCGGCGCTTGCCCACGGGCGTTTCGTCCGCCCGGAAAGTATCTATCGCCAGGGCATCCGCAAGGTGTCCGCCGCCGACATCGCCCAGGCGCGGGAGTTCGGCTACCGGGTGAAGCTGGTGGGCATGACCTGTCTGGCCGATCCGGATTCGGCCGGCGGCGCGCTTTCGGTGCGCGTGCACCCGATGCTGGTGCCGCTCAGCCACCCGCTGGCCGCGGTTTCCGGATCCAACAACGGCATCCTGGTGCGCGGCCACGCCGTCGGCGAGATCACCATGGTCGGTCCGGGCGCCGGGCAGATGCCGACCGCCTCGGCCGTGGTCGGCGACGCTATCAACCTGGCCTCCGCTCTGGCGCTGCCCGATTTTGCCAGCTACTTTCAGCCGGAGATTGATCCAACCTGGGCAGCCACGGCCGAGCCCGGAGACTTTCGCTGCCCGTTTTACCTTAACCTTTCGGTGTCCGACGTGCCGGGGGTGATCGGGCAGATCGGCACCATATTCGGAAACCACGACATCAGCATCCAGAGCATAATTCAGCGTGGCGTGCAGGACCGGGGGGCGAGCGTCATCATCCTCACGCAGGCCGTTCTCGACTCCAACATGGCAAGCGCCCTTGCCGAGCTTCAGCAGCGGGACTTCCTGCTGGAGATCGTCAACGCCATGCGCATATTCCAGCCGGAAGCAATCCATGCACCATGACCAGCCGCTGATTGTAAGGTTTCGCCGCTTCCTGCCGGTGACGGATGCCACGCCGATCGTCACGCTCGGCGAGGGCAACACGCCGCTAGTGCGCGCGGAGAACCTGCCCGCCCGCCTGGGGGTGCCGGACCTTGCGCTCTATTTCAAGCTCGAGGGGCTCAACCCGACCGGCAGCTTCAAGGACAGGGGCATGACCCTGGCCGTGTCCAAGGCCCTGGAGTCGGGCGCGCTGGCTGTCATCTGCGCCTCCACCGGTAATACCAGCGCCGCCGCCGCCGCCTTTGCCGCCAAGGCCGGCCTGACCTGCCATGTGCTTTTGCCGGCAGGCCACGTGGCGCTCGGCAAGCTGGCGCAGGCTATTCTTTACGGGGCGCAAGTGATCGCCATCGAGGGAAATTTCGACGTGGCCCTGGACATGGTGCGCGCCCTGGCCGCCGGGGTAAACGCCACCATCGTCAACTCCATCAACCCGTTCCGCCTGGAAGGGCAGAAGACCGCGGCCTTCGAGGTCGTCGACCAGCTGGGGCGCGCCCCCGACTATCTCCTCATTCCGGTCGGCAACGCGGGCAACATCAGCGCCTACTGGCGCGGGTTCAAAGCCTACAGGGAGGCCGGCCTGGCAGCCGGGGTTCCGAAGATGTTCGGCTTCGAAGCCGAGGGTGCCTCAGCGATGGTCCGCGGCCAGCCGATAAAGGAGCCGGAGACGGTGGCCACCGCCATCCGCATCGGCAACCCGGCCAGCTGGCAGGAGGCCGCCCGCGCCGCCTCGGAATCAGGGGGCAAGGTGGACTCGGTCACCGACCAGGAGATTCTCGAGGCCTACCGGCTGCTGGCCAGGTGCGAGGGCATCTTCTGCGAGCCCTCGAGCGCGGCCAGCCTGGCGGGCCTCATCAAGCACCTGAAGCTGGGCACGATCCCCCCGGACGCGACGGTGGCCTGCGTGCTTACCGGCAACGGGCTCAAGGACCCGAACACGGCCATGGACCTGGTGGCGCCCGACCTGACGGCAGTGCCGCCGGATCTGCGGAGGCTGCGCGAGGTGATGGGCCTGTGAAGTCCCGGGACGCCGGCCGAGAAGGAGGCATGCATTCGCCCTCGCATACCGATCCCCCCGCCTCCCGCGCAGGCGCAGGCATCAGGCTGCGCGTTCCGGGAAGCTCCGCAAATCTCGGTCCTGGCTTCGACGCCCTCGGGCTCGCCCTGCGCCTTTACACCACGCTCACCTTCACGTTGCTGGAGGAAGACGATCCGTCGGTTCCCATCGTCACCCTGGAAGGCGGCATCGCCTCGGGGCTGGCCGCCGACGAAAGCAATCTTGTTTACCAGGTGATGAAGAAGCTGTGGAGCGACAGCCCCGGCCGCCTGTCGCGATTGAGGATCAAGATCCACTCGCAGATCCCGCTCCAGTGCGGGCTGGGCAGCAGCGCCGCCGCCGTACTGGGCGCCACCTGGGCCGCCCAGGCTCTTGGCGGCGGGGCGGTGGACCGGCAGCTGGCGCTAAGGCAGGCCACGACCGTCGAAGGTCACCCGGACAACGCGGCGGCGAGCCTGGCCGGAGGGCTGGTCGTCTGCGGGCGCTCGCCCGACGGCGACGGGATCATCTTGAAGAAGCTCTCCTGGCCGGACAAGTGGTGCCCGCTGGTTGTGGTGCCCGCCTACCCGCTCTCCACAAGACAGGCGCGGGCGGTGCTGCCGGCCCGGGTGCCTCTTGCCGATGCGGTGGCCAACGTTCAGAATGTCGCCCTTGCCGTGGCGGCGGTGGCCACGCAAGACGACGAGGCGCTGCGGGCGGCCCTCAGGGACCGCCTGCACGAGCCGTACCGGCAGCAGCTCGTCCCCGAGCTGCTGGCGCTGCGCGAAGAGCTGCATTCGCTGCCGATCCTGGGCTGCGTCCTGAGCGGCGCCGGCTCGTCGGTCCTGGTCCTTGCCGCCCGGCAGCACAGGGCGGAGGTGCTCGATGCGCTCAGGACCTGGGCCGGCAGGCAAGCCCAGGCGCCGGCGGTGCTCGATCTCCAGGTCGACCAGGAAGGAATACAGCAGACAGACGCCCTATGATCAACAACATCGCCGTCCTCAAATTCGGTGGCACCTCGGTCAAGAACATCGGGCGGATCCGGCACGTCTGTGAGCTCGTGAACAAGCGGCGGCGCGAAGGTCCGGTGCTGGTCGTCGTCTCGGCCATGGGCGACACCACCGACTACCTGGTGAAGCTTGCCGGGCAGGCAGCCGCCGAGCCGGACAAGCGCGAGCTCGACCTCCTGCTTTCGACCGGCGAGCAGATCTCGATAACCCTGGTGTCCATGGTGCTCAGAACGATGGGGGTGGCGGCCCGCTCCTTCACGGCCTACCAGGTGGGAATCTTCACGGAGAGCATTCACAACAAGGCCAGGATTGTGGACATCAAGACGGACACGCTCAGCAAGGCGTTCGAGGAAAACGACGTCGTGGTCGTGGCCGGATTCCAGGGTGTCACCACCGGCGGTGAGATCACCACGCTCGGGCGGGGCGGCTCCGACACGACGGCAGTGGCGCTGGCTGCCGCGGTGGGCGCGCCGGTTTGCGACATCTACACGGACGTGGACGGCATATTCACCGCCGATCCCAATTTGGTAAGGAGCGCCCGCAGGCTGCCGCGCATCTCCTACGAGGAGGTTGTGGAGATGGCCCGCCTGGGCGCCCAGGTCATCCACCCGCGGGCAGTCGAGCTGGCCCGGCAGCACAGGGTCGTTGTCCGCGTGCGCAACACGTTCAAGCCGGACGACCAGGGCACCATCATCGATGGAGGAGAGCAGATGGAGATCTACCGCACGGTATCAGGCGTCGCCGTCGACAAGGAGCAGGCCTCGGTGGCGATCGTCGAGGTGCCGGATCGCCCGGGCATTGCCGCCAAAATCATGCGCGCGGTGGCCGATCAGAACATCGTCATCGACATGATCATGCAGGCGTTCCATCCCAAATCGGGGCTGAACAACATCACCTTCACCGTCGCCCGCACCGACCTTAAGCCGACCATTGCCGTTCTCAACCAGTTGAAAGACGAGCTGGGCGCCACCGAGGTGGAAGCCGATCAGGACATCGCCAAGGTCAGCCTGATTGGCGCCGGCATGGTCCACCAGCCCGGCATAGCCGCCCGGCTTTTCAGCGTGCTCGGTGAGGCCGGGATCAACATCAAAATGATTGCCACCAGCGAGATGAAGCTCACCTGCGTGGTAAGCCGGGCCGAGGCGGACCGCGCCGCCCAGCTCATTCACGACGCCTTCGAGCTCGGCGCCCCGTAGGGGCCCATTGCCTGCGCCGGGACGGATGCAATCCGCCCCTACGAGGTTTTCTCTTTGGACAGGAATCGCTCGCGATAGGACTCCACAACCTGCTCCCGTCCTTCCGGGGGCATAAGCGGGAAGCCCATCTCGATGCGTTGCTCGAGATAGAGCCTGGCCACCCGCTCTGACAGGCGGCGGATGCGCAGGATGTTCGCCATGCGCTCGTCGCGCCCGAGGGCGCCGCGCGCGTCCAGCAGGTTGAAGGCGTGGGAGCACTTGAGGACGAACTCGTAAGCCGGCATCACCAGCCTCTTGTCCAGCAGCCGCTTGGCCTCCTTCTCGTAAGCGCTGAAAAGCGTGAGCTGCAGCTCCGGATCGCTTACCTGAAAGTTGTAGGTCGACTGCTCCACCTCATTCCTGTGGTACAGCTCGCCGTACTTCACCTGCTCGTTCCACTTAAGATCGTAGACGCTGTCCACATCCTGCAGGTACATGGAGATGCGTTCCAGCCCGTAGGTGATCTCGGCGGCCACCGGGCGGACATCGAGACCGCCGGCCTGCTGGAAGTAGGTGAACTGGGTAATCTCCAGGCCGTCGAGCCAGACCTCCCAGCCCACGCCCCAGGCGCCCAGGGTCGGGGACTCCCAGTTGTCCTCGACGAACCGGATGTCGTGGTCGAGCGGGTTGATGCCCAGCGCCTTCAGGCTCTCCAGATAGACGTCCTGAACGTCGTCGGGCGAGGGCTTGAGGATGACCTGGTACTGGAAGTAGTGCTGCAGCCGGTTGGGGTTGTCCCCGTAACGCCCGTCCGTGGGGCGCCGGCAGGGGTCGGCGCAGGCCATGTTCCAGGGCTCCGGCCCGAGAACCCGCAAGAACGTGCCCGGGCTCATCGTTGAGGCGCCCTTCTCCAGATCATAAGCTTGCAAAACGAGGCAGCCCTGCCGATCCCAGAAGTCGTTGAGCGCGTGAATCACCTTTTGAAACGTCAGAGCCATGTCGCCCACCGGGTTGAACAGAAAAGCGGCTTTCCAGTCTAGCACAGTTTGCCGGCGGGCAACGGCGCGCCCTGGCGCTGTCCGCGCCCCGCGGAACCCTTTGTGAAAAGATTCGCGTTAAAGGGCATACTGAAGATCGGTCGCTGGCAAAAGGGGACTCGAGGTGGAACCAGAGAAGAGCACTGCTGCAGTACGGCTCGCAGGAGTTGCGGGCGGACAATCCAAAGAGGCGGGGCAGAGCCTTTACCGGAAGTTATCGGACCTGCTGGAGAATATGAACCGCGTCCTGGTCGGTCAGGAGCGCTCGGTCAAGCTGTCCGTGACGGCGTTCCTGGCCGGCGGGCACGTGCTGCTGGAGGATGTGCCGGGCGTGGGCAAGACGCTTCTGGCCAAGACGCTCGCCCGGTCGATGCGGGCCAAATTCAAGCGCATCCAGTGCACCCCGGATCTCCTGCCCACCGACATATCGGGGGTCAGCGTCTACAACCAGCGCGAGGGGACGTTCTCCTTCGTGCCCGGACCGATCTTCACCAACATCCTGCTGGCCGACGAGATCAACCGCGCCACCCCCCGCACCCAGTCCAGCCTGCTGGAGGCCATGGAGGAGGCGCAGGTGACGATCGAGGGGGAGACGCGCTCGCTGCCGGAGCTGTTCTTCGTGATCGCCACCCAGAACCCGATCGAGTATCACGGGACATTCCCGCTGCCGGAAGCGCAGATCGATCGCTTCATGCTCTCGCTGTCCCTGGGCTACCCCCGCCCGGAGGAGGAGGTCGAGCTGCTGGACAAGACTCTGCAGGACGGCTCCTTCGAGGCAACCCCGGTGCTCTCCGTGGAAGAGGTCCTGCAGGCGCGCGTGCTCGCCCGCAAGGTCTTCGTCGAGCCGTCAATCCAGCGGTACATCGTCGACATCGTCAACGCCACGCGCAACCACCCGGCAATCGTCCTGGGGGTGAGCCCGCGCGGAAGCCAGCTTCTGATGCGGGCCGCGCAGGCAGCGGCGCTGGTGTCCGAGCGCGACTATGTGAAGCCCGACGACGTCAAGCTCCTGGCTCCTTATGTTTTCGGGCACCGGATCATTCCCCGCCAGCGGGACAACAAGGTAGGACATGCCGAGATTATTCAACAGGTTCTGGAAGAGGTTAAGGTTCCGATCTAAGACCGCGGCCCTGCCGCCCGAATCTGTGCGGCGCAACCCTGGATCCGCCGGCGGCGGCCGCGCTGGCTGCCAGATGTCCGTCGGGGCGCGCTTTTTCGTGGTGCTGGCCCTGGCGCTGGTTTTCTACTTCATCGCCGGAAACACAGGCTCCGGGTGGATTTATCTGATCTGCGCGGCGCTTCTCTCCGCCATCCTGCTGGGGGTTGCCCTGCCGCTCGCCCAGGTGCAGGCAGTGGACGCCGCCCAGGCAGCGGCCAGCCAGTTCGTGGCCGGCCAGGAGGCGGTCGTCCTGCTCAAGCTCAGACCGTCCGCGCCGCCGCTTTTGCCGGTTCGCTGGCTGCGCCTGTCCTATCAATTCCCCCCCGGGCGGGCCGCCGGCCGGCAGGGCGATTTTGTGGCAATCCGGGTCGTCGAGCAGGAGTGCTCGCTCCGCTGGAGCACCGGACCGCTGCCCAGGGGGGTGCACCGGCTCGGTACGGTGGCGCTTTCCTCCTCTTTTCCCTTCGGGCTTGCCTGGTGGGAGCGGCGGATAACGGCCGGGTCCGGGCAGACGATCACCGTCTATCCCAAGACACCGAGAATTGACGGCTTCTTCCTCTTCAAGCTGCAACCGAACATCGCAACAAGCGGCGGCCTGTCCCGCGGCCGGCAGTCGGTCAGGCAGTCCACCTACACGCGCGGCGTCCGGGAATACTCGCGCGGCGACAGCCCCCGCATCGTGCACTGGCACTCCACAGCCCGCACGGGCCGGCTTCTGGTCAGGGAATTCGAGGCCGAGGGGCTGCCGGCCTTCGACGTGCTCCTGGATCTATCAGCCCGCTGGCAATCCCAGGGGCAGTTCGAGCTGGCCGTCACGGCCGCCAGCGCCCTGCTCGCTCTCGGGCACCGGCTGGGCATCGCGCCCCAGCTCCTGCTCGAGCCGTCCCTGGAGGAGCTCAAGCTGGAGCTGCCGCCGGTGCCGCCCGGCGTGGAAAGCCAGATGGAGATCCTGGCCAGGGTCAATCCCGTGCTGGCGCCGGCCTCCTCCGCGCCGGAGATCGGCGGCCCGAGGGACGACGGCTGCCTGCTGGTCATTCAACCGGCGGGCAGCCCGCGGCAGGGGGCCGAGAACCGCTACTTCATCGAGATCGGCTCGCGCCCAGCCGGCCCGCGACAGCCGGCCGGCTCCTGGCCTTACGCTCACAAAGAGGCGGATGCTCTGGCGTCCGTGGTGGCAAACGAAGACGATATCGCGGACCTTTGAGGCAGACCGTTGAAGAGCACGCGCACGGACACCATTGATCCCATCGACCTCGACAGCGCGGTGAGCCTGCGCGTGATCACCTCGGGAATGGCGATCGTGGGCATCCTGGCGGCGTGTCTCATGGCCGAGAGCCCGGCTGCGCTCACGTTGTTCGGCATCCTGGGGACGGCGGCCGGCAGTTACGTGAGCTACCGCCGGCGGCAGGCCAACAACTTCTGGATCAAATGGTGCATAGCCGCCGGCATCCTTGTCGTTCTCGGCTACTTCATCGAGGAGATTCTTTATCGCGTGCAGGCGACAATCGCCGACGCGCGCGCGCCGCTCACCAACATGCTGGTCGCGCTGCAGGCCCTGCATTCCTTCGATCTGCCGCGCCGGCGCGATCTCAATGTCTCGGCGCTGGTCGGGCTTACGCTCATGGCCTCGGCGGCCACGCTCAGCCGCGACCTGCAGTACGGGATCTACCTGGTCACCTTCCTCTGCTTCGGCACCCACATGCTCTATCAAGATTGCATCTCGCGCACCGCCGACAGTGCCACCCAGATCTATCGCGGCGCCGCCGCCGGAGCCGGTCCGGCGGCCGGACGCTGGCGGGTCGTCGGCGGGCTGGCCCTGGCGCCTGTCATGGCCGCGGTCCTGTTCGTGATCATGCCGAAGATGAACATCAGGCTCCTGAGCAACGTGCGCGTGTCGGTCAACCTCAACCTGCCGTTTCTCAGCGGCAGCCGGGTAAGCAACCCGCTGCTTTCCCCGGCGCGGCGAGGCGACGGAAGCCTGATCGTCAATCCGCAGGCCTATTTCGGCTTCAGCGAGGAGCTCGACCTCAATTACCGCGGCAAGCTCTCCGACCAGATCGTGATCAAGGTCGGGGCGCCGCAAGGCGAGTTCTGGCGCGTGATGGCCTTTGACACCTTCGACGGCCACCGCTGGACGATGAGCAACCCGCACAAGACTTTCGATCGGCTCACCGCATATGGTGCGGCCATCCCGCTCTCCCCTGTGCCCTCGCTGGTCACGCCCAGGCGCCTGCCGGTGGAGGAGGTGGGGCAGGTTTTTTACCTGGAGCAGGACCAGCCCAATGTCATCCCGGCAGCCGCCGTTCCCAACCTCATCTACTTTCCGGCCAACAAGGTGCAGGTGGACAGCTACGGCTCCCTGCGCAGCCCGGTGCTGATGGAGAAGGACCTGGTCTATACCGTCTTCTCCCTCGTGCCCAAATACAATCTGAAAACCCTGCAGGCCCAGGAGCCCCTGCCCGAGTGGGTCGCCTGGCGGGTAAGGCAGAGGCTGGCCAATTATCTGCAGCTACCGGACGATCTGCCGCCGGCGGTGGCCGCCCTGGCGGAGAAGGCGGCCGGGGGCAGCGACAACTGGTTTGAGAAGGCGGAGCGTCTCAGCCAGTTCCTCCAGCGAGGCTATGTCTACAACCTGGAAGTCCCCCCGACCTCCGGCGGAAAAGACGCGGCCGCCGACTTTCTTCTCAACCAGAAAGCAGGTTACTGCGAGCACTTCGCCACCGCCTTCGTGATCATGTGCCGCACCCAGGGCCTGCCGGCGCGGCTCGTCACCGGTTTTACGCCCGGCCAGTACAACCCGTTCACCGGACTGTGGGAGGTGAGGATGCGGGATGCGCACGCCTGGGCCGAGGTTTTCCTGCCGCGATGGGGCTGGGTCCCCTTTGATCCCACCCCCGATGGCGCCCAGCCCGGGCTCGGCGGCACGAAGGGCCGCTCCTTCCTGGAGTACTTGGCCACGCTTGCCGGCGACCTGTGGAAAAGAATCGACGACAACCCGATCGTCCAGCATTTGAGCGCGGCCGCGGCAAAATATCTGGCGCCGGCGGGGACGATGGTCTCGAACTTTTTCATCCTGCTCACGGTCATCTGGCAGCCGGCGGCGATCCTCATGGGCATCCTCGCCGCCGCCACCGTCGGCGTTACGCTGGCACGGCTCCTGGTCCGGGTTCGCCGCGCGCGCCCGGCGCCGGCCGCCACCAGCCGCCAGCGGGCCACCCAGCAGTTCCTCACCGTGTGCGACCTTCTCCAAGAGATGGACGTGCCCCGCGGCCCCGGTGATACCGCCGACGATCTCGCCGCCAGGCTGAAGGGCAAGCTGGCAGCCGAGGGCAGGCACGAGCGCCTGTCCGAGCTGGTAAGCACATTCATGCAGCGGTATTCGCAGGCCAGGTTCGGCTCCGACAGCCCGGCCGACGACCTGGAAAAGCTCTCCAGCGAGATTCGGAATCAGGCAAATATGGTAAAAGTGATTAACAACCGGCCTGTCCAGGTACATAATGGCTGGTGACCAACGGCGAAAACAGCCCCGGGAGTAGTCCTATGGTTCAACAGATGAGAGGGAGTCAAACCCAGGAGTTCGTGCCACCGTATCCGAACACGATTCAGGATACGGGGCTCAAGGAGGGTTTTCTCGAGGAGCTCGTGCTCAAGGACATCTACCTGGTCAACTATGCGCTCGGGCGGGAGATAGCCGCGCGCATGCTTTTGCCCTTTAAGATCGTCGAGGAGATCCTGGAGTCGCTCAAGCGACAGCTGCTCATTGAGGTCCGCAGCGCCGGGGGGCTGGCGGACTACGAGTACGTGACGACCGAGAAGGGCAGAGACCGGGCGCGCCTCTACTTCGACAACAACTCTTACGTGGGCGCCTGCCCTGTTCCCTGGGCTTCTTACATAGACTCGGTGAAGTACCAGACGATCAGAAAAGAGAAGGTGACGCCGCGCGACCTGGAGGTAGCCTTCTCCGACATCATGATCAACCGCCGCACCCTCAACTCGGTGGGCCCGGCCATCAACTCCGGGCGCGGGATGTTCCTTTTCGGCGAGGCTGGCAACGGCAAGACCTCGATCGCCGAGAGGATCACCCGCGCCTTCAAAGGACACATCTTCATTCCCCACGCCATCGAGATCGACGGCCAGATTATCCGACTCTTCGACGCCCACAGCCACATTCCGGTCTCGGCAGGTCACTATCCGAAGGACTACGATCACCGCTGGGTGCGCATTCAAAGGCCCTGCGTGGTGGTCGGCGGCGAGCTGACCATCGACATGCTGGAGCTCCAGTACGATTACGGCACGCGCCTCTATGAAGCGCCGCTGCAATTGAAATCGAACTGCGGGCTGCTTTTGATCGACGACTTCGGCCGGCAGCGCATCGATCACAAGTCGCTGCTGAATCGCTGGATCGTCCCCCTGGAGAAGCGGGTGGATTATCTGACGCTGCACACCGGCAAGAAGCTTGAGGTGCCGTTCGAGCAGCTCATTGTTTTTTCGACCAACCTCAACCCCAGCGATCTGGTCGATGAGGCGTTCCTCCGCCGTATCCCCTACAAGATCAACATCACCAACCCGACCGAAGACGAGTACAAGTGGATTTTCCTGCAGTACTGCCAGAAGGCCGGCGTGCCCTACAACGAGGAGGCGGTCAACTATCTGATTGAAACGCAGTATCGCAGCGGCAGGCGCATGATGCGTTGCTGCCATCCCCGCGATGTGGTCGATCAGGTCGTCAACCTGTGCGCCTTCCTGCAGACGGAGCCGCGGCTCTCGCGCGAATACCTGGATCACGCCTGCGCCATCTACTTCGCGGCCATGGGCAAGTAGGTCGCCTCCTTAAACAATTTCTTATCGAGCGTCGGCCAGGGACGGTTGATGTTCCGGCCTTTTAAGCTGCGCCGGGGTCAGCCAGCGCTTAAAATATGCACTTGTCAGCCACTTAGCCCTGCCGGCGGGCGGGGAAGGAAGCTGGTGCGGATTTGGCGGCGGCGACACAAGACAATGTGGCGGGCGACGGCAGAGGGGCCAGATGCACCTTTGCCGGCCGCCGGATCCCGCCGCCGGAAGTCTTCCGCCGCCGGGCAGCGGCATCGGTCATCGCCTGCGCCAGCCTGATCTGGGTAGCCGGGCTGGCGGCCCTCGGGTACGGGCAGCCGGCGCTGCCGTGGTGCCTGACGCTGCTTGCCACCGCCTGCGGTGCGCTGTCCTTCTCCCGGCCGGGGGCGAACGTTTACGCGCCCGCGCCGGTGCTGTCCGCTGACCGGCAGCCGGTGAGCTTCCTGGAAGCTTACGCCTTGACCTACATGGTTGCCTCCGTGGCGCTCAGCGGCTGGATCATCTTTCACCTGGTCTACAAGCCGCCGGCGCTCGCCGTACGCAGGCAGGTCGTGGACATCCAGCTCACCTCGCTCAACGATTTCCAAGACAGGCACGAGATGCTGCCAGGCTCGCCTGACAAGCCCAGCTTGCGAAAGAGGACGTCCTCCACCGTCACCGCCCAGGGGGATCCGGCAACTGTCCCGGTCAGGAAGCCGGTGGCAAAGCCGGCGGCGGATCGCCCACCTGCCCCAGGGCAAAAACCGGCTCCCCGGCAGGAGGCTCGGCTTAAGCCGGCAAACGCCGCTCAAACCACGCCCGTCTTCATTGCCCAGCCGCCGGATCCGCCGCTGGACGCGAAGGCGTCCCGGCAATCAGCCGAGCGCAAGCGGGACCAGGACGCCGACAAGCCGTTCTGGGAGGAGGTGAAGGCGCCGGAGCTGGTGGAGATGGTGGACAACGAGGGCGACCACAGCCTGAATTTCTTCCAACCGGGCGGGCGCTCCGCCGGCGGGCAGGGTGCCCACTCGGACCTGGCGGACTACCTGAAGTATCTCAACAAGCGGATCAAGAGCCTCTGGTCGCCGCCGCCCGGCGAGACGAGGAAAACAGAGATCCTCTTCCGCCTGCGCAGGTCCGGCGCCCTGGCCATGGCCCGCATCGTTCGCTCTTCGGGAAACGCCGCCGTCGATGAGTCGGCCATGCAGGCACTGGTCGCCGCCGCCCCCTTCCACGAGCTGCCCGCCGATTACCCGCACAGCTACCTGGACCTGCACTACAGCTTCAACTACAACGTCGACGAGCTCAGCGAAGTGAACGACGCGGGCATGCATTAGCCTCTCATCATCGAGAGAACCAGCTCGCCGGCAAGCTCTCCTTCTCTCAGTATCCGCGGGTGTCGCCGCGGGCAGGACATCGCAAGCCCTGGCCACGATCGTGAGCGGGCCCGGCCAGAAGCGGGATAAAGCTTCGGCCGCTGTCTCAATTTCCCGCACCGGCACCCGCCCTGGCAAATGACAGCCCGCGGCCGTCTCGATCATCAGCCATTAAAATACACGGGTTGCGACCGCTATAAATTATCTGCGCCGCCGGCAGCTTGCCCAGCAACATCCCCAGCCGGCAGGCGCGCCTGCCCGGCTCAATTCCCGCCAGCGGTGCGAGCGCTTCCGGACGATGAACGACAACCCACCTGGCGCTGCTGCGCCGGATAATTTCCGCAAGCGCCCTGGCGTCCGCAGGCCGGGCCCGTCCCCGGCGGGGTGGCTCGCGGACCACCACAACGGACGCCGGGGGCACGCCGCCGGCTGGCACCGCCAAATTGTCGCGGCAGTCGATCAATAAGATCCGCCGCGCCTCCCCCCTGGCTTCGATGGCGGCAAGCGCGCCGCACCGCCTCACAGCAAAAGCGGCGGCTACTGCGCCCGTATTTTTTACCCCGGAGTAGGCCAGAAATCTTGCCGGGTCGCCGCGGGCGGCATCACCGAGACACAAAGCTTCGCCACGATCGGTCAGCAGGATGAGCGCCCGGGGAAAAGAGGCAAGGGTCAGGCGAGGAGGCGCCGGTCTCCATACCACAGCCGCCACCGCGGCAAGGTAAGCAGCCAATCCAATGACAACCGACCTGCGCGCTCGCAGGCAGAAGATGAAGGCGATCAGGCACAGATAATAGAATGCCACCGCCGGCGCCACCGGCGGACCGAGATGCAGCTTGGCCGCCTCGCAGGATGCCAGAGCATCGACAAGCCAGACCATGAGCCTGAGCGGATACGCCGCAGCACCGTCGATTGCCGCCACCGGCACACCCACGAGCAAGCCTGACGGATCGAGCAAGACAAGCATGGAGGAGAAGAAACCGGCGGCGGTGACCAGGCTCACGATCGGCGTGGCGAGCAGGTTTGCCGGGAGAAATAAGAGCCCCACCTGCCAGAAGCAGTTGAGTTGAATCGGCAGCACGCACGCCTGGGCCACCAGCACGACCGCAACCGTCTCCGCAAGCCAGTTCGGGAGTGGAACCCTTGAGGCGCCGCCCAGCCAGGCAGTCAGCGGGCAGGCAGCGCAGACAAGACCGGCGGTAGCCGCATACGACAGCTGCAGCCCCGCGTCCGCGATGGAGGCCGGATCGGCAATAAGCGTGATCATAAGCGCAAGCGACAGCGCCGAGGGCGCATAGAGCGTGCGCGAGGCGCATCGCGAGGCGAGCACGAACGAGCACATGAGGGCAGCCCGCATGACCGACGGCGACGGGCCGGCAAGTCCGACGAAAACAAGCATTGAGACAAAGCAGGTAAGGTTCGACACCCGGACGGATCGCGTCACCAGGCGGCACAACCACAAAGTAACCCCCGTGACAAGCGTCAGGTTGAATCCGGAGGCGGCCAGTATGTGAGAGAGCCCGAGGTCCCGGAACCTGTCGCTCAGCGCCTCCGGCAGCTTCACAGCGCGATCGCCCAGCACCATCGAGGCAAGCAGCTCTCCTTCCGGACTGCCCGCGCACCGGCGATGCATCGCCACCATGCGCAATCGCGTGTCCTCCAGCCAGCGGCTGACTCGCTTGCCCAGCATTGCCGGCCACGACGATTCGTCCTTGCGCGCCTCGGTGCGGACAGACAGGAGATCCGCCTGCCGGGCAAAGGCGATGCTGAAAATCCCCCTGCGCCTGAGATATTGCGCCTCGTCGAATTGCCAGGGGTACAGGGTGCGGGTGGGTGCCGCCACGCGGGCGCGGACCTCGATTGCGTCCCCCGGCTCGAGCACTGGCGGGGCAGGGGCGCGCGGTCTTTTGTTTTCAGATCCGCCGGCACCGCAGTCGTGATTGGCTGAGCCGGGCGGGGCGTGCCCCGCCCCCGCCGCCGGCTCAGGGGCAAAGTCAGGATCCCTTCCGGCAGTTGCTCCCGATGTCCCGGACAGCATGAGCAGTGTTCTTCCGCACAGCGGCGAACGTCCGGGGAAGAGCAGTCTCTTCGTTGCCACCACGCAACGCTCGCTTGTGCCGGTTGCGCTGGGCCAGACCTCCAGGACCTCGCCGCCGAAGATGATCTTCTTGCTGGACGACCAGGCGCTCACGTCGTTGACGGCCGGTCGCGGGGTTCGCCACAGGCAATAGGTCCAGCCCAGCACTGGCAGCATAAGGAGAAGGAGCGCCGCCGGAAAGCGCCTGGCAATACAACCAGAAGCGCCGCCAAGCAGGCAGCAGAAGCCAACCGGCACTGGCCCGAGCGAATACGCGCCCGCCAGCACCCCGGCGGCGAATGCCACGGTGATGGCTACCAGAACCCTGGGACCGGCCACCGCCTCGCCCAGTAAGGCAAGCCATGGCCGGATCATAACTTGACTCCTGCTTTCAGCACGGTATCGACCCCTGCGTTCCTCCCATCAATCAGCGGCTGGCGCAGCCGTGCGCCGCCCGCCGCCTCCTGCAGGCGCACGTCGCCCATGGCGACCAGCCTTACCAGCGGTCAGGCACAGCTTTTGCTTTTCCGGCAACCGCGGCTCCCTCCACCTTGGTAAGACGGTTGGGCGCGGCAAAAAGTTCAAACCCTGGCACCGCCAGGAGCGGACAGCCCTAGTTGCCGGTGGTGCTGCCGGGTTGCCAGCCGGTAACGCCGAAGGGGTTGTTGATGGTGCTTTGCCCCTGGGCGGCTAACTTTCCGGGAACCAGCCTGCCGATGTCGCGAGCAATCTGCTGCAGCTGCGGCAGGTCGGGATTATTGCCGTCCAGAGCCTGCGCCTGCCTTAGGGCGGACTGAGCTTCCTGATACATGATCGAGGCGCTGGCGCCGTCGCTGACCTTGCCGACGCCGCGATAGTTGACCATGTAGCCGGCAAAGGCCAGGTCGATGAGCGCGAGATCGCGGTAGAACTTGGCCTGGAACTGCCGGTCGTTGGTGCCCGGATTGGCGATCGTGGCCTTGACCTGATTCCTGATGTTGGCCATCACATCCTGATTGAGGTTGTGCGCGTACGGCTCCAGCACGTTGTAGATGGCGTTGATGTCGTGCTTGCCGTAGATCTTGTTCAGGTCGTCCTGCACGCGCTGCTCGACCTGATTGAGACCGTTCACCTCGGAGGCCTCCACCCTGGTGCCGTGGTCGCTCTGCCCCTGCTGCGCCATCTGCTCGGTCTGCGTCTTGGCTCGCTCGAGTTCGATCTTGGCGGATTGCAGATCCATGAGCGCTTGCCCGCCCAGATCATAGTGGTCGCCGCCAAGCAGGTAACTGAAGTTCTTGTTGTTGCCGAAGACCGCATCCAGGATGTCCGAGCCCCAGGCTTTGACGTTGGTGATGTCGGTGAGCGGGTTGCCTTTGGTGGGCGCGGCCTGGTTGGGCACGAAGGTGCCGTTGGCAAGCGCGGTCTCGCCGGCCGACGTAAGGAGGATGGCCGCCCCGCGGTAGCCGCTCAGGAGGTCCGTGTGGGTGCGGGACAGCCAGTCACCGAGGTAGAAATTGACCACGGCATCGCTGACCTTGCCCAGGTCGTTGAATTTGTTGATGGCCGAGTTCATCGAGGAGGCGCTGCGCTGGGACTTGTCGGCGACAAAGAGCTTGACCGCATCGTCACGGATCGATTTCGGATCGGGCCCGGAGAAAACGTAGTTCAGGAGGTGGCTGCCGAGCCAGGCGGTGCCCATGTACGCCAGGCGCAGGCCGGGCGACTCGTTGCGCATGGGAATGAGCATGGCCGCCGCCACCGAGATCGCCTCCATGTTGTTCGGCTTCATGAACCGGCTCCAGGTCGGGTTGTTGTCGGCCGGGACAGCGCCGTCGAGAACCTTGCCCAGCACGTGCGCACCGACCATGAACGCGCCCTTCTTCAGCCAGCCGCCGGGGATCAGCATGGCCGCCGGCACGGCCAGTGAATCCGTGTACCAGCTCGGCTTGGTTTTCAGGCTGCCGAAAAGCCAGCTATCCAGCCGGTCATCGACAAATTGCGCCCCCTCCACGGTCAGGACGCCCTTCCCGAAGTTCTTCAAACCGGCTTTCCAGCCCCGGGCAGCCGAGAGATCGGCGGTGGCCAGCTCGTCCAGCTGCGTCCCTATCTTCGCCCGCTCGGCGAGAAGCGCGGTGTCTTCGGCCGTCAATGCCTCCGTGGACGCGCTCGCCGCTCTGCCCTTGAGCGAGGTATATCTCTCAATCAGCCGTGTCTCTTCCGGCGTCAGCGCCTCGCCGGCCTTGACCCGGGCTTGCAGCGGTGCCACCTGCTTTTGCAGATCGTTTACCAACTGATCGAGCTCCAGGTAGTTGTAGCGGGCGCGGAGCGCCGCCTCTTCCGGCGTCAGGGTGGCCGACGGATTGGCCTTGAGCTTCGCCTCTATCTGGTCCGCCTGCGGCTTGAGGTCGGACACTACCTGTTGCAGCTTGCCGTTTACCACCTCGTGCTGGGCGGTCAGATCGCGGTACTTCCCGTAAAACGGCTCGAGCAGCGAAATCTTCTTTCTCAACGCCTGCCGCTCGGCCACCAGCTTGGCCTCTGCCGCATCGAGCTTCACGCCGGCCGGGATCTCGCCGATGCCGCCGCTCTTGAGGAAGTTGTAGCGCTCCATGAGCAGCTTTTCTTCGGCGGTCAGATAGGTGTCGGGCGAGGCCTTGAGCTTTTCCTCCAGCGGCAGCGCCTGCGGCTTGATCGCATCTATGCGAGCCTGCAGATCCTGATTGACCCTGGCCAGCTCCAGGCTCAACCCCGGCAGCTCGAGTTGGCGCTCGACGTAGGGCGTCATCTCGAGGATCTGGCCTTTCACCTCCTGGCGGGTACGCACCAGGGCGGTCTCTTCGGCGTTCAAGGAGACGCCGTACTTTTGAGCCGACGTGGTGGCATCCTTCTGCAATTCGGTGAAGAACTGATATTTGCGCGCGGTGGCCAGCTCGTCCGGCGTCAGGGCGCTTTCGCCCTCCGCCATCAGCTTCTCCAGCAATGGCTTGCCGGTGGGCTCCAGCTGGGTTATCTTCTCTGCGAGTTGTTTCTCCAGCTGAGCATCCTGCTCGGTCAGCGCCTTGAGGGCGGTAGCGTTGTATTCTGCAGGAATGCTCTTTATCTGGCTTATCTGCTCGCTGAGTTGACCATGCTTTTCCAGAAGGGCGACGTCCTCGGGGGTCAGGTTCGGGTCGACGCCGGGCAGCGGCTCCTGCCCGGACAGCGCGCGATATCGCGCCAGAAGCGTTCTCTCATCGGCGGTAAGCGCGCGGTCCGGCAGCTCGTGGGCGATTCTCGTCAGCTCCGGCTCCAGCTTGTCGGCCTGTCCCACGATGTCGGTCATGAGCTGCCTGTCTTTGGCAAACAGCGGCGCCACCACGTCTTCGTTGCCGGTCAGGCCGTGATGCTGCTGATACCAGATAGCGGCCCGATCGAACAGTCCTACCGAGCCGCCGGCGGCGCGCGCAGCCCCGCCGGCAATGCCGGCGTCGCCGGTGGAAGCTCTGGCTCGCGCGGCAAGCGATGCCAGTCCATCTGAATTGACAATATACTTCTTGGTTCCGTAGTCGAGCGCCCTGGCCAGCGGGCCGCCAAACAGATAGCCGCTGACGCCGCCCAGCATGGAGTTGAAGAAGAAGTCCGTGCTGGTGTAATGCTCCGGTCGCGAGAGCATCGATTCGATGTTTCCGGACGACTGGTTGATCACATCTCTCAAGCTGGTGCCGCTGCTGCCGCTGCTGCCGGTTCCGCCACCGACATCGCCGTTGCCGCTGCCGAAAGACGTGCCGCCCTGGGTGATCGTGCTGCCGCTGGGGCTCGCTGGTATATAAGGACCGGTCTGACCGAACGGCGGCGGCGTCTCCGGGCTGCCGGGCGCGGGATAGGCCGGCGCCACGCCGCCCCACGGGGAACGACCATTGCTGCCGAAGTAGCTGCCGCCCTGGGTGATCGTGCTGCCGCTGGGGCTCGCTGGTATATAAGGACCGGTCTGGCCAAAGGCAGGGGGCGTCTCGGTCGGGGTCGGGTTGTAAATCGGGGCGACCTGGCCCCATCCTGCCCGCCACGTCTGCCCGCCGGCCGTGGTGCTGTCGGTTGCGGTCGGCTGGCTCTGGCCCTGGAAGAAGATCGGCGCTACCGGCGAGCCGCCCGCATAGGTTTGCCCATCGGAAGCGGATACAGGCTGGCTCGGGTAGCCGGTCTGATCGGCTGGGCTGCTGAAGTAGCCGGAGCCGGTGAAAGAAGCAGCATAGCCGCCCTGGACCCCGCTGGCGGTCGTGTCGCCGGGCAGCGTGTTGCTGGAGAAGTAACTGCTCGAGTTGTCGGCGTGCGTCTGCGGCTGAGCGCCGCCATTCTGGCGCTGGTAAGCGTCGGCGGTGATCTTCTCTACGGCATTCACGGCAGCCTTCAACTCTGCTTCGAGAATGCTGTCGATGCGCCCTCTGGCGCTTCCGTCACCCATTTCAGCAACCTCCAGCCGGGTGCCTGATGTTGAACTGCCTGCTTCGAGGGACAGGGCGTCGCTCTGACTCGGCTCCGCAATATTAGATAGGCCTTGCGCCCGGGTAAATCGGTGAAATTCCCCCTGGCATGGGAGGATTCCCATATAGTCGCTCCGGCGGGGCGGGCGTCCGGCAGGGCGCCCGCCCCGCCTTCGCTCCGTTAACACGTTCGAGGCGGATTCCTCCTCGGAATCCGCCTCGGAACGGTACTTCGAGGCGGCCTCCGGTCGCGCTGCTTCGCCTGGCTCAATTTAATCTCGGTAGCTTGCTCAGCGGGGCAGGGTTTGTCCGGGTGGTCGCTGGGCGGGGGTCGGCCTGCCGTCGGTGCCGAACGGGTTGTTGAGCGGGCTTCTCAGCTGGCCCTGCTCCATCCCGGGCGCCTGCGCGGCTATGGCGTCGGCGATGGCCGCTATCTGGTCGGTGTCCTCGTTGCCGCCGTCGAGCCGCCTGGCCTCGCCAAGGCATCCCAGGGCCTCCTGCAGGGGCCCGCGGGCGCCTATGGCATCGCGCCCGTTGCCGACGCCGTTGTAGCCGACCTTGTAGCCGGCGAAGGCCAGGTCGATAAGAGCCAGGTCACGATAGAGCTTGGCCAGGTAGCGGGGATCATTTGTTGGCGGCTGGCGGATCATCGCCCGCAGGTGATCGGCGATCCGGGCAGCCTGGCTCATCTTGCGGTAGGACCAGCTTTCCAGCTCGGCGTAGATGGCCGGGATGTCGTGCCGTGCGTAGACGCGCTGGATGTCAGCGTCGATCCTGGCCTGGACGTCGCTCAAACCGGCAACCTCGGCGCCGGTCACCGGTGTTCGTGCGGCCGGGTAGCTCGGATCGTGATTCAAGATGGCTTGCGTGGCCGTCCTGGCGCGCTCGATCTGAATGCGGGCCGAAATCAGGTTGCTCAGGGCGTCTCCACCGAGATCCAGGTTGTAGCCCTGGAGGATGCTGTCGTACTCGCTGCCGCTGCCGGAGAGCGTCCTCCAGATCCGGTTGAGCCGCCCGCCGGAGGGCTCCCCCTGACCGCCGGGGATGAAGGTGCCCTTGTCCAGCCGGCTCTCTCCGACAGCCGCCAGCACGATCGCCGCGCCGCGGTAGCCGCTCAGGAGGTCGTCGTGCTGCCGGCGCAGCCAGTCGTCCCTGTAGAACTTGACCACCATCTCCTGCGCCGTGCCCAGGTCGGACAGCTCCTTGAACTTGTCGATGGCAGCCTGCATGGAGCGGGAGCTGCGCGTCGACTTGTCCGCCGAGAAAAGCGCGAAGGCCTGATCGCGGATCTCCCTGCCCTCCGGGCGGGCGAAGGCTGCGCCCACGGCCTTGCCGATCGCCCAGCCGCCGAGCGTGTAGGCGGCGCGCCAGGTCAGAGACTCGTTGCGCAGGGGCAGCACGGCGCCGAGGGCCGCGCCGGCCGACTCCCAGCCAGTAGGCCTCAGGTAGCGATTCCAGGTGGGGTCGGCTGGGGCCGGGATAAGCGAGTCCAGGATCTTGCCGGCCACGTGGGCACCGACTATGGAGCCGGTCATCTGAGCCCCGCGCAAGAACCAGTTGCCCTTGAAAGGGATGAGCATGGCTGCCGGCACGGCCAGGGTATCCGTGTACCAGCTGGGGCGGGTCTTCATGCCGCCGAAGAGCCAGCCGTCGAGCCGGTCATCGATGAACTCGCCGAGCCCGACCGCCGCGACGCCGGTGGCGAAGTTCCTCAACATCCCGCGCGGTCTGAGCCCCGACCGGCCGAGCCGGGAAAGCTGCGCGTTGATGCCGGCGCGCTCGGCCAGGAGCGCCCTTTCCTCCTGGCTCAGGATGCCCGACACCGTCTCGTTGTATTCGGCCCCGCTGGCGAGAAACCGGTAGCGCGCGCGCACGATCGTCTGCTCGGGCGTGAGCCTGGCGGCCGGATTGCGCTCCATGGCCTCCACCTGCGGGCGCAGCTCGTTGCGCACGATCTCATCGAGCCTGGCGTTGATGCGGTCCCGCTGCACCATTAGCCCGGGAAAGCCCTGAAACGCCGGATCCAGGACTTCCATCCGCTGCCGCAGGAGCTGCCTTTGCCGCACCAGATCACGCTCTGCTGCCGGCGCGTTCTGCCAGCCTTCCGGGGCCGGGCCGAGGCCGCCTGCTTTGAGGAACTCGTATCGCGAAAGAAGCAGCCGCTCCTCGGCGGTCAGGAAGCTCTGCGGCGCCCTGGACAGCCTTTGCTCGAGCGGCTCGGCCTGGGCCTTCAGCCCGTCGGCGATGCCGCTTATCTGCCGCTCGACCTGCTGCTGCCGGAGCATGAGCGCGGGCAGATCGGCCTGCGCCCTTACGTGCGGCTCGATCTCCAGGATCCGGCCCTTTACCTGTTGCCGGTGCGTGACCATGCCCAGCTCCTCGGCGCTCAAAAGCGACTGCACGCCGCAGTCCCGGGGTGTTCTGGTCGCATCGGCAGCAAACTCGCTGAAGAACCGGTACTTTCGCGCCGCCGCCAGCTCGGCCGGGCTGAGGGCTGCTGCGCCCAGCGTGTTCAATCTCTCGAGAGCGGGCCGCCCTGCCGGCTCCAGGTTGCTTATTACGGCGCGCAGCCGGGCCTCCAGCCGGGCATCGGCGGCGGTCAGCTCCTGCAGCTCGGAAGCCCGGTAGGTGCTCATGCCGGCACGGATCTCCTGAATGCGGCTGCCCAGGTCTGCATGCTCCTCGAGCAGGCGCAGATCGGCGTCCGGCAGGCTCCCGGCGACGCCGTCCGGGAGCGGCCTGCCTGATAGCAGCCGGTATCTTGCCAGCGCCTGCCGTTCGGCCTCGCTCATGCCGGCCAGCGCCCGCCCGGGCAGGTCAGCGTTGATGCGCGCCGCCTCCGGCTCCAGCTGCGCTTCGGCATACTCGGTCATTCTCGTGGCCAGCTGCCTGTCCCGGTCGAAAAGCGGCTGGAGCGCCTCCTCGGCGCCGGCCAGCCCG
Organism: Pseudomonadota bacterium; assembly: GCA_021325555.1. Lineage (GTDB taxonomy): Bacteria > Cyanobacteriota > Vampirovibrionia > Obscuribacterales > Obscuribacteraceae > JAJPGY01. The sequence continues at coordinate 108,564 of JAJPGY010000034.1, read as the reverse complement.
TGCGTCCTTTGATACCACAAGGCCGCTTCGCCGGCGCCTCCCAGGGAGGGCACGCAGGCGCGATCGGGATTGGCCAGGTAGCTCTTTGTCGCGCGATCCAGGACCCTGGCCAGCGGGCCGCCGCCAAGCACGCCCGCCGTGCCGCCAATTGCCATCTGCCCGGCGAAGCCCAGGTAGGACAGCCGGGTCTGCGGGGCGAGCGCCCGCTCGACGTTGGCCAGCTGGCGCTCGTGGTCGGATTGCGATGCGCCACCGCCGGCGGTGCCGGGCTGCTGCCGCCCCGGCTCGGCAGCCGGCGCCGGCTCCGGGGCCGGGGGCCTGAAAATCGGCGCCACGCCGCCGCCGCCCCAGCCGCCCCAGCGCCAGGGCCTCTGCCCGTTGCCACCGTTGGCGTTGGGATCGCCGGGCGCCGCCCCGGACACCGGGCCAACCTCTGGGCGCTGCTGCGCCCGGTTGCCGAAGAACCCGCCCACAGGCGCCCCCGGCGCCTGCCCCGTAAGGGCCTGGCCCGGCACGCCCGGGCGCGCCGGCGGCGCTACCCGGCCTGTCTGGGCGTGCTGCTGTGAATCGGCGGCCAGGTAGCCTGCAAGCTCCTCGCCGCCAAGGTAACCACTCCGCCTGGAAGTCCTGTCAAAACCGTGCCCGGTGCGCGCGTCACCCATCTCCGTACCCTCAAGCTGGTCAATCGGAAGCGATCTTTTTCCAGCCCTGGGAGTCGGACGGTGTGCGCCGGCTCAGGTTGCTATCTTATTACGCGGCGGGCGCCGGGAATACTCGTGAAATTCCCACGCCGGTGGTGGGATTACGAAGCCTGGCTGTTCAGGTAGTAGCGGCTGTGTGCGGCGGCCGGCTGCCCGTTGTATTTGGCGCCCGGCTTCTCGTTGTAGGCGATGTGGCACTCGGCCGTTCTGGTGAAGACCATCTGCGCGATCGCCATGCCGGCGTGCAGCCTGACCGGGCGGTTGCCGACGTTTACGATCTCGAGGGTTATCTGCGCGGGCGGGTGGCTGAAGCCGGCATCGATGAACCCGGCAGTCACGTGCACCATGACCCCGAGCCTGGCCAGGCTAGACTTGCCGGTCAGCTGCCCGACTATGTCGCGCGGCAGACAGATGCGCTCCAGCGTGGCGCCGAGGATAAACTGTCCGGGCTTGATAACGACGCTGTCATCGACCACGTGCACCAGCCCCTCGAGCACGCTCTCAGAGTCGTACGGGTCAATCACCTGCTCGCCGCCGTCGTGCCAGGAGAAGCGGTCGGAAAGCCGGACGTCATAGGAGTTCGGCTGGACGAGCGCTGGATCGTAAGGATCGAGGATAAGCTTTCCTTCCGCTACCGCGTGGCGAATCTCGTGATCGACAAGAATGGACATGGTACTCTCCCTGCCGTCTGCGTTTATCGGCTCGCTTGCGCCCGCAGGCCGGTAGTCCGGGGCTCATTACAAGTCAGCACTTAGTATAACCGCAGGCGTGGCACAAGAGGCAGGCCTCGGCATTCACCAGCTGACCCGAGCCGGAGCCGCATTCGGGACATGAAAGAAAATTTCGCCGCCCGGGGCGGCCGGCCGTCCTCACCTGCGGCTGGAGGCGCCGCTGTCTAAATTCATCTTCACCTGACTGCTGCCGGTGCGGCCGTCCGGCCTCATTCCGGGGACTCATCCGAGTCCCCGCAGGGCTTGCAAAAGCGGCTTTTTTTGGCGTGTCCCTCCGGGCGATGTTGAGCACCTGCAGGGGGCGGCTGGTATCACGGTAGACGGTGATGCCCTTCAAGCCCAGCTCGTAGGCGGTCAGGTATGCCTGACGGACATCCTCGACGGTGGCTTCCTGCGGGAAGTTGATCGTCTTGGACACCGCACAGTCCGTATGCTTCTGGAAAGCGGCCTGCATGGAGACGTGCCAGCGGAAGGGGATCTCGTGAGAGCACACGAAGAGCCGCCTCACATCGGGAGGGACCTCTTCGATATCGGCCACGGTGCCCTGCTCGGCGATCCGCTTCATCAGCTCCTCGCTGTAAAAACCGCGCTGGCGGGCCGTCTCCTCGAAAAGCGGATTGACCTCGATCAACTCCTCCCCGCCCAGGACCCGCCTTATGTAAGACACGGCAAAAAGCGGCTCGATGCCCGAGGAGGTGCCGGCAATCATCGAGATGGTGCCGGTCGGCGCGATGGTCGTCACCGTGGCGTTGCGCATACGCACGCCACGCTTTGCCCAGGCGCTGAACGGCCAGTTCGGGAAAACACCGCGCTCGCCGGCCAGCTTCTCGGAGGCGGCATGGGCTTTCTCGGTGACGAAGGCCATCAGCTGGTCGGCTTTGTCCAGCGACTCCGAAGAGTCGTAAGCAATGCCCATCTTGATGAGGGCTTCCGCCCAGCCCATAACCCCGAGCCCGATGCGGCGATTATTGAGGGCGGCGGCCGCTATGAACGGCAGCGGGTAACGGTTGGCCTCGATGATGTCGTCCAGAAAGCGCACGGCCCACGGAATCACCTCGGTGAGCGCCTGCCAGTCGAAGTCCTTCCTGCCCGCATCCACGAAGCCGGCTAGATTTATCGAGCCCAGGTTGCAGGCGTCGCCGGGTCCGAGCGGTTGCTCGCCGCAGGGGTTGGTCGCTTCGATATCCTCGGTTCCGGGGATAACCTGACCGTCATCTCCCACCGTCTCTACAAGCGGGTCGGCGGCGTTGATGCGATCGAGGAAAATGATGCCCGGCTCTCCGGTGGCGTGCGCGTTCTCGACTATCCTGTCGAACAGCCGGCGAGCGCTCACCTCGGCGACGACCTTCTTGTTGCGCGGGTTGACGAGCGGGAAGAGGCGATCCTCTTTTACCGCCGACATGATCTCGTCGGTCACGGCCACCGAGATATTGAAGTTGTTCAGCCTGGACGTGTCCCGCTTGCAGTTGATGAACTGCTCGATATCCGGGTGGCTGACGTTAAGGATGCCCATATTGGCGCCCCGGCGCGTGCCGCCCTGGCGGATCGCCTCGGTGGCCGCATCATAGACGGTCATGAAGCTTACCGGACCTGACGCCACGCCGGTTGTCGTGTCCACCCGGTCGTTGGCCGGGCGCAGGCGGCTGAACGAGAAGCCCGTGCCGCCGCCGGTCTGGTGGATGAGGGCGGCGTTCTTGCAGGTCTCGAAAATCCCCTCCAGCGAATCGGGCACCGGCAGGACGAAGCAGGCGGAGAGCTGCCCGCGCTCCTTTCCCGCGTTCATCAGCGTCGGCGAGTTGGGCAGGAAACGGCTCTGGATCATGAGCTCGTAAAAACGCTCCTCCGCCTCGGTCGGGCTCAGCGCCTGCCAGCGGCCCTCCACGGCGGCCACGGCACGGGCCACGCGCCGGCAGAGCCCCTCCGGCGTCTCCACCAATCTGCCCTCCTCGTCGCGGAGCAGATATCGCTTTTCCAAAACCCGGAGCGCATTCTTGGAGAACACAGCCAAACCCCTTCCGGCAGCCCGCGATGGTGATCCGCTGTCCAACAGTATACCATCTTTTGTATGGTAGCACATATAGCGCACTCCGGCATGCGCCTCACCATATTTAGTGTTTTGCCGCATCTTGCCGCCGCCGGAGCCTTGGCGACGGGGGCGGTCGAAGCAGTAAGATGGCTGCAGGCGGTTCCAGTATTTACAGGGCGGCCGGACGCCCGGGCACGATGACGAATACTTATCTGATCGACTTTCACACGCACGTAATGACCCCGGGCGGGCTCTCCCGCCTCTGCCCGGCCGAGCAGGGGTCGGCCTTTTTCCGCTACGCGGTGCCCCTGCTGGAGAAGCTGTCCCACCTCAGCGAGCCGCTCCACAACAGCCTTTTGCGTCACGCGGCCATGCACTACCGGGATCCGGTCAGCCGGTTCGTCTACGCGTGCTGCGGGCAGCTCGGGCTGATGGAGGCCCTGCGCCTGTTCAAGAAGTACGACCTGGCGCGGCTTTTGCGGACCATGGACAGAGACGGGATCGGCCACGCCGTCATCGCCTCCATCGAGCCGCTCACGCTTACCCAGGAGATCCTCGACCTCACCGGCCACGTAAGCGAGCGCGTATCGGTGTTCGCCTCCTTCAACAAGGACACGGAGGATGCGCCGGCCTACATCGAGAACCTGCTGCGCTCGGGCAGGGTCGCCGGCATCAAGCTTCACCCGATTGTCGGCGGCTGGACGTGCGGCGAGCTTTACGAGGCGACGCGCGAGGTTGTCGCCCTGGCCACCGATAAAGAGCTGCCGGTCCTCATCCACACCGGGCACATCCCGGTGGAGGCCCTGCAGGGGATCGGCGGCTGCAGCGAGGTGCCGGCCCTGGAGCCGCTCGTGAGCGCCTTTCCCAAGGCCCGGTTCGTCCTCGCCCACATCGGCTGGGAATCCTGGCGCGCGGTTTTGAGGCTGGCCGCCCGCTATCCGAACATCCTCGTGGAAACCTCGTGGCAGCCGGCGCGCGTCATCCGTCGCGCCGTGGATGCCCTCGGCGCCGCCCGCGTTCTTTTCGGTTCCGACTACCCGCTTTTCGGGCAGCCGCACGCGCTCAGGCAGGCGCGCAACGCGCTCAGCCCGCGGGAGTTCGTCCAGGTCGCATCGAGCAACGCGCGCGGCCTGCTGCGCCTTACGCCGGCACACGGCCACTGGCAGCGTAAATCCTCGGCTTCCTAAATGCTCAGGTTGAGATTGGAGCTGTGTCCCGGGAAGGCTTTGGCCTGCGGGTTGATGTAGACGGCGGCAAAGTTGACGGCTGTTGCCGCCTCGGCGGCGCCGGTGGCGATCAGCTTCAGCTTTGCCGGGTGGGCGGCGATATCGCCGGCCGCGTAGAAGCCGGGCAGGTTGGTCTCCATCTTCTCGTTGACGATGAGCGCGTTGGCCTCCATCGACAGTCCCCAGCTCTTCAAGAAATCCAGGTTGATGACGAAGCCCAGGCAGATGAGGATCGAGTCGATGTCGATGGTCTCCTCCTTGCCGGTGCGGTTGTCGAAAATTACCGCGCCCTCTACCTTGTCCGTGCCCAGGATCTGCTTGAGCTCGTAGAAAGTCTTGACCTCGACGCCGTTCGACTTCATCTCATCCACGGAGGTCTGCACGGCGCGGAACTGATCGCGGCGGTGGATGAGCGTCACCTTCTTGGACAGGTGGGAGAACTCGTTGGCCCAGTCCACGGCCGAGTCGCCACCGCCTATGATGAGCACCTTCCGGTCGCGGAACTTCTCCTTGTTCTTGACCGCGTAGAAGATGCTCTCGTCCTCGAGCTTCTGGTTGTGATCGACATCCAGCTTCTTCGGCACGCAGGCCCCGGCGCCGAGCGCCAGCAGCACCGCCTTCGTGAAGTGCTCGGCGCCCCTATCGGTCCTGATCTTGAGCGTGTTGTCCTCCAGGCGATCGATGGCGATCACCTTTTCGCCCAGGCAGAAAGCCGGCTTGAACAGCGAGGCCTGGGTAACCAGGTTCTTCGCCAGATCCTTGGCCAGGATCTTCGGATGCCCGGCGACGTCGTAGACATATTTTTCCGGATAGAGCGCGGTCAGCTGCCCGCCCAGCTCCGGCAGGACATCGACAACCTTCGTCTTCAGCCCGCGCAGACCGGCGTAAAACGCTCCGAAGAGTCCTGTAGGTCCGCCACCGACGATGGTTATGTCGAAAACATCCATTCTTGAAACTTGAGTCTCCAGCACTCAGAGATAGCCAAGCGGTTATTGTAATACACCCGGGTTGATTGTTTCTCCGTCCCTGTCGCCGGACCAAAACCAGCTAATGAGAAAACAGGGTGGCCGGCTGTTATTCTGAGATCCGCAGATGATTACCGCCAGCCCGACAACCACAAAACTTAATAAAATTCGCTAACGATGCGGTACAGGGATTTTGGCAGCAGCGGCATGAAGGTCTCCGAGATCGGCTTCGGCGCCTGGGCCATAGGCGGCAACGCGCACGGCAACAGCTACGGGGCCACCGACGACCGGACCTCTCTGGAGGCAGTCGCCGCTGCGCTGGATTTGGGGTGCAACTTTTTCGACACGGCCGATGTTTACGGCTACGGGCACAGCGAGGAGCTCCTGGGCAGGGCGGTGCGGGCGCACCGTGACAAGGTCGTGATCGCCAGCAAGGTGGGGGCGGATTTCTACCGGGGCGCCAAACGCCAGGACTTTTCGCCGGACTACGTGCGCTACGCGCTGGGCAAGACCCTGGAACGCCTGCAGACCGACTACCTGGATGTCTACCAGCTGCATAATCCGCCGCTCAAGCTCATCGAGCGTCCGGAGACGTACGAGGTTCTAAAGCAGCTCAAGAAGGAGGGCAAAATCCGCGCCTGGGGCATCTCGATATTCGATCCGGTGGAAGGGCTCACGGCCTTGCGGGTTTCCACACCAGACTGTCTGCAGGTGGTGTACAACATCTTCACCCAGAAGCCGGCCGACGAGCTTTTCCCCAGGGCCCAGGAGGCCGGCTGCGCTGTTATCGCTCGCGAGCCGCTGGCCAACGGCTTTCTGACCGGCAAGTACAACACCGACTCACGCTTCGAGGGAGGGGATATCCGCCACGACTGGCCCCGGCGCTACATCGCCGCCCGCGCGCAGGCGGCCGGGCAGCTGCGCCCGCTGCTGGCAGGCGAGCAGACGCTTGCGCAGCTGGCCCTGCAATTTGTCCTGGCCTGCCAGGCGGTGTCCGTGGTCATCCCCGGCATGAAGACGGCAGGGCAGGCCAGGGAGAACCTGGGGGCAGCCGATATGCCGCCCCTGGCGGGGCGGGATCTGCAGCGGATAAGGCAGCTTTACGAGAAGAGCTTCGGGCTTGCCTGACTAACGGCTGGTAACGGTCTTCACCCGCGGTCCGTCCGGCGTTTGCACGGGAACACAGTAGGCGCCCATGGCCTGCCCGCCAATCTGGCCGGCGGCAGCGGCGGCAGGCAGGGGAGCGCTCGCCGGCGGCGCCAGGGGGAAACCGCCGGGCGTCCCGGAAAAGGCCGGCACCGGGGCCATCACGGGCCCGGCCGCGACAGCGGGCTCCGAGGGCGCGGGCACCTGCGGGACCGGGCCCATGGAAGGCCCGACGAGCTCCGGAGACGACGCGGGCGCGCCAAACGGCGCCGGCGGGGCCGATCCGCCGGCGGCGGTCGCAGCCGGCTCCCGTTGGGCGACGCCAGAGACCGGCGCCGAGCCGGGCACGGCGGCCATGGCGCTGGAAGCCATGCCCGCAACCGGTGCCAGCGTCCCGGTCGGCACGTAAACGTCGCCGGTGTAGGGGCTCGTGCGGATCGGCACCGCATGTCTCATGCCGGCCACTATCTGCCGGTCGACGGTGGCCGTGCTGGCGTAACCCCATCGCCGGGACTGCCCGATCTGGGTGTGAGCCATCGGATCGTGATGGCGGACCCAGTAAATGACGAAGAGCCAGCCGAAGAACGCGAAGAAGAGAAAGAGAAAAAGCACGTTGGGCGTCACGTTTATGCCCTGCAGCACGTCGGATAGCTTGACCGCCTGCAGCGGGCTGGACCAGCTCGGCGACCCCTGCGGCGTCGGGTCCGTGTGCACCCCCTGCCCGCCGTGCTGGTGACCGCCGTGCAGGTGGTGCCCGTGATCGTGATCGAGCCCGAGCAGGTGGGAGAAAAAGCCGTGGTGCTGGTGGCCGCCGTGGGTGAACGACTGGGCGAAGCCGCCGCCGTCGCCGCCATGGCCGGCATGCATGTGCCCCCCGTGTCCGCCGTGATGGCCCATGTCACTCATAGCGCGCCCCCTCCGGAGTGGCTAATGACAACCCAACCCGAGATTATTCTATTTGGCTACACAAGAGTGTAAAGAGCGGGGGCGGTTTTCAGTGGGATTTACCACATTTTTTTATTTTTAGGCGATCTCCACGCCCTCGAGCTCAGCAACCCGGACCCTGAGCGCCTCCACGGTCTTCGGCATCTCGAAGAGCGCCGGCAGCTTCTCCTCGATCCCGGTGATGTGCCTGGTCAGCTCGATCGACTTTTCCATGAGCCTGATCAGGATCTGCTGGGTGGCGATCAGCTGCCGCTGATTGTCGATGAGCTGACTGGCTATGGATGCCGTTTCCACCCGTTGATCGACTGTGAGCGTGAGGAGCTGGCTGAAGCGATCGATCAATTTGTCGATCTGCTGCCCGCTCAGCCCACCACCGGCAGCGGTGGCACTGTCAGCTTCCGGTTCGGTCTTCGGCGATGCCCCATCGAAAAACGTCTCGAACCCCTCGAGACGCAGGTCTGTCTCCGCTTTGCTGTTGACCTTCCGCTTCGGTTCAGGCATCAAATTCTCCTTGCCCTCTGGCACTAGATCGAGAGCCCCGTAGGTGGTGGCGCACCTAAGAATTATAACGAATGCGATCAATAAGGCAAGAGGCGTCGATCGAGAAAGGCGATCAATTTTTCGCCACCACTCGTCCTTTCTTGATCGTCATCAAAACCGGATTCCACCCCAGGTTGTACGGGATCTCTTCCAGCGAACCGACCGCGAACACAACCACATCGGCTTGATAGCCAGGACGTATCTGACCGATCTTTTTCCCCAGCCCGATCGCGCACGCGGCGTTGACGGTCAAGGCAGTGAGCGCCTCCTGCGGGGTCATGCGCAGGTGAAGGCAAGCCAGCCCCCAGATGAAGGGCAGGGAGAATATATGGCAGGAACCAGGATTGAAATCGGACCCCAGCGCCACCGCGGCGCCGCTGTCGATCAGCTTGCGGGCCGGCGCGTGCTCGGGGAGGTTCAGGAAAAAGGAGGTGCCGGGCAGGAGTACGGCCACCGTCTCCGAGCCGGCAAGCAGCTCGATATCAGGGTTGCTGACGGCAAGCAGGTGATCGGCGCTGGCCGCCTTCAACTCAACGGCCAGGGCGGTGGCGCCCAGGCTGATGAACTCGTCGGCGTGCACCTTGGGTCGCATGCCGAGCTCGATGCCGGCCTCCAGAATTCGCCTTGTCTCCGCGAGCGTGAAATAACCCTCGTCGCAAAAAACGTCATTGAACAGCAAGGCACCCGGCCCTTCCTTGCGCACTCGCTCGGCGGCTGCCGGCAGCATCCTGGTCACGATCTCCTCGACGTAGCGTCCGCGATCGCCCCCCGGCGGAACCGCGTGCGCGGCCATGAAGGTGGGAACCAGCTCGAGCGGCTGCGATCGGGATAGCGCCAGAACGGCCTCCAGCATCTCCATCTCCGATCGCAGATCGAGCCCGTAGCCGGTCTTGACTTCACAGGTCGTGGTGCCGGCGGCAAGCATGCGCTTAAACCGTTCCTGCCCCATGCCCGCCAGCTCGTCCAGCGAGGCCTCCCTGGTCGCCCTCATGCTGGCGACGATGCCACCACCGGCGCGGGCAATCTCCGCATAGGTCTTCCCCTGGCAGCGCATGATGAACTCGTTTGCCCGGTTGCCGGCGAAGATTGCGTGCGTGTGGGGATCGACTAGACCGGGCGTGACGAGCTTTCCGGAGGCGTCGATGACCAGCGTGTCGCGGCCGGGCTTGAACTCCTTGAGGACAGCTTCTGCAGGCCCGGCGCCGACCACGAATCCGGAGCGAATGGCAACCGCCGCGTCGCGGATTCGCTTTACCTGGCCCATCTCCGCCCGCCGCGCCGGTGGAGCATCAACCCAGGGCGTGGCCAGCTCGCCGACCGGATAGATTAAAGTGTCCACTTAGACCGGGGCCGGTTTCCTGGCCGAATGGCGGAGATACATCTCCAGCTCCTCGACGTGCTCGCTCTCCTCGACCAGCATCTGCTCGAGCAAGAGTCTCAGCGGCGTATTGTCGTGCACGAGCTGGAGCTGCTCCTCGTATATGCCGAGATGCATCTTCTCCACTTCCAGGTTCTCGCGCAGCATCTCCTCGATCGTCTGCTCGCCGGGCTCGTAGATCTCCTGGATCTTCACGGATGGATGGCCGCCCAGAGCCACTATCTTCTCGCCCAGCTTGATCGCGTGATCCATGCAGTCGCGGGCTCGGGTGCGAAACAAGCTCACGAGCGGGCCGCGCCCCGGTCCGGATACCAGGAAGGAGTGGTGCAGGTAGCGGATCATGGCGGACATCTCGTGCTCCAGATCCAGATTCAAGGCCTGCAGTACTTTACCCTTGTCCATTGCCTCGTCCTCTGTCGGGGATCGTCTCCAGTCCAGGGGATTATATACAATTGACTTCCTGGCTGTCTAACCTTCTTCCGATCGCCTGCCGCCTGCTCCGCACGCCTTGATTGCCGTGCCGCCGGGCTCGCCGGGCCGGGCATCGAGCAGGGCGGCACGCCGCGGTGCCCGCCGCGCGCCGGCCAGGGACCGGCGGCCGGCGGGCACCGCTTCTGATACTGCCGGCAGTAGCACATGCTCACCCTTCCTCCGCCGGCGCTGCCGGCGACCGGCAGCGGCCCTAATCTCAGGCACTGCGGGAGAGCCGGCTGTGCTCCTCGCAGCCCATCGCCGTGCACCGGGTCAGGAACTCGCAACGCCGGCACAGATCGCTTACGTGCGGGGCGAAGTCCTCCGGGTCCTTCATCGCCTCGATGGTCTTCAGAAGCTCCGGCCAGTGCAACCGGTAAAGCGACTCGTCCAGCTCGAAGGTGGCCGGCATCACCCCCTGCACACCGAGGCGCAAAAAGGTGAGCGAGATCTTCTCGAACGGCCAGCGGGTCTTGAGCCTCTCGGCAAGGAACTGCTTGACCAGCATAGAGGCCGAAGGCCAGGCAGGGTTGAACGGCTTCAGCGGGTTCAAGTGAAAGTCGCAAAACTCCAGGCGCTTCTCGTGCGGGTACCAGAGGATGAGGTCGAAGGTGTCCTCCAGGTACACGCGATCGTGCGGCACCCGGGCGCGAACCTTGAGGCTGACGGCAACCACCTGGGCGCCCTCGGGCTTGTAAGGTTTGAGAACGTAATTGGTGAGCGCCTTGTAGGCAAAGAGAAAGGCCCGCACCCCGTCCTCGGCGTCGATCTTGTCGACCGGCCAGTGGTGGCCCGTGAACTTCTGAACCTGATTGACGGTCGTCACCCGTCCCCGGTTGATCTCCGCCAGCGCCTTCAGGAGAAAGCGCTTGAGGATGCTGCCGGTTGGCTCGATCCTTTCGCCGGCCTTCAGGAAGGCGAGCTGGTATGCCCGTCGGCACACCCGGAACGTCTCAATCATCGAGGGAGATAACAAAGTCCTGTCCATGGCGGGACCCCCTTTGCTAGAATACCTTACGTTTGTATGTCATACCAATATATAGTATGACAACCGAGCTCGTCAAGTAAAAAATGCGAGCCCGCCGCCGGAGGTTTCCTCGGCAGGCGCCACCGTCGGGCTTCCATATAAAAGGAAAGGCCTTGGCGCCCGCATCCTGGATAATGGAGGGTCGTTCGAACTTTTTCGGTCGGCGAAACGTATATCTATTCAGTGGAGGGGCCCAGCCGGGCAGGTAGGCAGCATCGTGCATCAGGCCAGAGACACAAGCACCCTGCAGACCGTTCTCACCGTCTCCGAGCTTACCGCCCAGATAAGGGAGGTGCTGGAGGAGGTATTCGAGCGGGTGGCGGTGGTGGGCGAGATAAGCAACGCCAAGGTCTACCCGTCCGGGCACTGGTACTTCTCGCTCAAGGACAAGGATGCCACCATACCCTGCGTCTGCTTCAAGAACGCCAACCAGGGCATAAAATTCGCCCTTGAGGACGGGCTCATGGTCGTGGCCCGGGGCAAACTGAGCGTCTATCCGCCACGCGGAGCCTATCAGCTCATCGTCACCGCGCTCGAGCCGGTGGGCGTCGGCGACTGGCAGCTGGCCTTCGAGCAGCTGCGGCGCAAGCTGGAGGGCGAAGGGCTGCTCGCGCCGTCGCGAAAGAGAGCGATCCCCCTTCTGCCGCGCCGGATAGGCGTGGTGACGTCGCTGGCCGGGGCGGCCCTGCGCGACATCCTGAGCGCCCTGCGGCGCCGCAACCGCAACGTGCAGGTGGTGATAAGCCCGGCCAAGGTGCAGGGCGAGGGCTCGCCGGAGGAGATCGCGCAGGCGATCAAGAATCTCGAGGAGCTGGGCGGCCTGGACGTCGTCCTGGTAGCCAGGGGCGGCGGCTCGATAGAGGATCTGTGGTCCTTCAACACCGAGATAGTGGCGCGGGCGGTGGCGAGCTGCCGGATACCCACCATCTCCGGCGTCGGCCACGAAACGGACGTCACCATCTGCGATCTGGTTGCCGACCTGCGCGCCCCCACGCCCACCGCGGCCGCCGAGCTGGTGGCCAGGGGCCGTGCCGATCTGCTCGAGCAGTGGACGAACCTTAACCGGCGCCTCACCGGCCGCATCGATCTCCTGCTTGCCGAGGCCCGCCGGACCCTGGAGCGGCTCGATCCGGCAGTCGCGCTTATGCGTTACCGGGAGCGGCTTCGGCACTACCGCTCGAAGGTGGAACACTACCAGGAGCAGCTGTACAGGATCGTCACCACATTCGTCGGCCGCTGCGAGCACCGCTGGCGACAGGGTCACTCTCAACTGCTGGCGCTCGGGCCTCTCAACGTGCTCAGGCGGGGCTTCTCGGTTCTGCGCAAGTCCGACGGCTCGGTCGTGCGCAACGCCTCCGAAGTGGCCGCCGGTGATGAGCTGGAGGCGCTCTTGTACAGGGGCAGACTGCGCGTGCGCGTGGAGCAGGTGGCAGGCGATTGGTACCAGCCAGGCGAGGAGGAAGATGCATGACTAGAGGCGCTCAAACGAAGGACGAAGCGGAGCCCGATTTCGAGGCGACCATCTCCGAGCTGGAGAAGGTGGTGCAGGAGCTGGAGGGCGACGTCAAGCTCGAGCACGCCCTGAGCCTCTTCGACCGCGGCATGAAGCTCAGCGCGCGCTGCAAGACGTTCCTGGACAGCGCCGAGCAGAAGGTCGAGCTGCTCAGGCGCGATGCTGCAGGGACGCTCTCGCTTGTCGACTACGCCGGGCCGGAAGGCGGGGAATAAAGCGGCGCCGCCCGCGCCGCGAAATCGCCTCCCGCATTGACGCCCGGCCGGGATTGGAGTAAGCTAATTAAATAATCGCAATTTCATTAAGAACACTTAAGAATTACCCTGCTTTCCAGTGGACACAAACGAAAGGGCGATGTTCTTTAGCGAATTCTCATAGAAGGCGCTGCACTCACCGCTGGCGTTGGCACCGTTAAGTTATTGGGAATCAAACTAATTGAGCGCACGCTCCAGCGAGGTTTCTGCCAGATGGTGACAAGACGGTCCCGAGCAGGCTTGCCTTACAATCAGCATGACAGCTTGGCTCCACGAAGGAGCCGGAGCGGAAACACGCTCGTCCTGGTGGCGGCCATCACCGTCGGCGTGCTCGTTGCCTTGTTCATCTTCGCGCTCAACTTCACCCGCATCATAGGCGGGTCGCAGGAGCACACGACGGCCATCGAAGCGGCCGCTCTGGCCGCCGCCCGCGATCTGTCGCGCATCGTCGTGGAAGATCCGAACATCGGCTTTATATCCCTGAGCGATTACCCGCCGATCGGGCCCGCCACCAGGGCAGCGGACGGGCAGCCGCTGCCGGTCTACAGCATCAACACGGTAATGGGCACCGCCCGCCTAGACACCCTTGTCGCCAACGCCCTCGACGATGAGACAATGAAACAGCTGGCCCGCAGGGACGTCGAGCAGGCGCGCCAGGCGGCCCAGCTTTTGACCAGGACACTTGAGGCGTCGCTGCAGCCCGGAGGCAACGGGGGCAGCTATCAGGATGTCTACGCCAACGCGGTCGCCCCCTACGATGACGCGAAACAGGCATATCAAGCCAATCAGGTGAAGATGTCCGGCGGCGGGCAGCTTGTCGAGGGCTCCTTCAAGCTCACGCTTGGCTGGCTCAGCGGCGGCAGCACAACAATCACGCCGGTGCCCCAACCCGGCGACATGGCCGAAGTTCCCTCGAGCGCCCAGCAGGACGGCAATTACCGGGCCTACACCAATATTCCGGCCGACGGCGTCGACTTTTATTTCTGCGGGGTCGCCAGCGTGCCCACGCTACGCGACGCCCGGCAGTTCCTGCCCGATGACGGCGTGCGCATCCCGTCTGCCGTGAAGGTGGAGGCCGACCATACGATCACCAGCTACGGCACCAACGGCGAACCGCGCGTCACCACGGTGCACAATGTCGCCTGCGCCGAGCCGGGCGCCATCAACGATCACGGCGCCCCGGGGGTGCTCAGCGTCGCCTTCCCCAGCGGCCCGCCGCCGGGCATAAGCAAGCTCGGCGACCTCATCCAGAATTCACAACTGCAGATCAACAAGACCGTTCTCCTGACGCCTCCGGATGGCGACTATCCCACCGACAGCCCGGTGCTTCTGCCGACCTCGCTCATCGGTCCGCAACCGAGCATCTCACAGGTGTGGGCGTCCGGCTTCTATCACTGGGTGAAGAACGCGGGCACAAGACCGAATCTCAAGGATCTGAAGAACCTACAGGACGCCACGTTTTCGGCCATGGGCCCGCCCGGCAACGGCCCGCAGGCGCTCTCCAGCGCCAGCCTGATGCCGCCGGCTTACGCCGACAACACCGGCGACAGCTCCGGGATTGAGACCGGCATCCTCTCCGTGCAGCCAGGGACGCCCGGCGACCCGCGCCTGCAGTCATTCCTGCAGGGGGACCCGCAGGCCTCGAACGCCTATACGCACATGGCGAGCTATGACTCGCCCCAGGACATTTTGCCGTCCAATTCCCTGATGGTGAGCGTGACCGCCGACGGCCAGGTGATGTCCGCCGACGGCAAGACACCGCTCAACACGCAGTTGATCCACTCTTTCTGGGCGCGCATGGCCGAGTCGAACGCGTCGGGACTGGCCGCACTGGCCATGGGCACGGAGGTGGCCAGGCAAGCGCAGCAGCAGATCGACGCCGCCACGGCGCAGATAGGCCAGCTTCAAAACACGGTCGGACAGCTCAACACCCAGCTCCAGTCGGGACTGCTTTCCGCCGATCAGGCGACCCAGGTTCGCTCACAAGCCGCGCAGCTGAGCAACCAGATTGCCCAGCTCAACAGCTCGCTTTCCTTGCAGAAGCAGTATCTGACAGCCGGGCAGAACGCGGTCAAGAACGGCACCATGGTGGCCTCGGTGTCAGACTCAATCATTCAGAACCAGCGGTCGCTGACCGCCGGCGGGCTTTCCCAGAACGGCCCGACCTTCGTCCTGGACGGGGTGCAGCTGGTACCACATCCGGTGCCACCCGCCAGCCTCGACGCCATCCGCCAGGGCAAGGCCCCCAGCGGCGACGCTGCTCCCACCGACTGGACGGCGGCCAGCGGGTTCTACTTCTACACCATGCCCACCATCAAGACCTCCTGCCATCCCGCAACGGGCAGCCTCTTGCCGAGCGCCCGCGCCCAGTCGGTTATTCCGCCGGTGACATCCAGGCTCTATCTCTTCGAGTTCGACGACCAGGGTCACGTAAACTACACAGTGCTCCCGACCAGCCCCTTCGTCAACTCGGTGGCCAGCCAGAAGCAGAACCTGGCCCTTTCGGTCAACGCCATGACCACCAGCGGCTCGATGCCGATCGTCTGGTCGATGGCCTTCCGCGACGAGTGCGTACGCACCGGCAGGAAGACGGGCGGCAAGCATGCCGGGCAGCCAATCGCCAGCACCAACTTCGACTGGTGCGAGTCCACCACCTACGGCACCAATCGCAAATCGAAAAAGGGCGCCTGTGCGCCGAACGGCAACGTCAACACCGGCAACGCGCCCTGGAAGCAGGCCATTCGCAATCAGGCGCGCCAGACCTACCTGTGCGGCGGGCTGGCGGTCGATTTCCAGATCCTCAACCCGATCGTCACCAACTGCGGGTTCCCGTCCGGAACCACGCCAATCCTGTCCACCACCAGAGCCACCACCCTGACCGGCATTAAAGCACCGGGAACCGCGGCGTCGCTGAATGCCTTCGGGCTCTCCTTGCCGATTCCTTCCTCACAGGGCCTCATCGTCCGCGATCAGCCCGGACCTGTCGGACCGGGAACAACGCTGGCACCCGGCAGCTCCGTGCCGACCAGCGAGTGCCCGGCCGCCCCGCCCGACCTGCTCTGAGTCAAGCCTGGCCATCCCTTTTCGCCGGCCGGACCGCTCCCGGCAACCAGCAAGCGCAATGACAAGGCGGGTGGTGCCGAGATCCTCCGGCATCTCCTCGGGGACGAGCGCTGCCTCGACAAGATAGCTGGCCCGCAGATCGAGGGCGCACGCAAGCGGCAGGCCTGCCGGCGATGGCGCACTATCGCCTTGCTGGCGCTCGGTGACTGTCATGATAAACCATCCAGGCTGCGCGCGTACACCACGTGATTAAAGGGATCCGAGGAACTCCAGAAGCGCCGCCCTGTCCCGGCCGGGCAGTTGCATGTAGGATCTGGTCACCGGCTCCGACTGCCCGTGATGAGCGAGGATCGCCGCGTCGATCGTCCGTGCGCGTCCATCGTGCAGAAAGAACTTCTTGCGGCCCAGCCCCCACAAGGGCGCCGTGCGCCATTCGCCGCCCCTGGCTGTTCCCTGCACGATGCCGTCGGCAAGATCCGGACCCATCGCGTGCAGGAGCAGGTCCGAATAGAGCTTGACAGGCCGTCCCTCGAGGGCCTTGACCTCTATATAACGTATTTTCGGCAGCGGCGAGTCCGGGTCGGCCATCTCCACCACCGGCGCCGTCTCCAGTTCCGGGGTGTGGCAGACGGCGCAGCGCAATCGCTTGAAAAGCTCCGTGCCTTTCCCACCGCCGGCCGGCAAATGCGGCGTACGCGGCGGCGCAAGCAGGGTGAGGTAAGCGTTGAGCAAGAGCATCTTGTCGCCTTCGTCATTGGGCTCCGGCGGCAGCCGCGGCAGGATGCAGGAAGGAAAGACCTGCCCGGCCCTTCCGCTGCAACTGGTGCTTTGAATGTATGTGGTGACCCCGAGCTCGGTATTGAGCGACTGCGCGGTAAAGAGCAGCAGATTGGCCTGCTGGTCCTTCCAGCCGAAGCGCCCGACCCTGGTCCTGGCCGTAAGCGGGTCGGCCACCGGATTGGTGCGCCCGACCAGGTCAGGGGCATCCTTAGCCTGGCGAATCATGTTGGCGAGAATGGTCTGCTCGTCGATGGCGTCAATCAGCCCCATACCCAGAAGCGGCGGCGCGTGCCGCACGCAGACGAACCGGGCCTCGGCCGGCACGCCGCCTGCCTCCAGGCTGCACTGGGGCGGGAAAAGAGAGGAGAACTCGCTTGTGATCGAGCGCCGCTGCAACACAGGCCCTCCTTTGCCGGACAGGCTCGAGAAATCGTAGATATCGTCCTCTTCCCTGGCAGTCTCTGGATCCCTGGCCCGCGGCGATCGGGGATCAATCGTTCCTATATAAACATCACCACTGGCGGTGACATCTTTGCCCTCCAGAGCGGAGCCGGCGCCGCCGGCATGGCACTCCTGGCAGCTCCTGGCGTTGAAGAGCGGCCCCAGGCCCTCATCGACTGAAAATTCGTGGGCAAACAGCGCCCTTCCTCGCTCGAAAAGATCCCGCTCGTGCGGCGTCAGCCCGGCCAGCGGCTGTCCGGGGCGCGCGGCGTAGATGTCCGGTACCGGCACCGGCCCGCGCCAGACGACGGCCAGCAACACCGCCACCGCCACCGCGAATGTAAACCAGTAAGCCTTCTTGAACGACAAGTAAAGATCTCTTTCGGGCAAGATCGCCAGCGTCAGTCGGACACTCCACATTACCTTATGCCACCGGCACCATTACAATAGGCCCCGATGAATCCTTTCCCGCTCAATCACGCTAAAGCTGCAACGGTCGCCTGGCTGCTTTTCCAGGCGACTGCGTCCGCCGAGCCGGTTTTCGAATCCAAGCCGCCGCCTGCGCTCGCGGCAAGGCGCCCTGTCCACCGCCTGCATTTCAAGATCCGGAAGCTGTCCTGCGCGACCTGCGGGCAGGGATACGTTGCCACCCTGTCACGCATGCGCGGGATTAAATACGCGCGCGTCGAGCTGCACCAGCCGTGGGACGCGGAGGCGCTGGTGATCTTCGACCCCCGAGAGGTCAGGCGCAAAGAGATCCTCGATGCGCTGCACCGGATCCATTATTACGAGGGGGAGGTAAAGGAGCGCTGACTCAGGCGCCCGGCTGAACCTCGACGGTGAATTCGGCCTGAACATCGGGCATCAGCTTCACCTGCACCTTGTAGGAGCCCAGGGCTCCTATCTCTTCGACAGGCTTCACCAGGCGCTTGTCGATCTCCACATCCAGGGCCTTTTTCAGCTCCTGGGCCAGCTCCTTGTTGGTGATCTTGCCGTAGAGCTTGCCACCCTCGCCGGCCTTGGCCTGGATGGCGACGGATTCCAGGGCGTTGATCCGCTCGGCAAGCTCGACGGCGGCCTGGTGGGTCTGCTCGGCCTTTTTCTTCAACACCTCGATGTCTTGCTCCCGCTTGCGGAGCGCGCCCTCGCTGGCCGGCACCGCCAGCTTGCGCGGCTCCAGGAAGTTGCGGTAAAACCCCGGCGCCGCCTCGACTATGTCGCCGGCTTTGCCTAATTTCTGGACATTCTGCTGCAGTATGACCTTCATGACATCCCTCGAGATTTATCGAATAGATTCAAAAATCTACCATGAACGAGCCGGTGTCCGGATCAAACCGCAGCCTACCTTAAGATTCTCGGCGCGCACCCTAGATGTCCTGCCTCTCCCGGAACATGCCGCGGACCCCGGAGGGATCCGTGGAGAAGCCGAATTTCTTGTAAAAGCCGTCCCGTCCGGGGTCGGCGTAGAGGGTGACGAGCGGGATATTGTAGGTGTCCAGCTCGGCAAGCAGCTCGCTCATGAGCAGGCGCCCTATTCCGCGGCGCTGGTAGGCCGGGCGCACGGCCACGTCCCAGACGGTGGCGTTGAAGACCTTGTCGCCGGTCGCCCGCGCGAAGCCGACCAGAAGCCCCTCATCCCAGACGCTGACCACGGCCAGGCTGTTGGCCAGGGCGCGGGCAATGAGGCCAGCCTCCCGGCGACTCCAGCCGACCGAGGTGCACAGGTCCTGCACGGCCGCCGGCGAAACCGACTTGTCGTGGCTGACCATGTAGGAGTCGTGCGGCTCCTTGCCGGCGTCCTGCTTTCTCCAGATTCCGGACAGCACCATCGCCCGGCTCTCCTATGGCCGCCTCTCCAGCACGGCTACCGATTCTACATGGTAGGTCTGCGGGAACATATCGATCGGCTGAACTTGTTTAGTCATATACCCATTTATAACGAGAATTTTCAAATCCCGAGCCAGCGTCGCCGGGTTGCAGCTCACGTAAACAATCCTTGCCGGTCGGAGAGCCACCGTAGCGGCCATGGCCTCGGGGCTCAGCCCCTTGCGCGGCGGATCGAGCACGATGACCTGCGGGTTGAGCCCGGAGGCCGCCAGCTGCGGCAGCACCGACTCCACGGCACCGCATCGAAACTCGACATTTTCGATGCCGTTCAATTCCCGATTCACCTGCCCGTCGGCCACCGCCTGCGCATGCTCCTCGACGGCCAGCACCCGGCAAGCCACCGTCGAAAGCCAGAAGGCGATCGCCCCCACCCCGGCGTAGGCGTCCACCACCAGCGGCAGCGGCGCCTCACCCGGCGGGCCGGGGACGGCGGCCTCGACGACCAGCTCCATCAGGCGCGAGGCCTGGTCCGTGTGCACCTGAAAGAAGCTGGTCGGCGACAGGCGGAACTCGAAGCCGTCTCGCAGCCTGGCAGGCAGGTCCGGGCGCCGCGTGGCGAGACGCTCGCTGACATAGGGTTCCCCGGCCAGGCAGATGGTCTTATCACCGAAAATCCTGTTGCCGGCATCCGGGTTGAAGTTAAGGCAGACCCCGGCAACCTCAGGAACGCGCTTTATGATTTTGCCGGCCAGCGCGCGCATAACGTCCAGGTCGACGACCTGGCCGGCCCGCCCGCGCCCGCCGGCGCCAGTTGCGGCGTTGACCACCAGCGTGACCAGCGCCTCCCGCCGGTCGAAGGAGAAGCGCGCCGTAATATGGCGCAGCAGCCCGGCTCCCTTTGTCTCGTCGTAGGCGCTTATCTTGTACTGCTGGCAGAGATCCTTGGTCGCCTCCAGCACCCGGTCGAGCGGCTCCGGCTGAACCGGGCAGTGCTTTATGTTTACGAGATCGTGGGAGTCCTGCTCATAGTAGCCGGCGAGAATCCTTGTGGACCCGCGCGGATGGGCGACCGGGAACTGCACCTTGTTGCGGTAGAAGAACGGCTCCGCGGCCGCTATCGTCCGCCCGACGATACCGGGATCGAGTCCGCCTATGCGCTTGACCGCCTGGCGGACAAGATCCGTCTTGGCCTCAAGCTGCCGGTCATAACTTATGTGCTGCCACTGGCAGCCGCCGCAGATCTTGAAGAGCTTGCACGGCGGCTCGACGCGCTGCTCGGACCGCTCGAGCACCTTGAGCAGGCGCCCCCTGGCGAAGTCCTTGCGAACGTCGACGAGCTCGATCTCCGCCAGGTCGCCGGGCGCCACGCGGGCGACAAATACGGGCACGCCATTTGCTCTGGCCACGCCGTGGCCGCCGGCAGCCAGCGACTCGATCTCCACCGCCAGCACCTGGCCCCTGGCCAGGCCATGAAAGAAAGCCGCCTTGCCCGACGAGCCGCCGCCCACTAGCCCGGCTGCTCGAAGATGGGCAGCCCGAGAAGTTGCTCCGTGTACCTCAACTTGGCCCTCAGCGCGGGTAAGTCGTTGCGCGCGGCCAGCTCCTCGATCTCGCGAAACAGACGGCTGTACATGTCAACGCCCTGGCCTTCGTCCTTGAGGTCCTTGATCCTCCGGCCCACACGGTAACGCCGCCTGAACATGATTCCCGGCGCCGGGGCGAACTCCCCGAGCTCCTTGCGCACCCGCTCGCCAACGCTTGCCAGCCCGTCGTTATGCGCTTGCGTGCGGGCCCTCATCTGCTGGTTGTAGAGGTCGGCGGCGTGGTTCACCGCCACCGACAGCGTCTGCAGCCCGTGGATCACCCCGGCCTCGTCGTTCTGCCGTACCCTGTCCTCAATCTGGAAAAAGTCCGCCAGAAAGGGGGTCACGCTCACCCCGTGCTCCTGAAGCGTCTGGATCTCGCCGAGCAGCTGCACGCGCTCCCCGCGATAGATGCCGGGCAGCACCTCGGGCGACCCGTCCGAATAACTCCTGCCGCGCTGGCGGGTCAGGGGGTTGGCCGGGCCGCGCGTAAGCTCGATTTCAGCCAGCAGGGTGTCCTGATCGATGGCTCTGGCGGCAAACGCTTTCACGTCGCCCTCCCGCACCGTCACCTGGCGGCAGTTGCCGGCATTGCTCGGGTCGTAAAAAAGAACTTTGACCAGGGCCGTGCCCTGCGGATCGGCGTCCATAAGCTTCTTGGCGATCAGAACGGCATCGATCTTGCAATCCTTGTCGGTGGCCCTGGGATTGCGGTAGGTGGAGATGACAGCCTCCTTGCCGGAAGAGCTGGCGGAGACGCTGGCATCGGAACCAAGCAC
Organism: Pseudomonadota bacterium; assembly: GCA_021325555.1. Classification (GTDB taxonomy): domain Bacteria; phylum Cyanobacteriota; class Vampirovibrionia; order Obscuribacterales; family Obscuribacteraceae; genus JAJPGY01. The sequence continues at coordinate 87,168 of JAJPGY010000034.1, read as the reverse complement.
CTTCGAGTCCTGGACAATCTTCTTGATCTGTTCGCTGGTCAGTTTGGCCTGAGCCTGGGCCACGAATCCGATCATAGCAGCGGCGCAGATCGCCGCGACGGCCCGGGGCGCACGTCCTCGTAAAAACATACTTAGATCCTCTGCGTTCCAGATTACATTATAAGGAACTGTTCAGCGATTCCGGATCCAGCGTAGACTATAAGGAGGGCTGGCACGAGGTCGCAGATGTCCATAGAGATCGTCCACGTTTCGGACATCCACTTCGGCTCCGGCGAGGGGCACGGGCGCATCAACCCGGAGACGGGGCTCAATGTCCGTTTCGAGGATTTCGTCTCCGCGCTCGACAGGGTAGTCGACTATGCGCTGGCTCACCGCGTGCACGCCTTCCTCTTCTCCGGGGACGCGTACCGCAACGCCCACCCGGAGCCGGTCTATCAGAAGATGTTCGCCCGGGAACTCAAGCGCCTGTCCGACGCCGGCGTTACGACGATCCTCCTGGTGGGCAACCACGATCAGCTGCTCAGGTCAACGTCCAGCCATGCCCTGTCCGTATTCCAGAGCCTGGAGGTGCCCGGCGTGATCACCATCGATCGCCCGCTCTCCCAGACCATTGATACTGCCGCCGGTGCCTTTCAGCTGATCGGGCTCCCGCATGTGACCCGCCACCAGCTCGTCACCTCGGACAAGTACCTGCCGCTGCCGGCCGGGGAGGTCGACAAGGTTCTGGTCGCGCACATAGATGCTCTTTTGAAGGGCTACTATGCGGAGCTGGACAGCTCGCTGCCGGCGGTGGTGGCCGCGCACATGACCGTGGACAGGGCACTGGCGGGCATAGAACAGGAGCTGCTGGTCGGCTATACGCTCACCTTCCCCACCGATATCTTCATCGACGACCGGGTGGACTATGTGGCGCTCGGGCACGTGCACAAGCACCAGATCATCCGCAAGGAGCGTCCCGCGATCGTCTATGCCGGCAGCCTGGAGCGGGTGGACTTCGGCGAGCAGGATGAGGACAAGGGCTTCGTTCATGTCAAGCTGGCCCGCGGCGCCACCACCTATGAGTTTCAATCAATCAATCCACGGCCGTTCGTCACGGTGGAAGCGGATCTTACCGGCTTAGAGGACATAACCGACCGGCTCTGCGAGCGCATCGCGCGCCAGGTGCTGCCGGGCTGCGTCCTGCGGGTGCGCTTCAAGGTCAACGAGGAGCAGCTGCAGGATCTCTGCGAAGATCGCCTGCGCGCTGCGGCATCCCCGGCGCTTTCGCTGAGGCTGTTTCCCGATGTGGTGCCGCCGCCCAACCGCGCGCGCCTGCCGCAGCTCAACGAGTCGGCTGCGCTGTCGCCGCTGGCCGCCATCGACACTTATCTGTCGGAGGTCGCCCCCGATCGCAAGGAGCGGCTCATCGCCCGGGCCAGCGAGTTGATCGAGCAGTGCAACTCCTGCGATCCCAACTCGTAAGGGAAAGGTCTACCGATCTTCCTGACCACGCTCCGCAAGGGCCGGGCGGCGGCGGGCTGCCTGCGCCGGCCGATCCGGGGCAGCGAAGGGGGCGCCAGCGCGCTCGGCGACAATGTAGGTCGGGCGGGCTCTGACCTCCTCGAGCGTCTTGGACAGGTAGATGGCCACCAGCCCGACGCAGGCAATCTGAAGGCCGGTCAAGGCCAGCATGGCGATGACGGCGGCGACAAGCCCTCCCTGAGCGCCGCTTGCTGAGCCGCACAACAGCCAGGCAAGCAACCCGACGACCCCGAGGCCGAACAGGGAGCCGCCCAGGAGGAGCACCACATATAGTGGCGCCACACTGAACGACAGAATGCCGTCGAAGGCCAATGCCAGCAACTTTCTCAAGGTGTACCCGCTCTCCCCGGCGGACCGGGCGTCTCTTTCAATGGAGATTCCGATCTGCTTGAAGCCGAGCCACGGGACCAGTCCGCGCAAAAAGCGGGTCTTTTCCGGAAGCGCCGCCAGCGCGTCCACGACTTTGCGATCCATGAGGCGGAAGTCCCCGGTATCCAGCGGCATGCGCACGGTGGACACGAGCCCCAGGAGGCGATAGAACAGGTAGGCGGACAGCTTCTTGGCCAGGCGATCGCGTCTCGTGTTGCGCTGCGCGTACACCACGTCATAACCGTCCCGCCAGAGACGCACCATATCCGGAATCATCTCCGGCGGGTCTTGCAGGTCGGAGTCGATGTTGATCACCGCCTGCCCGTCGCAATGGTCGATGCCGGCCGTTATCGCCGCCTGCTGCCCGAAGTTCCGGGACAGGATCACCAGCTTGACGTAATCAGTCCGCGCGGCCACCTCGCGCAGGGCCTTGTTCGTTTCGGCACGGCTGCCGTCGTCGACAAAAACCACCTCGTAGGACAGGCCTGAAGGCGTGATCGCCGCGCGCAGACGGTCGAGCATGATCCACAGATTGCGCGGCTCTTCGTTGTATACGCAAACTACAATCGAAAGGTCGATCGACATCTGACCGCCTGGTCTTCAAGAAAACTCTTAGCAACCGGAAGATTATCCACCATGCAACCGGAGAAGATCAACTCCGCTGCCGGCCAGGACAAGCATCGTCCGCCCGGTGATTAACTAAATTTTCGGTAGTAGAATATAAACTCGACACAGGCTCCCCGGCGAGGAACCCGACCCGGTCATGTCCTCTTTGTTGGAAGCCAGCACTGCCCTGGCGCGAAACCTCCGCTGGCTAGACGATCTCCAGCCGGCAGCCGATCTTTGGCGCGCCCTCGCCTCGTCGCAGCATCTGCCCGGGCTCGCCGACGCGGGCGGCTCCGGGGAGCTGGCCGCCCGCTATCTGCTCGAGGACCTGACACGGCTCAGCTCCCCGGAGCCCGGCGCGCTCCGCCTGGCTTACCGGCAAGCCGCATCCGGACCCTGGCTTTGCGGCATTCGCAAGATGGCCTGGGACAGCGATCACTTCGGCTTCGGCATCGGGCAGATCTACCCGCTGGTAAGCCCGCCGGTCACCGAGGTGGGTGAAGAGCCGATCGGGGAAGGCGTCGAGCTGTTGCGCCGGTCGCTCGAGCACGCCCGGCATCTGGGGCTCCGTTATGTCGGAGCCACGGCGGATCCCGCCGACAACCTGAGCCTGTTTTGCCTTTCCCGGTGCGGCTTCGCGCTGGCGGACACACTGGTGACGCACCGCCTCGATCTCCAGGGACTGAGTCACTTGGCCGGCGAGCCGAACGTTCGCCCGGCGCGAGAATCCGATCGCGAGCGCGTGGAGGCGATATCGGCGGAGTGCTTCGGCAATCGCCTCTACAACGCGCACCGCTTCAACAGCGACCCCCTGTTCCCGGCGCCGGCGGTACGCGAGCTGTACAGGCTGTGGGTCCGCAACTCATGCGCGCGCAAGCTCGCAGATGAAGTCCTGGTCTACGAGCTGGACGGCGAGCCGCTCGGGTTCATCACCCTGTCCATGCCATCACCGTTGGAGCAAGAGCGCGGCATGGAGGTCGCCCATGTTCCCCTTAACGCGGTGCACCCGGACCATCATGGACGCGGCATTTACTCGTCGCTGGTGCGAGCGGCTCTAGGCTGGTTCCAGGTCCGGGCGGTCAAGAGCGTGGAGATCAAGACGCAGCTGCCAAATGTGGCCGTGCACCGGGCGTGGAGCAAGCTCGGCGCGCGCCTGTGGACGTCCGTGCACCGTTTTCGCCTGGCCCTCGACGACCTCCCCTGACCTTCGGAAAGCGCCACAATGCCGGTGAGCGAAAAGCAGGAGCAATCGGCGCTGGTGACCGGCGCGGCCAGACGCGTCGGGCGGGCGATCGCCATCGCCCTGGCCGGCCGGGGTTTCCACATAGGGCTGCATTACCACACTTCCCGGCAGGAAGCCGAACAGCTGCGCTCGGAGATCACGAGCACCGGCCGGCAATGCACGCTCATCAAGGCCGATCTTTTCGACCTGCCGGAGGCCATCGCCGCGGTGAGACAGGCCGCCGGCGAGTTGCCGGGATTGTCCCTGCTTGTCCACAACGCCTCAATCTTCAACCGCGGCGATCTCCTCGAGACCGACCCGGAGCTGTACGAGAGAAACTTCGCCATCCACGTGCGGGCGCCCTTCTTCATGACCAGCGAGTTCGCCAGGCTGCGCGGGCAGGGACATGTCATCAACATCGTCGACACCACGGTGACATCCAATGATCCCCGGTATTTCGCCTATCTGCTTAGCAAAAAGACGCTTCTCAGCTTCACACAGATGGCGGCCAGAACCCTGGCGCCGGGGATAAGGGTAAACGCCATCGCGCCGGGCTCGACAACCGAGCCGATCGACAATCCGGACGAAACCTACATGGAAAAGCGGGCCAGACAGGTGCCGCTCAAAATGAAGGGCGATCCGCAGTTCATCGTTCAGGGCATCAACTACCTGATAGACAACCCTTTCGTCACCGGCGAATGCCTGTTCATCGACGGCGGAGTGCACATCGACCGTTAGCCCGCAGCACGGATCACGGCACCGGCTGCCAGAGCCTTTTTGCGACCAGCAACGTAATGTGATCGGCGAACGGCAAAGAGCAGGTCAGCGCCGGGCTCACGGCGTTCAATACGTGAATCGTGCGTGCGCTCTCCTCGATGACCAGATCGTCCACCAGCTCGCCGTCAGTCGATACAAGCTGGGCCCGAATGCCCGCCCGGCTTTCCACCAGATCCTCGTCTTTGAGCTCGGGCACGAGCCCGCGTGCCTCGGCGGCCACCGCCCGCGGAAAGAGGCTCTTTCTCCATTCCTGCCTGGCCACGGCTCGGAAATCGCTGGAGAGAAACAATTTCCAGAAACCTTTTTCACCGGCCATCTCGGCGAAATCCTTCAGGTTCACGTCGAACCGCCCGTAGCTGTCGCGCCCGAGCGCAAGGACCGCTCCCGGGCCGACCAGGACGCGCCCGTCAAAGGTGCGGGACAGGTGTACACCAAGGAAGGGGAACTTCAGATTGGGGGCTGGATAGATGTGCGAGCGCACGAGCTGGCGCCGGGAAGGAACAAGCTCGCGGTACTCGCCGCGGAAAGGAACCATGCGATATTTCTTGCTCAAGCCCACCTTGCGTGCGAGCCTGTCCGCGTAAAGTCCGGCCGCGCAAACCAGCGTCTTCGCCTCGACGGTTCGCTTTGTGGTGCGGACCTCCACCCTGTCCCCCTTTTCGTGGATGTCCTCCACCGACTCGCCGAGGAAAAACTCCGCGCCCAGCCCGCGCGCCTGCCCGGCCAGGGCAAGCGTGTAGCCGCGCGCATCGAAGCTGGCGCCCTCCGCTGCCAGGAGGGCGGCTATCCCGGAGGCGTGCGGCTCCAGCTCGCCAAGGCGCTGTCGATCGATAAGCTCGACACAGGCCCCGTTTGCTTGCCCGCGCGCCAAGAGCTCCTTGAGCGTGGCAATCTCTGATTCGTCTCTGGCAACTACCAGTATGCCGTCTTCGACAACAGGGACATTGTTGGTCCGGCAAAACTCGCGGACCCTGCGGCTGCCCTCCACGACAAAGCGAGCCTTGATCGTCCCCGGCTTCTGGTTGTAGCCAGCGTGCACCACGCCGCTGTTGCGCCCGCTCTGGTGCAGCGCCAGCTCCGGCTCGCGCTCGACAAGGCAAGCTGTGAGCCCCGGCCGCTCGAGCAGACAGGCCCGCATGGTGGCACATCCGATGACGCCACCGCCGACAACGACAAGATCGAAACTCTCGGGCATGCGCTAGGACGCCCCGCCGAGCTGGGCGTCGCCGCGAAGAAGCCGGCGCGAGAGGTAGCTCAATATGCGCACGTACGCCAGCGACATTAAGCCACTATAAGCGATGGCATCCAGATACCAGCGGTCACCGCGATAGTGCTTGCGCCAGAACCTGTACAGCCCGCGGTGCGAGGAAAGGATCATTCTCACCTTCACCTGCTTGATCGACTGCCCGTAATGATGAGTAACCCTGGCCGAAGGCGTGAACCAGATCTGCCAGCCTTTCTCTTTGATGCGATAGCACCAGTCGACCTCCTCGAAGAGCATGAAAAACCCTTCGTCCAGCATGCCCACCTCCTCGATCACCTGCCGGCGCACGAGAAGGCAGGCTCCTTCCGGCTGGTCGACCTCGCGCTCGTCGTCGTGGTTCCAGTCCAGCATCTTGTATTGCCGAAAGCACGCGACCGAGGGAAACAGCCTGCTCAGACCACAAAGCTCGTAGAGCATGTTGGTGAAGGTGGGAAACTGCCGGCAAGATCGTTGAATGGAGCCATCGGAGTTGAGCAGCTGCGGGGCGACAACCCCGGCCTGCCGGTGCTCCTCGAGGAACGCCAGAAGCGCCGGCACCGCCTGCGGCTCGACCTCGGTGTCGGGGTTGAGAAGCAGGACGAACCGGCCGCAGGCAAGCCACATCGCCTGATTGTTGGCGGCCGCGAACCCCCTGTTCTCCTGGTTGGCGATAAGCCGCGCCCAGGGGTGCCGCTCGGCCACCATGCGCGCCGATCCATCGGACGAGGCGTTGTCGATGACGAATACCTCGCTGTCGATCCCCTCAAGCCCGGTCTTCAACGCGGTCAGGCAGCGGTCGAGCAGCGCGTTCGTATTCCAACTGACAATGATTACGGAGAGCTGCACAATCCGCTTTCGGCTCCTGGCGCGATTCGGGCTGCCGGGGAAGTCATCCTGAGAGACGACCACTGCCAGATCATACAGCCAGTTGGTTATGATATTGGGCCCTCGGAACCAGGATAGAGCCCGAAGTCCGGATGAGCGGATCGACACAAGTAAACTGCCCGGGCAAGCGCAAGCCGCTGCCGCGAATCGGACTGACCTGCAAACGGCTGACCGACCTTGTGCTGGCAACCGGTCTCTTCATAGTGTGCGCGCCGGTCTTGCTCATTCTGGCCGCCTGCATAAAACTTGATTCACAAGGGCCCGCCTTATTCCGGCAGAGACGGATCGGTCTCAACGGAAAGCTCTTCGAGATTTATAAATTTCGCACAATGTACACCGGCACCCCCGACCTGCCCACCGACGAGATGCTCAAGCGCCCGAGCCCGGTTACCCGGGTCGGCAGGCTGTTGCGGAGAACGAGCCTCGATGAGCTGCCGCAGTTGCTGAACGTGCTGAAAGGCGAGATGAGCATCGTCGGGCCGCGCCCGGCGCTATATAATCAGACGGACCTCACGGCCAAGCGTCAGGCGCGCGGGGTGCTGGAGTTTCCGCCAGGCATCACCGGCTGGGCGCAGATAAACGGTCGCGACGAGCTGCCCGACGACGTGAAGGTGGAGGCCGATGCCTGGTATTGCCACAACTGGAGCTACTGGCTCGACTGGAAAATTCTCCTGGCCACGGCGGCGGCAGTGATCAGCAAACGCGGCGCATTCTAGATTAACAGGTGACAGCGGGGCGAGCGACGCAGGAGCGAGCGGAGCGATTATGAAAGGACTTATTTTGAGCGGCGGCAAAGGCACGCGTATGCGGCCGATCACCCATACGGCGGCCAAACAGCTCTTGCCGGTAGCAAACAAGCCGATCTTGTTCTACGGAATAGAGGCCCTGAAGGACGCCGGCATTTATGATATCGGTATCATCATCAGCCCGGAGACCGGCGAGGACGTAAAGGCCGCTGCCGGCGACGGCGACCGCTGGGGCATCCGCATCACCTATATCCTGCAGGAGCAGCCACTGGGGCTGGCGCATGCCGTCAAGACCGCGCGCGGCTTCCTCGCCGACGCCCCCTTCGTCATGTACCTGGGCGACAACCTGATCAAGGACGGCGTGGCGCCGCTCGTCGATCGCTTCAAGGGCAGCAAGGTCGACGCGTTTATTCTCCTTAAAGAGGTGACCAACCCGAGCGCCTTCGGCGTCGCCCAGTTGAACGGCGACGGGCGCATCCTCTGCCTGGAGGAGAAGCCGGCCAGGCCGAAATCCAATCTTGCCCTGGTCGGCGTCTACCTGTTCAACCCCAACATCCACCGGGCAATTGATGAGATCAAGCCAAGCAGGCGGGGCGAGCTGGAGATCACCGACGCGATTCAACGCCTGATCGACACCGGGCACCACGTGGACAGCCACGTCCTCACCTCCTGGTGGCTGGACACCGGCAAGAAGGACGACATGCTGGAAGCCAACCGTGTCGTGCTCGACGAGATGACGGACGTCTGCATGGACGGGCAGATCGACGAGACGACCAGACTCTCCGGACGAGTTCATGTAGGCAAGGGGACGAAACTCTCACATTGCACCGTGCGCGGTCCGGCGGTGATTGGAGACAACTGCGTGCTCGAGCACAGCTATGTCGGCCCGTTTACTTCCATCGGCGATAACGCGCAGGTGGGCCATGCCGAGATCGAGCACTCGATTCTGCGGGAGAACTGCCGGATCGTGGACTTCCACGGGCGGATCGAGGACAGCTTGATCGGCGCCAACGTCGAGCTGACCCGCAGCCACCTGAAGCCGGTCGCTTATCGGCTGATGATAGGCGACGACAGCAAGGTCGAGGTCGTCTAAAACAATCTTCATGTTCGCTGCACATTAGTGAGCGAACGTGGATCGAAACGGGGCGGCACAGGACAATTTCCTGGTTGTTGGCAGGCGAGGGATCTCTTATGCAATTGCTGGTTACCGGCGGGCTCGGGTTTATTGGCAGCAACCTGGTCAGGCGCCTTATCAGCCAATACCCGGACTGTTCGGTCATCAACCTGGACGCGGTGACCTACGCCGGGCACCCCGAGAACCTCGAAGACCTGGCCGGCAACCCCCGCTACAAGTTCGTCAAGGGGCGCATCGAGGACCGCGAGCTGGTCGACGAGATCGTCTCGGGAAAAAAATTCGGCCCTGTGCAGGGGATCATCAACCTGGCAGCCGAGACGCACGTCGATCGCTCCATCCATGATCCGCAGGTATTCGTCAACACCAATGTGGTGGGCACCCAGGTTCTTCTGGAGGCCGCCTACCAGTACGGCAAGAAGGACTCCAACGGCAGCGGGTTTTCAATCCGCTACGTGCAGGTGTCGACCGACGAGGTCTACGGCTCGCTCGGTCCCACGGGCTATTTCACGGAGGAGACGCCGCTGGCGGCCAACAGCCCATATTCGGCCAGCAAGGCTGGCGGCGATCTCCTGTGCCGGGCTTATTTCCATACCTACGGGCTGCCGGTTATGATCACACGCTGCTCGAACAACTACGGTCCCTACCAGCACCCGGAGAAGCTCATCCCCTTCTTCATCAACAAAGCGCTGAAGAACGAACCGGTTCCCGTTTACGGGGACGGGCTCAATGTGCGGGACTGGCTGCATGTGGACGATCACTGCCGGGCCATCGACCTGGTGTTCCACAAAGGGCAACCGGGCGAAGTTTACAACATAGGCGGCAACAACGAGCGGCAGAACATCGAGATTACCAGGCTTGTTTTATCCGAGCTGGGCAAGGGCGAGGAGCTCATCAAGTACGTCCAGGACAGACCCGGGCACGACCGCCGCTACGCCATTGACTCCACGAAGATACAGAAGGAGCTCGGCTGGCAGCCGCTGCACACGTTCGAGACAGGCATCAGGCAGACGATCTCCTGGTACAAGGAGAACCAGCAATGGCTCAACGCGGTCACCCGTAATGTAGAATTTACCGCAGTGAACGTGGCGAGCACGCAGGAGGCGATGGTCGGCGCGGCTCACGCGGACGGTTAGCGGACAATCCATAAGGCGGTGGAATTCTGAAGATATTACTTACCGGTGCCGGCGGCATGCTGGGGAAGGTGCTCGTCCCCTGTCTCGAGGAGCGGGGGCACAAGATAAAAGGGCTGCCGCGCGAGGAGCTGGATGTCACCAACTACCCGCAGGTCCTTGACCTTCTGACCTACGCCAAGCCGGACCTGGTGATCCATGCGGCTGCTTACACCCGCGTGGACCAGGCGGAGTCCGAGCCCGATCTCGCGTATCTCATCAACGGTTACGGGACCGAGAACATCGCCATCGCCTGCAACAAGCTCGAGCTGCCGATGCTGTACGTCTCGACCGATTACGTCTTCGACGGCGAGCAGAATCGCCCTTACACCCCCTGGGACGCTACCAGGCCGCTTTCGGTGTACGGCAAATCGAAGCTCGCCGGCGAAAAGGCCGTGCAACGTCACCTCACGCGGTTTTACATCGTCAGGACAAGCTGGCTTTACGGGCCGCACGGGCGGAATTTCGTGAACACAATCCTGGACATGGCCGCTAATAGAAAACCGGTTCGAGTGGTGTCGGATCAGTGGGGCACCCCGACCTGCACGCTAAGCCTGTCCGAGACGCTGGCGGATCTCATCGCCACCGAGCGCTGGGGCGTCTATCATGCCACCGACGGCGGCGTCACCAACTGGCACGAGTTTGCCCAGGCAATCCTGAACGGCTGGAACGCCAGGATTGAGCCGATCGCCACCAGCGACCTGCCGCGCCCAGCCACACGCCCCAAGTATTCCGTGCTGGACAAGACCACGCTCATCCACACGATCGGCCGCGAGATGATCCCCTGGGAAGAGTCCCTCAGGGGCTACCTGGAGTTGATCTCCGTCCGCCAGCCGGCGTAGAGCCAGGTGGATCGCTGTCCGTTGCCAAACCCTGCTTCTGGAAAACGGGCGGGGCATGCCCCGCCCCCACAGGCGGCGCTGCCGCCATGCCTTTCCAACCCCGGGGACGCGGGCGGCCCGCGGCGTGCCCGGGAAGGTTTGGTTAAGCAGGACCCGCTGCGGCCGGCTGGCGCGCCCGGCTCTCGTGGTATTCTATTGGTTCTTTCCAGGGAGACGCGCGACCAGCCGGTCGTCAAGATTCGAGACGCTTTTATGTTGCAACCTTTGAGCAAGGACGCGATTGGTGAAGAGTACAGCCGCGATCTTTGCGTGCAGGACTACTCCAAAAAGCCTACGATTGAAGGCGTTCAGCTCATCAATCTGAGCCACTTCGTCGACGACGGCGGCTCGCTGGCGGAGATCGTGCGCTTCGACGACGGCGGCAACCTCCAGTTGATCCCCGAGTTCAAGGTCAAGCAGATTACCTTCTCCCAGGTTTTGCCGGGAACGATAAAGGCTTTCCACCTGCACTACAACCAGGAGGACGTCTGGTTCATCCTTCCTTATGACCGGATGTTGATCGGTCTTTTCGATGCCCGCAAGGGCTCGCCCACCTACCAGAGCACAATGCGCTTTGTCATGGGCGCGGGCCGGGCGCAGATCCTCTACCTGCCGCGCGGCGTCGCCCACGGCATGGCCAATCCTTGGAGCCATCCCGGCAACATGATCTATCTGGTCAACCAGTGCTTCGACGCCAACCAACCCGACGAGCAGCGCCTCCCCTGGGACACGCTCGGCGCCGACTTCTGGGAGATCCGCAAAGGCTAACCCGGGGGGCGGCGGTCCCGCCTGACCGAGCGCGCTCGGCTATCGTTGCGAGCCAGCCGCTGCCGGCCCGGCCAGCCCAGATTCCACCGCGGCGATAGACAGCAACGTCTTCAGGACGGCGTCCTCGCTGACTAACATAGCGTCAAGCCCCTGCTCGACCAGGAAAAAGCTGCCAGACGTGCGCGGGGTCTCAATCGGGCCCGACCCCGCCGACGGGAACCGGCGAATATACCTGGCCGACATCAATCCGAGCCGCCAGAGACGCCAGCTACCGGCTATTGTTTCGCCGGCCGTCCCGACGCTTAACGTTGGTTAAAAATAGGACGCATCAAGCTCTGGCAACGCCGCGCATCAGCGGCCCGCCAGCTTGCTGCCCTCCTTTTGCGCCCGGACCACGGCCTTTAGCTCGTCACTTACGGAGCGAGAGGCGGCCTTAATTGCATCCGCCTCGTCGTGCACCTTCAAGATCTCCTTGCCCAGCTGGGCGACGCCCGCCTGCGGGTGCGATGACAATTTGACCAGCGTGTTGTAGTGGCGAACCATGCCGTCGGTGAGCGCCAGCACTGTTTTCCAGTCCGCGGCAACCTGTGGCGCCACCGGTCGCGGCATGGAAATTGCCGCCACGTCCTGTCTCACCTGCCTCAACACATCGCCCAGATCGGCCAGGCAGGCATTGGAAGGCTTCTGTTGCTCCGGCAGCCGGGGCATGTCGATTGTTCCTTGCGGCAGTGGAATCGGGGGGATCTGAACGCCGTTGAGCGCGTTGATGGAATTAGGCGACAGGATATGCACAGGCTGCTTGCCCACGAGATCGTTGGCAAGGATCTCGGTGTCCATGCTTATTTTGCGGCAGGATCGCCGCAGGTCCCTGAGCCTGCCTATCGCCTCTTCCGCCGCGGCCAGATTCCATGCCGGTGCTCGCCGGCGCACCTGCCCGCTCAAAGCCGAGCCACGGCCGGACGGCCCCGTCTGATACTGCAGCAAACCCTGGCTCCAGACCGGCTGGGACAGGGGGAGCTCCACGAGCAGCAACAGGATGGAACGTAAAACTGCTCTTCTCACGATTGTTTCCCCTTCATTATTTTGGCGCCGCACGGAATCCTGTCGCTGAGGCTATGTGCGGGCCGGCACAACACCCCGCCTCCCCGGGTTCCGCTAGTTGTTTTCCGTGCTTATTCCGCCTGCCCTTATCAGCGCCGCCAGAACAACTCGCGGGATGAGCTTAAGCCGGGAAACGGGTGATAAAGGCTCTGCTGCCTGCCAACTGTTCCCGGCAATGCGTCCCCGCGCCTTTGTTCCGTATACTTCAGGCTCGGATAAGTCTGAGACGCCGGTTGCGGCGTTACGGTCGAGCCCGAAAATACGTGCTTGTTGGTCGGGGCCGCCGGAGCGGCCGGGGCCTTTGGCGCCAGAGCCATACAGCATAGAGCAGGCAGAATCAAGCACAATTCCATGCGTTGCATACGTAAGCCTCCTCCGCGTGGTCGTACCTGCTCGGAACATCCATTCAACCCCATCATACGGCCGCCACCGATGGCGGGCACGATCATGAGCCTGTCTTGTTAAGCTGCGGCAACAGCGACACGCTGGCTGTAAGGGCAGGCGGTCACCTTACGGTGTCCAGGCGCTGGCAACGGCGGCCGCCACGGCTTGATGCACCTCACGGTCAAGAATGCTGGGGACGATATCTGCCGCCCGGGTCTGGCTGGCGATCGCCTGCGCAGCCGCCAGCTTCATCCTGTCCGTGAATCTGCTGGCGCCGGCCCGCAGCGCGCCCCGGAACAGGCCGGGAAAGGCCAGTGCGTTGTTGATCGTCCGGCCGTCGGCGGCAAAGCGAGCCCCGCTTGCCAGGGCAACTTCGGGGGCTATCTCCGGATCCGGGTTGGACAGCGCCAGAATCACCTGCCCGGCGCGCACCATCTCCGGCTTGATCAATCCGGGCGCACCGGTGGTGGCGACCACCACGTCGGCCTCGGCCATCAAGCCGGCCAGGTTGGCTCGCTTGCCGCCGGCGCTCTCCAATCTTTGCATGGCATCCTCTCTGAGGTCGGCGCCTATGATCGCCCGCACCCCAAACGACTGGAGCAGCCTTGCAATTCCGAAGCCGGCGGCGCCCAGGCCGAGCAGCCCGACCCGCTCGCCGGCAAGAGCGATCTTGAGCCGGTCGGCGATGGTCAGCAAGGCCGCCAGCACCACGATTGCGGTGGCATGCTGATCGTCGTGCAGCACCGGAATGGCGAGCTCCTTCTGCAGCCTTTCTTCGATCTCGAAACACTCGGGGGCGGCGATGTCCTCGAGCTGAATGGCACCGAATGTGGGGGCAATGCCCTTCACAGTGCTCACCAGGTGTTCCACGTCGGTGGAGTCGATCAAGATCGGCACCGCACTAAGGCCCACCAGCTGCTCGAAGAGAACCGATTTTCCTTCCATTACCGGCATCCCGGCCACTGGGCCGATGTGACCCAGCCCGAGGATGGCCGTCCCGTTGGTGACGACCGCCACCGTATTCGATATCGCCGTGAAGCGCTTGCTCAACGCCGGCTCCTTTTCGATCAGCTTGCAAATCTGAGCAACGCCGGGCGTGTAGATCTTGCGCATCTCGGAGATGCTGGTAAGCGGAATCCTGCTGCGGACCGCAATCTTGCCACCCTCATGCACCTGCTCGACCGGATCGATAACCGAGTCCAGCTCGACTCCATCGAGCTGCGTCAGTCCGCCTACAACCGCGTGCAGGTGCTGATCGTCATCGAGTTGCACGCTTATCTCACGCAGGAGGAAGTCAATTCCCTGCGCGACGATCGTGATCTCGCCGATGTTGGCACCCAGCTCCCCCAGGCGCGTGGCTATCTTTCCCAGATAGCCGGGCTTGTCGGTCACCCTGATGCGCAAAAGGCGGATGATCTTCTGATCTGCTGAGGATGTCGGCATGCCGTACATATTAAAGGAAAGCGCCCGGGAATGTATGCCGGCATGCCGGCCGGTGAAGATCGGCCTCATCCGTCGTGGCAATGCTGCCCACAGGCGATCGCGGCACCAATCATTAGTCCCGGAGAATTAACAATGTTTGATGATTGCCATGTCCACATCAGCTACACTTCGTTTGCTGTTAACTGCCACGGCAATGAGAGCTACATGTCCGTGAGTTTCGTTGTAACCTTATGGTTCGAACTCTTCCTGCTTCAATGCTCTAAACCGCGATAGCAAGAGGTGACCGCCGTTTGACAACCCGGCAGCCGATCGTGGTGGATAGACCGACAAACACCCTGTGAACGAATGACATACGGCAGCCCTCCCCCCAACAAATTAGGCTTCCTGATAATCGTGCTGACGGTCCTCCTGCTGAGCAGGCCCCTGGTTGTCATGGCGCAACAACCACCCGCCTTAAGAGGACTTGGTGAGCCTGCCGCCCCGGAGTCGCTGGAGCATCCGGAGAAGCTTTTCCCGCCGAGCCCGGCCGAAAGCAACCCGGTTGCGTCTCCCGAGTCGACGCAACCGCTGCCCCCCTCCCCGCTTATGCTCAAGTCGGGCGTGAAGAGCACGGTCCGTAAGGAGCCCTTTACGCTTTCGGGAGCCGTTCGCTACGCCGAGCAAAATTATCCGGCGATCCTGCGCGCGCGAACCCAAACCGCCGCCGCCCGCGAGAACATCAAGGTGCAAAAGCTCAACGAGTACATGCCCGATGGGCTCATTCAGTACCAGGAGGTCATGGCCAGCCACAACAAGCTGACGCAGATTCTCTACGGCAGCCCTGTGTTTCCGGCCAACCCCGGGCCGGGCTTCGAGAATGTCAATATGCAGCCGCGCTTTTACAGCGGCGTCGGCTTCAGCGTCGACTGGGCCCCCATTGATTTCGGGCTGCACAAGGCCAGGATCAACCTGGCCAAAGCGCAGTACAACCAGGCGAATGCTCAGTATGGGGTCACTCGTCTGGACATGAAGATAGCCGCGGCCAGCGCCTTTCTGGACGTCGTGGAAGCCGAGCAGCAGGTGCTCGCCGCCGACGAAAACATGAAATCGTTCGAGGAGTTCAGCAAGGTCGTGGAAGCCCAGGTAAAAGCAGAGCTGAAGCCCGGAGCCGATGCGGCCCTGGCCGCGGCCCAGCTGGCCAACGCCAGAAATCAGAAGTTTCGCGCCCAGTATGCCCTGGAGGTGGCAAAGGCCAACCTGGCCAACGCGGTTGGTTTGGGCGGTGTCGAGATAAGCGTGATTGACAAGGGAATTGCCTCCCTCAAGGAGGAGGCCAACACGCAGCGCGCGCCACCGGTCTTCGAGGAGGTCCCGATCCTCCAGGCAGCCAAGGCCAGCCTCCTGACGGCCATTGCCCAGAGGAAGGTTCTGTCCCGGGAGTTTTACCCCGTCTTTCACTGGCTGGGCGGCGTTCAAAACAGGGGCGCCGGCCTCAATACGAAGGGACGCAACACCTCACACGATGTTTTCGGGGTCTTCCCCACCGTCCCCAATTACCAGATAGCCCTGATTATCAACTGGAACTTTCTCGACTGGTGGCGGCTGCACGCGGAGAAGAAAGTTCAGAACTTGCGCATCGCCGCGCAGAAGCAGGATTACGACCTGGTTCTGCAAAACCTGAAGACCGAGGACGTCCGGTCTCGCGCCCAGGTGAGGGCGGCGCTGGCCATCGCCGAGAACATGCCGGTGCAGGTGGCCTCGGCGGAGATGGCCGCGCAGCAGGCCCGCGCACGCTATGCCGTTGGACTGGCCAGCGTGGCCCAGGTGGCGGAAGCCAACCAGGTTCTGGCACAATCAAGAATGCAGTTAGCCGTGGCCAACGTAGCCATCTGGCGGGCCATGCTGGCCGTGGCATCAGTGCATGGGGATCTGGAGCCGTTCCTGGCCGAGGCGGATCGCGTGCAGCGGAGTGCGCAATAGATGTGGCTGATTCGGCTGGCAATGACACGCCCCGTCACCATCATGGTGGCGGTAATAACAACCGTAATCCTCTCCCTTCTGGCGCTGACGCGCATGAAGGTGGACATTTTCCCCCAGCTCGATCTGCCGCGCATCACGGTCATTCAGCCTTACGGCGGCATGGATCCGTCGCAGATGGAAGGTTACATCGTCACCTTCTATGAGCAGCACTTCTTTTACATAAGCGGCGTCGACCACGTCACCTCGCGCTCGATTCAGAGCGCCTCGGTCATGGACGTCTACTTCCAGCCGGGCTCCGATATGGCCGATGCCATGTCGCAGGTGGTGGCGCAGGTGGAGCGCTCCCGCGCTTACATGCCGCCGGGCACGGTTACCCCCTTCATCATCAGGTTCGACGTCGGCAACGTGCCGGTGGGCTTCCTCGTCTTCGGCAGCGAGACCAGAAATCTGGGCGAGATCCAGGACCTCGTCTACTCCCGCGTCCGTCCGGTGGTCTCCACCATCCCCGGCGTCTCCACGCCGCCGCCGTTCGGCGGCAACCAGCGCTCCATTGTCATAACGGTCGATGCCAAAAAGCTCAATGAATACCATCTGTCCGTTGACGATATCGTGCAGGCGATCAACGAGGGCAACACGATTATGCCCAGCGGCGTCGTGCGAACAGGCAGCCTGCAAAGAATGTGCGTTGTCAATTCCGTAGTGACCAACATAAAGGATCTGGGCACCATTCCCGTCAAGCAGGAGGAGGCCGGCGCTGCCGTCTACCTGCGCGACATCGCCAAGATTGAGGACACCACAGACATCCTCACCGGTTATGCGCTCGTCAACGGGCGACGCACCGTTTACATGGCCATATCCAAACAGGCCGCAGCCTCGACGCTTGCCGTGGTCAACGGCGTCAAGGATAAGCTGCCCTACATGCGGGAGCTCCTGCCGGGAGACATTAAGGTAAGCTTCGAGTTCGACCAGTCGATCTACGTGACCGAGGCGATCTGGGGTCTGGTCTTCGAGGGCGGCATCGGGGCGGTCCTGACCGGCACCTGTATTCTGCTCTTCCTGCGAGATATACGCAGCAGCTTGATCGTGATCATGAGCATCCCCTCCTCGCTGCTGGGGGCCGTCGTCGGGCTGTGGGTCGGCGGGCAATCGACCAACATCATGACCCTGAGCGGTCTGGCCCTGGCGGTGGGCATCCTGGTCGACGAGGGAACCGTGGTGATCGAGAACATTCACAGCCACCTGGCCCAGGGCGTCACCCTCAACAAGGCGATTTTCGACGCCTCCATCGAGGTGGTCATACCCAGGCTCCTGGCCATGCTTTCGGTCATCTCCGTCTTCATGCCGTCCTTTTTCATGGTGGGGATAACCCGGTCGCTTTTCGTGCCGCTGTCGATGGCCGTCGGTCTGGCCATGTTCTGCTCGTACATCCTGTCGGGCACCTTCGTGCCGGTGATGGCGGCCTGGCTGCTCAAGCCGCATCACGGCACGCATGCCCAGCTGGATTTCATGGGGCGTCTGCGCATTCACTATCAGCGCCTGCTCATCGCGCTCATGCCCAGGCGCGTTCTCGTAATCGTCATCTTCGCCCTTGTCGGTCTGTCGTCGGCTCTGCTGTACATGACCTTGGGAAGCGAGATTTTCCCGGCCGGGAATCCCACCGGCTTCCAGCTTCGCATCAAGGCGCCGACAGGGACCCGCTTCGAAAAGACCGAGGAGATAACCAGGAAGGTTCTTGACCTCATCACCGCCGATGTCGGCAAGGAGAACGTTCAGGTCAGCATCGGTTACGTCGGCTCGCAGCCGCCCAGCTACGCAATCAGCAACGTCTACATGTGGACAAGCGGACCGCAGGAGGCAATCCTCCTCGTCTCCTTCGAGGAGAAGGCGAAGATCAGAATAAGGGCCCTGGAGGAGCGCCTGCGCAGGCAGTTCCGGCAGCAATTCCCGGACGTCAACTTTACCTTCGAGGCCGGCGACATCGTCAACAAAATCCTCAATTTCGGCGCCTCGACGCCGATCCAGGTAGACATAAACGGGCCCAAATTCTCGGACGACCGCGAGTACAGCAGCCGCCTTCTGGAGGCCATGAAGCAGCTGCCCGAGCTCCGGGACGTGTGCATCGTCCAGCCGCTGGACTACCCGACGCTCAATGTCGACGTGGACAGGGTGCGGGCCGGCGAGCTGGGCGTCAACGTCCATCAGATCGGGCGCGCGCTTGTCGCTTCCACCTACTCCAGCCGCTTCGTCACACCGGTGTACTGGCGCGATCCCAAGAGCGGCTTGTCTTATCAGGTTCAGGTGGAGGTGCCGCAGGGTGAGGTCAACTCGCTGGAGACGGTCGGCGACATCCCGGTCAAGACCGGGTCGTTTTCGGGTCCCTTCGTGCATGACGTGGCCAAACTGCATTATGCGACCATGCCCGGTGAATACGATCACTACAACATGAGCCGCATGATAAGCATCACCGCCAACCTGGCCACCGACGATCTTGGCGGCGCGGCAGAAAAAGTTCAGGAGACGATCAAGAAGCTGGGCAAGCCCCCGCGCGGCGTGAAGGTCTCCCTGCGCGGGCAGGTGCCGATCATGCACGACACGTTCCAGGCCCTCGGGCTGGGGGTGGCCTTTGCCATACTGTCGATCTTCCTCCTCCTGGTCTCTTTCTTCCAGTCGGTGCGCCTGTCGCTCATCATCATCTCGGTCATCCCCGCCATCATGTTCGGCGCCGTCTTCGCGCTCGTGATAAGCCATACGACAATCAACGTCCAGTCATTCATGGGCACGATCATGGCTACCGGGATAGGTGTTGCCAACTCGATTCTGGTCATAGTGTTCGCCGAGGAGCGCCGCATGCTGGGGCTGTCGGCGAAGACAGCGGCGGTAACCGGCGCCGCCGCCCGCCTGCGTCCGGTGGTGATGACCAGCCTGGCCATGATTTTCGGCATGATCCCGATGGCGCTCGGGATGAGCGAGGGCGGCGAGCGCACCGCCCCTCTTGGCAGGGCGGTCATCGGCGGGCTTATCTTCTCAACTACTTCCGTGCTCCTGGTGCTGCCGCTCATCTACGCCATCGTCCAGAAACGAGCAAGCCGCCGTGGAGCTTCCGTGCTTCCTGAGGACATAGCAGACGAATTTGAATTGGTCGCGCACAGATGATTAACGAATACACGAATAAAAAATCAAAACGTGGAACGGCGCTGGCGATTGCCTGCACGTTGGTTCTGCTGGCCGGCTGCGCCGGCAACAAGCCGGAGAAATCGGAGAAGGATGCGCCGGCCGCAGCGCGCCTCGAGCAGGTGGTGCCGGTCGTCACCTTACAGAAGCACCAGCTCGACACCGAGCTTGATCTGCCCGGGCAGCTTCTGGCCTTCCAGGATGTGCCGCTGCATGCCAAGGTGGAGGGCTACATCTCCATGATAAGCGTGGACCGCGGCTCGCACGTGAAGAAGGGCCAGCTGCTGATCGTCATCACCGCGCCGGAAGTGGACGCCAAGGTCCGGGAAGCAGAGTCCAAGCTGGCCGCCGCCGAGGCCTCCTACAAGGAGGCTGTCTCAGCCTACGAGAGCGCGCTCAACAAGAAATCCGAGGCCGTGGCCAAGTACGAAGCGGACAAGCTCACCTACACCCGCCTGGCGCAGGCTGCCAAAACACCGGGGGCGATCGCGCAGAACGAGGTGGATCTAGCCGAAAAGCTGATGGAGGAGGACAAGGCGCACGTCGACGCCATCAACGCCGACATAACAGCCGCCGCCAACGTGGTTGCCGCCCAGAAGAACAACGTCACGGCGACGAAAAACGTCGTCGACGCCACCAGGGCGATGCGATCCTATCTGGAGATACGGGCGCCCTTCGACGGCGTCATCACCGAGCGCAACGTGCACCAGGGCAGCATCGTCTCCGTGAGCCAGGCCAGGCAGTCGAAGCTCCTGCCGATGCTGCGCATTCAGGAGGAAGATCATCTGCGCCTGGTGGTTGCCGTTCCCGAGGCGTGCGTATCCGGGATCGAGCTTGGCAAGCGCGAGCCTTTTACCGTGCCCGCCTATCCCGGCAGGATCTTCTACGGCACCATCGCCCGCCCGGGCTATTCGCTGGACCTGCAGACCAGGACAATGCCCGTGGAGCTCGATGTGCCGAACCCGGAGCGAGTGCTCGAGCCCGGGATGTTCGCCACCGTAAAGTGGCGGGTGACCAGACCTTATCCAACATTGTTCGCCCCTGCCAGCGCGGTCGGCGATGACCTCAAGGGAACCTTCGTGATAAGGGTGGTCAACGGAACGGTCGAGCGGGTGCCGGTTACACGTGGGCAGCCGATGGGCAACCTGGTGGAGGTGATCGGCAAGGTGAAAGAGGGCGACCAGGTGACGCTGGCGGCGACCGACGAGTTCAAGACCGGCACCCGCATTGCCACCAGGCCGGCCAGCGAGGCGGAGATCGAGGGCGCCATGCACCATGCCTCGGCAGGCGGCGAATGATGCCGGTGGGTGATTGCTAGATGTGGATGATCCGGCTGGCCATGGCCCGACCCGTGACCATTACGGTCGCCGTCGCCACCACGGTCATCCTCTCCATCCTGGCGCTCACGCGCATGAAGGTGGACATCTTTCCCCAGCTCGACCTGCCCCGGATCACCGTCATTCAACCGTACGGCGGCATGGATCCCTCCCAGATGGAAGGTTACATCGTCACCTTCTACGAGCAGCACTTCTTCTACATAAGCGGCGTCGATCACGTCTCTTCCCGCTCCATTCAAAGCGCCTCCGTAATGGATGTCTATTTCCAGCCGGGCTCCGATATGGCCGATGCCATGTCGCAGGTTGTGGCGCAGGTCGAGCGCTCCCGTGCCTATATGCCGCCGGGAACGGTGACGCCCTTCATCATCAGATTTGACGTGGGCAACGTTCCCGTCGGTTTCCTCGTCTTCTCCAGCGCCACGCGTAACCTGGGCGAGATACAGGACCTCGTCTACTCCCGGGTGAGACCTGTGGTCTCGACGATACCCGGGGTCTCCACGCCGCCACCGTTCGGGGGCAACCAGCGCTCGATCGTGATCACGGTCGACGCCAACCGGCTCAATCAGTACCACCTGTCCGTTGACGACATCGTGCAGGCGATCGACAAGGGCAACACGATTATGCCCAGCGGCGTTGTCCGCACGGGCGACCTGCAGCGAATGTCCAAGGTCAACTCGGTTGTAAGCAACATACACGATCTCGGCTCGATACCGGTTCGCCAGCAGCTCTACGGCCCGGCCGTCTATCTGCGCGACATCGCCACCGTGGCCGACACCACCGACATCCTTACCGGCTATGCGCTTGTCAACGGCAGGCGCACCGTCTATATGGCCATCTCCAAGCAGGCCGCCGCCTCGACGCTGGCCGTGGTAAACGGGGTAAAACATCAGCTGTCCTACATGCAGGACCTCTTGCCCAGCGACATCAAGGTAAGCTTCGAGTTCGATCAGTCAATCTACGTCACCGAGGCCATCTCCGGGCTGGTTTTCGAAGGCGGGCTGGGGGCGCTGCTTACCGGAGCCTGCATACTTCTTTTCCTGCGCGATCTCAGAAGCAGCCTGATCGTCATTACGAGCATCCCTTCGTCGCTTCTGGGCGCCATTGTCGGGCTGTGGGTGGCCGGGCAGTCGACCAACATCATGACCTTGAGCGGGCTGGCGCTGGCGGTCGGCATCCTCGTCGACGAGGGAACTGTGGTGATCGAGAACATCCACAGCCACCTGGCGCGCGGCTCGCCGCTCTTCAAGGCGATTTATGACGCCTCGGTGGAGGTGGTGATCCCGACCTTGCTGGCCATGCTCTCGGTCGTATCCGTTTTCATGCCATCATTCTTTATGGTCGGCATCACCAGATCGCTGTTTGTGCCCCTGTCCACGGCGGTCGGGATGGCGATGTTCTGCTCGTACGTTTTATCCGGAACCTTCGTGCCGGTGATGGCCGCCTGGCTGCTCAAACCGCACGCGCACCACGGGCCGGTTGCCGACAAGCAGAAGCCGGACTTCATGACCCGTTTGCGGGACCGCTACCAGAGAACCCTGACCAGGCTCATGCCCGTGGGCGGGCTCGTGGTCTGCTCGTTCATCCTGCTCAGCCTCTCGACCATCCTCATCTACCCCACCCTGGGCAGCGAGATCTTCCCGGCCGGCAACCCCTCCGGATTTCAGCTGCGAATCAAGGCACCCACCGCCACGCGCTTCGAGGAGACGGAAGAGATAACCCGGGAGGTTCTTCAGCTAATCACCCGCGATGTCGGCAAGGAAAACGTGGAGGTCAGCATCGGTTATGCCGGCTCTCAGCCGCCCAGCTACGCAATAAGCAACGTCTACATGTGGACGAGCGGCCCGCAGGAGGCGATCTTGCTGGTGTCCTTCAACGAGAAGGCGAAGATCCAGATCCGCCAGCTGGAGGAGCGCCTGCGCAAGCAATTTGCGGAAAGATTCCCCGATGTCGGATTCACCTTCGAGGCAGGCGACATCGTCAACAAGATCCTCAACTTCGGCTCTTCGACCCCGATCCAGGTGGACATCAACGGCCCTAAGTTCTCCGACGACCGCGAGTACAGCAGGAGGCTTCTGGCGGCCATGCAAAAGCTGCCGGACCTGCGCGACGTGGGCATAGTGCAGCCGCTTGATTACGCCACCATCAATGTGGATGTCGACCGCATCCGGGCGGGCGAGCTGGGGGTAGACGTTCACGAAATTGGCCGGGCCCTTGTCGCCTCCACGTATTCCAGCCGATTTGTCACCCCCGTCTACTGGCGCGACCCCAAGAGCGGCCTTTCCTATCAAGTCCAGGTCGAGGTGCCTCAGGGCCAGGTCAATTCCTTGAAGACGGTGGGCGACATCCCGGTAAAAACCGGCTCCTTTGCCGGACCGTTCGTTCACGACGTGGCCAACCTTTACTATTCCAAAATGCCAGGCGAGTTCGATCACTACAACATGAGCCGCATGATAAGCATCACGGCCAACATCGCCAGCGACGATCTGGGCGGCGCCTCGGACAAAGTGCAAAAGACCATCGACAGCCTCGGCAAGCCACCGCGGGGCGTCAAAGTGACCCTGCGCGGCCAGGTTCCGGTCATGCGCGACACGTTCCAGGCTCTCGGGCTCGGCGTTGCCTTCGCCGTCCTCTCGATCTTCCTTCTGCTCGTTTCCTTCTTCCAGTCCGTCCGCCTGTCGCTGGTCATCATCTCGGTCATTCCTGCCATCATATTTGGTGCCGTGCTCGCCCTCGCCCTCACGCACACCACAATCAACGTGCAGTCGTTCATGGGCACGATCATGGCCACCGGGATAGGCGTCGCCAACTCCATCCTGGTTATCGTTTTTGCCGAGGAGAGGCGGTTGCATGGAATGTCGGCTAAAACCGCCGCCGTGACCGGCGCCGCCGCCCGCCTGCGCCCGGTGGTCATGACCAGCCTGGCCATGATCTTCGGCATGATCCCGATGGCCCTTGGCCTGAGCGAGGGCGGCGAGCGAACGGCCCCGCTTGGCCGCGCCGTTATAGGCGGGCTCATGTGCTCGACCACCTCCGTGCTGCTGGTTTTACCGATTATTTATGCTATGGTGCAGAGGAGGGCAAGCCGCCGCGGCGCCTCGGTCATGCCCGAGGAGGTCGGTCACCTGCCCCATCTGGTATCACACGGGTGAGAGTTGGCAGCATGAACAGATCGTCCGCTGAAAAAAATTTCTTTGCCGTCTTCTCGGCGTCCTTGATCGGCGTGCTGTCCCTTGCCGGATGCACCGGCGCTCCGGCGCCCAAAGCGGCGGAGCCTAATGCCGAGGCGCCCGACGGCAGGCGTTCCGAGCCCGGGCAGCAGGCGGTGCCGGTGGTGGCCGTCGAGAAGCAGCTGCTTGATACGCAGATGGATCTGCCGGGGCAGCTCGTTGCTTATCAGGACGTGCCGCTGCACGCCAAGGTTCAAGGATACGTGTCCTGGATTGGCGTGGACCGCGGCTCCATCGTCCACAAAGGGCAGCTGCTTGTCGTCATCACCGCCCCCGAGGTGGACGCCCAGGTCAAGGAAGCCGAGGCCGAGCTGAGCGCCACCGATGCCTCTTACAAGGAGGCTCTGGCGGCCTACCAGGTTGTGGAGAACAAGCTGGCCGAAGCGAAAGCCCGGCTGGAGGCCGACACACTCACCTTCAACCGCCTGGCGCAGGCGGCAAAGACGCCTGGTGCCATAGCCCAGAACGAGGTCGACCTGGCAGACAAGGCAGCCGAGCAGGATCGGGCGCGGGCGGAGGCGCTCAAGTCGGAGCTTGCGGCGGCGGCCAACGTGGTCGCCTCCCGGAAGAACAACGTCACCGCCTCTCAGCACGTGGTGAGCGCGGTCCAGGCCATGCGCGCCTACCTGCAGATCAAGGCGCCGTTCGACGGGGTGATTACCGAGCGCAACGTCCACCTGGGCAGCATAGTGTCCGTGAGCCCGGGCAGGGACGACGAGGTTCTGCCCATGCTTCGCATCCAGCAAAAAGACCTCCTGCGCCTGGTGGTCGCAGTCCCGGAAGCATGCGTGGAAGGCACGAAGATAGGACAATTGGTCTCCTTCACCGTCCCGGCTTTTCCGGGCAGGGAATTTGTCGGCAGGGTGGCGCGTCCTGGCTTTTCCCTCGACTTGAAAACGCGAACCATGCCGGTGGAGATGGACGTGGCCAACGCCTCGGGCGAACTGCAGCCCGGCATGTTCGCCACCGTCAAGTGGACGGTCTCCCGCCAGCAGAAGACGCTTTTCGCCCCGGCCAGCGCGGTGGCCGACGACCTCAAGGGCACATTCGTGATCCGGGTAAAAAACGGCTTCGCCGAGCGGGTGCCGGTTTCACGGGGCCAGCCGATGCTGAACCAGGTCGAGGTAATCGGCAACCTGAAAGCCGGCGATCTGGTGGCCCTCAAGGCAACCGACGAGCTCAAAACCGGCAGCCACCTGGTGGCCAGGCTGGCTGACGAGTCGGAGATTGAAGGCGCCTCCCGCCATGCGTCGGTGGGTGGAGAATAAGAAGTAGAACGAGTTGCCCGAAAGCAGGAGGTCAAGATGAAAGCTTACCTGGTCACCCCCCTTCTCCTGGCGGTCCTGGCCGCACCGGGCAGCGCCCAGCAACCTTTCCAAACCACACGCGAGAGCTCGCTCAACCAGATGCGGGGGCTGGATTTCCCGGAGACCCCGACCAGCCTGGAGATGAACTACACGACGACACGTCACCATCGCACCGGCAGGGAGACCATGATCGGCGGCTCGTCCCTGCAGACGCAAGCAGCCACCGCCGAGGAGATGAGCAGGGTGTTGTACAAGCCCACGGCCATATCGCCGGCAACGTCAATGGTCACCCCCCTGACGCCGGCGCTGGGCGAGGCCGCGCCCCGCTTTTCCCGGAAGATGGAAAGCCCGGCCCTGCGCCAACCGCCGACGACGCTGCCGAGTCTGACTGGTGCGGGTCTGGGCATGGGAGCCTTCCAGGGGCTGTCATCCCCGGCGCTGCAGGCACTTCCCCCCATGCTTTACGGCAAGCCGCCGACGCCGAAGGACTGGCAGAAACAGCTGATCAGCCCGCTTAAGGGGCTATAAGGCGCTGAGCCGGGGACAAGGACACGCCGATGCCGATCGAGAAGATTATGCTGGCAACCAATGGCTCACCCCACTCTGAGGCTGCGCTGCGATTTGTGCTTACCGGCCCGCTGCCCCGCTCGGCCCAGGTAACCGTGGTTACGGTTGACGAAAAGCACGGCAGCGGCAACTACCTGAGCGGCAGCCGGGCAGCCGACCTTGCCCGGGAAGTCTCGGGCAGGCTGGCGGGAACCTTCGGCGATGGTGGTGTTCGCACGCAGATCCTCTCCGGACCCCCGTCCGACGCCATTCTCGCGCAGATTAAAATCGACTGTCCCGATCTTCTGGTCATTGGCGCCCACGCACCGCCGGACACCCTCGAGGACAAGATTCACGGCAGCGTGGTTACGATCCTGGCCAGAGAAGCCCCCACATCAGTCCTTATCATCCGGCAGACGGAGCGAGCGGGAATCCGGCGGGTACTTATTTCGCTGGGGGAGCAGGCGAGGTCGAAGCGGGTGGTCGAGGCGGTGGCGGGACTGCCCTGGCCGCCGGCTGTCCAGTTCAAGCTAATGCACGTCTATATGCCGCCGGTAAGCGAGTACACGCCCAGCCCCAAGCGCTCGATAGAGTTCTTCCAGAAGGCCCGCTCGGAAGCCCGCCTTGACTCGGCAAGCCTCCTGAACTCGTTGGCCGTCAGGTTGAAGGAGCAGCTCCCGCACAACACGATCGATACGGTCAATCTCGAGGACTTCTTTGTGGCCGAGGACGTACTCGAGATCATAAAGACATGGCAAGCGGATCTGGTCGTGCTCGGTCCCCGGGAGCACCTGGGGATGGATGAGGTGTTCTTGGGCAGCGTCACAAAGCAGCTGCTCAAGGCTGCACCCTGCTCCATCTTCCTGGTCCGGGAGGTCCAGCGGCGCTGAAACAGGCCCGGCCGTGCCTCATGAAACCGAGCCGGTTGTCATTTGTTTATTATATGGACTCTGCATCCCGTCACTGGATAACATACCAGCAGCGTCACCAGGAACCATCGCAAGCCGCTTTTATCAAGGCGCAAGAGACCGTTGTCGTGCGTTCAACCACTGCCCTCAAGTCGCCAGAAGGAAGCATCCTGTTGTGCGTGCTGCTGCTTTTTTCGCTCAATCCGGTCCTGCTCCTGGTTGCCGCCGCCGCGCGGGCCGAGGCGGGCCAGACCCCGGAGCTCACGGCTGCCCCCGCCAAGCTTTCGCAAGATATCAAGCAGATCACCATTGAAAAGAGCCGGCCTGGCGGCCCGCTCCTGTTGTCCGACGCCATCGCCGTCGCCGAGAAGAATTATCCTGCCATCCAGAGAGCGCAGGAGGAGGCAAGGGCTGCGCAGATTGAGGTGACCGTGCAGAAACTGGTCGAGTACATGCCCGAATCGCTCCTGCAGACGCAGGAGTACCTGGGCAGCCGCAACAAGATCACCCAGAACTTTTATGGCAGCCCTGCCTTCCCGGCCATGGCCGGACCGGCCAGCTCCGACACCAACATGCAGGCCATGTTCTTCAGCGGGGTGGGCACCAGCCTCGACTGGGCGCCCATCGACTTCGGGCTGCACAAGGCGCGCATCCAGCTTTCCAGGAGACAATACGACGCCAGCTCTTCGCAGTCGGTGGTCACCCTGTTCGATGCCGAGCTGGCGGCTGCCTCCGCCTATCTCGACACCCTCCAGGCCATAAGGCAGGTGAGGGCCAGCGAAGAGAACGTCAGATCGTTCGAGGAGTTCGCCAGGATAGTGGACACCCAGGTGAAGTCGCTGCTGAAGCCATCCGTTGATCTGGCTCTGGCCCAAGCGCAGCTTGTTAACGCCAGAAATCAGCTCTATCGCGCCCAGCTCAGCCTGCAGGTGGCTGAGGCCGGCCTGGCCAATGCGCTCGGCGAACCGGATGCCGACTTCAAGGTGATAGACAAAGGAATAGCGGACGTCATCGTCGACGCCAAGGTGCAGCACGCGCCCACGTTCGAGCAGGTGCCAATATTGCAACTGGCCAACGCCCAGCTGCTCATCGCCCTGGCTCAGAAGCGCGTGCTCCAGCACGAATACGATCCGGTGCTTCACTGGATGGCCGGTTGGAACCAACGCGGGGGGGCGGTGACCCCGAACGGCAAGATCACTGGCCGAGACGGCTACGGCTTGGCAGCCAGCACGCCGAACTATCAGGTAGCGCTGGTGGTCAACTGGAACTTTCTCGATATATTCCGGCTGCATTACGAAAAGAAGGCGCAGGACCATCGAATCCTCGCTCAGCAAAAACAGTACGCCCTCGTCCTCAACAACCTGAAGACCCTGGACAAGCAGGCGAATGCCAAGCTTAAGACGGCAATCATGGTTGCCGAAGCGATGCCGGTCGAGGTGGGCGCGGCCGAATCGGCGCAAAAGCAGGCAATGGTACGCTATGGGGTGGGACTGAGCAGCGTCGCTCAAGTTGCCGAGGCCAACCAGACGCTGGCCATTGCCCGCATGCAGGAGGCAGCGGCCAACATCGGGATCTGGAGGGCGATGCTGGAGGTGGCCTCCGCCCACGGCGACCTGAAGCCGTTTATTGCCGCAAGCGATCGAGTGCAACGCCTGTGAGCCGACCAGTATTAAGCCTCCCTACGTTGCTGGCTGCAGCCATACCGCTTGCTCTGGCCTGCGCTTTTTCCGGCTGCGCCAGACAGGATAAGCCTGCCCGGCAGCGGCAGCCGCAGCTGCTTGCCGTGATGAGGGCGGAGCGCCACCGCCTGAGAACCGAAATTCCGTTGCCGGGAAGCTTCGAAGCCTACCAGGACGTGCCGATTCACGCCAAGGTAGAGGGCTACGTCCAGTGGATAGGGGTAGACCGCGGGTCGATTGTGAAAAGAGGTCAGCGGATGATCGTTGTCTTTGCACCGGAGGTCGATGCGAAGGTCAGGGAGGCTCTGTCGAAGGTGCGAGCGGCGGATGCCATGCTCCGCCAGGCGCAACAAGCACTGAACACGACGCTGTCCAGGCAGGTGGAGGCGAAAGCAAAGCTGAATGCGGACGTGTTCACCTACACCCGCTTGAAGCAGGCCGCCAGCCGCTATGCGCCGGCCATTGCCCAGAACGATCTTGACGTCGCGGACCAGGCCGTGGCAGCCGACCAGGCCAGGGTGGAGGCGCTCAATTCCGAGATTCGCGGGGCGAGGAACCTGGTGGTCTCTGAAGCCGAGAATTTGAATGCGGCAAAGAACCTCTACAACGCGGTGAAGACCATGCGCTCCTATCTGGAGATAGATGCTCCGTTCGACGGGGTGATAAGCGAGCGCAACGTGCACGTGGGCTCGATCGTATCCGTTTCCGCGGCCAGGACCGGGGCGGTAAAACCGCTGGTCAGGGTTCAGGAAGTTGATCTCCTGCGCCTTGTGGTTGCTGTCCCCGAAGCGGCCGTGGCCGGCGTACGGATTGGCGACAGGATTCCCTTTTCGGTCCCCGCCTTCCCCGACAAGACCCTGGAGGGCGTTGTAGCGCGTCCGGCATATGCGCTGGAGCCCAAGACCCGCACCATGCCTGTCGAGCTCAATTACTGGAATAGAGCTTTCGATCAGATAAAGCCAGGCATGTACGCGACGGTCCGCTGGCCGATGACCCGCCCATACGACAGCGTCTTTGTGCCCGAAAGCGCGGTCAGAACCAACCTCAAGGGCAGCTTTGTGGTCAAGATTGAAGGCGGCGCGGTCAAGCAGGTCAAGGTCAAAGTGGGCGAGCCGATGGGCTACATGGTCGAGGTGATGGGTGACGTCAGGGAAGGGGATATGGTGGCGCTGAGGGCGAGCGACGAGCTGACCACCGGTGAAAGAGTATCGGTGAGGCTTGCTTCCCGGCAGGAGGTCGAAGCGGCCAGCAAGCTGCTCGGCGCCGGGGCTGAGTAATGGCATCCCCGGAACAGCTAGAATAAGAGGTAGGCGCGTCGTGCCGGAGGCTGAAAGATGCGATCGATTTCCGTGCTGATGCTTGCTGCCGCCCTTGCCTGTCCGGTGCAGACAGCAAAAGCGGAGCCCGACACACCGCTTTTGCCCGGCACCACCGGCAGCTACAGCACCCCCTATCCCCACCTGTCCGAAAGCGGCCTGCTCACCCCCACCCACCATCACCGCCTGGGACAGCAGACAATGTTTGGCGCCTCCACCCTGCAGACTCAAGCTTCAACCGTCGAAGAGACGGCTCCGCAGCTTTACACCCCGACATCCAGACTGGCCGTGCCATGGATGCCGCCCGCGCCTGCTCGCGCCGCGCAGGTGTTTCCGACCTTCTCGCGCAGCATGCTCGCCCCGACGGTCCTTCCGCCCACAGTCTCATCCCCGCCCAACGTGATGCGGCTCGCCTCCCCGGGCATGTCGCTTGGGGGCATCTGGCCGGCTGGCGATACGCTGCATGTGAATGAAGGCGATCTCGAGCAGTTTGGCGGCATCGAGTGGGGCCATGGCGGGGAGCAGGGACCCTTCTCGCTGGAACACCTGATGCCTTGATCCCGGGCGCGGCCAGCTTGCCCCTGCCCGCGCCGCTGCTGTCAGTCAATCTGGCCCTTGACCAACAGGTCAGGCGTCTCGCCTGCGGCGCCACGCCGGGCCAGCGCGTAAATCAGCGGCAGGATCAAAAGCACGGTGCCGGTGGAGAAGCACAGCCCGCCGATGACGGCACGCCCGAGCGGGGCCGTGCGTTCGCCTCCCTCGCTCAACCCGAGCGCCATGGGCACCATGCCGGCAATCATGGCCATGCTGGTCATGAGCACCGGTCGCAGGCGGTGGGCAGCGCCGTCTATTGCCGCCTCCCCGGCATCCTTTCCATCTAGCCGCCGCTCCTCGGCAAAGACGACGACGAGGATGGAGTTGGCCACGCCGATACCGGTGGCCATGATTGTGCCCATGAAAGACTGCACGTTGAGCGTGGTGCCGCTGACCAGCACCGCCAGCAGTGCGCCGAATATAACCGCGGGCATCACCGAGATGATCGAGAGCGAGAGCTTGAAGGATTGAAAATAGGCAACCAGCATTATAAAGATGGCGACTGCAGCAAAGACCACGCCCAGTCCCAGAGACACAAAGGTATCATGCATGGTGGGCACCTGCCCGCGCACGTCCACGCTGACACCGCGCGGCGGCTTCCCGGCCTGAGCAATCGCCTGGCGCAGAAGCGTCTCCCCTTTTGCCAGATCGTCACCGGCCAGGTTGGCGGTTATGCTTATCGTGCGCTCCATATTGTAGTGGTCGAATTCGCCCGGCTCGCTGGCGAAGTGAACCGCTGCCAGATCCCGGACAAAGGGACCCTGATAGCCGTTCTGGTTGACGCGCAGCGAGCCGACGTCGGCCAGCGAGCGCATCTGATTGGGTGGCACCTGAACTTGAACCTGGTAGGCAAGCGCCTTTTTATGGTCGAGCCAGAAAACCATGAGCGGGAAGCGCGAGGAATATGTTCCTTCGGCGACGGACAGGCCGATATTCTTTACGTCCGCGTCCATAAGGCCAGCCCGTTTGCGGTCGACCGTGATCTTGATGGCCGGGTAATCGAGCGGCAGGGAAAATTGAACATCGCGCAGGTAGCCGACCTCTTTCACCTTCGGCAGCATCCTGCGCGCAAAAGCCTCCAGCTCCGCATAATGATGCCCGCCCAAGTCCACCTGCAGGGGCGTCGCGGTGCCGAAGTTCATGATCTTATTGACTATGTCGCCGGCCTCAAAACCGAAGGTCACGTCTGGAAAGCGATCGGCCAACATCCTTCTCAGATTCTCCTTGAGCCGGTCCGAGTTTATGCCGGCTTCAGGACGCAGCCCGACGAGCACCACCGCCTCCTGCGGGCCGGAAGTCCACATGTAAACCTGATTGATCGCGTAGCTGGGCGGCTGGGTGCCGGCAAAGGCCACCGTAGTTCTAACGTTGCTGCGCCCGTGGTCCTGGCCGGCCGCCTCCTTTACGACGTTGAGCACCTCTCTGGTAATTGCTTCCGTTGTCTCAAAACGAGTGCCGGTCGGCGCCTTCACCCGCAGCTGAAAGCTGTCAGGATTGCCGGCCGGAAAGATCTCCTTGCCCAGAAGCGGGTAGACGATACAGACGAGCGAGACCACAACCGCGTAGGCCAGTAGAACAGGCCCGCGTCTGGACATGAGAAACGTCAGGACACGGACGTATCGCTCCTGCACACGCAAGAAAAGCGATGTGCCGCCGCGCGGACCCGGCTGCCGGCCGCTCGCCTGTTCCGGCTTGTCATGGCCGGCCCCTTCGTGTCCCTTTAGAATCCAGCAGGACATGATCGGCACGAAGCTGCTCGACAGAAAGTACGAGGCGGTCATGGCGAACCCGACAGCCAGCGACAGCGGCACAAAGAGGCTGCGCACGATCCCGGTCATTAAGAAGGACGGCATGAACACGGAGATCACCGAAAGCATGGCCAGCAGGCGCGGCACGGCCACCTCCACCGAGGCATCATAAACGGCGCGTATAATCGGTTTGCCTCGATCGAGCTGGGAGTGTATGTTTTCAATCATCACCGTCGCCTCATCGACCAGGATGCCCACGGCCAGGGCCAGGCCGCCCAGGGTCATGATGTTTATGCTCTGCCCGCTGGCCCATAGCGCCAGAACAGCCGCCAGCAAGGCCAGCGGAATATTGGTGACGACGATCAGGGCGCTGCGCAGATCCTGAAGGAACAAAAGCACCATGCAACCGGTGAGAACCGCGCCCAGCCCGCCCTCGAACATGAGGCCGTTCATCGACTCGGTGACATACTTGGACTGGTCGAACTCGAAGCTGATTTTGACATCCGAGGGCATGAGCGATTCCATGTAAGGAATCTTCTCCCGAACCGCATTGACGACCGAAACGGTGGAGGCGATCGCTTGCTTGGAAATGGCCATGTAGACCGTGCGCTGGCCGTCGACAAGACCGTAGCCCGTGTCTATATCCGTGGAATCCTCTATCTTGGCGATGTCCTTGAGGTAAAGCGCGTTGGGATATTCTGGTCCCTGCTTGAGAATGAGATTGCCGAGATCCTGGATATCCTCGACCGTGGCGTTGGCGGAGGAGATCATCTCCTTGCCGCGCACCCTCACAATCCCGCACGGGCTGATGAGGTTGCCACGCCCAATCGCGTCCGCCACCGCTTGCGGCGTCAGCGCGTACTGGCTCAATTTGGCGTTGTCGATGGAGACAACAATGGTCCGCTGGTTGGCACCAAACGGCGGCGGCGTGGTGACCCCCTTGATGGTGGCGACAACCGGCCTGATGCGAGCAAAAACCAGGTCCTGCATGGCGCCCAGTGACAGGCTTTCGCTTTTGAAGACCAGAAAGCCAACCGGCACATTGCCCACGTCGAAGCGCAGGACAAAGGGGTTGACCGTTCCCGGCGGCATGTATGCCCGCGCCCGCTCGACCTGGGCCACCACCTCGGACATGGCCCCGGCCATGTCCACATCCGAGCGAAACCGGATCTCCATGACAGCCGCGCTCTGAATCGAGCGCGACCGCACCTCCTTGACCCCGTTGATGTAGAAGAAATGCTGCTCATAAAAGGAGGTCAGATAGCCCTCCATTTGCGTCGGGCTCATGCCGCCGTATGGCTGAACGACCATTACCGACGGCAGGTTCATGTCGGGGAAGATGTCGACCTTCATGCGGGCGATGGCAACCACGGAAAGAAGCACAATCGCCACTATGGATATCATGATAGATATCGGCCGCTGCATGGCCAGCCGGACCAGCCACATATGAGACCCTCGCTAAGAGCCGGACCACCTGAAGGACGCTACCTCGCCCTCAAATATATAGCGAAAGTTGCT
This sequence comes from Pseudomonadota bacterium, assembly GCA_021325555.1. Taxonomy (GTDB): domain Bacteria; phylum Cyanobacteriota; class Vampirovibrionia; order Obscuribacterales; family Obscuribacteraceae; genus JAJPGY01. The sequence continues at coordinate 53,608 of JAJPGY010000034.1, read as the reverse complement.
GCTGGCGGCCGGGCGGATGAGCTGCGTCTAAAATGTTTACTGCGTTGCGATAAGGTAGCCTGAGCACTGGATGGCGAAGATCTTGATCGTTGAAGACGAGCCGGGCGTGGTTGACCTGCTGCGAGCGCTGCTGGCTGCCGAGCAGCACACGGTGGAGGCTTTCAGCAGCGGGCAGCAGGCGCTTGCCGCCCTGCGCGTGTTCAAATACGACCTGGTCATCCTGGACCTGAAGCTGCCGGATCTGGACGGCATGGAGGTCTGCCGCCAGTACCGGGCGCACGGGGGCGATGCACCGATCGTGATGCTGACGGCCAGGGGTGACGTCGACGACCGGGCCTCCGGGCTGGATGCGGGGGCGGACGATTATCTGGCCAAGCCGTTTCATGTAAAGGAGCTGTCCGCCCGCGTCCGTGCCCTGCTGCGCCGCCCGGCGGCCAGGCGGGCGGACATCCTGGTGGCCGGGCAGCTCAAGCTTGACCTGCGAACCCGCACCGTCGAGTGGACGGGCAGGAGGGTTCCGCTAATCCCCAAGGAGTTCGACATCCTGGCTTTCCTCATGCGCCACGAGGGCGAGGCCTTTTCGGCAGAGCAGATTCTCGAGCGCGTCTGGCCGTCAGATGCCAGCATTCAGGCGGTGACGATCCGCACCCACATCAAGAACATCCGCAGGAAAACGGAGGCGCTCGGAGCAGCGACGCTGATCCAGCACGTGCGCGGCCTGGGATACGTCTTCGAGGCTTCCGCATGTTCCAGGAGCTGAGATGGAAGCTCACCCGGCTGTTCGTCGTCACCAGCACGGCCGTCTTTCTGGCCATGGGGGTGCTGGGCGGCTGCCTGGTCTACATGGGGCTGACCAGATCGCTTGATCAGGAGCTGGGGCAGATGGCCGCCGAGCTCTGTCCGCTCATCGATCTTTCGGGACCGTCACCAAGCCTGGGCAGATGGCGGCGGGAGCAACGGCCGGCATCGCTCAAGCTCCTGGCTTACATTCAGATTTTCGACAGCAGCGCCCGGCTGGTGGAAGAGCACGGCACGAACCTACCGGTGCCGTCGCTTGGTTTTAAGCAGGCCGGCATTGAGGAGGTGGGCGTCGGGCGGCAGCGAATCAGGATTTACTGCCAACCGATCCGCGTTCAGGGCCGGCTCTGCGGCTGGCTACAGATTTCGCGCGTGACCTCGTTCAGGGACGGCATTCTTAAGCAGTACAGCTTCACCTTGCTTCTGCTGACGGTCGCCCTCCTGCTCTCGCTGACGGCCACCGGCTACCTGGTGGCCGGCACGGCCATCAGCCCGGTGCGCAGCAGCTTCGATGTGCTCCGCCGTTTCGTCGCCGACGCCGGGCACGAGCTGAAGACCCCCTTGACGCTGTTGCAGGGAAACGTGGAGGCGCTGGAGCTCGGCCTGGCAGGCAGCACGCCCGAGTCGCTCCGGGCCAGGCTGAAGGGCATCGAGGAAGCCTGCGCGCAGATGAACGGGCTGGTGAGCGATCTGCTCCTGCTCGCCAGGCTGGAGGCGCCGAACAGGGCATTTTCACGCCAGAAGGTGGATCTGGCATCGCTGGTGGGCGGGGTCGCCGATGGGCTCATGCCGCTGTACAAGCAGAAAGGTGTCTCCCTTGTCTGCCAGCTGGCACCGGAGCATGCCTGGTGCCATGCCCCGTCGTTGGAGAAGGCGGTGGCCAATCTGCTCCGCAATGCGCTGGCTTATACGCCCGCCGGCGGGCAGGTCTCGGTCGGTCTGAGAGTGCTTGCCGACGCGGTGGTCATCGAGGTAACGGACACCGGCGCCGGGATCCCGGCCGACCAGATCCCCAGGATCTTCGATCGCTTTCATCGCGGCGGGCGCTCGGCCGACGCGCACGACGGCGGCAGCGGGTTGGGGCTGTCGATCGTCAAGGCCGTCATGGAGGAGCATCGCGGCAGCCTTTCCGTGCGGAGCCGCGTCGGCGAGGGAAGCACCTTCACGCTCCGCTTTCCAAGTCGCTGAGCCGTCTGCGGCTCCACGCACGCTCCACGCCGGAGACATTAATTTAAATCACTGGTGGGTATGCCCGGCCGGAACCGGCGAGGCGGCGCAGGGTGAAAACCGATCCGGTGGGCGGGGCCATGCTCTCAAGGCTTGTTAAGGTGGCGAAGTCAGAAGACCTCCCCAACGGGCAGGTGAGGGGCTTCACCGCAGACGGCCTGCGGCTCCTTCTGGCCCGGGTCGAGGGGCAGCTTTTTGCGATGATCGACATCTGCTCTCACGAGAATGCCGCTTCGCCACATAGCCGGCGGGCCCGGAGTCCGGGGGGGTGTCCGCGGCACGGCACCCTCTTCGAGATGCGCACGGGGGAGGTCATCTGTCCCCCGGCGTTTGAGCCGTTCCCCACGCTGCCCGTCGAGGTGCATGGCGAGGACATTTTCGTCGGACTCCCCTGATGGCCGGCTGGCGGTGGCGGCAGTCCCGGGAGTCGCTGACTCCACGCGGAGCCCACGCCTGCCTTGCTAATCTGTGAGGGGTGGCGGTGTGCATGTCGCCGTCGTTTTTCACCCGCCGAACAGTTACCGGCACCTCCCCCGGGTGCCGGTAGTTCGGTTCGGCAAGGACGGGCACATTTTGAGACAGCGAAACCTTCTCATCTTCCTGCTTGGCCTGGCGCTGTTAGCCGCCGATGGCGCGGCCGCTGTCACCCTGTGGCTGCAGACGGCGGCTGCTCACCGGCTTGTGGAAGAGACCCATGTGGTCATCGAGCACCTGAGGAGTGTGCGGGCAAACCTGCGCGGCAGCGAAGGCGGCGCGCGCGGCTACATCAGCACCGGCGATCGCAGCTTCTTGCGGGCCTACTACCGCGCCTCCCAGAGGCTGCCCGTCATTCTGCACCAGCTTGCCGCCCTGCTGGCCAGCAGCCCGTTGCAACAAGCCAAACTCGTCCGCCTGGGTGACCTCATCCAGCAGGAGCTTCAGTGGCAGGAGCAGCTGATTGGGGTTTGTGACCATCAAGGGCCGGGGAAAGCCGCAGCTCTCGAGCGAACGCATGAGGGGCTGGAGATTGACAGGCAGATCGCGCGCCAGTTGGCGGAGATGGAGTCGGTTGAAAGCCAGCGCCTCGGGGGGAGGGAACAGGCCTTCGATTTTGCCAGGACATTTCTCATCGTTGCCCTCTTCGTCCTTTCCGCGCTCGGCATCGCGTTTCTCCTCAAGGCCGTCCTGGCCGAAACGAAGCTGGTGAGGCTGGAGGAGCAGCGAAAAGCAGCTCTTGACCAGCTCGAGACGGTCAACCGGCAACTGAACCAACAGGTGACGGATCTCCTCGAGGCCCGCGCCGATCTTGGCCGGGCCCTGTCTGCCCGTTCGCAGTTTCTGGCCAACGTAAGCCATGAGCTGCGCACACCGCTATCCGGACTGATAGGGGCCACCGAGCTGGCCTTATCCATGCCCATGTCCGAAGAGCAGCGCCGGCTCACGGAAACGGCCAGAGAGTGCGGTCAGTCCTTGCTCGCCCTGATAAACGATGTTCTTGATTTTGCCAAAATCGAGTCTTGCGAGCTGCACCTGCATCCGGCCGAGTTCGATCTGACCGGCTGCCTGACAGCCGCTTTCGCCCCGCTCTTGCAAAAAGCCATGCTCAAGGGGCTGGACTTCAACCTGCACATCGCCGGGGAGGCTCCCAAGCGCCTGGTCGGCGACTCATTGCGCCTGCGGCAGGTGCTGGTCAACCTGGTTGACAACGCGATTAAGTTCACCGACGAGGGTAGCGTCACCATCACCGTCTGCCCGGGTGCCGAAGACTCGGAGCAGGTATCCATATGCTTTTCCGTAAGCGACACCGGCATCGGTATCGCGGCCGCAGATCTGGAGGTGATTTTTGATCGCTTCATTCAGCTGGACGGCTCGCTGACACGTTGCCGCGGCGGTGCTGGGCTGGGGCTGGCGATCAGCAAGCGCCTCATCGATTTGATGGGCGGGCAGATCGAGGTCACCAGCACGCCCGGTGTGGGCTCGCAGTTCACCTTCACGCTGCCCTTCCAGAGGGCAGCCCGGCAAGCAGGCGCGGCGGCGGGACCGGCCGTCATTCCGGCCGCCCCGCCCGGACAGCCCCGCTCGCTCCTGATCGTCGACGACAGTGAGCTTTGCCGGACCATTCTGGCGGAGCAGTTAAGGCGCCTGGGCTACGAGACAACCGCCGCCTGCAACGGCGCCGAGGCGGTGCAGGCAGCAAAGAGCCGGCCTTATCTGCTCATTTTCATGGATGTTCAGATGCCGGTGATGGATGGGCTGACGGCTACCAAGGCCATTCGGGCCGACAAGAGCAGTCACGCCTGGCGCACGCCGATCATCGCCCTGACCGCACATGCCCTGCCGGAGCACCGCGAGCAATGCTTGCAAGCAGGCATGAATGACTATCTGAGCAAGCCCGCGTCGCTCTCGGCCCTGCAGGACGTCTTGGAGCGGTGGATCGGCTCCGCCAAGAACACTCGGGCAGCCAATGTAGCCTACCTGGAGAAGAGACGGCAACAACTCTAGAGGTCCGCCGGAATAATAACAGACTAAGGCAACCGCTGTTATCAAGAAGTCCATCGGGGCAGACCGGACTCTTATACTTAAGGCGGCGGCGCTGGGAGCGCCTGGTCCTGGGATTTCCGGAAGCGCCTGATATGAAGCAAACGACGGCTTTCCACGCAATTGCTGGTTTGCTCGTCGTCACGGTCATGGCCACCGCGCTCGCTCAACCTGCCTTGGCCCAGCAGCAACGCCAGCAGGCAGGCGACCCACCGGTGCCCGCGCAGCCCGAACCCAGCCCCGCCAGGGCATCGCAGCCGGAGCCTGTGCCGGACACCGGACAGACGCTGCCGGAGATCAGGCTCGAGGCCACCGGCACACCAGGGGCCATATTCGTCGATCCGGAAAGGGTGTCGGTGAAACCGCCCATTCTCAAAGCCTTGATTCAACTGAACGCGCGCATGTCGCCCTATCAGCTCGACGCCGACAGCGCCAGCCCGGTGAACCTCAGGGACGTTCTCAAATTCGCGCTTTCCAACAACCTGCCGATCAAGATTTCGCACGCCGACAGCCAGTTGAGCAAGTGGCAATATGTCAGCGCCCTGGGCGGATTTCTCCCCAGCATCGCCAACGGCTTTGTCTACGAGGAGCTGAAGGGAAAATTCGCCAGCCCGTTCGGCGTGCTGGTGCCGATCAGCAACAACCCGATCAACATCAAAAACGAGATTACCCAGTATTTCTTCAAGGGCGGGCAGATCGTCTTCGGCTCGCTGGAGCAGAAGCACAACTACAGGGCGGCCGTCTTCTCCTGGAAAGGCACCATCAACGACATGCTCCTCGATGCCACCAAGCTCTACTATGACATGGTCCTCAACGACGTGCTCCTGCAGATCCGAATCAAGGCCGTCGAGGTGTCCAAAGCGCTGCTAGACCGCAACGAGATCAAGTTCGCCAACGGCGACAACACCAAGCTCGATGTTTTGCAGGCGCGCACGCAGCTGTCCAGGGACAGGCAGCACCTGATCAAGCAGCAGATTGAGCGTCGCAAGTCGGCAGTGAACCTGTCCACGGCGCTGAATCTGGACACGTCCGTGGACCTCACGCCCAAGGATCGCTTCGTCTCGAAGATCACCCTCGTCGATCCAAACCTCAAGGTGAGCGATCTCTTGCAGATAGCCATAGACAGCCGTCCCGAGCTGAAGAAATACGATCAGCTGCGGCTGGCCGCCAAAGCGGCAATCAAGGTGGCCCTGGCACCCCTGCTCCCCTCGGTCTCGGGCACGCTCGGACAGATCGCCACCGGCGCCAAGGTGGCGCCGCCCCAGTCTCAGAATCTCTCCATCTCCGCAGCCTCGACCGGCAGCTTTGCCGGCGGCTCCTTCGGCGCCTCCTCCCCCGCGGCAATCGCCACCGGATCAACCAGCAGCTCCAGCACTCCAAGGACCTTCACCATGACCGATCTGATCAAGGTGAGTCTTTCCATTGACTGGACGATAGGCGGGCTGGGGATCGTGAACTCATCCAATGTGCAATCAGCGAAGTGGGCTGCCAGAAAGGCCCTGCTCGAGTTCAATCAAGAGCTGGCCAAGGTTTACCAGGAGGTGCGTGACAGCTATCTCGATTGCGTCGAGGCGGAAAATCAGATCATCGAGACTACGGATGCAGTCAACTCCTCACGGGAGCAGCTGGAGGTCGCCACCGTCAGGCTGACCGAAGGGGTGGGCACCGATCTGGAGGTGACCAACGCTCAGCGCGACTACACCGACGCCATGATCAGGAAAGCAAAGGCGATCGTCGAGTACAACACCTCACAAGCCTCTCTCCTGAGAGCGATGGGGCGCATATCCCTGGACACGCTCACCAGCGTCACCCCACTGCGCCGGTAACTTTTCTGTCCAACGCCTGCCTGGAATGGCGCGACACGAGCGAACAGCCAAACCAGAGAATCGCAATGAGGGTCTTTGCGTTGTCTTGCAGGCGAATCAATCTGGTTGTCCATCCCGGTCTGCGCGCCAGGGATTTTTTCGGCCCCTGATGTATTGTTCTACGCTCCCCATAGAAGGGCGATCCGAAATATCCGTTAGGGGCCTGTCCGTCTGTCACCGGCGCGGCATTTCTGGCGTCCTGTTCGCGCGCGCAACCAGTCAAGGCTTGTAGCTGTGCCGCATCGAGGGGCACAACAAGCTGGCGTTCCGAGGAGCCGGAGAACAAAGGTGTTCAACACGTCAGCACTCGGACCGGTGCCTGGTGATATCCCTGGAATTGTTGGCCAGCTCTTACCGCTAGCCGTGCTGGTCTAGCTTAAGTGGCAGGGTAGGACCCTCACCAGCAGCGGTGAGACATAGCGGCATATTTCATCATCGCGAAGGGGACCGAATCGAAAACAGGATTGCAGCAATGAGCCCACGTTCCATCGCCTCCTGTCGACGTGGCACCAATAGGCAGCGAGGTAATTCTGCAGGTACTTCCGGCTGATCCCTTGAAAGTGCCCGCGAACAAACCTAATCACGTTTTTCACAAGCAGTTGTGTGTCAGCCGTCAAATCAATGCCGTTGAGCATCCGGTCAACACCACGCCGACCACTGGCACTGTCCTTATCATCAGTGGTGCAAACGTAGTAGTCGCCCGGACGGCGCCTGACATGTCCGGCCAGCTCCAGCATGATCAACAGTGATGACAGCTCACCGGCCCGCAGTTCGCTGCGCACGCACAGAGCATCGAAGTGCATCTCCTGCCCAGCCAACAGGTCGACTATCATCTTCTCTCTGCCAGACATCTGGACGGAGTCGGGCGCTTGCCCAGCCTGCGCCCGTTCCGGACCATCGTTTGCCGCGGCAGGACAGGACTGGGTCGCAGAGCCTGGCTGGAGGACGAAAGCTCCGGATACTGACGAAGCCGGGTTCGGCGCCATTGGCGCACAGAAGAGTTCCGCTTCCTGACTGACGGGCGAGTTCCTTTCAATATCCTCTTGTTCAGAAAGCGGGTGAGATTTGGCACGAGTTTCCCGACTGCGCTTGCAGACTAAAGGGGAGAAAAGGGAGGACGGGAGAGCGCGCGCACCTTCTCCCATCTCGCTTCGAATCACAGTGGCCAGCTTGTTGAAGATGTTCCAGGCTGTGGAGTAGGCAACACCGGCGAGCTTATGAAAGCGGCAAGAGCTGACAGTCACCCCGTGCTCCAACAGCCAAATGGCACCCAGCCAAGGTCGTGGCAGGCGGATGCGGTCGAAGAATGTTCCAGCAGTAAGCCAGGTAGCCTCCCCGCAGTGCCGGCAAATGACGACCCTTGCTCCCGACTTCTTGTCCAGTTCCTGGCTGCCGCAATGGCGGCATTTGATAGCCGTGTCCTGATAGGACCTTCGGCACAATTCCTCCATACAGTCCTCGTCGGTCGGGAACTCGGACTTGAATTGGCGCCACAAGGCGACCAGCCGCGATTGTGAGATGGGCTGAATTGAACCAACTGATTCTGGAAGGCGCGGGTCAATCGTCATAAGCATCTCTCCGACGTCTACCTAATAAACGATCAAGCGCGCCAAAAAGTTCAAAAGAAACCGATAAAACGTACTACCACAGGGCCATACTCATACATTCTGTCCACACCCATCATGGTCCCGACTGGAAACTTAACCGATATCGGTACAATTTCTGATGAGATCCTCTGCTCGTAGCCCACGATCCGGCGACGCCATTGGCAGGATGGACATCATATACAGAAATTATGTGTAACCTTTTGCTAAAGGAGCCCTTGAGCTTTAAACCGTATAGCTGGCAGGGCGATCAATTCAAACAAGCGCTCCTGCGTAGACACTGGCCCACGTATAAGCCGGCGATCGGAGCAAGTCAACTAGCTTGCCGAGGCCGTGATCGGAATTGGATTGACCCTTTCACCTTCCGTAAGATCGTCTGAAGGACTGACCACCACTGCTTCTCCACCCCTAAGTCCCTGGCGGATCTCCAGTTCCATGCCGAAGTCTCTGCCGATGGTGACCTTCTGGTAGTGCGCCTTCTCGTCCTTGACCACGACGACATACTGTCCGTCAGGGCGAACGACGATCGTCGTTCCCGGCACGCGGATCCAGGGCGCCTCCCGCAGGCCGCTGAAATTGACCTCGGCGTACATGCCCGGAAGCAATGCGTGATCCTTGTTATCGATCTGAATCTCGGTCTGCCTGGTGCGTGTGTTGGGATCCAGCGCACCGCTCACGTTGGTGACCGTGCCGACGAACTTTCGATCCGGAAACTCGGAGACAAGGATGTCCGCCTGCAATCCGTTTCGCAGATAACGAGAAACTCTCTGCGGCACGTTGACGTAGATCCGCAGGCGATCGATCTTGGCCATCTGGAAGAGCTCCAGGCTGCTGGTCTGACTTCCCTGGGTGATGAGCGCCCCCGGATCGACCTTTCTCAGCGTGATCACCCCGTCAAAAGGAGCGGTCACGTACTTGAAATTCGTCTGCGCCACAAGGCGTCTTACATTGGCCGAGTTCGCCGCCACGGCGGCCTTCATCGCCTTCACCTCAGCCTGAGCGGCGACAACGCCCGCCGCCGCAGCCTCCGCGTTCTCCTGATTCGCCTTGAGCTGGGCGCTGGTCGACTCCAGAAGCCTGACCTTCTCGTCCCGGCTCTGCTCGCTCACGGCACCTTTGGCGCACATGTTCCGCCAGCGGCTGGCCGTCACCGTGGCGTAAGCGACGTCGGCCTGCTCCTTTACCACCTCGGCGTCCGCCGAGGCTTTCTTGGCGATCGCCTCTTTCAGCTGCGCGTTCGCGTTTGCCAGGTTGGCTTGCGCCTGCTTGAGATCGGCGCGTGACTGCTCCAGCTGCTGGTCGGTGGTGGGGGTGTCGATCTGCGCCAGGAGCTGACCCTGTTTCACCGTATCGCCGATGTCCACCATCCGGCTAGTCAGATAGCCGTCGATGCGCGCGTAGATCGAGGTGTACTGGATCGCTCCGATGTTACCCGGCAGGATGATCTGCTCGGTCTTGCTGGCCGGTCGAGCCGTGATCGTATGGACGACCGGCACGGCGCCCACCGTCTCCTCGTGCGCCCTTTTTACCTCCTGCCGCCGCTCCAGCCGGGGGACGATGCCAATGACCAGAAGCACGGCGAAGAGGATGGCTACTACAGCCAGGACGGGGCCCAGACCTCGCTTTTGCGCTTGCGGGTCTACCGGATGGTTGAATGTCGGTCCTGGGTCTGCCATGTCTGGTTTATTTTACTAGCCCATTCAGGCGGGCGGGGCATGTGTGCCGCACCCACGGATCATCCCCTGGGGGCGCCGGCGTCCAGCCCGCTTGGACTTGCTCGGACGTTTAGGCGGGCGGGGAGTCTATTCCCCTGGAGGCGGCACCTCTCCTTCAATTCCGGTATTCCGGCGGCGCAGCAGGCTGAAGATCAGGGGGACGAAAAATAAGGTGGAAAAGGTGGCGACGGTCAGGCCGCCAATTACCGCCCGCCCAATAGGCGCGTTCTGGGAGCCGCCCTGCCCGGCGCCTATGGCCATAGGGATCATGCCTATGATCATCGCCGTGGCGGTCATGATGACCGGTCTGAATCGCTGGTAGCCGGCGTTGAGCGCCGACCTCTTGCCATCATAGCCCTCGGCGCGCTGCTCGTTGGCGAAGGTGATCATGAGAATGCTGTTGGCCGAAGCGACGCCGACGGTCATGATCGCCCCCATGAGGGCCGGGATATTAAAGGTCGTCTGGGTGACGAAGAGGCTCCAGAGGATGCCGGAGAACGCCCCCGGTATGGCCATGAGAATGATCAGCGGATCCGTCCATGACTGGAAGTTCACCACCAGAAGCAGGTAGACGAGCACGAGGGCGAACAACAGCCCGAGCAGCAGCCCTTCGAAGGCCTCGACCATGCTTTTCACCTGCCCGCCCATGAACAGGCTGCTCCCGCGCGGTAATTTAGGGTTGAACGAGCTCATGATCTTCCTTATATCCCTGGCGACGCTGCCGAGATCCCTGTCCTGGCAGGCGGCATAAACGTCGTACACAGGCTGGACATTGAGATGATTCACCACCTGCGGTGTCGGTGAGCGCTCGAACCTGGCGATGTTGGTCAACAGCTGAGGATGACCCTGCCCTTCCGTCTCGGTCTTCGCCGAGGTCAGCGGCGTGACGCGCATGTCGTCCAGCGACGAGATCCGGTACTGCGGGGTTTGCGTCGTGAGGTTGTAGTTGACGCCGTTGGCTATGTTAAGCCAGAAATTCGGCATCACCTGAAAGCTGCCGCTCATGGACACCAGAAACGAGTTCGACACATCACGCTGCGTCAAGCCGAGCTCCCAGGCCTTTGTTCTGTCCACATCCCAGATGAATTGCGGCGCGTTCACGACCTGATGCAGGCACACATCTACCGCGCCCGGCACCTTCTGAACCTCCCGCTTTATCTGCATGGCGATGTCGTAATTAGCGTCAGCGTCCAGCCCGGTAAGGCGTATGTCAATCGGCGCCGGCAGGCCGGCGTTGAGTATCTGGGTGACGATATCGGCCGGTTGGAAATAATAGCTGACCTCCGGATAATCATGCGTCAGCATCGCGCGGATGCGCTTCTGGTAGTAGGTGGTCGCATGGCGGCGGTGCTCGGACAGGGATACCAGGATCTCCCCGTCCGCCTCGCTTATCGTCTGGCTGTCCGAATAAGCGTAATTGACCCCGCTTACCGGAACGCCGATGTTGTCGGTGATCACCTCGATCTCATCTGTAGGAATCGTCTTCCTTATCGAGCGCTCGATCTCCTTGAAAATGATCTCCGTCTGCTCGACACGCGTACCGGGGCGTGCCACCACATGCAAGCGAAGCTGGCCTGAGTCTATGTAGGGGAAGAAATCCTCGCCGATGATCGGCAGCAAGAGGAAGGTGAGCCCGTAAAAGCCGAGGAACAGCGACATGCCCGTCTTCGGATGATCGAGGATCCAGGTCAGGTAGTGGTGGTAGCTCTCGCGCGCCGCTTCGAAGACGCCATCGATGGCCGCGTGGACCCTGGAGAACCAGCCTGGGGGCTTCGGCGCGCGCTCCTCCTCAGCCTCGAGCTTCGCCTCCTCACCGAGCAGCCTTTTGGACATCAGCGGAACGACGGTGCGCGACAGTCCGTAAGAGGCCAGCATGGCGAATACCACCGCCATACCCAGAGGGACAAAAAGCGACCGCGACGGCTCGGTCAAAAAGAGCATGGGCACGAAGACGATACAGATGGAGAGGGTCGAAACGAAGGCAGGCAGCGCGACCTGTTGCGCCCCATCGAGAATGGCCTTGACGATGTCCTTGCCCATGTCCATATTGCGATGGACATTCTCGATCTCCACCGTGGCATCATCTACCAGCATGCCGACCGCCAGAGCCAGACCGCCTAGCGTCATGGAGTTGATGGTCTGCCCGCAGACGTGCAACCCGATAATCGAGGTCATCATCGCCAGCGGGATCGAGCAGGCGACTATCACCGTGCTGCGCCAGGAGCCCAACAGCAAGAGCATCATCAGCGCCGTCAGCCCCGCGGCGGTGATCGCCTCCCGGGCTACCTCGCCCACGCATTCTTTGACGAAGGTGGACTGATCCGTAAGCACGGTAATGTCGCAGGCCGGCGGCACCATCTTCCGAATGCGCGGCAGGGCTTGCTTGATTCTGTTCACGACCGCCAGCGTCGAGGCCGTCCCGTTCTTTAGGATGTTGAAAAGGACCGCCCGCCGGCCGTCCTTGTTGACCACGTTCAGCTGTGGCGGGTAGCCGCTGTGGACCTGCGCCACATCCTTGACGAAGACCACTGCACCCTTCTGGGTCTTGATCGGGATCTGGTTAAGCTTGTTGACCAGGTCGGGGATGTTGTTGAGCGTGACGATGTATTCATAGGGGCCCATTTTCGCCGTACCGCTGGGAGCGATTATGTTCTGGCTGTTGACCGCCTTCACCACATCATAGGGTGAAAGCCCAGCAGGTGTAAGGTTTTGCGGGATCAGATCAACGACCACCCCCATGACCTTACCACCATAAGGAAACGGGATGGTGGCACCCTGAATCGTGGCAAGCTGGGTGCGCACAAAATTATTGGCGATGTCGTAAAGCTGGGCCTCGGTCAGGGTTTTGCTGCCAATCTCGAGCTGGAGGACAGGCACATCCGTGGCGCTGGATACCGTGATGAAAGGCGGCGTTATTCCGGGCGGCAGATAATCCAGGCAGGCATTTCCCACAGCGGTTACCATCGCCACCGCCTCGCCGATGTCCGTTCCTTTATACAGGAACACCTTGATTATGCTGAGACCGCTGAGCGACATGGACTCGATGTGCTCGATGCCGTTTACCGTAGAAGTCAACCAGCGCTCGGTTACTGTGGTGATGAAGTTCTCGATATTCCTCGGCGACATCCCGGTGTAGCTCCAGCAGCAGCTGACGATCGGAACGTCAATCGCCGGGAAGATGTCGATCGCCATCTGCACCATCGAGATCACGCCGAAAAGCGCGATGGCGATGGCCATCACGATAAACGTGTGCGGGCGGTTCAGTGCCAGTCTAACGATCCACATTTATGCCCTCCGCTGGCGCGCCGCTCTGCCCCTGATCAAACTGAACATCACTGGAACGAAGACAAGAGTCGAGGCGGTGGCGACAATCAGGCCGCCGACAACCGCCCTGCCGATCGGGGCGTTTTGCGAACCGCCCTGGCCGGCACCGATGGCCATCGGGATCATCCCTATGATCATGGCGGTCGCCGTCATGATTACCGGCCGGAAGCGCTGGAAGCCAGCAGCAAGAGCTGCCTGTTGTGCCCCCATTCCCCTTGCCCTCTCCTCATTGGCGAAAGTCACCATGAGTATGCTGTTGGCCGAGGCGACGCCTATGGTCATGATCGTTCCCATCAGCGCCGGTATGCTGAAATTGGTCTGGGTGACAAAAAGGCTCCACAGAATGCCCGAGAAGGCACCAGGCAGCGCCAGAAGGATAATAAGAGGATCGGTCCAGGACTGAAAGTTCACCACCAGCAGCAAATAGACCAGCACGAGGGCAAAGAGCAGTCCTCCAATAAGCGCGGCAAAGGCCCTTATCATCGAAAGCACCTGTCCGGCGACCACCACAAAAGTGCCCCGCGGAAGAACCTTCTTGTGCTTACGGACAATCTTGATCACCTCTTTTGCCACTCCACCGAGATCCCTGTCCTGACAGGCCGCATAAACGTCGAACACCGGCGCCACGTCTATATGCGTTGCCATCGCCGGCGTGCTTTTCCGGCTGAGCGTGGCCAGATTGAAGAGAAGCTGCGGCATGGGAAAATTCTGCGGGTACACGCTCGTCTGCCCGGCGGTCGGCGTGCCGGCGCCCGCCAGGGGGGTGACGGGGAGGATCATCATGTCGTTGGTCGACCCGATCCTGTATTGCGGCACATAGCCGGACAGGTTGTAGCTAACGCCGTTGGCGGTGTTTACCCAGAAATTCGGCTTCAGCTGGAAGCTGGAACTGAGCGAGAAATTGAGCGAGTTGGATGCGTCGTTCTGGTTCAGTCCCATCTCCTTGGCCTTGACCCTGTCCACATTCCATTCCAGTTGCGGAGCGTTGACAATCTGGCGCACGCAGACGTCAACCGCTCCGGGCACTTGCATTACCTCCCGTTTGATCTGGCGCGCGAGCTCGTAGGCGTCGAGCTTCTTGAAGCTGGCCACCTTCACATCAATCGGCGAAGGCAAACCGGCATTCAATATCTGCGTGACGATATCCGCCGGCTGAAAGAAGAAGGTCGCCTCGGGAAATTCCTTCTTGATGTTCCGGCGCAGCAGCTTCTGGTAATAGGCGGTGTCGTGCGGCCGTTTCTCGGACAGCGACAGCAAAATCTCGCCGTCGGCCTCGCTGACCGTCTGGCTGTCCGAGTAAGCGTAATTGATCGCACTGACCGGCAAGCCGATATTGTCTGTAATAGATGCAATCTCGCCGGAAGGTATGCTGCGCCGTATAGCCTTTTCAACCCTGCGGAACAAACGCTCCGTCTCCTCAACCCGCGTGCCCGGCGGGGCGCTGAGGTGAATGCGGAGCTGCCCGGAGTCTATGGCCGGGAAGTAGTCCTTGCCGATAAACAGCACGAGCACGAGCGAGGCGGCATAAAACGAGGCGAACAGTAGGGCGGTAAACGCCGGGCGCTCCAGGGCGGCGGCGAGCAGCTCGTGATATGCGCCTCGCAACGCCTCGAAGTTTCGCTCGATGGCTTGCTGGATCACCGCAAGCAGCCCCAGCAGCCCCCGCGGCCGGCTGCGCTCGCCGCGCTCGCCGCGGGCCTCTGAAGCCAGCAGGTACCTGGCCATCAGGGGAACGATGGTGCGCGATAAAAAGTAGGATGCCATCATCGCCAGTACCACCGCCAGCCCCAGCGGCACAAACAGCGACCGCGAGGGCTCGGTCAAAATGAATACCGGCACGAAGACAATGCAGATAGACATGGTCGACACCAGCGCCGGCAGAGCGACCTGCTGAGCCCCGTCCAGGATGGAGCGGATGATGTCCTTGCCCATGTCGAGGTGCTGGTGGATGTTCTCCACCGCCACCGTCGCGTCGTCAACGAGCATGCCGACCGCCAGCGCAAGACCGCCCAGCGTCATGGAATTGATCGTCTGCCCCAGCACGTTCAGCCCGATCGTCGCCGACAGGATCGCCAGCGGGATCGATATGGCGACGATGAGCGTGCTGCGCCAGGATCCCAGAAGCGCCAGCATCATAAGAGCAGTCAGCCCGGCGGCCGTGGCCGCCTCCCTTACGACCTCGGCGATGCATTCACGCACGAAGGTCGATTGATCGACCAGCACGTCTATCTTGCAGGCCGGCGGCACTATGGAGCGGATATAGGGGAGAAATTGCTTGACGCGATCGACAACGGTGAGAGTCGACGCGTTTCCGGCCTTGAGAATGTTGAACAGGACCGAGCGCTTGCCGTCGTGATTGACGACGTTGAGCTGCGGCAGGTAGCCGTCGTGCGCCTGCGCTACGTCCCTGAGGAAGACCACGGCGCCCTTGTCGTTCTTGATCGGAATATCGTTCAATCTGTCGATCGCGCCAGGAACATTATTGAGGACGACAAAATACTCCTTCGGCCCCAGCTTGATCGAGCCGCCGGGGTTCACCACGTTTTGATCGTTTACCGCCTGCACCACATCGGCCGCTGAGATCCCCATGGCAATGAGCGCATGCGGATCCAGATCGATCACCACCTGCCTGAACTTGCCGCCGTATGGAAAGGGCGTGATCGTTCCCTGAATGGTGGCGAGCTGGCTGCGCACGAAATTATTGGCGATGTCGAAAAGCTCCGCTTCCGTGAGCGTGTCGCTGTGCAGCCCCAGTTGAATCACGGGGACGTCCGTGGCGGACGACGCGCAAACGAAAGGTGGTGTGATGCTGCGCGGCAGGGTCTTGAGGATCGCGTTTCCCACCGAGGTAACCATGGCCACCGACTGCCCCATCGGCGTGCCCTGCCGCAAAAAGACCTTGACGACGGCCATGCCGGAGACCGACAGCGACTCGATCCGATCGATCCCGTTGACGGTGGAGGTCAGCGCGCGCTCGGTAACGGACGTGCAGAGGTTCTCCATGTTGAATGGAGACATGCCCGTATAAGTCCAGACGCAACTGACCACAGGCACGTCGATGCGGGGAAAAATGTCGATCGGCATCCCCGTGATCGATATGATGCCAAACAGGGCGATCGCTATGGCCATCACGATAAACGTGTGCGGACGATTCAGCGCCAGCTCAACGATCCACATCTGTTCACGGGGTTCCCGGGGAATTAGAGCCCCAAAAGCTTATCACAATACGGCATTATCCGCGCACGGGCTCTCCCGCACTTGCACGAGCCCGAGCACATCCAGCCTGCGGACGGTTTCGGCCAGGCGGACGGACAGACGAGAGGCGGGATCGTATTGGACCACCCTGGCGGGCCCAAATGCTCCGCGTGCCAGACGCTTGATCCAGTCCATTGAGCGGCGCATGTCGTCAGCGTCCAGGAACGGAATATACGATGCCACCATGACCAGCTGGAACAGCGGGATGATAAGGGTCCACTCCAGAGCCAGGTGGAACAGCAGTCCGGCAACGAGAACCGGGTAGCGGAATTGCCTGACCCAGATAAGCGTGCACAGGCAAAACTCGACCAGAAGCGTCCCCCACGAAAGCAGCTGCGAGCACCAGAGATGATCGAAGACGCAGGGAATAGCCAACTTCTGGAAATCCTCGAGGTGGCAGACGAGATACACCGCGGTTCCCTCCATCCAGGCACGTCCGTGCAGCTTGCCAGAAAAAGCGCTCCAGTAGACAATCGCCAGCTGGAGCTGCATCAGCCTCTGAGCGACGACGCTGCCTGCCCTGGCGGCGCCGAGCTCGGGCTTGTCGGGCAACCAGATCCTGCCGAGCCTGTCCAGCGAGATCGCCTCCCCGCATCGAGAGCAGGCGAGAAAGAGGCTCATGATGTACAGAATTCTCACCCCCGAGCACATGACAAACGGGTTGCGGGCATCGAGGCTGAGCAGGATGACATAGACAACAGCGGCGCTCGTGCGGGAGAACAATCCGAAAGCCAGGCAGATAGCGGCAATCATTCCCAGGCCCACCATCGCCCGCAGCCACCGGTCGTCGGCGGGGAATAACCCCAGCACATCAAGCCTCGGTGAGCCCCCCAGCGTGGCCGCCGTTTCCGGAGAAGCGATTGCGTGCTGGCCGAAGAAGGTCGTGCACTGCGGTTGAATCCAGCAGAAGAACTGCAAGGCCAGCAGCCCTATCACCACGCGAAAGAGGGCAACGGGCACAGGAGATCCGTCAGAGAACCAGAACCCATCCCATATAGCCCGGATTTTACGCACGCTCATTGCAGATCCTCAGGAGCCACCGGGTAGTCGAACACATTGGCAGTCACAGCCGCTGGAGCCGCCTGCGGCCGGCCGGTATTCACCGTGATCATCGAGTAGGTTCTGTAAATGGACACATGAACAGGCTGATTGCCCTGGTTCCGGTGCAGCCAGGCCACGTATTTCGCCGCGTCCCGGAAGAGAGCTCGCTGTGTGCGGGCGGGGACGGCCATGAAGTACATCTGCCATTCGGACCAGAAAAACTTTTGCTCCATCTGCCCGGGTTGCCTTTTCCCCTGCGACAAGCGGGGAAAGACCCACCGTTTTTTGGAGCCGTCGGCAAAGGTGATGACGGCCTCGAACTGCTGGTTGTAGTCCTGAGGCTCCGGGGCGAAGACCCCGAAATTGCTGGCCAGTCCCAGCCTGTCGAGGACTCGGCCGGGAAACCGGGAAAAGAGCCTCGTGAAGGCCGAAGGAGGGGAGGCGGCAACAAATGCGGAAACCAGGTACACAAGCAGAACCGGCGCCAGGACCTGCTTTCGCGCCGCCGGCCAGCAGGCAGGAAAAACAGGCCTTGTCAGGGTGTTCGCCAACCGGAACCACAGTTGACGGGCGCCGCTGGAGACGGCTGATAACGGCGCCGCAATAAATCTGGCTGCCCAGGCTCCAGCCCGCAAGAGATCATCTGCATCGACAAAGCAGACGTAGCACGCGAGCATCACGTACTCGAACAAGGGCAGAACCAGAACCAAGTCAAGGACCAGATGAAAAATGGCGCCAGCCGCCAGGACCACATAACGGATCTCCCGCACCCAGACAAGAAAGGCCAGGGAAAATTCCACCGCCAGGGTGCCCCAGCTCAATAACCGGCACGCCCAGAGCTGATCGAAGAGATACGGAAAGGGAAAGCGCACAAAGCCTGCCTGGTGGGTTGCGTAATAGACAGCGGTGCCGTTCACCCAGGTGTCGCCTTGAAGCTTGCCGGCAAAAGCGCTCCAGTAAACGATCGCCAGCTGAACCTGGATCAGCCGCTGGCCGAGCACGGAGCCTTTTTCGACCGGCCCGGGTTCAGGATCTGGCTGTCGCCGGCGGCGCAGCAGCCTGTCGACGGAGAGAGCCTCGCCGCAGCGCGACAAGGACAGATAGAAAAGCATCACTGTCATGATCGAGTGACCGGTGTGGAGCGCAAAATGTCCGCGGCTGTTGAGCGTGAGGATAATGAGCGCGGCAACCAGCGCGCTGGTGCGGGAGAAGAACCCGAAGGTGAGCCCGAGTCCTGCCACCGCCAGCAGCGCCATGAGCAGGTGCAACCACAGATCGCTTTTCGGCAGGAAATCAAGCAGATCGAGCTGGGGGTGACCTCTGTACGCAGCTGCCGTCTCCGCGGAGATAATCGAGTGATTCCCGAAAAAGACATCCACGTCCGGCAGAACCCACCGGAAAAACAACAAGACAAGCACCCCGAAGAAAATTCGGCACAGCGCCACGGGCAGCGGCGAACCTTCGTCGAACCAGAATCTTTCCCAGGCGCCCCACAGCTTGCTCAGGCTCATTCCAGATCTTCAGCCCTTACCAGGTACGTGACGAGCACCTGGTTCTCGATTCCCCGCGCGCATTCATCCTTCTCCTCCAATCCCGGCGCCACTATCGGTCTTTTCTCCCTGTAAATCGTCACTTTTACCGGCGGATTCCCCCTGTCCCTGTTGAGCCACGCCAGATATCTCGCCGCATCGGGCACCAGCAGGTGAATGTTTCTAGCGTCCCAGCAGAGATAGTACTCCAGCTCGACCCACTTCTCCTTGATCTGGCGGGTAAGATCATCACAGCTCATGCGGCTCGGGTCGGGGAAGTCCCAGTTCTTCTTCGAGCCGTCCTGAAATTCGATCACGGCGCGCAACGACTGGTTGTAACGCGCCGGGTCAGGAGCGTAAACGCCGTAGTTCTCGAAAAGCCCCAGGTAATTCAGGCGCGAGTTGATCAGTCGGCTGGCGGCGTCGGTAAATGCCGATGGCGGCGCAGCCTCTATTATCAGAGCCGCCACATAGAAGATGAGGATGATGCCCATCACCGTCATTCGTGCCTGCTTGTTGAGAAATTTTCGGACGCCGGCGCTCATGTTGTCCCCAGTCCGCTGACCACCGTCTAGCTTATGCCCTATTTGCGCTGGTAGACTTTCAGGCTGTCATGGCTCTCCGCCCACTGCGGCAGCGGCACCACGTTTACCAGTTTCCAATCCCGGGCGAGCACCTGGAAGAAAGCCCGATCGCCATTGCAACCGCCGGGACCCTCCCCTGCATATATAAAGGTTTTTCCTCGGTAGCGGGACAGAGCCTTGACCGCAAACGGCTCGTCATGCGGCGGCCAGCTGATGAACAGCGCACGGCCTGGATATTTGGTGACGATGCTCTCATCGCCGGCAAGAACCTCCGTCCAGCTGTGCGAGGCTCTGAAGTGCCAGGGATTTTTCTTCGAGGGCGCAGGGGTTATGTCGTATGCCACCACATCGGCGCCAATCTGCTTGAGCAAGGAGGCCCAGTATCCCGTGCCGGCGCCCGCTTCGACAATGGGCTGATACTCTTTGATCGTCGTTACGGCCTGGCAGGTTGGCACTGCCCATGCGTATGCCTGCACCAGGTAGGGGCGCCTCTCAAAGTACTCCTCACGGGTTCTGATGGCAGCAAACTCTGTCAGGTACGGGTTCTTCAGGGGCGCACCGCGACTGGTGCAGCCAGGCGTCGACTGGTCGGCAATCAGCCAGGCGGGCGTGGCCTGCCGGCAGGCATGCCAGCTCTTGTAGACCTCGGCAATAAAGTCTTTGCGTCCTTTCTGGAAATTCCTGTTGGTCTCGGACACGTCATCGTAAACCTCGACGGTCCTTGCAAGCAGCAGCTCCGCCTCCGCATATTTGCCGGCATCGCAGTAATAGCCGGCCAGCTTCTCGAGGAGATCGACGACCTGCGGCCCCGCCTCGGAGAGATAGGTGGGCGGCGGCCCTGGCGGCCGGCGCACGGCCCGGATGATCTGCCCCAGGCGCCCGCGCGGCGGCGGGGTCACCTTCAAAGCCCGGGTTTGCGCCTTCAGCTTTCCCCAGACGCTTTCCGCTTCGCTTGCGCATCGATATGCCATCCGGTGCGCGCCGGCCCGGTCTGCTATCTTGGATCGGTCGGCGTTCATCTGCCCCACCTGCTCGAGGACGATCGGCTTCAGGTAAAGGGTCTCCGGATTGCTCTGGATGACGACCGCGGTGGCGAGCGCTTGATAATAGGTGTTTCTGGCTGCTTTAGCCTCGCCCAGCTTGTACTGGGTGAAGGCCAGCTTGCGCAGGCTTGGCACCTTCCCGAGCAGACGGCCCGACACCTGAAAGATTTGCGCGGCACGCTCGTAGTCCGCGGCCGCCTGCTTGTATCTTCCCTGCCTGTAGAGCGTATCGCCCAGCTCCGTGAGATTCCACGGCAAACCGAGATCCTCTCCCCGGTAGTATTTTTCCTTTGCCGAAATCAGCTTTTCGTAGAGTTGCTGAGCCTGGGCGTATTGCCCGAGGTCGCTCTCCAGTCGAGCAAGCGCGTGCAGCGACAGCAAGTATCGAGGGTCCCTTTCTCCCAGTAATTGTGCGGCGGCGACCGCCTGCTTCCATAAGGACAATGCCTGGTCGAGCTGCCCGCCCTGCTCGTACCTTTCAGCCTGCTCCCTGAGCTTCTGCCAGCCCGCCCCCGCCGGCGCGCGGGCTGACCCGTCGCCATGCGCCAGCTCGCTTGCCGCCGGCCGAGCTGCTGCCGGGGGCATGATCGCCACTAAGGACAGGAGCACCAGAAGAGCGCATACTGGGAGCATCTTACTCACGGCTGGCGGTGGCTGGAGGCGGTCGCCTCATCGTACCACTGGCTGTAGTGCGCTGCATAGCTTTCACCGGTGGCCGAGTTTGCGGACGAGCAGACAAGCCTGGCTACAGCGGCCCGGCCGTTCTGCTTGTAAGACCAGAGCAGATGCGCAGCCCATGTGCCGAGCGGCACTCGATGGCGGGCCAGCTCGTCGGCAACCATGAGCTCATGGACAACCGCATCCACCTCCTGCTCGATGCCGCGGTCAACGAACGCTTCCTTGCTTAGCTTACCCGGCACCGGCGCAGCCATCGGGTAAAGCAACGCATGAGCATACTCGTGTGCGACGGCCAGCGACTTTCCCGCATCGGTCATGGAGCGCGCTATGTAAATCGTCTTTGCCTTCTCGTCGTAGTAGGCACGCGGAGATCCACCTACAAACCGCAACTTTATCCCGGCATGAGCAAGATCCGACAGATCGTAAAGCAGCGTCGATGATCGCCCGGCAACACCGCCCAGCCTGGCGCCCAGAAGCGCTGCTGCCTGTTCTTTCAGCAACGCGTAGCTCGGGTAAGGCGGCGGGGCGGACGTGGCGTTTTTCCGGGCATAGACGAACAGGGCATCGTAAGTCCCCGTCCACTGCGGAATCTCCACTTTCTCCACGAGCTTCCACTGCCGGGCAACGAGGTCATGAAACTCCCTGGAGGCGGTGCAGCCGCCCGGCCCTTCACCGACGTAGATCAGCCGGTCGCCCCGAAAAAGACGCAAAGCATTGAAGGCGCACTGATTCGTGTCCGGCGGCCAGGATAAGAACAGCGTAGAGGCAGGATATTCCCTGACCACCGTCTCGTCGCCCTGGCGGACATCCGCCCAGCTCTTGCCGGCTGTTTGATGGTACGTGTTTCCCTGCGAGGGAACCGGCTGGATGTCGTAGGCGACAATTTTCACTCCCCGTTGCTCAAGCAGATGGGCCCAGTAGCCGGTGCCGGCTCCCACCTCGACCAGCGGCTGATTGGCCGCGAGGGTGGATAAAGCCTTGTCATTCGGTATGGCCCAGGCATATCGCTGGCAGAGTTGCTGGCGCCGGTCAAAGCAATCTTGCGCGGTCCTCGTGGCATAAAACTCCGCCAGATACGGATTGCTAATCCGGCGATGGGCCGCCGCGCCAGCTTGCCCACCTGTTCGGGAGCCGGCGCGCGCCTCATCGCTCGCTTCCAGGCAATTCTCCCGCCGCCAGTAGATCTCCGCTGCCAGGGCGGCCCTGGCCGACGCACCGGTGGGATGCCCGGCACTTGCTGTCTTGTTCTCGAGATCGAAAAGCAGGTCGTAAAGCATATTCGCCTCGACATGCTTGCCGGCACGGCAGTAATATTTCGCTATTGTCTCAATCAGATTGGCCTTGGCAGCAGCGCTTACAGGCAAGGTGGTTGGGCATTTGAACCGCTGGGCCAGCTCGGTCCAGATCTGATCGGCCTGCGACCGCCGCCTTTCAGACTCGCCAGATTTCCCCGAATAGGCAAGCATGGTCGCGCAGTTTTCGTGTGCAAGCGCCGCGTTGACATCGACCAGGTACTTGCGCTCCTGCAGCCCCGGCATTGCAAGCGCCAGCTCGTAATTGTGAAACGCACGCCAGTAATAGAGCTCGGCCTCGCTCAGATCTCCTCGCCTCCAGAAGCATGTCGCCAGCCGGTCGAGGGTGCCGATCGTCTCCGGCACCCTGGCAAACTTCGACCAGTTGTCCAGCGCCTGGATGTAACGGGGAATGGCTGCGTCCCAGTCGCCGTCCTTGAAATATAGGTCACCCAGCTCGGAGAGGTTCCAGCCGACCCCGTGATATTCCTGCTGCCGGCCCTGCTTCAAATAAAGAAACTGCGAATACTGGCGGGCGGCTTGCTTGTAGAGTCCCCACTGCGAGTAGAGCTTTGCCAGCTGGTAATAGCAGCGGGTCTCCGCCGAAATGTCATTTTCTGCCGCCGCCTGCCTGAGCGCTGCCAGCCAGAGCTGCTCCGCCCGGGAAAAACGCCCGCGCTGCTGGGCCTCTTCGGCTTCAGAAACCGTGCCCGGTCCTGCCGGCACCGGGCCCATAGAGCAAGAGGACGAGCCGACCATAGCGAGCACCGCCGCCAGTGCCCGGCTCACCAGACTCTGCCTGCCGGCCGCCATCGATCTCATGCCGCACTTTCGGGCAGGACGGGGGCCCGCCCCGGATAGAGTCGCCGGAACAGTCTGGCGATGCCGGCCAGCAAGGGACCCAAACCCGGCATATAAAGAAGCGGGCACAATATGCAAACGAGCGGCAGCCTCCACGCCACCCGGGTGAGCGCCCTGAGCCCGCTGTCCCAGCCTTGCCCGGAAACCTTGGTTACGAGGACCTCGCCCGCTTGAGGAAGTGCTGGCGGCTGGCCGAAGGCGGAAGCCGCGGAAGCTTGCCTCAAGTCAATGAGCTTGACCAGGGCGAAGACGTCCAGGCGCCTCACCGTCTCGGCAAGCCGGCGGGAGAGATCGAAGGAGCCATCGTAGACAGCGACAAGGGGCTCGCCCGCCAGCCTGCGCGCCTGCGCCCTTGCCCAGCCGGCCATTCTGGCGTACGTCCCGGGCTCTATAAAGCTTATCAGGCTGGCAATCATGACCGTCTGAAATTGCGGGATTATAAGCGTGAAGTCCAGCATCGCGTGGAAGAGAATGCCGGTAATGATGAGCGGCAACCGGAGCTCCTTGAACCAGATCAGCGCCGCCAGACTGAACTCGATCGCCAGCGTGCTCCAGCTCAAGAGCCTGCAGGTCCAGATATGGTCGTAGACATAGGGCAGGGCGTATCTGTTTTCTTCCACAATGTGGGTTACGTAATAGACAGCCGAGCCGTCGATCCAGGTGCCGCCCGTAATCTTGGACGAGTACGCCGCCCAATAGCACAGCGCAATCTGCACCTGCAGGAGCCGCAGAGCCCACGGGTTGCCTGGCCGCGCCGGCCCCTGCGCGCCCTTCTTGCAAAGCCAGACGCTCAAAAGCCTGTCCAGCGACAGAGCGGCGCCGCACTGGCTGAAGACAAGCAGAAATGACTCTACTCTCAGCATGTTGTCTGCGCCGGTAAAGATGAACGGGTTGCGCGCGTCGCAGGAGATGAGGCACAGGTACACAATCACCGCGCTCAAGCGCGTGCACAGCCCGAGCGCCAGGCAAGCCGCCGCCAGCGTGAAGACGATCCAGAAAACATCGAGCGCGCCGTCGCTGTGCACCAGCCAGGCCAGCAGGTTTATGCGCGCGTTGGGGTCCCAGGCACTGGCTGCCGCCTGTGAGACTATGGCCTTTTGCCCGAGCAGGGAGTGCAGCTCGCCGGACATGAACCAGCAAAACTGCAAGACGATGAGTCCGAAGAGGATGCGGAACACGGCGACGGGAACCGGTGATTCGGGAGCAAACCAGAATTCATTCCAGCCCTTCAGTATCGCCTTCAGGTCAATCACAGATCGCCTGGCCTCACCTGATATGTGAAAAACTCTGAGCCGGGCGCCGCCAGCGCCGTCACCCGCCCCGTGTCCACTGCAGGCAACAGAGTAATTTCAGGCCGGTTGAACAAAACCACCCTGACCGGCGGATTCTTCGGATCCCGGTTCATGCGGGCCGCCCAGCGCGCCGCGTCCGGCAGGATCTGCGGGTAGGCGCCGGGGAAGAACAGGTAGTACTTCCACTGATAATAACGGTGCTTGCTCTGGTGCTTGTAAAAATCGCTCTTAAAGCTGTCCAGGGCAGGAAACTCCCAGACACGGCTTGTGCCGTCCGCAAAGGAGATGTCCGCGCAAATATGAATTCTGTGCACGGATGGTGGATCCGGCGCATACATATAAAAGAACTGGTACAGCCCGAAGCAATCGAACAGCGGTTTGATGGCCGACACCGTCGCATCGCGGAATTTTGAAGGCGGGCAGCACATGATGAAAGAACCCAAACCGTAGCAGATGATGAACAGGTTCAGGAGCGCTTTCTTGTCCGTCTTCCGGGCGGCGCCGATTGCATCTGTGCTTGCATCCATCTTTGCTTTCAACGAACCGGTGTCTGCAACCTGCGCCAGCTGGCCGCCCGCATCTGAAGCCATGGCCCAATTATAGCGATGAGGGCGCCGATCCACGCCTCCCATTTTCCGGTAAGATGATACGCGACTGCTTGGGCTCGGCTGTTCGGCCAGGTGGCAGGGGGCACAGGAAAGTTGTCGGCTTACAAGCTTGGCGCTATTGCGGTTCTTTTTTCCTTCTCGATCGCGGTTACGGTTACGGTTATCCTGCCGGCCGTCCTCTTCAACCCGAAGCCGAGCGAGCGCGGCAACACATACCTGCCGGGACTGACCGAAAACGCCCTTCGCGGCCGGCAAATCTATGTCCGGGAAGGATGCGTTTACTGCCACAGCCAGTTCACCCGCCCGCAAGACAGGGGAATGGGCCCGCTGGTGATGGCCGGCGATTTTGTGGAGGAGCTGCCAAACCAGCTCGGCACCTCCCGCACCGGGCCGGACCTGACGAACGAGGGGGGCAAGCACCCGCCCGGCTGGCAGAAAGCCCACCTGATAAACCCGCGGGCCCTCAAGCCCGGTTCGATCATGCCGAGCTTCAGCTATCTCAGCGAGCAGGACATGAGGGATCTGGTGGCATACATCGAACAGCTGGGAGCCAGGCGAACGGTAACCGATCTTTTCGCGGCGCCGGAAGAGTACAGGCCCGTTCTGGCAAGAAAGACCGTGGATACTGATTCCGACGCGGTCGCCAATGTCGGTCACGGCATTTACGTTCAGGACTGCGCCACCTGCCATGGTATCAGCGGTATGGGCAACGGGCCTGCCTCGATTTCGATGGAGAGCAAGCCGTCCAACTTCACGAGACCATTTTTCAAGCAGTACAACGATCTGTTCTGGTATTACCGGATAAGCGAAGGGGTGCCGGGCACACGCATGCCGCGCTGGCGGGAGACGCTGAGCGAGGCGCAGCGCTGGTATCTGGTGGCTTACCTGAAACGGCTCCCCGGGCAGGAGGAAAAGGTGACCAGGTCGGTGCATGATCTGGATCAGTTTTTCATGGAGATGCAGCATGTGCATCATGAATGGAACCCGCCTTTTCTGGAAGGTACAAAGAAGACACAAGCGGGGGGGAGCTGATGCTCAATGCACGCATCCTCGCCGCCACCCTGCTTATGGCTTGCACCGCCCTTTTGACCTCATGCGGCGCGCGCCTGTCAATCGCCGACAGGGCCGCCAGAGCATTTTCCAGCCAGGCTCAGGCGCCGGGGGAACCGGTGGTGCTCCCGGACTTCAATCCTTCCCTGGCGGACGGCAAGGCCGTGTACAGTAAATTGCGGTGCGCGGAATGTCACGGTGACAAAGGCGAGGGCGCCAATTTCGCGGCGCCGCGCATCCTCAGCGATCCGACCAAGGAACAAGCGGACAGAACGCCCATATTTCAATACAAGATCCTCTGCTACGGGG
This sequence comes from Pseudomonadota bacterium, assembly GCA_021325555.1. Lineage (GTDB taxonomy): Bacteria > Cyanobacteriota > Vampirovibrionia > Obscuribacterales > Obscuribacteraceae > JAJPGY01. The sequence goes on along the minus strand of JAJPGY010000034.1, from coordinate 27,016 downwards.
TGCCCGGCTGGGATCACCCCGTGCTCAGGGGCAGGCTCTCCAATCGCGAGGTCTGGGATCTGGTTTTCTATGTGCGCTCATTCACCAGCCCGCCGTTGACCGCGGCCGAGCGTGACCGGCTGGGAACCGTGTATGGTGCCAATTGCGCCGACTGCCATGGCGAGAAAGGCTACGGCGACGGACCGCTGTCGCACAACCTGGCGCCGCTGCCCGCCAACTTCCATCAGTTCGATCGCTTCTTTGACCGGCAGGATTCCATGCTCTACAATCACATCGCAGACGGGTTGTATCCCGCAGCCATGCCTGGTTTCTTCGGGAGACGCGACAGAATGAACGGTGTCGTCTTCGACCAGCGGTTCATCAAGCAGATGGCCAGGTACGTGCGCCACTTCGAGACAGATTACGAGCCAACCGATATCAGCCGGGATCTGGAAGGCGCGGGCTCGGGCAAGCAAGAGGATCCCCATGGATGATGCTTCCCGCTGCATCGCCTGCCCGCACCGGTAATTTGATCGCCAGGGCCTTTGGCACGGCAGCGTCCAGGCTGCTGGTGCAGGCGGCAGCCGTGCCGTTGCTGGCCGTCGCCGGCTCGCACGCCGGTGAGACCGTCGCCCTGAACCTGGACAGCATCGAGCAGAAGATTGACCGCGGGCAGCTTTCGGACGCGGACAGCAACCTGCTCCAGGAGTTCAGCCAGAAAAATCCCAGGAACATAAGGGCGCATGTTCTGCTCGGCCGTCTCTATTCCCGCTATAACTTCGGCGAGCTGGCGTCCGCGGAGTTCCGCGACGCCCTCAAGCTGGACAGGAACCAGGTGCAGGTCTGGGTGTTGCTGATCAACGAAAAATACCGGCACACCAAGATCGACGAGGCAAAAAAGGTTCTGGCCGAAGCGGAGCAGCTATTTCCCAGCAACCCGAGCATACTGCTGGTGAAGGGGAACTTGCTTGAGCGCCTGAAGCAGCCCATGGAAGCCGACAAGGTCCTGGCACGAGCCCAGGCGGCGCAACCGGGCAATCCGGAGATATACGTGGCGCGTGCTCAGGCGCTCTGCATGCTGCGGCGCCCGCAGGAGGCGGTGAAAGCGGCAGACCATGCCCTTGCCCTGCGGAGCAGGTACGCCGCCGCCTACCTGGCCAAAGCCCGGGCGCTCTTGATGCTAAGTGAAAAGCAGAGAGCGCTGAGCGCTCTGGCCATGGGCTTCAACTTCGATCCGTTCGAGCACGGTCTGGCGGCCTTGTACTTGAGGGAGTCCGAGAGCCAGGGACATCCCGAGCAGGCCCTGGAGGCGGCACTGGTGGTGATGGCGCTCGACGTGCATTTTGATTCGATCTTGCCGGACGACAAGGACAAGGTAATCGATCTGATTGAAAAATTCAAAAACGGCGGCGGGCAAGATAAGAGCATCCAGGCGCTCATAGAGAAAGTATTTCGTGAATTTCGCGGAACCGGGCACGAAGCCAAATATCTGTTCTGCCTGGGCGACATATTCGATATCCTGGACAAGCCGCACACGGCGCTTTCTTATTACGAAAGGGGCCTGGCGCTCAATCCGAAGTTTGCACGAGCCTGGCTGCGCCGAGGCGAGGACCTGGAGATGTTTCATCAAGATGCCGACGCGCTGCGCTCTTATAGGAAGGCCCTCGCACTTGATCACAATGACCGGGAGATCGTCGATCGCGCCGCCAGGATGGAGCGCCGGATGGGTAACAAGCAAAAGCATTAAAGCTGTTTGGACCACCTTGGCCGTCCGGATTCCCTTTGCTATACTTGCTGCATAAGTGAAAAAAAGTTCACCTGGTTTCTCTGTTCTGGCGATAATCAAGGTCGGGCAGAATAAGCTCGGAAACCAGGAAATTTGATCCATCGCTCAGGCTCTTGGGGGGAATAGCTTGATTTCGCTCGGCAACTCTGGGTGACCTACTATTTACAAGATTCCTGAATAATCAGGACCGGCATCACACATCTTTTCGTTCGGTTCCTTAGGGGGTGGAGCTCATGAGCAAGGGACGTAGCCATGTCGGCGCCTCGCTGGCATTGATCATTCCGTGCATCGTTGTTCTGGTTCTGATTGCCGTAGGCGTCTTCTATTACGTGATGATCCTTGGCGGGGGCAAGGAGTTTGCCAATGCCAGCGATGCCGGGGCTCTCAATACGGCCAAGACGGCTTTGACCGCCCCCTATGTGTCGCTTTCTGACCCGACCCAGGTTACTGACCCTAACGCGGCGGCGTTCTTCACCGGACTGGGAGATGGTCCCAACAAAGATCAGATCAACCTTAATAACATCAACAGAGTCTGGAGCGCAGCCCTGCTCACCGGGCTCAACTACAACGCCCTCGTGGCCGAGGGCTCCATCTCGGGAAGCGGCCAGCAGGCGGCGCTGCTTAAAGCTCAAAAAATGTGCACGGCTGCCACCAACGTGGCCCTGGCCTTGAGACAAAGCCTCACCGACTCTGGTCAGTTGAAATCCGCGTTCACCGACTTCTGCAACGCAAACTCCACGAGAATGCTGGGTCAAAGCGCAAGCAACGACGCAAAACCGAACGGGGTATGGCAAGTTGCTTACTGTGATTCCGGCTCGGCCTCCAACGTTTACCTCGCCAACAGTCAGTTGCCCGAGGGCAACCTGCCGAAATCGGTCGTCGACACGACCACCAACCCACCGACAATCGGGGGCGTGCAGCTGATCAGTTATAACGGCAAGAACTACGTGCCCGGCTATAAGACGATCGACCTGGGCAATGGCCTCAAGTATTACTTCACCGCGCTGCCCCCGGGTTCGAAACCGCACCTGGTGTCACCGAATATTTTCAACAGCTCCAACAACGTGCCCGAGGGCGGCTCCGTAAACGACCAGAGCCATCCTTACGTGCCCAACACCTTTATGGTGCAGGCCGAGATGACCGTCCAGCCGCAGGGAGACAAGGGCAAGGTGCAACCGGGGAGGACCAATGTCATAAGCTACAGCGAGGCGGGGCCGATGAACGACGGGGCGCCGGTGGCTGTGCTCAATGGCTTCGTGCGCATCAACAACGCCACCGGGGTCATGACCGGTCAGGGACCTGTCATTGCCGGTCGAATTGGCAACCAACTGGCCAGCACCGACGCTTTCGCGCCGCTGGGAAATGCACCGTCTGGCGCAAACCTGCCGGTGCCGCTGCCCCCGCAGGGATTGCATTGTCTCGAGTATCTCAACCAGCAGATGCTCGAGGCCCGGACAAACTACAAAGGCCCGACCCCCGGCGGCGATGCGCTTGTTGCGCTTATGGACGAGCAGATGTGTTTGCCGGTTGACCAGAGCAGCAACCCGATCATGTGCAGCGACGCACAAACATACGTTTACGGGTTTTACGGGGACATGAAGCCCGTTTACGACACCTACTGCAATCCAAATAACCATAGCGCCAGCTACAAGAACATAGATTACCCCGGGCTCGCCTCTTCGAGCAGCAGCAGCAATAGCACCAGCAGCGGCAGCGGCAGCGCCAGCAGCAGCAGCAGCGGCAGCAGCAGCGGCTCAAGCCCAACCGCACCGATGCTGGAGCCTGATTACACGAGTCACGGCACCGGGCTTGGAACCACGGTCACCGGTAATCTCTGGCATTGCCTGCAGACACCGCTGCCGACCACCATCAACCCGCTGGGCAATCCCGCAAGCGGGCTGCCGTGCCCGCTCAACCCGGACCCACCCGCAATTGCGTTCACCAACGCCGATTTCGGCAACCCCAGCCCGAACAGCCTGGCATACAAGTTTTACAGCACCACGCTTTTTCCCGGGCAGAGCCCGCATCCGGACGTTATCTGCTACGGCAGCAACAATCACCCGCACCTGTGGTCGCAGCAAGATCACGTCAACAACTCGATGATCCTGCTCAATGACCCGCAGGTTGTTGGCGTCAACACCAACAAGGACAGCGGCATCACGGACGCCGTACCGTTCACCGGCGGCTTGGCCAACCTGGGCGACCCGGCGACCAAGGACAACATCGGGCTCTACATGTCGGCGGCCAGTACCATATTCTCCGGCGCAGCCGATATTCCGGCAAACAGGGGACCGCTTACGACCAATCCTGTGAGCCTGGCAAGCAGCCCGCCGTCGCTGCTGACGCTCCTTTATCCGGACGATGCCAGCTCGCCCTGGAGCTTCCTGGCCAACGACCCGTCCTACGGCAACTTATTCAACAAGGAGATCGGCTTGCTGCAAAATGGCATTCGCAAGCGCATAGTGACGCGGATTCGCCAGCTCGGGGCGGTCAACTTCGGCGACAGCGACCTGCGAGCGCTGGTTGCCGGCGCCGGGGCGGGAAGCCTGCCGTTGGGCGCCACCGCATTTATCTACGTCAACAACGACGACCCTTACAATCCGAAACCGGTATTGCTGGTTAGCAAGCGGCAGGACCTTTCCGACATTAAGAAGTCACTGCCCAGTTATCTCCCACCGCCGCGACTCCTGCAGCAGGTGGATGGGCTGCCGATAGGCGAGCCCGGCTTCAACCCCTTTACGGCGCGGACGGTTGACCCATTCGACGCCAGCGGCAACACCGTGGCCTATATTGGCCCCAGGCACCCGATGAAGGAAAACCTTTACAATCAGCCCGGCGACTGGGGTCTCACCCAGCCGTTCGAGAACGGGGACAACGACACGGCGGTAGACCCCCGGTACTGGAGGATCTATCTCTGGGCAAGCGGCTCCGGCGCCAACGGCACGCTAGGCGACATCAGCCTGGGCGAGTTCTTCAGCCAGCCAGACCTGCAGGGATACCAGGAGGGCAAGCAGGGCACCGGAGCCAACAACGCCACCGTCGTTCAAAACACCGGGGTGGACCCGTACTCGCCGTGGCCCTGCGATCTGATCTCCGGCGGCCAGCTGCCCGGCGGGCCGGGCGCACCAACCATACCCGCCGGCTCAATTGGCACAAGACCGATAGACTGCCCGTGCGAGTGCTATCCCTACGGCGGTAAGCACGCCGCCCTGCCGGTCGCCCCGAAGATACAGATAGCACAGGGCAAGAGCAAGAACAAGCGCTCGCGCCATGCCGGGATTTACGCCCAGCCGCACCAGAGCGGCGGCGGCACCCCCGGCACCCCCAACACGAACTACTGCCACCCCAACTGCAGCCACGAGGGAGCCTGCTGATGGGTTAAGCGAACTGATCCCGGGCAAAGCGCTGCTTTGCCCGGGATCAGCGGATCCCTGTGTCCACCGTGCTAACTTTCTGGAGGATGTTTACTCGTGGCGTCTTCAAAGGCAAAACCAGCATTTCGCGGCCTGGCGGTTGCCGTGTTCGCCGCCGCTTTGTCCGCCGGGCAAGCACCTGCTCATGCCCAGGCCAGACAATCTGCAGGCTATCAACCCTCACCGGAGGTCAAGGCTTTCCTGAAAAAAAAATGGAGCCCTTCCGGCTCCCTCCAGCAGGACGCAACCGTGACCGCCATGCGCCAGTTCACCCAGGCGCCGCCTGGTTTTCCGGTTCCGGTTTATCCGGGCACGATCAAAGGCGGCTTCGAAAGACATTCCGGATTGGGAAAGATGACCGACCTTAGAATCGAAAGTAAGGACCCGTGCGAAACGGTGACGGGCTGGTACGCCCAGGCGCTCAAATCCTACGGCTGGTCCGTCAACCAGAAGATGCCAAGAGGGGGCGGCCGGTCGGGACAGATGAGCGGCTACAAGGACGGCAAGACCTGCCGGATAAGTGTAGCCCGCGACTCGAAAGGCGGCAGCATGATCGGCATCTCGGTTGTCGAGCACGATTAGACAGGGCGGGGCAACCAGGCCGATTCTCGCACGGCACGCATCCACTGACAATGGTGCCCGGCGGCTTGGAACGGATCGGCAAAGCGGGAATAATAGCTGGCAGCAGGCCGCGCATCGGGGGAAATGCAAATGAAGGGCGTGTTCGATACACTGGCGGATCGCCGGGTGAGCGGCAGCAGCATAGCTGAGTTCGGCCCCGTGCTCTTTGTCCTCTTTCTCGTTCTGGTCTTCCCGCTCGTAGATCTGCTGTCCATGGCAATTACGTACACGGCCGGGACCATGCTGAACCAGGCTCAGTTGAGACTGGCGGTCACCACGCCAGCATCTCAGCTGCAAGATACGACGGCCAGCCCGATGGCGGATGTAACCAAAGCCTGGCAATCGCAGGGAATGGCCGCGTTCGCGTCGCTCGACTCTCCGCCCAAGTGCACGGTCAGCTACGCTCCGGCCTTCGCCGGCTCCACTGACTTTACGGTGGGCGTGACTACCACCGTCGTAGCCAGGCCGCTCCTCAGGATGCCGATGTTCCCGGGGGTTCCGGGACTGGGCGCGCCGATGACCTTCCAGTACTACAGCGAGCGGCTGCTCGAGGATCCGAGGAACGCTCCGGCACCCAAGAGTTAACCAGGCAGGGGAAAATGAGAAGTCGCGGGCGTTTGTACACAGGCGCAAGAAGACAGCGCGGGCAAGAGATTGCCGAGCTGGTCGGCGGAATACTGGTGCTGGTGCCGATTGTCTTGTATCTCTTCGATTTTGCCGTGGTGCTCATGTGCAGCCAGCTCGCCGACCAGGTCGCCAAGGCCGCAGCACGCGCCGCAGCCAACCAGCCGACGGTCGGGCAGGCTGACTCGGCAGCTCAAGCCACGGCCGACAAATATAAGAAACAGGCATTCATCACCAGCCTGAGCCTGATCGCGCCAACCACCAACGTTCCGTCAGGAGCGCAAATGGGTGCCAGCTGCGCGTACAACAAGAACGACCGGGTCGTCGTGCAGCTGAATATGACCGTTAAACTTCCGGTGCCGCTGCCCTTCGTCAATCAAAACGCTAACTTCCAGGCGCAAGCCATCGAGCCGATCGTCACCATCTCGCAGTAGAGGCTAAAAATAAGACCCCCGGAGCCAGCTCGGATGGCCCCAGGGGTCTTGAGTTTTCCTCCCTCTGCGCAGCCTGGAGCCGGAGCGCAGGATAGCGAGGAGGAATCCGCAGCCCGTACGGCGAGGCATGCCTCGCCCGTTAACGCTAGATCACGAAGAACGGCGTCTCGGCAATCTCGTCCATCCAGATCACCTGGATCTGATATTGCCCCGGACCGACCTGGACATCGGGTGCCACCACCGCGCCGTCCTGGTTGGTCTTGCGGGAGAAAACCGTGCCCTGCTTCACCTCGTTGACCCGAAGCTCGACATCAGGCAACGCCTGCTGCTCGCTGTTCCTGGCTTGCAGAAGGATGCGCAGGTGATCCTGATCCACCAGCCAGCCCAAATTGAGCTGAATGTTGGCATCGGCAAGCTGCTTCTGGAAGGTGCCCAGCGAAACCATCTGGCCCCCGACGCCGCGCAACGCGCCGGCAGGAACCATCTGCTGCCACGTCATCGCTGCCATGACATCCTGCCAGGTCTGAACGGCAGCCTCTCTGGTGGCTCCAATCAGGTCCTTCAGCTTGACGGCGGCAGCGGCGACCACATCGACCTGCTCTCCCAGGAGCCTGGCGGTGACCCGCTTGACGATGCTCTCATCCTTCCGGGACAAGGTCGTGTGCTGGCTGGCAGCCCACATCGCCTTGTCGAACATGGGGTCCACTCCAGGCAACGGCAGCCGGTCGGCGTTAACCCGGCAAAACTTCTCGAAGGCCCTGGCGGATTCCGCTTCGTCGCCCATCGAGACTATCTTGGCCAGCTCTTCCGTAAACGTCTTCATTGCCCTTCTCCCCTAGATACGCTTCTCGTCCCTTTCCAGCTTTTCCTTGAACGCTTTCAGCGTGCGGACGATTTTCTTGTCGACGGTATCTATACTTTTGGCATCCATTTTTAGACACGAAATCAGATCTTCCCGCTTGTACCCCTCCACATATTTCAAGATGAAGCACGTGCGGTGGAGCCCGGGCGGGAGCTGGGTCAAAATCTGGTCGATTAAATCCTTTAAGAGGACGTCGCCTGCCGGGTCGCGGCCCGGACGCCCCCCGGAGACGACGTTGTAGTCCCAGCCAAAGACGTCCTCGGCCGTCCGCCCGTCGTCCTCGTCGAACATCGAGTCGAAAGAGGTGGTGCGCCACTGGCCGGTCACCGGCTGCTCCTCGCTGAAGGACTTGCCCGGCGCCAGCGTCTTCACCTTCATCGGCTGTCCCTCGTGCGTGCCCTCAGCCTCGGCCACCAGCTCGGCCGGCGGCTCCACCCGCCTGCTCTCCTCGCGGCGCTTGAGCGTCACCTTGTGATAACGCTCCAGGTTCTGGGCGATCGCCTTGTTGCAGGCGCCCAGGCAATAGAGCGACAGGTTGGCCTCCGGGTGGGACGGATCGAAATGCTGCGTGACCAGGATGAGCGCGTTCTGGAGGATGTCCTCGATGTCCTCATCGCTGGCCAGCCTCGCCCGGGAGCGTATATAGCGCATCATGCGCTGGGGGGTAAATGACATCCCCCCCCTTAAAAACTCCCGGCTCTCCTTTGAATTCATATGGGGAATCTTAGCAAATCCAGGATCTGCCCTGGATAATCCCATCTGGCGGGGTTCTCAAGCACAGGCCCTGCAGGGATCTTCTCTCTCATTGAAACCCCGGCTAAGGAACTAAGCCGCCAGCTTTTGTAGAATTCGGAGAACCGATGCCGCTTCGACCGACAAGCAACGAGCCCAGAAGCCTGGGGACCAGGGTGGTCTCCTCGGCCCGGAAACACGCGGCCAGGTCCGGACTGATCGCCGGGCTGATCAACCTTTTGCGCGGACGCACGGTGCCATCCTTTTTAATAGCGCGCGCGGCTGCCAACGGCCTCATCGGGCAGGAGCTGGAGCTTGTCTGCCGGCAGGCAGGTCGCTGGGACGAGCTGCCCCATATTTTCTCGACCATCGCCGGCGAGCTGCTGGAAAAGGCGATGTACTGGGAGGACCTGGGACTGGGGCCGCGGGCGGGCAGCCACTACCTGCAGTCAGCGCTCTGGGATTTTTATGCGCAGCTTCTCCTGCCCCAGGATCTGGACACCAGGGCCCTGACCTACGCTCGCTGCGCGCAGACCTACCGCCGGGCGGCACCATTGTTCGAATATCCGGCGCAGTCGGTCGAGATTGCCTGTCAATCGGGATTTCTCAAAGGCTACCTGCGCCTGCCCGGTCCAGAGGTGGAAAAGCCATACCCCTGCACGATCATCGTCAACACCATTAACTCGGTGAAGGAGGAGCTTCACTACGCGGAGAACGCCTTCCTCAAGATGGGGGTGGCTACCCTGGCCTTCGACCTGCCCGGCTTCGGGCAAAGCGTGGGCGAAGGCCTGGACACCTGCGACTTCGGCCTCGTGGGCAACGCGCTTTATCTTTTCCTCGCCCAGCACACACTCATCAATCCGGAGAGGCTTGCCCTGCATGGGATTGGCATCGGGGGCGCGCTCGCCCTCCACCTGGGCGCGCTGTGCCCGCGCCGTTATCGGGCCGTCGCCACGCTTTCCGCCCCCCTGAGCGTAGCGGCCAGCCTTGAGCGGATCCTGCCTGCCGTGCGGCGCGAGGCGATCTGCCTGACCCGGGGCGCCGAGCAGCTCCTTTACGACTTTGCCCGCCGCCTGTGGACCGATGAGACCTTAAGCGAGCTCGACCTGCCGCTCCTGGTGGCCGGCGGCGGCAAGGATCTTTTGGTAAAGGAGAAGGAGACCCGCCTGCTCTACAGCCAGGCCTCGAGCGCGGACAAAAAGCTTCTGTTCTGCCCGAACGCCGGTCACGGCTGCTACGAGATGATGCCCTCGCTGCGCTACGAGATCGCGCAATGGATCAAGCAGCGGATCTGATCGGTTTTTCGTGAAAAACGGCGCAAGCGGCTGCGCTACGGACATCGGGTACAACGCCGCCAGCGTTTGCGCTACCGGCCTGGCGGCCCGACGTATCCGTTTGAGGGGAAGATGCCGGGCGGCGGCGGGATCTGGTTGCTGGGAATTCCAAACGGTGAGACGATGGCAAACGGATTGGTCTGGATATCAAACTCTCTCTGGAAGGCGTTCTGGTGCAGGCGGTTGTACTGGAGCGGCACGACCAGAAATGGCACCATCTGCCCGATCTCGATGGCGCTCATGAGCGAGCCGATCGCCACCAGCTGCCCGGTCGTCAGGTCGCCGTCCCCCCGCCGCCGCAAATCAGTCCTCAAAGCGGTGACGCGAAACTGGCGGGCCGTCTGCAGCATGCTCAGCCGGCTGGCCTCGGTCTCGTAAGGTTGCCCCGGCGGAACCCCCTCCGGCGCCGCGCCGGTGATGACAAAGCGAAAGGCGCGAGGCGAGTGGATGTCCCGTATCTGGGCAACCGGTATCTCTTTCTTTTGGCCGGACGCAAGAAGGATGACCGCCTCCTGGCGATCCATCGACAGTATGCGACCCGTGAGCTCCTCCCCGCGGGTCTTTACTGTCTCCTCAAAAGCGGCCGGCGAAAGATACGGCAGCCAGTCGCCATCGGAAAAATAGGCCAACCCGCTTATCTCGAGGTTGCCGTTGCTTACCTTCTGCTGGCTGTTGAGCACAGGCCCGGACAGAACTACATTGTGGTCGAACTGAAACTCCTGCACGGTGGAAACTTCCGCCCAGCCTCCCCTGATCTTGAGCCGGCCGCGCGGGATGGTCACCGAGCCGAGCTTCTCCAGCGGGATCTTGGCCGTGACCTTACCCGTGGTGCCGTTGACGTCGGGGCTGAAGGCGACCGGAAATGCTTCCGCCGCCACGGACAGGACAGCAAGGAAGGCGGCAAGCAGCAGGCTCATATGCGGTCTCGAGACTTTCATCGCGTCGGCTCCTGTTCGTTCATCAGTCCTCAATCGGCTCCCCAATCGCCTGCTCAAGGTCGGTGTAGGCCTGCTGGTACAAATTGACGGCATCGAGGTACTGGCTGCGGATCTGGATGTTCGCCTGCTGCGCCTGCAGCGTGGACGTGATATCCGACTGCCCTACTTCGTAGCTTCGTCTCGCCAGCCGGGCCACCTCCTCTGAATCGGCCAGCACGTGCTCCTGATAGGTGCGAATTCTCTCCCTGGCCACCACCAGGTTCTGGTACGCCGAGGACACATCGGCGACAACCTGATTTCGCTGCGAGCCGTACTCGAGGTAGAACTGCCGCGCTGTAGCCTTGAGCCTGGCAATCTCTCCCTGCTGGAAGTTGTAAATTGGCGATTCCACCGGGAAGGTCATGAAGAACCCGAGAAGCCTGGGACCGGGAGAGGGGTTGCCGGTTCGCGACTCCCCTATGTTCATCGTCTCGTCGGGAATTATGTTGCCGTAGGTGACACGCAGCTGGGCCTGCGTCAGCTTAATCTGCTGCTTTATCACCTTGAGCTCCCACCTGTTCTGCAGCGCCTCGGAGATGAAGTGGGAAAGCGGCGGCAGCGGCTCGTCAAAATCGGGCAGGAACTCGAATTTCTCCACCTTCAACTGGAAGGGCGGCAACTTCGGAACCTCGACGGCTCCTTCGACAGCCCGGCCGAGGATGACGTTCAGCAGCTGCTTGGCACGAATTACCCTGGTGAAGCCCTGCTGCTGGTCGATCAGGCTCTGGGAAAAGGCCAGGCGCGCCTTGAGCACATCGAGCTCGGGCACGTCTCCGGCCTCGAAGCGCTTCTGGGTCACCTGCCACAGCCGCCGCGTCAGCTCGACGATGTCCGAGAGGGTCTGATACGTAGCCTCAGCGACAATCACCTCCGTGTAGGACCGGCGCACGTCGGCGCGGAACTTCCAGAGGGTGTTCAGGATCTCCATCTTTGTCTCTTTGAACTGGGCCTTTGCGGCCAGCAGGCGGAAAACGACCTTCCACGGCGGGCTGAAGGTGAGAGAAGTGCCAACCCGCCTGGTTTGCTCGGCAATAACCCCGTTGTCGTAGAAGAACATCGGGTTGGGTGATACGGTGGCAGCCCAGTATCCGGACTTGGAGATGTTGAGCAAAGCACGGACGGCGGCCGTGCGCGGGCTGTTCATGAGCGCCTCGTTCAGCGCCACATGGAGCTTCAGGAGCGGCGCCGCCTTGCCAGGCTCCTCTGTCTGTCCCACCGTCCCCTTGATAGGCGCCCGCGGCGTGATCATCTTCGTCGGGCGGGCGCCCGTGTCCGCCTGCGGCACCAGCGGCTTGAGAGGATACTCGGCCTCGGTGCCGGCGCGCAGCTCGCGCTTGATCTGCTTGACGCGCTGGTTGTCCGAATAGAGGATCGGCTCCATCGACCTGACCTCGGCACCCCGGCACGGGGAGCAGACAAGGGCCAGCAAAACCAGCAGGGCCCCTGACCATGCCCGGATTACCCCATCAGGTATGGAATAGGAAGGGTTCTCAGGTTTCCTGGACTTCAACAAGCGGTCCTCACTTGCAGCCGGTTTGCGGCTAGATCAGGCCGAAGACCATTTTAACGCCTGTCCAGGCCGGAGACGGTCTCTTGACAAAACCATCGCGGGCTCAAGGCCTGCTGCCTCACAGCACCCTTCTGGCGAATCGCCGCGGTTGTCGGGCGGAGTTTTCTGCACCACCGGTAGTGTCAGATTCCGACGCCCGGCGCGCCTTACCGATTGTGCGCCATAACTTTTCCGGTCGCCACTCCTCTCTGGCAAGTGAAGCCAATCGCATTCTCACTTGTCCGGTCCTCGCCGGCGGACCTGGTCAATTCTTCCGTGGCCATTTCGTAGAGTTTGGCGCTTTGCTCGACGTCCCTGGGCACACCGATGCCGTACTCGAGCATGTAACCGAGGTTCAATCGGGCAACCGGCCTGCCTTGCGTAGCCGCCTGCGCGAACATCTCCATCGCCCTGAACGGATCCGGCTTTACCCCTTCACCTTTCAGGTACATCCAGCCCAGATTAGAAAGGGCAGTTGGATCTTTGGCTTGAGCAGCCTTCTCGAAAAGGTCTCTGGCCTTGTTCAGATTGGTTTGCACACCGAGCCCGCTGTAATAGAGGAAGCCCAGATTGGTCAGCGCTTTCGTCAGTCCCCGATCAGCAGCTTCTTTATACAGCTCGAAGGCCCTGGCCTCGTCTTGCTTGACCCCGAAGCCATGCTGGTAAAGGAAGCCGAGATTGTTCATCGCCTCCGGCATCCCCTTGTTCGCCAACTGCTCGTACAGTCTCGCCGCCTGCTCATAGTTTTGAGGGCCGTCAATACCCATTTGATAGCAGTATGCCAGCCGGTACTGATCCTCGATATCGGTCGACTCTGCCAGACGCTTACGAGACAGCGTCCTTGTTTCACGCAAGGCTTTGAGCTCCTTTTCGCTCTCGGTCGTCGCTGCTTTCACGTATAGCCTTACCGCTTGCTTGTGGTCCACGTTTGTCCCAAATCCCCGGTCGTACAGATAGGCCAGTTTGCACTCCGCCTCCGGCAGGCCCTTCTTGCTCAAAGCCTCGAGGAGCTTGAAGGCCACGCCGTAGTCTTTATCCTCAATCGCCTTTTCAGCGTTTGCCAGATCCTGCTGCTGTGCGCCAAACACCGGCATCGACATCGCGCTCACCGCCAGAAGCAGCCAAAGAATCCGTCTGTATCTAGAACTCATCCGCTCGCTTACCCCTCGCATCGCAAACCACCCCCACTTCCACCTGGATTTCCTCGCCTTCGATTCGCCTGCCCGCGTTGCTGCCTCCTACCTGGTAGCGGCAGCCTGAAGGTCGGCAAGGCTCTTTGTCGCGTCTCCTTCCATGTTATCAAGCATATCCCACCGGCTTGCTACCATGGCCGCGTCCGCCCTCGCCTTTATGCTGTTGCGCTTTCTGTGGATGATGCGGAGCGCGTCGTAGGTGAGGAAGTCCGCCTCGCGATAGGCGGCGCCCGAGAAGTTGATGATGCCGGCAAAGCCGTTGAGAAGCGAGGAGTGCTTCGAGTGCCCGTGACCGTAGAGGTAGCGGAATCCCACGTAGATGAGCCAGCTGCCCCTGGACAGCTTGCTGCCCCCGTACATGGCGTGATAAACAATGCTGTGCAGATCGTGCATCTTCTGGTGGTGGAGCTCCTTTTTCCGCACAAACTGCATGGAGTCGACCACACCGCCCATGCTGGTGTAGATCTGGGCATGCGTACTCAACACGCGCGAGAGCACCGGCAGCCGCTCAGGGTCGAAAGTCTCGGAGGCTGCCCGCAGCTTTTCTCGATCGGCATCAAATGTCGCCAGATCCGAATCTCCCTTTGTGCCCAGGGCCTGCGTCACCTTCTTGAAGCTGGCCATGTTCTGAAGCTTCATGCTTGACATCTCGGCATAGACGTCGAAAGCTGACATGGCGCCGCTTATCGTGGTCGACATGCTCGCCGGCGCGCTGAGGAACCGGTTGAGCGTCGCGCCGCCGATAATTCTCGTCAGGTCCGCGCCAAACGTGGCATCCCCCTTCTTAATCCAGGTCAGGACGTTGAAGAACTTGTTGCGGGTGGAGATCGATCGCGACCGGGCATAGAGCATGGCATACTCGTCCAGGGCCAGGGCTCGCCCGTCCTTTAGCACCTTGCCTTCCAGCTCCGCTTCTTTTAGCTCCTCCGGGGTCATGGCGGTGGCGTAACCCTTAAGGATCCGTTCGCGCCGCTCGAGGAGCTCGTCCAGCGTGCTTCTCAGCCCGGACACGTGCCGGAAGGTCGCGCCGGCGTCGAAGCCGCCCAGGCCCTCCCGCCTGTGCTGAATGGCCTGCAAAAGCATCTCCAGGCTCAGGTCGCCCAGGTAGACTGCCTTGCCAATGAACCGGGGGGTGGTTGCCGCCAGCTGAGCAATGACAGTTGCATGCCCGCCTCTGGGGTAATAGTAAAAATTGTAGATCATGTTGATCAGTAGCCCGACGAAGGTGAGCGTGTAATTGGTGGTCTGAGCCATGGCCATCCTCAGCCCCCTGCCCTTCGGGCTCTTGCCGTTCTCCAGCCGGAAAGCCGTGTTGACCTTAAATATCTGGCACTCCTGCTCGATGATCTGGCAGTCGAGCTTCTTGATCTCCAGGAAAGCCGGTGAGACGGCGCCGGGCGAGACCGATGCCGCCCGGACTACCGGAGCGTACGCCAGCCAAGAAACACCGGTCATCAGGCAGATTGCAGCCTTAAGCCAACCTGCCCTCTTCCTGCCGGAACCAACGCTTGTCATGGAGATTGGTCACCTCGATTTCTACAGCCGCCCCCGGATCGACCACCGCTGCAGCCCGCCTCTCACAAACCGACGAGACGGCTGTCTCTGCCTGTCGACAGACAGCACGCGTGCGTGAAGAAAGTTATTTTACGGGGTAATTGTAATGAAACTGTGATTGCCGACAGATTACGTGGAGCGTTCGACGCCAAGCACGTTTTTGGTCGATCTGGTTGTCACCCCGCTTCGCTTGCCGCTACAATGAGAATTAATAAATCGCCTGCAATTGACGGGTGGAGGTGGTTATGCACCATAGCTCATGGAAACCAAAGGCGGCGGCGACGACAGCATTATTCATCTTCCTGGCGTTCACGCAGCCGGGGCTGGCAGATGCCACCGCTGATGTGCAGGCAGCCAGACAGGCAATCGCCAAACACGACTACCAGACTGCTCTAAAGCTTGTGATGCCGCTGGCGCAGGCTAACGACCCCGCCGCGGAATGCTTGCTGGGAGAGATTTACGAGTTTGGATATGGCGTTCCGCAGGACTCCGCCGAGGCGCTCAAGTGGTACAAGAGCGCTGCTCGCGGCGAGCACAAGCACCGGTACTCCGTCCACCTGGCACTTCACGAAGCTATTCCCACCGATCCCAAGGAGCTGAAGAGATACGTCGATGATGTGAAAGCACACGCGCAGAGCGGCGATCCCGATGCGCAGTTCGTTCTCGGCACGCTTTATTTCAAGGGCCTCGGCGTCAAGCGGGATTTTGCGCAATCTTTCAACTGGTTTGAGAAATCGTCCGCCCAGGGAAACAGCGACGCCACCAACGATCTGGGCTTCATGTATCAGCACGGCGCGCACGTCAAGCAAGACTATGCAAAGGCCGCCGAGCTATATCAGAAGGCGGCCGCAGCAGGCAGCACCGCTGCCCAGAACAACCTGGGGTTTCTCTATGCGAACGGGCTGGGGGTAGAGGGCAACGTCAGGCGGGCCGTGCAGTTGTTTACGAGCGCCAGCAACAACGGCAATTTCGAGGCTATGACCAACCTCGGCTGGATGTACCAGAAGGGTCTGGGCGTCGACCGTGACTACCGCACTGCCGTGGCCCTGTACGCCAAAGCAGCCGCGCATGGGGTTCCGGCTGCACAATACAACCTGGGTTATATGTACCAGTATGGACTGGGGGTAAACCGCCAGCAAGCTAAGGCGGTCAAGCTCTACACCCTGGCGGCTGCAGCCGGCTACCCGGGTGGACAGAATGCTCTGGGTTTCATGTATGAGCACGGAACAGGCGTTCCACAGGACTACCAGCTGGCGCTCAAGTGGTACAAGAAAGAGGCCGAGCGCAAAGCATACAGCTACAAGCTGCCGCCTAATTTCGACATCTATGACTGATTGAGCCCCGTCCCGGCGGTTTACTCGGCGCCGCCTTCAGCCGGTAGCTGCCCGAGCTGTTCCGAAGAGTCGAGCACGTCCTCGTCGCTGGCGGCTTCGGAGAGCGGCTGCTTGCGGCTAATTATGGTGGCGTCGGCGGACCGGCACAGTGACTGGCTCTTCCTCTGGTCGGCCTTCACTCCCTGCCCGTACTGGTACATGAGCCCGAGGTTGTACTTGGCCAGAGCGATGCCGTGCTCAGCGGCTTTTTTATAGAACTCGGCGGCCCGTTTGTAATCCTGCGGCACGCCTTCGCCGTTGTGGTACATAACGCCCAGGTTGCACAGTGCGTAAGGATCTCCATGCGCGGCCGCCTTCTCGAACTCACCTACGGCCTCCCGGCTGTTTCTCGGCAGGCAGCCACCGGTCGCCAGCAGGAAGCCGAGATTATTCAAGGCGGCCGGATCGCCCTGCGCGGCAGCCGATCTGTACAGCTCTGCCGCCTTCTCCCTGTTCTGCGGCACACCCAGCCCGTGCTCGTACATGAATCCCAGGCTGGTTTGCGCCGCGGCACAGCCACGATTGGCAGCCTGCGTGTACAACTCGGCAGCCAGGGGAAGGTTCTGCTCTACACCGATGCCATGGGCGTACATGTAGGCCTGGTCGCACTGCGATAGCGGGTCGTCGCCAACCAGCTTGTCATAGCGCCGCGGCTTGCGTGGGACTTTGCCGGCGACATCCAGATGGCTGAGCCCGCCGTCCGGCTTAACGGCGCGGGTGTTCAGCGAAGCCAGCTCGTACCAGTGCGTCGCCTTCTCATGATCGACGGGAACGCCATCTCCAGCCTCATACATCTCGGCCAGGGTCAACTGTGCCTCGGTGACGCCCTTCTCGGCCAGGCGCACCAGCGAATTTACTGCCGCCGCCTGGTAGGGCTCTGGCACCAACGCAGGCTCCATGTGCAGGTTGACCTTCTCTAAGGCCATAGCCGCTGGTCCCGTCTGGGCCAACGTGGCAACGAGGGTGAGCGCCGGGATAAGAAAGCTGATTCGCATCGAGACACCAGGGCAAATCTTCCACCGAAAATCAATAGTAAGTGGCGGTTGTAATCGATTTGTGATGGAGCAGGACGTAATCACGCCCTGATCACTGAGACAGGGAACTCCTGGTTACTAGCTTAGCATTTTTTAGCCATGCTGGACCCTCCGCGACGCCGGACCTGCCGGATCACTGATGCCATGACCGGGATGATGGTTTAGATAATTTCGGATTGTGAGCCCAACCTGCCCCGGATCTGGCGGTACCTGCTTTACTGCTCGGTGCAGGCCAGCCTCCAGCTCAGCGCCCCGTCGCCGGCGTCCGAACGGCCGGCGGTCACCGCCGCATCGTGGCAGCTCGGGTCGCATCTTCCCTCGATGGCAACCGACCTGAACGGGCTGCCCAGCTGTACTTGTTTCAGCAAAGTACCCCGGGGCGGCGCCGCTCCTCCAGCGCGCGCTATCGATCTACGAGCAGGCATACGGCGCAAGCAATATTCTGACGATCAACACCATGTTGCCTGTCGCGTCGGCCGAATATCACGCCGGATGGACCGAACAATCGGCCGAGCTCGATCGCCCTGCATTAAGCCGGAGTCAGTCAGGCCCGCGCCACGCAGTTTGGGGACCGCCCGCATCTTGAATAATCTGGCCAACTACTACTATCAGCAGGACAAACTACAGGGATTTTGCACCTTCTGCGGCTGGGCCGCGGACAGCGCGGAGGGCGCTCTCGGCAAGAAAGATCCACTTCTTGCCGCGTCCCTTGCCGACCATGCGGGTGTTCTGCGGAGCATCGAATTCAGCCCGGGCCGCCTGCTCGTTGCTGCGTGCAATGTCGTTGTGCGCTTTCAGGGGAGATTATTCCATTAAGGGAAAACTGCAAGTGCCGCCGATGCCTTAGCGTCTCAATTGTCATCTCGACGGGGAAAGAGGGCTCCCCTTGGGAGTCCGGCAACTGCGGACACCTGAGAGGCCACTAACGGGACCGGCTGGGATTGACGATATCATGGTTTGATCCAATGAGCAGAAACTTTACCGTTGAGTTGAGCAACACCCTTGTCCCGGTTGCCAAATCGGAATGGGATTATCTCTTTGCCGGCAGCCCGAACACCTACGAGACGATTCGGCTCGTGCAGCAGGTGGGGGTCGAAGAGTTCACGTTTCACAGCATTCTTGTCCGCATCGACGGGCGGGCGTCCCTTCTTTTGCCGGTGTTTGAAACGAACCATTATCTGGGCTCAACCCTGGAGGGAAGCATCCGCCGGGCAGCCGACGCGATCGACCGTGTTGCTCCCTCGCTCTTGCGCATGCGTCTTGCCCGCGTGGGCATAGTCGATCAGCAGTGGGGAGAGGTCGGTTATGACCGCCAGTGCGACCGCGACTCTCTCGATCGAGCCTGGGCCATGGCCCTCGATACACTGGAGAGCCTCTGCCGCGCCAGGAAAGTTCAGCTGGTCGCCTTCACGGAGTTCACGCCGGAGACGGGCAGCCTCTTGCCGCTGCATCGGATGCAAGACTTCCACATCGCCCCTGGTGCTCCCTTCATTCAGATTCCGGTCGCCTTCCCGTCCGTGGATGCTTATCTGGCGAGCCTGCCGAAAGACATGCGGCACTTTCTGCGCCGCAGCCTGCGCAAGGCCGCCAGCGTCACCACCGTGCGCACCCGCGACATAGAGCCCTGGCTCGATGCCATCTACGACCTTTACCTCGGCCAGGTGGCCCGCAGCGAGCTCAACTTGAACGGCACGCAGCGAAAGGCTTACTTCGAGCAGGCATGCAGGATGGATCCCAGCGCCGAATACTTTCTCTATCTGCTCGACGACCGGCTTATCGGCTTCGAGCTTGTATGCCACCTTCCAGATTGTCTGCTGTCCAAATTCGTGGCCATCGATCCTGTCTTCGGGCGGGCGCATAATCTTTACTTCCGCAGTTGGATGGAGCTGGTGAGCGAGTGCATCGAACGATCAATCCCGACGATCGATCTGGGCTGCACCGGAGAGACGCAGAAGACGAGGCTCGGCGATGCCCGTATCATCCCGAGCTTCGTTCTCTTCAAGCATCGCAACCCGCTCTTGAACCGCCTGCTGGCCAGATTCAAATCCGAGCTGGCTTATGACAGCGCGGTGCCCGTTCCCGAAGCGGCAGTCGGACTGGGCTGGAGCAGCCTCGCTGGCGGGGCGGATTCGCGCGCGGCGGAAAGCCTCGATCCTGGTGCCGAGCCGATCGAAGACCGCCGCGCAGAAAACGTCCCCTGCGCCGCCGCCACCCCAGATTAGGCCTTTGGGAGCGGGCAACGGCCCCGCACTGACGAATCGCTCACGGGCTGCAGGCGGGACGCCCGCAGCCACGGGCGGGGCTGGGCTCCCTGGCTTACATGTGCTTCAGCATCCCCACGCCAAGCCCGATTGCAGCTCCGACGCCGGCCGCCCTGGCCGTGGTGCCGCCCTGCCGGCCGCCGGCCCAGCCGAGCCCGGCTCCGGCCAGCCCGCCGGTCGCCACGTCCCGCAAGATCGGGTGACGCATCATGATGTAGCTGGATCGAATAAGGCCAACGCCCGCGCCGGTACCGGCTCCTACGGCAGCTCCATGCAGCACGCCCCTGCCCGTGACAAGCCCGGTCAATGCACCGGCGGCGGTGCCGACTCCCGCACCCACGGTCGCTGATCTGATCTTCGGGTGCCCGGCTAAATACTGCCGAAAGGTTATCGGCTGCTGGTTGTAGTAGTACGGGTAAGGAGGCGGGCTCGAGAAATAGTGCCTGTGCACGTATGCTGAATTGCTTGCCCATGCCGGCAGGGAGAGCGGGGCGCACACCAGGGCCGCCGCAATGGCTGGCAACGCACTCCGAAAGCCGAATGTCATAGAAGCCTCCTCGCCAGGTGCATCCCACAGGCCATCTGTGAGTGCTTGGGTAGACGGGCGCGCCGATCGAATGTTCCCCGGCGGGATCAGGCGACCGCCCCCGGCTCGGAGCCGGCGGGCTGGCTTCCTGAGACGCGCCCGATAAATTCGGCGATGTGGCGGGCGACCTCGTTTTTCTTCAGGTCGAGCGTCAGGACATGATCGCAGCCGCTCATGAGGATTACCTGCTTTTCCCTGGAGCCCAGCATATGGTAGATGTCCACCGCGTTGGCGACGGTCGTAAGCGTGTCGTCCAGGCTGTGCAAGATAAGCACGGGGCAGGAGACGTTCGAGGCGTGCTTTCTCACCTGCTTTACCAGGTGGCTCATCTGCCGCAAGGAACCGGAATAGGTGCGAAAAAGACCGAACTCTGTGTTCTCGCCCCGCTGCGCCGCCTCCACGGCCCTGGTTATCATCTTTTGCAGGCGCAGATCCATCAGCCCATACGGCGGTTTTTCGGTCCAGTAAAACCAGTTGCCGAGGATGGGGCAGACGTCGATCAGCGGCAGCAGAAGATAAAGGCGGGAATGAGCGGGCGCGTCGTATCTCAACGTCGTTGACAGCATAACCAGGCCGTCCACCCGCGGATTGTCCGCCGCCAGCAGTACCGCCAGCGAGGAGCCCATGGACAGCCCGCCGACGAACACCCGGTCGCACTCGGAAGCCAGTTTGTCGAGCGCCTCCTGCGACCCGCGCAGCCAGTCCTTCCAGCCGGTGGCCAGAAGCTCTTTGTGTCCTCCACCATGCCCTGGCAGAAGCGGCACCGCGACCCTGTAGCCGAGCCGCTCCAGGTGCCTTGCCACAGGTCTCATCTCGGACGGCATGCCGGTCAAGCCATGCAGCAGCAATACGCCTATACGGGAACGGGACTGCTCGTCGCGACCAGAACCCTGCGTTAACTCTACGACCATGCTCGAGATTACCTTGGGATTGCCGCCACCGCTATGCCGGCACGATGGCCGCCACGCCCGCAACCGGGGCGTGCACCGGATGAGTGAGGACGCCCAGCTCCTTTTCCAGCCCCGCGCGAACCGTCCGGAAATTATCGAAGGGAATGTGCGCGATGTTGTTGCTCCGGCAGTGCTGAAGGAGCCGGGACTTGGCGAACAGCAGATCGGCCTCCGTCGACCAGCAGAAGTCGCTGCGCCCGTCGCCAACCACCACCTTTACGGCGCGCGCCGGACCGTTGTCGATAATCTTGCACTTGCACAGCCCCGAGCTGCAGCCGGCAATGGTCGGCGCGTAGGGGAAGGTGAGCGACAGCTCGCCGTCCGGAGACTCGTTGAGGTGGTTGGCCCAGACGTAATCCACGCGCACGCCTTCGCGAGCCAGAAGGAAGTGAATCACGCGATCTATGCCGTCGGAGACTATGCGGAGGGGAATTCCTGTTTGCCGGCACCAGGAAGCGAATTCGGCGAAGGTGGGATCGACTTTCACTTTGGACAGGACGGTCTCGATGGCCCGCCAGCCGCCCCGCAACAAGGGGACCTGGAGGGCCATGCACTCGCGCGACCCGATCTCGCCCGCCTCCCAGCGCTTCTCGATCTCTCTCCAGCCCGTGTCGCCCAGCTGCTCGAGAAGCAGATCTATAGTATCTCCCTGCGTAACGGTCCCATCAAAGTCGCAATAAACTTCCACCCGGGGATTCATCGGTTAGCCTTTCTTGCAGTCAGTGATTACCATGTCGAGCAGATCGTGCGCCAGGTCCATCTCCGGATAGGTGATCTCCAGCGACGGGGCCAGCGTGACGACATTCTTGTAGTAGCCGCCAATGTCCAGAACCAGGCCCATCCTCTTGCCGTCGACCTCGAGGTTGCCCTCGAGACCTCTCTGGAACATCTTGTCGGCCAGCTTCCTGCTCGGCGTGTAGCTGTCCGACTCGCACATCTCCATGCGCAAAGCGAGACCGAGACCGTCGACGTCGCCTATCTCCGGGTGCTTGCGCTGAAGGTCCTTCAACAGGTTGAGAAAATAAGCGCCTTTCTCCCTGACCGTTTTCCCGTAGTCGCCCCCGGCAAATATCTTCATCACCTCGAGCCCGGTTGCCGTGCCCAGGCTGTTGGACGAGAAGGTCGAGTGCGTGGAGCCGGGGCCGAACCTGTCGGGGCTTATAAGCTCTTCCCGCGCCCAGATCCCGGACAGGGGGTTCAAGCCGTTGGTGAGCGCCTTGCCGAAGACCATGATGTCAGGCCTGGCGCCGAACTGCTCCATGGCCCAGAGCGTTCCGGTCCGGAAAAAGCCCATCTGGATCTCGTCGTCGACTATAAGGATGCCGTACTCGCGAAGCAGCTTTGCCAGCCGCTCCAGGTAGCCCGCGGGCATTCCTATATATCCGCCCGTTCCCTGAATGACCTCGACGAAGAAAGCACCGAACTCCGACTTCCTGGTCCTGGGATTGACCCAGCCCGTGTACTCGTGCTCGAACTTGCGCTCGATCTGCTCGACGCAGAAGAGGTTGCAGGTTTCCTTCTTCTTGCCGTAGGGGCAGCGGAAGCAATAGGGGAACGGAACGAACTCGGCCCGGTCGCCGAATTCACCGTAAGCTTCCCGGTAACGGTACGAAGATGTGATCGCGGAGGCGCCCAGCGTGCGCCCGTGATAGCCTCCCTCGAAAGCCAGCATCCTGCTCTTGCCGGTGGTCTTGCGCACCAGCTTCAGCGCGTCCTCCACGGCCTGGGAGCCGCCGACGTTGAAGTGGACGCGCCCCTTCTCTTCAAATGCGTCTTCGACGCTCTCCACGATCATGGACGCCAGCTCGATCTTCTCCTTGTGGAGATACTGGCAGGCAAGCTGCGGCAGCTGGTCGATCTGCAGTTTCAGGGCGTTGTTGACCCGCTCGTTGGCATAGCCGAGGTTGACGGCCGAATACCACATCTGGAGATCCAGATAAGGGGTCTCCTGGCGATCATAGAGATAGCTACCCTTGCAGGTATTGAAAATCTTCGGGCGCTCGGCGTAGTGGACGGTATCACCGTGTGAGCAAACCCGGTTCTCCAGCTCGAGCAGCGCCTCCGCCTCCGGATCGCTGTCCAGCCCGGACAGTGAGGGGAAATCGGTATCCAGGGGCGCGGCGGGCTTGTGTGTGCCGGCGGCCGGTTGTGAAATAGCGAGTCCCGTTGCCGGATTTGCGGTTTCCCTGGACACTTCGTGATCTCCTCTTAAGGAATTCGCGCCGAATTCCAGACTTGAGGTTATCTAACGTCGCTTGCACGAAACTTACAGGATCGGACTCGCGTCGCACCCGGCGCGGAGGGCTTGTCAAGACAAAGACCCGGAATAGCGCCACCGCGCACATCGGCAGGAACGGCGCCTGTGCAGGAGGCCTTTCCGAAATTTCAGTTTAGGAACGCAAAAGCTATCTCTTGTATACTCTCCGGAAAGCGCCCCGCGCCCCGGCGGCAGCGCTTGAAAACCCGTCACCAGGAGAGCAAAAATTCATGCGCGTTCTTCTTGCCGAGGATGACGAGGTTCTCTCGGACGGCATATCTAAAGCGCTCAGGCAGTGCGGCTACGCGGTCGACCTTGTCGATTCGGGGGTCGATGCCGACCTGGCGCTCACCACGGCGCCGTTCGATCTGCTTATCCTCGATCTCGGGCTGCCCAGGCTGGACGGGCTGGAGGTGCTCCGGCGCCTGCGCAGCCGCGGCGACCGTGTGCCGGTCCTTATCCTGACCGCCCGCGATGGTCTTGAGGACCGCGTCACCGGGCTCAATCTGGGTGCCGACGACTACATTACCAAGCCTTTCGATCTGCCCGAGCTGGAAGCCCGGGTGCGAGCGCTCCTGCGCCGGAGCCAGCTCGGCAACAACGTGGAGATCGCCTGCGGCCCTCTGCGCTTCGACACGACCGGACGCAGCGTCTCCGTGAACAACGAGCCGCTCGAGTTATCGGCGCGCGAGCTGGCGGTTCTGGAAGCGCTCCTTCAGCGAGCCGGGCGCGTGGTCAGCAAGGAGCAGCTCATCGAGCACATGTACGGCTGGGAGGAAGAGGTCAGCCACAACGCCATCGAGGTGAACGTCCACCGCCTGCGCAAGAAGCTGGAGCCCGAAGGCGTCACCATCCGGGCGGTCCGCGGGCTCGGTTACCTGCTGGAGACGCAGGCATGAAGCCTCTCGGCTCCATGAAACCGTTCACATCCTCCATTCGCCGGCAGCTCATCGCCTGGCTCGTCATTCCCATACTGACGATCTGGTTGATTGGGGCCGCCGCCACCTACGTGTTCGCCATCAACTTCGCCACCGACGCCTACGACAACGCGCTCCTGGACTCGGCGCGCACGCTTATCGCCCGCCTGCGTTTTGATCCGGACCACATCAAAGTGGATCTCTCGCCGGAGGCCCAGGCTATTTTTAAGGAAGGAACCAAGCTCGATAAGTTCTTCTATCAGGTTATAGGCCCCACCGGCACCATCCGTGCCGGCGACACGGACATCCCGGCGCCGGATGCCGAGGCCCTGGACGGCATCGAGGAGGAGCCGGACTTCCGCCAGGGAAAGATAAACGGCGAGGATGTTCGCATCGGGCTCGTCAACGTTCCGGTGCCGGGACAGCCGGGCAAACGGGTGCTCATTCAGGTCGCCGAAACCCTGAACGGCCGCCACGATTTGACCAATGAGATCCTCCTGGCCGTCGTCGGCTCGCAACTGGTGCTTATAGTTCTGTCGGCGCTGGCCGTCTACCTGGGCGTCAAACGCGGGCTGGCGCCGCTCAAGACGCTGCAACAGGCTATCGCCAGCCGTTCGCGCCGGGATTTGAGCCCGGTGGCGGAGGAGGGCGCACCGCAAGAGGTGCGGCCCCTAGTGCAGGAGATAAACCATCTGCTGAGCCGCCTGAAAGAGGACATCGAGGCGCAGCGCCGGTTCGTGGCCAACGCCGCTCATCAGCTCCGCACGCCGCTCGCCGGGCTGAAGACGCAAACCGAATTCGCCCTCCGCCAGACGGAGCCGGAAGATCTGCGTGAGGCGCTCAAGCAGATCCAGTCAAGCACCGACAAGGCGACGCACCTGGTCAACCAGCTTCTGGCCCTGGCCAGGAGCGAGCCGGGCTCGATGAGATCGCAGGAGCCGGAGCAAGTGGATCTCAGCACCATAGCCCGCGAGGCGACAACAGACCTGGTGCCGCAGGCGCTGAAAAAGGAGATCGATCTCGGCTTCGAGGGAGCCGGCCCGGCCGTCGTCTCCGGCGATCCGCTGGCTTTGCGGGAATTGACCAGCAATCTGATCGACAACGCCGTGCGCTACACGCAGCCCGGCGGCAAGGTGACCGTCAATGTCTCGAGCAACGGCTCCGTGGAGCTGCGCGTAGACGACAACGGTCCGGGCGTCCCCGCCGAAGAGCGCGAGCGAGTCTTCGAGCGCTTTTATCGCGTCCTGGGAAGCGGCGTCAGCGGCAGCGGGCTGGGGCTGGCGATCGTGCGCGAGATAGCCCAGTCGCACATGGCCGACGTATCGCTCGCTGACGGTCCCGAGGGGGGCGGCACTTCCGTGACCGTAAAGTTTCCCCCGCCACAACTCCCGGTGTGACGTCCGGGCGCCTCGACAGGCGGCGTCACCGCAGCGCTATTTGAAGACGCGGAAAGCGTCAATCTGCTTGACCGTCTCGTGCAGCCATTGCGGTACGTTATACAGAACGAGCGCGCAGGTCACGATCCAGACAATAAGCGCGATCTGGATCGGGCGGTCGCTCCAGAAAACATCTTCCGGCCGGCCGGTGGTGGCACCCCTGACGGAAAGGTATTGATAGCGCATGACGCCATAGAGCACCGGCGGCACCGTCAACATCATCCACTGCCCGTGGGGCGAGAGAAAGCTGAAGAACATATACGATGTAAGCAAGCTCGGAACGATGATCCCTTCCATGCGGTCCAGCAGGGCGATCGAATACTCGCCCAGCGCTTTCCTGTGCTGCGAAGAGGCCGCCTCCAGCAAACGCAGCTCCTGCCTTCGTTTCTCCAGCCCGAGGAAGAGGGCGCCCAGCGAGGTGCCGACGAGAAACCAGCCGGATGTTGCCACGTGAACGGCCACGCAGCCGCCGACGGCACGGAGGACGAAACCAGCGGCGATACCAAACACGTCGAGAATCGTGTGGTGCTTGAGCACGAGCGAATAAAGGACGGACAGGGCCAGATAGCTGATCGTGACCACCGCAAGCAGAGGCCGCACCAGGTAGCTGATCGCCAGCCCGACGAGCACGCAAAAGATGCCCACGCACAGGGCCAGGCGGCGACTCAGCTGTCCGGAGGCGATCGGGCGCAATCTTTTGACCGGATGCAGGCGGTCCGCCTGCGCGTCGACAACGTCGTTCAAGGTATAGACGCCGCCGGAGACCAGGCAGAACGCCAGCACACAAAGCGACGCGTCCACAATCCGGGGAAGGTGGTGAGCCTGCTGTGAGAACAAAAGCGGGGCGTAAGCGACCAGGTTCTTGACCCATTGCCTGGGTCTCAGCTCGGCTACGACCAGGCGCCAGCTCACCGGCCTTTCCTTGCCACCGGTCTGCGACGGCGCTACCGGTGCGAGCGGTTCTGGCGAAGCGTCTCCTGAAATGGCCATCGGGTAATCGAGCCTGTGCCTCCTTGATATCATACCCTTTATAAGCGCTCCGGGCTCGTGCCGCTCGCCCTTCGCGCGTATGCTGGTACGCTACGCTGCGGATTCCTCCTCGGAATCCTCGCTCCGCTTGCAGGCTTCGCCTCTCCGGGCTCGT
>JAJPGY010000017.1 GCA_021325555.1 Pseudomonadota bacterium | reverse complement strand
CGCAATCAGGCGGGCGGGGGCTGTACGGCCTCGCCCGCATCGCGGGCGCAATCAGGCGGGCGGGGGCTGTACGGCCTCGCCCGCATCGCGGGCGCAATCAGGCGGGCCGGAGCTGTACGGGCTCGCCCGCATCGCGGGCGCAATCAGGCGGGCGGGGGCTGCCAATCGATCGCGGCAATGCCGGCAGCGCCCGGCGCATCCACGCCCGTCAGGAATACCCGCCGGGGCGATGCGGGTCGCACGGGAGCGGTTGTCTTTCGCATGGTCAATTTCCCATGGGCTCCGGCGGCCGATGGGAGTTTCCCCATTGAGGATGATGATCCGGGCCACTAATGTGGGAAGCACTACGGCGAGGCTAAATCGATGACCGGTCAATCATCCGACAACATTCCGGTGTTGAGACCGGACCTGCCGCTTGAGGGCCGCGGGAAGCTGCAGCCCCAAGCGGACGAGACGACCCGCCGCCTGTACGGCGACGTTAAGCCCGACCTGGTAAAAATCGAGACCGAGAGAGCCCGGGGCAGCGGTTTCTTCGTGGACGAAAACGGACGCGTGGTCACCGATGCCCACTGCGTGCAGGACGCGCGCGAGGTGCAGGTCCGTACCGCCGGCGGCGATTTCTACCGGGCCCGCATCGAAAAGCTGGACGATATAAACGATCTTGCCGTGCTCCGGCTGGAGGACGGCAAAACGCCGGCCGGGGAAAAACCGGTTTCCCTGGGCGCGAGCCGGCAGCTAAGGCCGGATCAGCCGGTCTATGCCCTCGGCAATCCGCTGGGTCTCGATCAGGTGTACATCTCGCCCGGCTATTTCCGGCGCCGCGAGACTCTGGGCCAGCTCATAACGGCCGATGGCGGGAAAGACGAGATAACGCTTGAGAAGACGCTGGAGCAGATGACCCCGCTGGAGCGGCGGGAGGCGCAGCAGGTGCTCAACCGGACGCTGATTCACGGGCGCGTGCACATCGAGCCCGGCAACTCCGGCGGGCCGCTCATTGATGCGCAGGGCAATGTCGTCGGCGTCTCCGATCTGCTCAATTCGCAGGACCACTCGCTTGCTTACTTCACGCCGGTGGAGAAGGTGCGCGATCTCCTCAATCAAACAGACCCCAGGTTCTCCTTCTCCTACACCCGCATGGGTGCCGACTGGGCCGAGGACTACAAGAATCTCTGGCGGCAGGAGCCGCTGGCGGCCGGGCTCTACACCGGTCTGGCCGGCGGGGCCGGCGGCCTGCTCGTCTCCCGGCTGCCGCGCCTGGCCTCGGCGGCCATGGTCTATTACGGCGCCACCCATCTTGCCTCCGATTACGATCACTGGCGGGGCAGCCATAACAGCACGGACAGTTGGAAATTCGGGCTGTCGTCAGTGTCCGATCTGGCCATCACCGCCGGTGGTGTGGCCGGGCTTTTCGCCGGCACGAGAACAACCGGTCTGGCGGTGATGGGAGCCGGTCTGCTTGCCCGCCTGGGGACCGATTTCATACCCAACCGGCTCGTGCTCACGGACATCAGGCGCACGGCCAGGAACGATTACCGCCCGCCGGAGAGCCTCGATCACCTGTTGGGCTCCAGCCAGCCAACCGGTGACGCGCTCAAGCGCCTGAATACCGGTCATTAATCCGGGCGCTGTCTCCGCGCTACAAGCCGGCGCCTAGGGCACCGAGTACATCAGGTTGGGCAGCAGCTCGCAGTCCTCGGCGTGGCCGCCCAGCAAGTCCGTGGGCTGGTCTCCGATATTGACCACGATCTTGAAGCCCATCTTCTCGATTTCCTCCCTGACCGCCGGTTTGTACACGGCGGCCGATCGCTTGTCCCCGACAGCCCTCATGAAGAGCCCGTCGTATGCCACCCCGTCCCGCAGGAGGTTCTCAATCGTGGCCAGCCGCTCGCTCTCGTTGCGCCCGGTGACCAGGAATACGGCGAAACCGTGCTTGCGGGCCCAGGACAGGAACGCGGCCGTCCCCTTCAGCAGCGGCGCCGATGCCGTGGCTTCATAAGCGCGGAAGCCCTTCCAGAAATCGTCGGGGCTCTGGCGAGCGACCTGACTGTTGTCGAGAAGGGTTTCGTCGATATCCGAGACCACGGCGACGTGGGCTTCTCCCAGGTGCCGTTCGCAGGCCCGGCGCGCGGAGCTGAGCGCCGAGCCCGCCTCTTGGCGGTACCCCGCGGTGCTCATGTACACCAGCCCCTTGCGGACATCGACCGTCCGTTGCGGCGACTTGAACTCCGCGCACGGGCAGGCAAGCGCGCTCGACCAGGAGGGGTTGAGAGAGACACTGAGCAGAAGAAGGATGCTCGCGTACGGCAGACCTGCGCTGGTGGTCATCGCCTCACATCTTCTCATACCAGACCGGGCCGTCGTCGGCGGCGGCCCCTTCTTCGGGCGCCCCGGACTCCTTCCCGGGGGCGGCTGCCGCGGCTTCCCGTTTGCGGGCACGCCCGCCGCCCTGTCCGGCGGACCGGGAAGCAGAGGGCTCCTCGTCCTCGCTGGTGTCGGGAGGAAGCTTGGTGAGGGCCCGCACGTAGGTCCTGGCCATGGCCGCGCGCTGCTCGTCGGTCCAGGCGAGCGGACGAAACTGATCGAGCAGGGCGAATATCTCCGAGCGACTGTTTGCCTGACGCACGCCCGTGAGCCACGACTCCAGATCAAGGCTCATCCGGCAATCCGCCTTACTCTTCCTTCTCCATGTCCTTGCTCAGGCTGAAGGAGGCGGGGCTGAACGGGTTGTTGAAGCCTTTCATCATGCCGTTCTTGCTGCCATAGAAGAGCCCTTTTGCTCCGCCCACGACGAGGGCCGCCGGCACGGTCACCAGGGAAACGACGCCGCAGGCGATACCGGAGTCCTTGCCGCCGATCTTGCCGCCCACTTTATCAGCCGCCGCCCCGGTCAGGCCGATGTAGGAGCTGATAGTTTCGCGCACCACGGCCACCGGCGTGCCGAGAACAAGACCGGCACCGACGCCGCCGACGCGGGTGACGATCAGCGACCCGTCGACCGCCTTGTCAAGCGCGCCCTCGTCATCCTTGGAGAACGCCGGGGCCATATTGGCCAGCATCAGCGCAAGCGAGACTGCAGCAGTCAAATTCGATCTCTTAACCATTGTCATCCTCCCGACAGGGTTCCGGGTCTTCATTCCACGTGTGTCGCGCGCCAAAACGACCCGAAGGGCATAGCGTCAGCCCCAAGATAATATCTGCTTGGCAGGCTTTCCTGGTTGAATTATTCTTCCAACTGCCCGCCCGGCAAGTTCACAAATTTTCAAGACAGAATGTGACGGCGCGATTTTCGGCCCAGAAGCGGTCGAGCCATGGTGGCGTCTCCGCCTGCTTGTGGATGAACGCCGCATGCCCACCGTGCTCGGGGTCGAGCAGCTCGATATAGCCGCTTTTCAGCTGCGGCGACGTGAACGAGCTGAAGGGCACGAACGGATCGTCCCTGGCCTGGATGATAAGGGCCGGCACCCGGATCCGGTCGAGAACCGGCAGGGCGCTGGCCTGCCGATAATATCTCTCGGCGGTGCCGTAGCCGCCGCACGGGGCCGTGTAACGGTCGTCGAACTCCCTCAGGCTGCGCACCAGGTGAAGCCCGGAGGTCTCGTAGAGATCGGGGAAGAGACGCTGCTTCTCCTTCAGCTTTTCCTTGAGCCCGACCAGGAACCTCTGCTCGTAGAACCTGTTGAAGCCTTTCTCCAGCTCGTCCACGCAGGGCCCGAGATCGAGCGCCGGCGAGACGCCGCAGACGGCTGCGACGGTATCCCGGCCGCCGGAACCCAGCTCGGCTGCCGCTTTCAATACGATGTTGCCGCCCAGCGAGTAGCCGGCCAGCACGATCTTGTCCAGATGGTCGGCGGCCCTCAGCTCCCTGACCACGGCCAGGGGATCCTGACTGAGCCCCGCGTTGTAGAGCGTGGGGGTCATGTGAGCGGTCCCGCCGCAGTTGCGCATGTTGAGCCGCACCACGTTCATGCCGGCTGCCAGGGCCTTTCTCGTCAGACCGAGGACGTAGTGCGATTCGCTGGAGCCCTCTAGTCCGTGCAGGATAAGCATTGTCGCCGCCTTCTCCCTGTCCGCCTGCCAGTGGCACTTGCCCAGGATCCTGGTGCCCGGCTCCACCTCGAACAGACGCGGCTGGCCAGGGGAAAGCGCACGCGAAAGCCGGCGCGGCCAGAGCGGGGCGGCGATGGTCATGACGTGCCGCTGCCGGATGGCCGGGTGAGGGATGAATTCGGGGGCGCGGTTCGGGGAAGGCATGATGGTCGGCCCGGTCGGGCAGGGCGGCCGGCAAGCGTCAGCGGACGCCGGCCATGCTCAGGAGGAAATAGGAGGCTCCGGACAGCAGTGCCGCCACCGGCAGCGTCAGTATCCAGGCCGAGAAGATAAGCGAGAGCGTTTTAGTGTTCAGCTTCTCCCGGCCGTGCAGCGGCAGGGTGCCGCCGGCGACGGCAGAGGTGAGCGTGTGTGTGCTGCTGATCGGCGCCCCGGTGAGCGAGGCGGCGAGGATGATGGCGGCCGTGCTCGCCTCGGCGGCAAAGCCGTGCGTGTACATGAGCTTCTCCCGGCTGATCTTGGTGCCGACGGTGCGGATGATCCGCCAGCCACCAATAGTGGTGCCGATCCCGATCGCCGCCGCCGCGGTCACCATCACCCACAAGGGCACGTGATCGTAAGTGAAGCCGCCGCCGGCGAACTGGCTGGCCAGAATGAGCGTGATAATGCCCATGGTCTTCTGCCCGTCGTTGCTGCCGTGTGTGAAGCTGACGGCCGCCGAGGAGAGCACCTGCAGCCAGCGCATGAACCGGGGCTGGCTGTGGCGCAGCTCCCGGGAGCCGGGATAGAGCCTGGCTATGGCCCGGTCGACCAGGGCCGCCAGCGCTCCCCCGCCCAGGAAGCCGGCCACCGGCGAAATGGCCAGGGCCGCCAGCACCTCGCCCAGCTTCGTCCAGGTCACCCCGTGCAGGCCGTGGGCGGCCACGCCGGCGCCGAACAGGCTGCCGATCAGGCAGTGGGACGAGCTGACGGGCAGCCCGTGATACCAGGTGTAGAGGTTCCACGCCAGGCTGCCGGTGAGGACGGCAAGGATGATGGTCAGGCTTATCTGCTCCCGGGGGATGACCTCGGTCATCACCTGCGCCACCGCCGTGCCGATGAGGATGCAGCCGGCGAAGTTGAGGATGCCGCTCATGGCGATGGCCACCGGCGCCCGCATTGCCTTCGTGTAGATGACAGTGGCGCAGGCGTTGGCCGTGTCGTGAAAGCCGTTGACGAAGTCGTAGGTGTAGGCCAGGGCCAGCGCTACCAGGGCCAGGAAGCTGTGGGCGTGCATTAGCGAGCGGTTACCTGCCGGGATACGGTAAGAATCATAGCCAAGGTTACACTTAAAATATTCTAGGATGGTGGGATCCGTCCCTTGAGATCAATACTCGTTGATGGTCCCGTCCGGCGCCGATTGGAAGCTCCCGCATGTTTAGAGAAGGCGAGTTGGGTTTTTTTGCTCTCCTTTTCTTTTTTGTAGTATTGGTCGTGCTGGGTATCCTGGCCAATCAAGGGTTCTTCGGTCCGATATGACGACAGGCGCATTCAGGCTCGTGCTCGCAGGCTTGGTCGTGGCCGCCTGCGCGGTCGCTGCCGGCTGCGGGCTGCCCGAAGGGGACGCGCAGCTGGCTGCCAATACGCGGGTGCAGCTGGTGGACTGGCACGTCGCCGGCTTCTGGGTCATCAATTGCCCGGTGGCCTGGATTCGGGTCACCAACTACAATCCGGTGCCGATCAAGGATATCGTCGTCCGATACTCTACTTACGACGGCGCCGGCCACCCGCTCGACCAGGGCGATTACACGATCGACGGCAGCGTCGCCCCCGGGCAGACGAAGAACTTCATCGAGCTCTACCTGGGCCTGGTCAGCCTCTATTCGGACAGGCTGAGCGTCAGCCTGCGCTCGGTGAGCAGGGGTTGAATGTCCGGCCCTCTAATAGTGGTGCTCGTCGGCGACGTAGGCCGATTTCAGCACGACGTAAGCGATGATGCCGTAGAGGATGACCAGGAAGCCTATCATGAGAAAAGGCATTTTCTCCATGATCTTGGCGAACGGCCTGACGAACGTGTCGATGAAGTAGATGCCGACGGCAGTACCCGGCATGGCGATTGCCCCTTTACTTCCCTGCGGGCAGTATCTTAAGGCATATCGGTTAAGGACGGGTTAAAACGTGGCTAATGCCGCTTGTAGAAGCTGCTGTTGCGCCAGCGTTTGCCGATTGATTCGGCCAGAAGGTGCGGGTGCATGATCAAAACCAGGGCGCCCAGGAGCCCTGCACAGAGGAAGGCGGTCATAATCCAGATCATATGCATCGAGTCTTCGCAGACGGGGACGACAAGGTGTACAGCCCGATGCGTATGGTCTCGCAGCCTGGTTTAAGAAGAGGTTAAGAGCCGCCGCTTACCGGTGCTCGAGGGCGACGTCGACCGTGAGCACGCCCCCGGGATCCGTTTTGACCACGGTCACCACGCCGGCGTCCGGTTGCCGCGGGCGAGCTTTTGCCGGGCCGGCCCTTGCGCGCAGCCCGGCTTTCCTGGTGCTGCCGGCCGCCGTGGCGGCTTTGTGGCTGGCCGGCTTGGCGGGCGCGCTCGCTCTGGGCGGCGGGGCGGGGTGCTCCGCGGCGATCGGCGCCGGCTGCGCCGGCGGCGAGAAGGCGAGCACGATCCTGGAGGGGATGAGGTCCTTGCTGCCGGTGGAGGCGCAGGCGATGAGCGTCTTTTCCGTGTCGGGCGTGGACAGGTAGGCGGCAGCGTCGACCGGCTGGCGAGAGATGAGCAGGCCGACCTTCTCCGTGCCCGGGTTCTCGTCGAAGGCCAGATAGCTGTCCGCCGGCAGGGCGTAGTCCTGGCCGGCGGCGACGTGATTGTCGTCGCCGCGAGCCGGGTCGGGGAAGAGCAGCGACTGCTCGCCGCGGCTGCCGCTCTTGAGCAGGATGTAGGCGAAGCCGGTTATGTTGGGCCGCACGTGAAAGCGGATGCGGTCGCCGCTCCGGAAGGGGACCCTGTTGTTGACGCGCCAGACCCGCCCGTTGCGGTGCAGCTCTATCCAGTACTGGACGCCGGTGTTCATCGCCTGCCCGGGCCTCTCGAGCTGGGTGACGAAGAGACCCTTGGCCCCCTCCTCGCCCGCCCGGGCGCCCGGCGAGACGGTGCCGGCAAAGGTCACGGCAAGAGTCAGGGCAATCGACTTGATGGTGCTCATTTTCTACGCCTCTGCTGAACGGAAAGGCTCAATCCCGGTGAAGGATTTCGAGCCGGGTCACATACACGACGTTGCCGGTCCCCGATTTAGCAGCTCCCGCAAAAATATCATCCCCGAACGCCGACGCCGGCACCTCCACGCCTGCCGGGCTGTCGAAGTTGCGCAGCATTTTCGCGGCCAGCTCATAGGTTTTCAGGACCGCGTCGCCCTCCGAAGAGGTATAGAGCGCGGAGGGCACGTCGCTGGCCAGGAAGATGAGAGCCTCGGAGCCCGGCTTGCCGGTTACCGTCATGCCGCTCATGGCCAGGGTGCCGGCAGGGCTTTTGCCCATGTTCTCCCGGGGGACGGTCACGGTCACGTCCTTCGGGTACAAGATGTCGTCTTCCTGGCTGGCCGGAAAAATGAGATTGATGTCGGTGGGGGTCGTTCCCTGATGGAGGACATAGACAAAAGAGTCCTTGCGCACCTTCATGCTCAAACAGATGAGATCGCCGTTGTGGAGCATGCTGCCGGGCGGCACCGGCACCCAGCGGGCGCTTTTCCGGTCCGCCTTCAGGATCTCCGGCAGCAGCCTGGCCCGGGCGGCACTGCGCACCACCAGCGGTGCCCGCGGCGGGCGCCAGCTCGCCGCCACGTAGGCTATGCCACCACCGACAATGGCAAGCACGGCCAGCGCCGCCGCCACGAACGCCACCGGCTTCCAGGGGACAGCCAGCGGGCTCCGGTAGGTAATGTCCTGAATCAGCTGCTGCCCGCAGGACTTGCAAAATCTGGACGAGCCGAGGCTCGAGGCGCCGCAGCGCGGGCAATCGATGCAGGCCACCTCCGTGCAGCCGGTAGGAACCAGGCGCTTGATCGGCTCGGGCGCCCGGGCGCCCTGCTCGAGGCCCGGCTCCAGGCACTCGAAGACAGACTCGATCCAAAGGAGCTGACTGATGTTGGTGCTGGCTTGCGCCAGGCTCGGGTCGGCCGGCAGCCTGCCGCAATGAATTCCCACCACCTGCCCGTTCTTAAAGATCGGGGATCCGGCGGCTTCTTCGGGGAGACCGAGGTTGTGCAGGAGGTGCCAGGGATCGCCCGGCCTCAAGCTGCCCAGCAGGTGCCCGCAATTGACCACCGGGGCGCCGCATACCGGATCGACCGCCAGGCTTTCGATATCGTCGAACGGCGCCAGCGGCAGCTCAGGCGCCAGGACAAGCGGTGCGGGCGAAGCGCCGGACGCGCCGCCGTTGACCTCGACTTCGCATATCTGCCCGTGCTTCAGCAGCCCGGCCAGCGCCTGAAAGACCCCGTAATCGTCCAGCTCGGACAGCGACCAGAGCTGGCCTGCGGCGTGCCGCCCGTCGAGCAGCGGCCACAGTCTCTCGGCGTCGGCGCGCAACTCCTGCGGCAGCGCTTGCAGGTCCGCCGTCTCGCGGGCCCGGCGATAGGTCGCCGTGTCGCCGCCCAGGTCGAGAAGCAGCCCGGGGATCTCGTCCAGGCGTCGGTGCGCTTCGATGAGCAGCATGTCGGTCGGACGGTTGATCGGGGCGCCGACCGGCCAGTCAGGTTCCTTGCGGCTGGCGAAATAGAAGTTGCCGCCCGGGTGCTGGCTGACTATCTGATATATTGCCTTTTCGTCCTCCAGCGGGCCGTACAGGGCGTGGAGCACCTTGCCGTCGCGGCAGAACAGGCGGGCGATCGGGCGGTTGCGCTCGTCGGACAGGACAAGCACCCCTTCCTTGCGGGCGTTGGTGATCGTCTGGACCACAAGCGGCAGGTCCAGGTCGGCCAGGCTGCCGCCCAGCCCCTTGTCCCGGGGCGGGGCCGGCGAGGCGAGCTGATCGTTGATGCCGGCGATCGCCTCGTCGCTGAGCGCCGCCGGGGCGCCGCCCAGCGTCAGGACGGCCAGGTTGTGCTCCTGCAACGACAGCGCCGGAACCGGCTCGGCCAGGGCCTGGCGGGCCATCCGCTCGGCAAGCTTGAGATTGAGCCTGGGGTGAAAACGGACGCCCGCTATGCCGTACTCCTGGCCGGAGACGGGCAGCGTGACCTTGAGCGCCTCCAGGCAGCTCGAATAGAGAACAACCAGGTGCGCGCAGGTCACCACCTTATCGCCGTCCACCAGAAAGACCGCTCCCAGGGTCGGCTGCCGTTTCAGGCAGCGGTCGATGAGGCAGCCCACGGACCCGGCCAAAACGCTAATTCCTTCTCGGGCGGCTCGGCTGGTCATCACTGCTCTTTGAGGTTCACGGTCTGGATGCCGGTGACGTCGCCATCCTTGAAGCGCCATACCAGATTGCTTGCCGGGGCTTCCGCCTCTGATTTCAAATGGCGCGCCAGGAGCCACATTTCGCAGATGGACTGCTCGTCCACGCTGGTCGTGACGAAGAGCTGATCGCGGGAGGGCAAAACGGCCAGCAACCCCTCTTTGGCTTCCAGGTTTTTTTCCAGCGCCAGCATAACGTCGTGGACATTGATCAGCGAGGCGGCGTAGTCAGCCAGCTTCTCGTCGCGAAATCCGATCAGCACCGGCTCCGTCTGAAAGTTCTCCACCTTGTATACCCGGGTGGTCAGACCGGACTGCAGGGCGCGGCGGGCGAGGTTCTGGATGGAGATCTCGGCAATCTGCGAGGGCTCCGGGAAACAGGTGAGGACATCGCCGCGGTGCAGCTCGAGCAGCTCGTGGTCCCGGGCCAGCATGTACTGAACGATCAGGCGCTCGTCCTCGCGGCTGACCAGCTCGCTGAAGAGCAAAGGCCCCTTCGGCAATCGCATGACCATCTCTTTGCCGTCGCGCACGATTTTCTCGCCGTCCTGCACGATCGGATCGCGCGTGGTGTCGCGCATGAGCGGCAAGGTGTTCTCGAATATGTCCCTGGCCTTGTATCGCGGCGGCTGAACCGTCCAGCCAATCTCCACAACGTAGGGGGCGACCAGGTGGTCCAGCTCCGCCGGCACGGACAGGTACTGATCGTAGGTGGACTTCAAGGGAATGGAGAGCACCGGCTCGTTTGCGCCGTAGTGCAGCTCCATCACCAGCGGCTCCGGCACCACGATCGTGATCCCGAAGGGGCGCAGCCTGTCAGCCACGTATTCTGTAAATTCTTCCGGGCCCAGTGCGCCAGTCATAGCTCAGTCCTTAATATGCCATCGCGGGCGGTGTCACGCTCGCTTTCCCGATCAATTGCTGCCTGCGGGCAGCCGGATGACTCTCACCGACGCCTTCGCGTGGGACGCCACCGCCTCCGAAACGCTTCCCAGGAGGAAGCGGCTGAAACCTTTGAGCCCGTGCGAGCCGACAACAATCAGTTCCGCGCCCCAGTTATCGGCTACCTCCAGTATCTTATCGACCACGTGGCCCTCCACCACCATCGCCTGCGCGGTGCTGCCGGGGAACCTCTCCTCGAGCTGCCTGGCGAACGACCGCGCCAGCTCCTCGTGCTCGGCGTGCACCCTGGTTTCGTGCTCGACCAGCAGCTCGCGCGAGCGGGGGTTCCAGTAATCGGTGCGGGGATGGTAGCTCTCGGCGACGCTCAAGACCAGGAACTCGGTGCCGGGCGGCCAGGGGCAGGCGAGTATCGAGTCGAGCGCCGCCCGGGAGTATATTGATTTGTCGGCCGCCAGCAGCAGTTTCACATCAAGCCCCCGCCTGGACATACCGTTTGCCGGTATGGAATATTTCATGTAGATCATAGCGCCCGCACAGAAGCTTTCGTCTTTGGTAAAGTTTGGTCAATGACGGAGCTTATTGTCGGCGGCGTAGACTTCAGCGGGGCCAGGGAGATGCCCAACGAGACCTGGCTGGCCACCGGGCGCCTGGATGGGCTGGGGCTGGAGATTGGCAGCGTGACCAGGGTGGGCTCTCACCGCTTGCCCGCCGAGCTGCTGAAGGTGCCCGCGCTTGCGGCGGTCGGGCTGGACTTCCCCTTCTCCCTGCCGGCCGAGTTCATCCGCTTTTGCGCCGAGAAAAGCGGGCGGAAGCCCTTTCAAGCCTGGCAGGAGGTGGTCGAATACCTTGTGTTCACCAGCTTCGATGACTTCTCGGCCCTCGTCAAGGAGTTTGCCAGGGAGTGCAAACGGCTCACCGACGCCAAATATCGCGGCATGGCGCAAAGCCCGCTCCACCGCGCCAACCCGAGCATGATCCAGATGACCTACCAGGGGATGCGCTTCCTGGCCAGCCTCGACCCGGGCAAGTTTCGGGTTCTGCCCTTCCACGACCGCGCGGCCGGCGCCTGCGCCGTGCTGGAGGTCTTCCCGCGGGCGACGCTGTGGTGTCTCGGCCTGCCGGACAGCGGCTACAAGGGCAAGGACAAGAAGGACGCCGAGAAGACGGCCGGGGTCCGCCGGGACATGCTCAACAAGCTGATCGGGCTGCGCGACCGCAACGAGGAGCGCTGGCGCTGCTGCCCGCGCCTGACCATCGACAAGAAGCTGCAGCACCAGGCGGTGGAGTCTGCCGACGCGCTCGACGCCATCGTCGCCTGCTACACCACCGCGCTCTGGCTGGCCGCCCCGGACCGCTTCCCCGATCCCTGGGAATGTAACAGCGAGGATCTGCTATTGGAAGGGTGGCTGTATGCGCCGGACGGATTGCGGGTATAATGTCCGTCCACGGCTCCTCACTGGGGAACCTTTTCTCCGGCCGCGCTCGAGCGGGCGCTGGCCCGGCGGCGAAGGGCAAGGCTCTGTTTTGTTACAGAAGCCGGCTATGCGCCCGTAGCTCAGTGGATAGAGCCCCCGCCTTCTAAGCGGGTTGTCGTTGGTTCGAATCCAACCGGGCGCGCGCTATAATACCGCAGTCGAGTTATGGCGGGGCGGGGGAAGGCGAGCGGCTTTCCCGGCCAGGCGTCTCGACGGCGGCGGGCAAGCATGGCGAGCCCGGAGCGCATAGTTGGGTGATTAGCTCAACGGTAGAGCAGCTGCCTCTTAAGCAGTTGGTTGAAGGTTCGAATCCTTCATCACCCAGGGTTTATGGAGAAGATCGATCCTGCTCGCCTTTGCCGGCGGTGCTGTATTGCACCTGGGCAGGTTGGGGTTTGCTTGAAATGTTTTTGGCAAATTGAATTTAGGCCGGTCTGGCAAGGGAAATTCAGGCCACTTGTCATCAATTCGTGAATCCTCGCCTTCTCCTGTGTGTTGAGTCGCGCATCGCCGTGGCAGCACGAGCGCAACATGCGAGAGGGGCGAATCTGGGTGTACATCGGAGACGAGAAGAATCGGTTTACAGTGTTTGACTTTACGGAGTCGCGAAAGAGAGACGGACCAAAGAGCTTCCTTGGTGACTTCAAGGGATATCTGCAGGCGGATGCATTCGCCGGCTACGACTGTATCTACGCAGGCGGCCATGTGCATTAGGTTGCCTGCATGGCGCATGCCCGTAGAAAGTTCTACGAAGCGCAGACCAGCAGCAAACAGCTGGCCGGAGAAGCGCTTTTACTCATCCAGGAACTGTACGCAATCGAGAGGCGGGCAGCCGCACACGGAAATGAGGAGTGCTGCCAGCTCCGGCAAACCGAAGCGCGTCCGCTCCTGGAGGAGTTCAGGGACTGGCTCAACGAGCAGAGGATGCATGCGCTCCCCAAAAGTCCGATCGGCAAAACCATTACCTATGCCCTAAACAATTGGGCGGCCCTGTGTGAGTACGTTGCTGACGGCGAGCTCACCATCGACAACAATCGATCCGAGCGGGCAATCCGCGCCATTGCCATCGGCCGCAAGAACTGGCTGTTCGCAGGAAGCCGCGACGGCGGG
>JAJPGY010000013.1 GCA_021325555.1 Pseudomonadota bacterium | reverse complement strand
CGACCTTTGGGTTATGAGCCCAACGAGCTACCGGACTGCTCCACCCCGCGGCGGTGACAATTGAATGTTAACATAATTTGGCGCCGCCTCCCCGGACCGAGGTTAAAATTGGCTCACAGCACCGGGAACTAGACTCGGTACAGCAAGCGGGCTGGCTGAATCATGAAGGCAGTGTTACAGAGGGTGTCCGAGGCGTCGGTTTCCGTGGACGGCACGGTGATCGGCTCGGTCGGCTGCGGGCTCGTCATCCTGCTCGGGGTGGAGCAGGGTGATTGCGAGCAGGACAGCAGCTTCCTGGCTCAGAAGGCCGCCGAGCTGCGCATCTTTGCCGATGAGTTTGGCAAGATGAACCTTTCCGTCAAGGACGTGGGCGGCGGCGCGCTCGTGATCTCGCAGTTCACGCTCATCGCCGACTGGCGCAAGGGCAGGCGCCCCGGCTTCACGCGGGCGGCAGCCCCCGCGGAAGGGGAGAGGCTCTACCGGCACTTCGCCGATGAGCTGCGCAAGCTCGCCGTGCCGGTGGCGATGGGCGTTTTCGGCGCCCATATGGCCGTGTCGCTGGTCAACGACGGCCCGGTCACGCTCATCCTGGAAAGCCGCGGCAACCCGTAGGGGCGGGGCATTCCCCGCCCCTACTGAGGATAGCTCTGGAACCGGCCCCGCCAGCTAAATGCCACTGCCGGAACCGGGCCCGCTTATCTGCCCGGTCTGCGCTTTCCGGACTGGGAGCCGCTCTCGAGGCCGCCCGCGCCCGAGCCCTGCTGGGACTCATTGAGCATCCTGGTGATGTGATGGCGCAGCATCTTCTGGACCATCTCAATTGGCTCTTCGGCCGCTATCACCTTGAAGCGGTACTCGGCCGCCATGCGCTCGTACTCCTCGAGGATCTGTGCCTGGTACAGCTTGAAGGACTCGTAGAGATCCGTGGACATGCCTATGTCGCGGCCGGATTCGTAGAAATCCAGGCCGCCTCGGGTGGTGATAATCCGGCGCAGCAGCCGGTCGAGCGGCATCTTCAGATAGAAGACGAGATCCGGCTCCACCGCGAAGCCGTAGAGCTTCCTCACCCAGGCGCGATCGGCGCCGCGCACCACGTCGCGGGCGAATGCCGTGTGGTAGTAGCGGTCGGCGATCACGATCAGCCCCGCGCGCAGCGCGGGAAGGATCTCGTTGTGCAGCCGGTCGGCCAGGTCGGTCGCGTAGAGCAGCGAGAAGGTGATCGTGTTGAGCGCGTTTTTCGACTTAGCCTTGTCGATCACCCGCGAGATGAGCTGCGACGATTTCCACTCCGAAGAGGTCGCCGCGTAGCCGTCCACCGCCAGCCAGCTCTTGAGCAGCTCGACCTGGGTGGAGCGCCCGACGCCGTCGGTGCCCTCCAGCACGATCAGTCTTCCCGGGTAATTGTGGGTCACGGTTGCCCTCTTTAGATGCCCAGCACGGCGCTTGCCTTCTGGCGAAAGGTCATCTGCTGGTCGTGAATCGACAAGGTGGCGTTCATCACGTGGAAATCGAACTCCGGCACCATCTTGTCGTACTCGTTGATGATCATCGATTGAAAAAGTTGAAACGACTCTTTCGGATCGGGCGACAGCCCGATGTCCATGCCCGCTTCGTAATAGCCTGGCATGCGGGAGTTGGCGATGCGCTCGAGCGATATTTCCACCGGCACCTGAAAATAGAAGGTCCCGTCCGGGCGGATGGCGAAGCCGTAGAGATTTCTCACCCACTCCTTGTCCACGCCCCGGGCCACGTCGCGGGCGAAGGCCGTGTAGCAATAGCGGTCGCCGAGCACGACCAGCCCGGCCTTCAGGGCCGGGACGATGATATTTTCCAGGCGGTCGGCAAAGTCGGTGGCGTGCAGAATGCTGAAGGTCACCGGAATCAAGCTGTTGGAGCGCTTGGCCTCCTTGATCGTCTGCGATATGAGCGCCGAGGAGTTCCATTCGGTGAAAACCACCGACACGCCGCGCGACTCCAGCCAGTTGCGCAGCAGGTTGAGCTGCGTGGACTTTCCTGAGCCGTCCACGCCCTCGACGACGATCAGTTTGCCCGGATAATCGTGCCTTTTGTAAAACCGCATTGGAGCCAGATAATTAGAAAACGAAAACAGTTGCCCGTGCGGGCAGGGAAAACATCGCTCAGTCAAGACAATTATATAGTCAGCGCTCGAGCCCGGCCGGTCGGACGTCGCCGCGCGACTTGACAGCTCCGCGCCGCTCGTTGTCTTATTGTATGAGCCGTCGGCGCTGCTTGGCTGTCATAACAAGCGGCCATTTCTATCGTGGAACATGAAAAGACTGAATCTTGCCTTCACCGTTGCCCTTCTCTGCTCGGCCGGCATCGCCGCCCCGGCGTTCTGTCAGCTCGACCCCGACGCCCTGCCGGCCCCCGCCCCGGCGGCAAGCGAGCCCGCCCCGGCGCCGCCGCCGGGGGCAAACGATCCGGCGCCGGCTCGCGAGATGCCCTCTCGGCAGGAGGCCGCTTCGCCGCAAGCCGCCGCCCCGGAGGCTGACGACGGCGAGGTGCTGGGCCCGGCGCCGGAGGC
Source organism: Pseudomonadota bacterium (assembly GCA_021325555.1). Classification (GTDB taxonomy): domain Bacteria; phylum Cyanobacteriota; class Vampirovibrionia; order Obscuribacterales; family Obscuribacteraceae; genus JAJPGY01. The sequence continues at coordinate 219,738 of JAJPGY010000013.1, read as the reverse complement.
GAAGAAAACCGGCGGCGGTAAGCCCGCTGCCGAGCCTGCCAGATTGATCTCCGAGCCGTCCGAGGATAAAGCTGAAAAGGAAGAGGACGCTGAGGAGGCAGGAAAGGGCGACAGCAAGCTGGACAAGGCCGAGGAGGAGAGCGAGCCGGCCGAGAAGCCTGCCGACATCGATCCGCTGCCGCACTACAAGCACGCCCTGCAGTTGATCGAGGAGAAAAACTACGCCCCGGCCCTGGCCGAGCTGCAGAAGATCGCCGAGCTCAACCCCGAGTACTGGCAAGCCCGTTATCAGATAGCCTTCATTCACCAGATCACCGGCAAGACCAGGCTGGCGACCAGGGAGTACCGCAAGCTGCTCAAGGTGAAGCCCAATGACGTCCAGACGCTCATCAATCTGGGCACGCTCTTGAAGGCTGCCGACGACCTGCCCGGCGCCGAGGAGCAGTTCAGAAAGGCGATTGAATCCTACTTCTATTCGTTCCCCGCCCACTACGACCTGGCCAATGTGCTGGTCAAGCAGGGGCGCTTCGAGGAGGCGCTCAAGGAGTACAAGGTCTGCCTGAAGCTGAAGCCGAAGGACGCCATGGTGCACAACAACATGGGCGTCATCTACCAGCGCCGCCAGTACCTCGAGGAGGCTGAGGAGGAGTTCCGGCGCGCAGCCCAGCTCCAGCCCTCGAACAAGATCTTCCAGACCAATCTCGGGCTCGTGCGCCAGCAGCTCAAGAAGGGCGTCTAGGCCCGGTCCGGCGACCGCCGCAGGGACGCGCGGCGGCCGCCGTCAGAGCTGCAGGCCGAGGTCACCGGTCAGCATCACGTCCAGCTCCTGCCCCGGCTGCAGGCTTATGTTGTCGCCGGCGCGAAAAAGGCAGACGGCCGAGCTGCCGATGAGCGTGGCCACGGCCGGGGCGCCGAGCGTGGCGATGTTTGCCGCCATGAGCGCGCCGCGGGCGGCGCCGCTGGAGTTGAGGCCGGTCACCGACTTCACGTCCGAGCCGACGCGGGTGGCGAAGCTGGTCCCCGGGTCGAGCTCGCCGCGCTGGTTGGTCATCCCCTTCTGGAACTCCAGCGCCGCATCGAGCGGCACCGTCTCGCCGGTCGGGGTGACAATCTGCTCCAGGTGCAGCCCGACCCTGGCGGCCCGGCTGATGAAGCGGGGTCGGGACACCTCCACCACCCGCCCGCGCACCAGGCTCCCCCGTGGCACGATCAGGTTGCTGCCCAGGAAGAGATCGTCGCGCACGTGCGCCCAGAAGATATCGCCGGGGTGGCTGGTTTTGCCGTCCACCGCATACTCGACTATCAGCTTGAGCCGGGTGGCCGTGGGAACCGTCGTCGACTCGGCCCCGGTTTTCAGCGCCGTGCCGCTCGGGCGCTCCTGACCGGCCGGCGCCTGGCCGCCGGCGAAGTCGGGGACGTTCTTCGGCTCGATCGGGGCCCCTGGTGTCGTATATGGTGCAACGCCGGACCCTCCCCTGGGCAGGTGAGAATCCAGCGACGAGGCGCCGCCGGCCGGGCAGATGAGCGGCAGCATGCTGCCGGACAGTATGATTGCAGCGACCCTGTTTCTCACCTTCATCCTCCTGGAAATCTCGGCGCCGCCGGGCAGGCAGGCTCGATTATAGATGAATCGTAGCCGAATCAAAAGCGTCCCGCCAGGGCCGCTTCCACCACCGGAACGTCCTCGGGCACGTCGATGGCCAACGAGCGGTATTCCGTCTCGATCACCCGGATGCGGATGCCGTGCTCCAGCGCCCGCAGCTGCTCGAGCGACTCCGCCTGCTCGAGCTCGGTGGGCGCCAGCGAGGCCAGGCGCAACAGGCAGGGGCGGCGGTAGACATAGAGCCCGATGTGCCCCAGGTAGCGCCGGCGGGCGAATTCCGGGCGCTCCCGGAAGTAAGGGATGGCTGCCCGGGAGAAGTAGAGGGCGAAGCCGGCCCGGTCGCAGACGACCTTTACCTGCTCCGGTCTTTCCACCTCCAGCTCGCGGCAAAGGGGCCTGGCCAGCGTGGACATCTCCAGGGCGGGATCGGCCAGCAGAGGCTGGACCGCCGCGTCGATGGCCGCCGGGTCGATTAGCGGCTCGTCGCCCTGCACGTTCACGATCACGCCTATCTCCGGGCAGCGCCCGGCCACCTCGGCCAGGCGGTCGGTGCCGCTTACGTGATCGCACCTGGTCATCAGGCACTGCCCGCCGAAGGATTCCACCGCCGCGGCGATCCGCTCGTCGTCCGTGGCCACGAGGACGGTGTCGATCAGGGAGGCCTGCTCGGCCTGCCGGTACACCCGCTCGATCATCGTCACGCCGCTTATCTTGACCAGCGGCTTGCCGGGAAATCTGGTGGAGGCATAACGTGCCGGAATGATAGCGGCTACTTTCGGTTTCTTTGCCACCGCCCCTCCTCCGTCGGTTTATCGCTTATCCATAGTGACCGCTGGAGCCCGAGGTGGCGGCGGCATGAAGAAAATTTTACAAGCTGCTTTATTGCCGGCTAAAGCCGGAGGCCTTTCGCTTGCCAAGCGGTGGCGGCACTGAATCGGCCGTGGTTGCGCCAAATTGCCAAGCGGCATAGAATCGTGAGTATATGCGCGCGCCATGCGCGTAAAATGTCCACCTGGGTTTTATCAGCCGGTTCCTGCTTTGCCGGCGGCGATCCTACGGAGATTCGCTATGCGCCCCACCTGTCCCTGCAGCGGCAAAAATTTGAAGAACCTCCAGCTTGTGCAGAGGCTCATCTCGGTCGAGCAGGATCTTGTCGAGGCGGCAAGAAAGATCCTGCGCTCGGCCAGCGATCCGGTCTCGGCGGTAATCAGGTTCTTGCAGGAGCGCCCGGAAAATTCCTCGTTGCCCGGCTATGTGGTGCTCAGGCTGCTCGAGGAGACCTTCGGCACCCGCGAGCAGATCCCCGGGCTTATCTCGGTGCTGGCCGGGCACATGAAGGAGACCATCCGCAATTCCAACGTCATAAGCATCATCAACGAGCACGCCGCGGTCGAGCGCTGGGGCAACTACGTCATCAAGGCCAGGGAGCGGATCAAGTTCGAGGTCGCCTGGGAGCGGGGCAAGCTGGTTCTCAAGAACATCGTCGGGCTCAACGCGGTGGAGCAGGGGATCGAGGGCGGGCTGGAGCGGATTCTTGTCAATCCGCCCAAGCTCGAGGTCACCGTGCGCCTGGGGCCGCTGCCGGTACACCGAGTGGTCGATATAGCGTAGGATTTGTATTGAATTTCGTCCTTTGACCCGGGGAGAGCTGAATGACCTACCTGGTGATTGCGATCATGCTCATCGGCGTTGCGCTGTGGTTCGCAGCTAGTTACCGGGCGCTTGTCGGGCTCAGCCGGTCGATCCGGGCGGCCGCCGAGACCCTGGCCGAGAGGCTGGCGCGCCGGCACCAGGCGCTGGGCAACCTTATCGAGCTGGTGTCCGGCGAATTGCCCAAAGAGCCCGAGCTTGCGCGGCAGCTGTCCGAGGCGCGCGCGCAGGCGGTGGCGGCCGCCGGCAGGGAGCTCAAGGAGAGGCAGCGGCTGGAAGATGATCTGGGCGAGCGCGCAGGGCTTCTCCTCGCCGCCCTGCAGAACGACCCAGCCGTCGGCGACGACGAGAGGTATACCCGCCTGCGCGACGCGGTGCTCGATGCCGAGGATGCGCTCACCCTGGCGCGGCAGGATTACAACGATCTGGTGGTCCGCTTCAACGCCCGGCGGACGATGCTGCCCGCAAGGCTCTTTGCCGCCAGAGCCGGGATCGGGCCTGTCGAGGAGTTCAACATCGGGGACTTCTTCGCCCGCCATCCTTTGCAGATCAAGGCTACCCTGCCCACGCCCGGGAAATCGGCTTTCCCCCGCATAAGCAGGCGCGCGGGCTCGGACAGCGAGTCATCTGCGGACAGGAGCACGACAAAAATATGAAGCCGGGGATCGGGCCATGGAGATGAGGAAGCCGAAAGTATTTGCGCACCGCGGCGGCAGCGACTGGGCTCCGGAGAACACGCTGGCCGCCTTCCAGAAGAGCCTGGAGTTCCGGGTCGACGGCATCGAGCTGGATGTTCAGCGCTGCGGGACGGGAGAGCTGGTGGTCTTCCACGATCCGGACCTGTCGCGCACCACCAATGGTGTCGGGCTGATCAAGGACGCGAGCTTCGAGGAGCTCAGGCGGCTGAGCGCCGGGCTGTGGTTCGACGAGGAGTTTCGCTCGGAGCGCATCCCGCTGCTTTCCGAGGTGCTGGATCTAATCGGCGGCCGGGCCGTTCTCAACATCGAGATCAAGAACACGCCCGTTGAATACCCGGGAATAGAAGACGATCTTCTGGAGCTCCTCGCCGATTATCCGCACAGGGACAAGATCATCGTCAGCTCGTTCGATCACCGGATCATCCGCCGCCTCCACGAGAAGGCGCCCGACCTGACCCTGGCCCTTCTGGCCGACGCGCTGCTGGTGGACCTGGCCGGCTATGCCGGCGGCATCGGCGCCACCGTCTGGCACCCTTGCATCGGCTCGCTCTGCCAGGACGCGGTGGAAGAGGCGCACGACGCCGGGCTGGAGGTGAACGCCTGGACGCTCAACGACGCCCGCCAGTGGTCCTATGCCCTGCGCATCGGGCTCGACGGCATCGTCACCGATGACCCGCTCGGGCTGGTCAACTTCCTCGAGGGCGTGGCCAGGGTCAGAGGCTGATCTTCTTGAGCCCCTCGGCCGCCCGCCGCCCGAGATCGGAGTTGGGGGAGAGCCGTATCACTTCCCGGTAGTCCTGAGCGGCTGCCGGGTAGTTGCGCATCATGACGTTGACCACCGCGCGCACGTAACGGGCCTGCGGGTGATTGGGGTTGGCGGCCAGAAGCCTGTTGAGGGTGCTGAGGGACTGGTTGTACTGCTTTTGATTGAGCTCGAATACCGCCTCGCGGACCGGATCGTAGGCGGTGACGGTGAACGGCTGCTTTTTCTCCTCTTTCTTCGCCTTCTCTTTTCCTTCTTTTTCGCCCCCGGCCGTCTTCTCCTCCTCCTGCCCGGTCTTCTCCTTGCCCTCGGCTTTCTCCTCGCCGCCTTTCTTTTGAGCCTGGCCTTCCTTGCCTTTCCTGGCTGCCGCCCCTGCCTTGCCTTCGGCCGCAGCCGCCTTGCCCTCGCCGCTGCCCTCACCTTCCCCGGGCGCCCCCGCCCCTTCCGGTGCGGTCTCGCCGGCGGGAGCTCCTCCGGCGGGGCTCCCGGGTTGCCAGGGCAGGTTCGGCTGGGCCGTGCCCGGCTGCAGGTTGGAGATGCCGGTGGGCGGCGCGCCGGTGGGCGGCGGGGTGTAACCGGGCCCCGGCCACTGGCCGGACGGGTTTGCGGGGGGCAGCGAAGACGGCGGCACCAGATTGGGCGGGATCGGCATGGTCGGCACCGGGGTCGGCGGCGGATTGACCCCCTTGGGTTCCATCGGGATCACCGGCGTGCCGAGCGGGTTGTAAGGCCACGGCACGGAGCCTGTCTGCCCGGCCTGCGGCTCCGGCGGCACCGGCATTACCTGGTAAGGATTGGTCTGCGGGTCGGGATAGACGACGTCCTGCGCGCAGGCCGCCTGCTGCCGGGACAGGGGCGACAGGCAGATGGCAGCGGCCGCCAGCGCTCCGGCGGCGCTCCTCAAGGCGTTCGGTTCAACGGTTTTTTTCATGATCTGCAGCCCGCCATAAGCGCCCATTGCTATCCTGATTTTACCAATCGCCCGGGCGGCTATTTCTCCAGCCGATTGAGCCCGGACTGAGCGCGCCTGCTCAGATCCGTGTTGGGGGCGAGCCTGATCGTCTGCCGGTAATCGGCGGCCGCCTGGGAATACTGCCGGAGGTATACGTGCGCCACGCCGCGCATGTAAAGCGCCCTGACGTTGCCGCTGTTGGCGGAGAGAACCTTGTTGAGCGTCTCCAGCGCTTTGCCGTATTCTCTCGTGCTCAAAAGAAACGCCGCCTCCCGCAGCGGATCGTACGGGCTGGCGCCGGCTTTCCCGGCTGCTGTCTTGCCCTGCTCCGAATCGCCCCCTGCCTCCGCCTCGGGCTGGCCGGCGCCATCATCGGCGGTGGTCTCCGGCGCGCCTGCCGGCGACTCTGCCTGCGGCTCTGCCGGCGGCCCCGGCGGCGGCCCGGGCGCCTCCGTGCCGGCGTCCGCAGAGCCTGCCGGGGTGGAGCCGCCCGGCTCCACCTGCCCGGGCGCCGCCTCCTGGGCGATGCTTGTCACCGCCGATGATGGCGCGGATGCCTGCTGGAAACTGGCGTAGTGCTCGGCCAGCGCCTGCACGTCCCGCGGCGAAAGCTCGCGCGAGCTGGACGGATCCGAGACCTTGAGCGCGTAGGCGCCGGAGGCCATGACGTCGTTCGGGTTGGTCAGGTGCGGGATCCCCAGGGCGTGCCCCAGCTCGTGCATGGCCACGTAGTCGATCGTCCGCAGGTGCGAATCAAAGAGGGCGGACGAGGCGGAGGTCTGCAAGGCGGGCAGCGACATGCCGCCCAAAAGCTTGTCCGTAACCAGCCACACATGCGCCTTGGTAAGCCAGGCGTTGCCGTCCCGCATGCGGCTGGTCCAGGTCAGCCCGAGAACATGCGGCGCGCGCTCGGTCCAGTGTATGTGGATCTGGCACGCCACCGGATCGGCCGGCATGGCGATCGTGCTCAGCAGGCTGGAGTCGATGAGCTGCTGCAGGATCGCCCTGTTGCTGGCCAGCTTCTTCCAGGCGGCCTCGCGGTCCGGCAGCTGCGGGTCCACACTGAAGCTGATGGTGCCGTGCGAGGCGTTCGCCCAGGCCTGCAGCGCCCTCAGCACCGAGCTGCGCATCTCCGGGCTGTAGCCACGCGTTCCGGCGCCGTCGTCGATATAGACGTGCAGCGGCATCTTTTTAAGGTTCCACCAGCCGAAGCCCTGCGGGCCGAACTCCCGATCGATCGGGAAGAACTCACCGGCGCGGGCCTCGTTCTGCGATCTGGTGAGGTACTTCAAGCGGGCGGCGGCGTCCCTGGCCTGGGGCGAGTCCGGGAAGTCGCGGATGAGCCGCTCGTAGGTCTCCGAGGCCTGGCCCAGGTCGTTGGATCCCTCCAGCGAGCGGGCCAGGCCCCAGACGGCCTCTGCGTTCCTGGGGTCGGATGCGGTGACCTTCTCGTAGAGCCCCTGGGCGCTGCTGAACTTGCCCTGCTCGAGATCCATCCTGGCCAGGCTCATCATCGCCTCGGTGTCGGTCGGCTGCCGGAGGAGCACGGTCTGATACTGGGCTTCGGCCTCGTTGTAGCGCTGGAGCTTGGCCAGGACGTCGGCGTAGATCCGGCGGGCGACCAGGTTGTCCTTCTCGATGTTGAGCGCTCTTTCGGCCGGCAAAAGCGCCTGCTCGTACTTGCCCAGTTGATAGAGCGTGTAGGCCTTGCGCAGGTTGCCGGTGAAGCCGAGGTCTTCGCTCTGCCCGGACAGGGCGTTGGCATCGGGCAGCTTCAGGGTCTGATAGGGGTCGGCCGGCGCAGGCGGCGAGGAGCCGTCGTCGGCGCCGGCAGGCAAAAGGAGCACAAACACGGCCAGCAGCGCGGCAAGCGGAAGCCCGTGGCGGAGAAAAGTCTTTCCAATCCGGATCTGGCGGCGGCCCATACCTCGATTATAGGGGCTCGAGCCGGAACCGGCCCGGTATCCGGCCGGTTCCGGGAGGGTTTACGGCGCGCCCAATGCCTGAACGGCCGCTAGTACTCGCCGGCCTTAGAACCCGTTCGCTCGTAGGGGCGCGTCGAACTCGCCCGGGCGGATGCAATCCGCCCCGCGGGCGTACGTTAATTTCTTCCGGGCGGTACTAGCGGCCCGTCGTGGCCGGGAAGACCGGGTAGCTGCCGGAGACGAAGCCTTTCTGGTCGGCGGTGCCGGTGCCGTCGCCGCGCCTGAAGGTCCGCATCGACTGGACGGCTTGCTTCTCCTTTGTCCAGAAGCTGTTCTCGCTGGCCACGTACTGCAGGGTCTCGCGATACCAGTCCTGGCCGTGGCGCGCCAACACGGCCCGGTCGGGCAGGATAAGGACGTAGCGCATGAGCGGCTCCTCGCCCTTCAAGGGCAGATAGCCTGCCGAGACGATAAGGGCCGGAAGCCCGCCGGGAAGAACGGTCAGGTCCACCTCGGTGATCCTCATGCTCGATACCATCCCCGGTGCGCTCAACTCGCGCACCGCCCCGGCGGTCAGCGGCTCCTGCCGGCGCAACAGGCGCTCCAGCTTCTCGTGCGAGGACTCGCTTGCCGGTGTCCCGCCAATCTGCCAGCGGATCATGGCCGATTCGCCGGCGGGCAGCCCGGTGGCCACGAAGGACACCGAAAGCGAGATGCCGCTGGCCGGCCAGGCGGCCGAGCCGTTGCTCTCCTGGCGCTGCCAGCCGGCCGGCGGCAGGATCTGCCAGGAGTAGCGGGAGGTGTATTTGACACCAAAGATGGTGTCAGCCCGGTCGGCGCCGCCGCCCGCATCCGCGCGGTCCGCACCGGCAGCGGGCGCCGGCTGCTCCCGCGGCCCGAAGGACTGCTGCGATCCGATGAGTTTTCCCAGGAGCCTTCCCAGCTGCATTCCTTCGCACTCCTTTCAGAGATAGCGCATTTCTGGCTGACCTGATAGGCATGCCGGGCCGGCCCGCCCGAGCCCGGCGGATCTGCCGGGCGGCACCGGTGCCACAAGTCGCTTGCCAATATAATAGGCAAATTAATCTACTTCTTGACAGCGGAATTATAAGATCTGCCTAAGCACCGGCACCCGGTGACTGCGCCCAGGATTTCTGGCGCAGCATCTTCTCGATCTCCATGGCCAGGGTCAGATAGGGCAGCAGCGAATAGCTGACCATGGAGAGGTCCAGCAGGTGCCTGCCGGTCTGCACCTTGAGCTCGCCGAGAAGCTCGAACTGGCTGCGATCGGGGATGACGGTCTTGAAGACGGTGAACTCCTCCGGCAGCGAACGGAGCCTGTCCTCGAGCTCCACCTCCACGGTCCTGTCCCGGCGGAACTTGGTGAGCAGCACCCCGAGGATCTTCAGCTCCGGGTTGAGCGGCGGGTCGCCGTGCACGATCTCGTGCACCTGCTCCAGCATGCGCTCGAGCCCGGTCAGGCTTATCACCGAGGCCAGCGTGGGGATGAGCAGCCAGCTGGCGGCCACCAGCCCGTTCAAGGTAAGCATGCCCTGGGACGGCGGGCAGTCGATGAGCACGTAGTCGTAGCGGGGAACGAGCGGCTTGAGTGCGCCGGACAGGATGCGCTCCGGCTGCTCGGAGAGTACCTCGGGCTGGCTGTCCAGCGTCACCTCGGTCATCACCAGATCGGGCGAGGCCGCTATCAGATCCAGGTTCTCGCGGATGTTGACCAGGCACTGCTCGGCCGGCTGACCCGATTCGTAAATCGAGGCCAGGTTGTTCTCCAGGCAGAACTCCTGCTGCGCCTCGTCCAGCTCCAGGCTGTAGGTCAGGTTGCACTGGGGGTCGGAGTCGATCAGCAGAACGTGGCGGTGCAGCCTGGCCAGGGCCGCTCCCAGATAGGCGGTGCTGGTCGTTTTGGCCACGCCCCCCTTCTGGTTTGCTATGCAGATTACGTGCTGTCTCTTGTCTTTCACTGCCGCCGCCGTTGCCAGCTCCCATCGATGCTATTCCGCAGCCTGGCTCTCCCGCTTTGTTTATTCCTCGCCGCAGCTTGTTGTTACCAGATCTCTCACATCTGCCGCCGGACAATATCGGAGATGAAGGGTATCTCGGCATACTTGCCAAGAAAGGCCCAGATCATCCCGTACAAGACTAGCAGGTTCAACGCCTTGAGAACGAGGTCGACTCCCCAGCCGATCCAGGCCGTCACGGCCGGGCCGTTGCCGCCCAGAACGGGTGAGAGCATCCCCAGTAGCCCGGCGACAATGGACAGGAGCACGCCCGATGTCCATCCGACAAGCAAAATGATGATGCCGACAACGATCGATTGCAGAAAATGGAAGCGGAAGAACTGCGATTGCCCGCGCCGCCCGGAGATGATGATGAACAGGAGCCCGGCCAGCCCGAGCGTCAGATAGCAGATCCCGCCTATCACCCGCTCCAGAGCCGTCGGTCTGCCGTAATTTACCGGGGGCATCTTAGCTGGTCCTCGTCTCCGGCTCGTTGTCCGGGCGCTCCTCTGCTGGAGCCTGGCCGGCGGGCCGGTCTTTCAATGATACGGCCAGATCCCGGCGCGGCACCCTCTGCTGCGAGCCGGTCTTCATGTTTTTGAGCGTAACCTCCCCGGCGGCAAGCTCGTCGTCGCCCAGGATAACCGCCCAGCGCGCAGCCGACCTGTTGGCCTGCTGCAGCTGCTTGCCGAAGCTGCGCGCCTGGCCGCGCGAGGGAAAATCCAGGTCGCAGGCGATGCCGGTTGCGCGCAGCTCGCAGGCCAGCCTGAGGGCCTCTGCCTGGTTCGCCGAGACGATAAAGGCTTCCGGCGCCGGCACCCGTTTCTCGCCAAGGAGAAGTATGAGCCTCTCCATGCCCAGGGCCCAGCCCACGGCAGGCGTGGGCGGCCCGCCGAAAAGCTCCACCAGGTTGTCGTAGCGTCCGCCGGCGCAGACGGTCGACTCAACGCCCAGGCGGTGATCGCTCGAGACCACCTCGAAGACGGTGCGGGTGTAGTAGTCGAGCCCGCGCACCAGGCGCGGATTCAAAACATAGCGGGCGCCCTGCCGGTCCAGGAGATCCTTCAGCTGCTGGAAGTGGTCGCTGCACTCCTGGCAAAGGTGATCGACGGCCAGCGGCACGTCAAGGTAACGCTCCTGGTCGTGCCTTATCTTGCAGTCCAGCATTCTAAGCGGGTTGCGCTGAAAGCGATCCTGGCAGTCGCCGCACAGCTCGGGCAGGCGCGGCGCCAGGCGCGCCTTGAGAAGCTCACGGTAGGCCGGGCGGCAGAGCGGGCAGCCGATCGAGTTGAGCTGCAGGGTGCAGGACTCCGCCCCCACCTCCTGCAGATAGCGCAGCGCGATCACGATCACCTCGGCGTCGATGAGCGGTCCGGCCGAGCCGAAGGCCTCCACGCCCGTCTGATTGAACTGTCTCTGCCTGCCAGTCTTGGTGCTCTCGTAGCGAAACATGGGCCCGGCGTACCACAGCTTGACCGGCGGGCTCATCCGGTGGAGCCCCCCGTGCAGGTAAGCGCGCACCACGCCTGCTGTGCCCTCCGGTCTCAGGGTAAGCGAGCGGTCGGATCTGTCGGAGAAGGTATACATCTCCTTGTTGACTATGTCCGTGGTTTCACCCACCCCTCGCTTGAAAAGCTCGGTGTGCTCGAAGATGGGAACGCGGACCTCCTGGTAGTTGCTCACCTGGAAGAGGCGGCGCGCCGCAGACTCGAGCAGCTGCCAGGACGGCGACTCGGCCGGCAGGATGTCGTGGGTGCCCCTGGGCGGCTGGATGGCCAGCTGCGGGCCCTCGGCGCCGGGGCGACCGGCTCCTGCCTGCTCGGTTTTTCTGCCCTCTGCCTCGGCGACCACGGTGCCCCCGGTTTGCCCCACGTCGAACCTTGCGGGACCGTCCCGCAAGTGATAATTTTAGCCTGTCGGGTTGTCAGCGTGGTTTTTCTCCGGGCAGCTCGGGTGTCGAGCTCGATTGGACGTGGACGCGCTGGGGAACATCTGTAGAGAGCCGGACCTCAGGCGGGTATGGCCGGCCGGGCGGTGCGCCCGCAGGCGCCCGACCCGTCGTCGATGCCCGCAGGTGGGAGCATTGGCCCTTTAGATGAGCTTGCAGGTCGACGTTAGTGAACAGACGGTGAGGCTGTTGTCCGCAGTCGATCTGGACCAAGCGATGGAGGCCGCCGCCTGTCTGGCGCTCGCTTTGACCGGGGCGGCGGCGGTGGCGGTTCTTGTCTGGGATCCGGACCTGGAGACCTTCTCCGACGCCCGCTCCTTCGGGCCGTCCGCCGGCGAGCTCGAGGGGTTCGCGGGGGCCTTCGCCGGCAGCTACAGCGATGACGATCACCGGATCTGCCAGGCCATCGATCCGTCCCGGCTGGGCGGTGATCTGCCTGCCGGGCTGTTGCCGCTTGTGCTTTATCGTGTGGTCGGCGACCAGGGCCTGATTGCCTGCCTGATCATGGCCGGAGTGCACGGCGCCGACCCGGCCGAGCTCGAGGAGCGCGCCGCCCGCTACCCGCTGGCGAAGGCTCTCTGGCATGCCTGGGAGTTTCGCGAGCTGAAGCGGGAAAACGAGCGCCTGCGAAAACAGTACGAGCACCTGGAAGAGAGCATGGAGGAGCAGACCGCGAAGGTCATCCACGATCTGACGGCCAAGGACAGCATGTACGCCAAGCGCGAGAGCCTGGTCTATTCAATCAGCAACGCGGTGCGCAGCTCGCTCAAGATCCAGGAGGTGTTGCAGACGGCGGTCAACCAGATCGGGCGGGCCCTGCATGTGAGCCGCTGCCTGCTTCTGCGGCCGCTCAACGTGGAAGAACGGCTGATCGCCTACGAGTATCATCATCCTGCCGAGGAATCCGTGCTGGAGCTGTTTTTCAGCGAGGAGGGCGTGGCCTTTCTCAGCACCGCCATGTCGCGGGGTAGCCCGCAGGATCTCGGCGATCCTTCCGTGGACCCGCAGAGCATCTACGACCGCCGCTTCCTGGAGAAGCTCAAGCTGCGCTCCGGCTTTATCGTTCCGCTCATCCTGCGTGACACCAATCTCGGTGTCATCTTCCTGCAGGACTGCCAAACCGTACGCAACTGGAGCATCGACGACTCGGCACTGATTGGGGCTCTGGCCGACCTGCTTTGCGTGGCGATCGAGAACGCGGAGCTCCACGAGGACAAGGCGCGGCAGGCGGTGACCGACGGTCTCACCGGCGTGTCCAACCGCCGCCATTTCAGCGAGGTCTTCTATCGCGAATTCGAGCGGGCTCGCCGGTACGGGCAGCCGCTTTCCCTGATCGTCGCCGATCTGGATTTTCTCAAGACCATAAACGACACCTGCGGGCACCAGGCCGGCGACGAGGCGATAAAGGCCCTGGCGCGCGTCCTTAACCAGGGCTCGCGGGCGGTCGATCTGACCGCCCGCTACGGCGGCGAGGAGTTCTGCCTGCTGCTGCCCAACACGGAGCTCACCATGGCCAGGCAGACCGCCGAGCGCCTGCAGAAGGAGATCAACGGCGTGACCGTCGAGGGTGTGGGCAAGATATCGGCGAGCATCGGCGTGGCCAGCTTCCCCGAGCATGCCAGCGATCCCGATGCCCTTTTCCAGCAGGCCGACGAGGCGCTTTACGAGGCCAAGCAGGGCGGGCGCAACTGCGTGCGGGTAGCCAGGAAAGCGGCGCCGGTCAAGGGGCACAATTGAATGATGCGAATTCTTACGGACCGCGGCGCCGGCGTAGGCAACCGGCGCTTCCGGGGTATGTTCAGATTGTAAGAGACAGGGAGATTGAGTCATGGGCCTAATTGACGATTTAATCCAGGGCGTGAACCGGGAGATAACCAAAGTCCAGACCCGTGGTCAGGAGATGATGCAGACGTATCAGCTGAACAGCCAGATACGCCATCTCGAGGGGAAAAAGACGGCGACGCTGATCGAGATCGGGCGCATGATCTACGAGAAGTATCAGCGTAGCGCGGACGTGAGCGAAGAGCAGATCGTCGGCAAGACGAAAGAGATTGTCGATTACGAGCACGAAATCACCTCGCTGCAAGCCGAGCTGGAGCAGGTCAAGGCCCAGTTCGACCCGAACCGGACCGCCTCGCAACGGGCCGAGGCGAAGGCCGGCTACACCCCCACGCCCGGCTTCACCTGCCCGCACTGCCAGGCGCCGGCGGCCTCCGACAAGCAGTTCTGCCCGGCCTGCGGCGGCTCGCTCCGGGGCGAAAACGGCGGCAAACCCTCAGGCGACGGCGGCGAAGCTTAGCTTCACCTGTCGCGCACAGCCCATCGCCGGCTTTCTGGATCGCCGCCGGCTCTAGACGCGGGCGTTCTTGCCGCAGTCCGGGCAGAAGAAAAACGACGGGCTCACCTTCGCCCCGCAGTGCGGGCAGTCTCTGAGGGTGATCCCGGGCTCCTCGGTGGGATAGCGGCCGGCCATTATCTCCCGGAACTGCTTCGACTCGGCCCAGGTCTTGATCTCGCGCGCGCGATAAACAGGAATCGGGTGGTCGAGCCACAGCTCCTGCATGAACTTGTAGACCTTGTTGAGCGTGCTGTAGTCGAGCTCCTCGTAGCGGTCGCCCTGGCGCAGGAACTCCTGCACGTCGATCTGCTCGAAGACGGCCTTCGAGCCGGCCGACAGCTTCATATGCAGTTTCAGGCAGACATCGACGTCCTGGACGACCAGCAGCTCGGCTCGATCGGCGGTGAGCTCGGACTTGCGCGACCACTCGAAAAGCGCCGCCGCCAGCCCGATTGAGGCGATGCCGCCCAGGCCGAGCATGCGCCCGGCAATGTGGGCGAGAAAATAGGCGATGCTGCGGTAGAGAACGTGTCCGGCCTTGACGTGCCCGAGCTCATGCCCGAGCACGGCCATGAGCTCCTCCTCGCCGAGCAGATCGACCAGCCCCGACTGCAGGACGATGAACGGCCGCTCGACACCGAATGTGAAGGCATTGATGTACGGGTTGGAGGTCAAAAAGAGATCCGGCTCGTGCACATCCAGTATGTCGGCGGCTTCCTTGAACAACCGGTAGATCTTGTGGCACTGCCTGGGGGTGACATGGATTGCCTGCCCGAGGAGCTGGATGCGGAAAATCCGCTCCACCCCCATCTCCAGCAGCCTGCGGAACACCCTGTCCAGAACCGGGATTTTTTTCACCGCCTCCAGCGCCGCCCGGTCGGCGGGGTGCTCGAAGGCGCTTGATGTCAGGCGCGGAAATTTTTTGCGGGCCTTCTCTTGAACGGTTGTCATGGCATCTCCTCTGGCGGGCTCTTATCTCCTTCTACCCCAGGGAGACGATTTCCAGCCCGCGACCGACGACAATGGCCAGGCGGTCCTTGTTAATTGTAACGGCCGAGGAGGCCTCGACTGATGGGAGGGAGGCGATAACCTTCGGCATGGCCGGCACCGACAGGTCGATGATCGACACAAGGTCCTGGCCGTCGCGGCGCCGGCCGACAACTGCCGCGCGGTTGCCGGAGACCGCCAGGGCGACGCCGTCGCAGGGCAGGTCTACGGCGCCCACGCGGGAAAGCTCCCTGTCCTGCCGGGAGAGCACGAGCAGGTGCCCGTTCGAGGAGCGATCCACGGCGGTTGCCACAAGATAGCGGTCGCTGAATGAGACATCGCGCACGGCCAGGCTGTCGAAGCTCAGCTGTCCCAGCGGCTGGACGCTGGAGGCCGGATCGTAGACGGCCAGCTTGTCGAGCCCGATGAGCAGCAGATGCCCGTCGCCGGCCAGGAGCCTGCGGTAGCCTGCCGGCAGCGTCAGGACGCTGCCGGCTATGAGCCGGTTGGAGTAAGCCGCCACCGGCGTCACCAGCGTCTTATTCTCCCTGGCGGACAGCACGTAGGCCTTGCGCTGGGACAGATCGAAGGTCATGTCCTGCCCGATTAAGTCGAGCGAGTCGATCGTCTCCGAGAGCTTGTCCACCCGCCGCAGCAGGAGCTTGTTTCTGCCCAGGCACAAAATGTACGGGCCGGCCGTGGCGATGGACTTCAAGGTGCTGCCGGCGTCGGCGGTCTCGACCAGCACCGGTCTTTCGGGGCTGGTGATGTCGTAGAGCTTGAGATCCGAGCCGGCAAGAACGACGAACTTCTCCCAGGCAGCCACGGCTGACGCGGGCAGGCGGGGAATGGTATAGGTGAACGACAGGCGCCAGGCGGATTTTTGCCTGGTCAAAACGTCCACCCCCTGCCATCCGGAGGCGATGTTGATCAAACCATCCCTGACGGCAATTGCCGCCGGCGCCTCTGAGGCGGCCCTGGCACCGGGCAGCTCCAGCGTCTGCCCCGGCGAAAGCCGCAGATCCCGGCCCATGGCCAGCTCGACGAGCGCGCGCGAGGAGCCGGATTCTCCCAGGAGGTAAAAGCGATCCTTCTGGGCGGTGGCGCAATAGACGGTGGTGAGCTCGTGCAGCGTCTCGCTCTGCATCACATGCGGTGCCGGCTCCAGGCTGATCGTCTTCACCTCCACAACGCCGGACGTGCTCGATTGCCCGGCGACCATCATCGTGTTCTTGCTGCGCGCCCAGACGCGAAAGTCGCCGTCCAGCTTCATGCTCTTGCGCAGTTGCGGCGCGTCGCCATTAAGGAGGCTCACGTAGTCCACCTGCGAGTTGTTGCCGGCTTCCAGCACGGCCAGGTTCCTGTCCAGCAGGTCGAGAGCGGCTATGGTCAGCGGCACCTTGAAGGTGGACAACAACGCCGGCTCGCCCGAACGACCGCGCACCGAGTAGACGGCGATCTGGTTGTCACCACGGGCGGTGACACCGCCGACGCAGACCAGATCCGCGCTTGCCGCGACCGCCGTGGCCTCCGAGAACCTGTCCAGCACCACCCGATTGAGCACGCTCGGCTCGGACATCGGCGCCAGGCTGACGGTGACCAGGGCGTATTGCGAATCCCCGGTTGACGACTCTTGCAGGGCAAGAAGATAGCCGCGATGGCGGGCGGCGCTGAAATCGATGATCTTCTTGCTGTCCACCGTGAGCTCGCCTATCACCGCCGGGTTTCGCGCGCGCTTGAGGTCTATGATCGCCACCCGCCCGAACTGGTCGGACAGGCAGGAATTGGCCCTGTCGATAAAGACCACGTGGTCGGGAACGATGGCCGGGGGCCAGTCCTGGCGCGCAATCGAGCGCAGCCCCGTCCTGGCCTGTTTTGCCCTGCCCCGGGCGAGGGCGGGCGGGCAGATAAGGAGCTGCCCCAGACCGATTCCGCCCAGAAGAAATGTCCGTCTCGAGACCAGCGACGCGATTTGGGGTGGTGACATGGCGCTCAGGGTACGACGGCGGCCACCACGTGCCTGACGATCTGCAATATGAAGATGGCGACCATCGGCGAGAGGTCCAGCCCGCTGATGGGCGGGATCAGGCGCCGGAACGGCAGGACCATCGGCTTGATCGCCTGATCCAGCGCCCGGAATGGCTGCTCGTACCAGTTGATGTTCGGAAACCAGCTCAGCAGGCACCAGACCACGATGAGCATGGAGACGAGATCGATAAGGCTTACAAGGATCCTTCCGATGTCCAGCACGGCCAGTTAACCATCACCTCTCGTAGACGTCGCTTACTGCTAAATTGTAACATTGGACGGCAAGCGGTTGAGCAATGGCGGAGCAGCCTCCCAAACTTACGTCGGAGCAGAAGCTGATCGAGGCGATAAAAAGCTGGGTCGGTGAGTCGTTTATCGGCGATGACTGTGCCGTATTGCCCGGCCGGGCTCTGGTTACATCCGACAGCCTGGTGGAGGGCACGCATTTCTCGCTTTCCTGGACGAGCCTGGCCGATCTCGGCTGGAAGGCGGTGGCGGTCAATCTCAGCGATATCGCCGCCATGGCCGGCCGGCCGCGGCACCTCGTGGTCAACCTGACCATGCCGCCGGGCTTTGCGCTCCGGCAATGCCGCGAGCTTTTCCTGTCCATGGCCGGCTGCGCGCGCGCCTACCGCAGCGACATCGTCGGGGGCGACCTCACCTGCGGACCGCTTCTGGTCTTGAGCGTGACCGTCCTGGGCGAGGCGCACGAGCGCGGCTGCCTCCGCCGCTCTGGCGCGCAGCCGGGCGATGCGGTCATCGTCTCGGGGGACTTCGGCGCCGGAGCGGCCGGGTTGTGGGCTCTGACGCAGGAGATCCCGGGCTTCGAGCGGGTGGTAGCCAGGCACCGGCGGCCGCTGCCGCGCCTGTGCGAGTCCTGGGCCCTGGTCAGGCAGACCGGGGACCGGGGCGCCCTCATGGACGCCAGCGACGGTCTTGCCGACGCGCTCGTTCAACTGTCGCGGGCAAGCGCCGTGGGCATGAGGGTCGATCTCTCCCGGGTGCCCATTCACGAGCAAACCAGGCAGGCCGCCGAGCGCGCCGGTGTCGATCCCCTCGACTGGGCGCTTTACGGAGGCGAGGACTATGAGCTGGTGGCCACCGTGGCTGCCGCGGATTGGGAAACCATGCGACAATCGCCGGAAAATCCCTTCGTGGCGATAGGGACGGTAACGCATGGCCGCGAGGTCGCCGTCGAGGGCGCAGCCGGGCGCCAGCTCGACCTGACCAGAAGCTACCAGCACTGGCGCGAGCTCAGTTGATCTGAGCGGGAGGAGAAAATGCAGGCAGGGACGACGGCTGGAATGCTGGACGGCAAGGAAGTTGCCGCCAGGGTGCGCGACGATTTGAAGCGGCGGGTCGAGGGGTTTTCGGGCAAGGGCTGCCGAGCCCCGGGGCTGGCCGTTATCCTGATCGGCGACAACCCGGCAAGCCATCTTTACGTGAAGAACAAGGTCCAGGCCTGCAAGAAGGTCGGCATCGAGAGCTTCCTGCACCAGTTCCCGCAGGCGGTGGCGGCCGAGGAGGTGCTTGCCTCGATTGAGCGGCTGAACAGTGACTGCAGCGTGGACGGCATCCTGGTGCAACTGCCGCTGCCCGCCCACCTGCCCACGGAGCGGATACTGGATGCGGTTTTACCGGGAAAGGACGTGGACGGGCTGCATCCGGTGAACATGGGTCTGCTCGCCTGTGGCAAGCAGGGGCTGCGACCCTGCACGCCGCAGGGGGTGATCGTGCTCCTGGAGCACTATCGGGTTCCCTTCGAGGGCAGGCACGCGGTGGTCATCGGTCGCTCGAACCTGGTCGGCAAGCCGGTTGCCTTCATGCTTCTGGAGAAGAACGCCACGGTCACCATCTGCCACAGCCGCTCCCGGGAGCTCGACGCCATCGCCCGCACGGCCGATATCCTGGTGGTGGCGGCGGGCCGCCCGTGCATGGTCAGGGGCTCGTGGATCAAACCCGGCGCCGTCGTCGTCGACGTGGGCATACACAAGCGCACGATTGCCGAAGGACCGAAGGCGGGCGAGTCCGAGGTGGTCGGCGATGTGGACTTTCAAGAGGCCTCGCGCGTTGCCTCGCTGATCACGCCGGTACCCGGAGGGGTCGGACCGATGACCGTGGCCATGCTTCTTTCCAACACGCTGACCGCCTACGAGCGGCACATTGCCGGCAAGTAAAAGCGCGGCCGGCGGCGGCCGCCCAAGCGGCGGAAAGGGCGGCTCCCGCCCGGCAAGCCAGGGGCAGCCGGCGCGGCAGTATACTTGTCCGGTGCGTGCGGCTGTGCTGGAGGGTTCAGATGACAAGCGAAGCTAAAAAGGGCGGGTTGCCGAGCTGGGCCAAAATTCTCATCGGCGCCACGGTGGTGGTGCTCGTCGGCGTGGTGGCGCTGGTGGTCGGGGTCGGGCTGTTTTTCGGCAACATGGTCAAACAGGCGCAGGACCCGGCGGCCATTGCCAGGGTCGCCCGATCGATCGCCACCTTCTCCGAGCCGCTGCCGGCCGGCTACAAATTCTCCATGGGGATCGACATAGCCGGGATAAAGACGGTGACGGTGGAGCACCAGCCGGAAAAGCAGATGCTTATCGTGATGAGCTTCCCGAAAAAGGAGAAGGCCGACCCTCAGACGCTTGTCAACGAGCTCTATGAACGGGGCGTGAACACGCCGCAGGCAAGCGCCAAGTTCCAGGAGGTCAAGACCAGGGGCACGGAGAAGGTCGCCGGACAGCAGATGCCGTACATCATCGGCACCATGACCGACCGGGTGAACAACAGGTTTGAGGGGCTGGTCGGTTGCATCGTAAGCCCGACCAGGAACGAGACCATATTCGTCTACGGCATTCAACCGCCGGGATCCCCTTACAACTTCGACGTAACCAGGGGTTTCCTGCAAACAATCAAGAGCCTGTAGGGGCAGGAATCCCAGCATAAGCGGGCAACGCCGGTGTTATGATTATCGGATGAATCGTGAGGCTGTCAGGAGACTATAGCAATGGCCGAAGAAACCCATGGCGATCTTTCGTTGAAGTGGCTGACATTTTTCTTCGTCTGCTTCCTGCTGGTCATGGCGATCGGGCTGGTCGCCGTGTTCACCTATAACGCCAACGCGCCCGAGCCGAAGCCGGGCGGTGGCGGCCACGGCGGCATGATCCTGCCGCAGGACGGGCAGTATGCGCCGCATGTGGTACCGAACGTCGTGGCGTAGCCTTTGACTAAAAGCCGGAGCCGTGGGAGTAGCTTCCGCGGACCCCGGTGAGCATCTTCAATACCGCGCACGTCTTGATGATATGTTCGCGCAGCGACCGCGAACGGGAGTCGTCGGCGTGCGCAAGCTCGTAGAGCAGGGGATCGAGCTGCAGCGCCTCCATGAGCTGAATCTCGGCGGTAACCACGTTGCGGTGGTGCCCGAGCTCCATCAACCGAACCTGGCGCCGCCCGATGTCGTCTGACTGGGCGATCTCGCGGTAGCTGGGATCGTGATCCGTTATCAGCGCTTCGCTGCCCGGGCTGAGGTCTATCCTGTGCGTGCCGAAGCAGACGACCGGCACCGGCTTTGAGAGGTCGCCGGACAGCACCATCAAACGCTCGGAGCCATGCCTGACGTTGAACGACACCGCCACCCCGTGTGGCAGCTGTGTCTGCGCCATCGCTGTGAGCACCGTCACCGTCTGGTTCGGCAGGATCAAAACCTCGCCGGCAAGCACCTGCACGCGGTTGTCCGGCAGCTCCTTGATCTCGGATTCCGGTGCCGGGAAGTAGTTGAATGAGCGCCCTTCGCCGTGCCATCGCGGGGCGCCGCTTGCCGCCGCCCCGCGCTCATCGGCGGCTGCCGCGGGCAAGCAGGAAAGGGAAAGCAGACCGGCTGCGACCACCATCGCCAGGAGACCGGTTGCCATTTTTTCTCCGCCCAACATACGGTGCCGCCCCTCCATGAGTGTAGCAGGCGCTGCGCGAGCATCCTTGACGGGTTAAGGCAGAAGGGCGTGTCAGGCTCTGCGCTTCCACGGCTGCCTGCCTCTGGTCTATGCTTCTATAATGACCGATCATCTCCGTAAGGCGAGGAAAAGTTGGCGTCCGGCTCCCCAGTAAAAGTCGAGATCATATCCATCGGCACCGAGCTGCTTCTGGGCCAGATTCTCGACACCAACACGAAATTTCTCACCGGCGAGCTGGCCACGATCGGTCTTGATTGCCACTGGCACACGACCGTCGGCGACAACAGGGCTCGCATCAAGGAGTGCGTGCGGCTTGCCCTCGAGCGGTCGGATGTGGTTCTGACAACCGGCGGGCTCGGACCGACGCCCGATGACCTTACCGTTGAGTGCATCGCCGAGCTGCTCGGGGCGCCGATGGTGTTCGACGAGGCGGTAATGGCCGATATCGCCGGGAAGTTCAGCAAGCGCCGATTGAAAATGCCCGAGTCGAACCGCAAGCAAGCGCTGCGTCCTGACGGGGCGCAGATCCTGCCCAATCCGGCTGGCACAGCCCCTGGGATTATCTGGCAGCCGGCGCCCGGGGCTCTTTCGGCCGCCGGCGTGAGTGACCCCGGGCGCAAGCGGGTGATTCTCACCTTCCCCGGGGTGCCGGTGGAGATGGTGGCGATGTGGAAGGAAACCGCGCGGCCGTTTCTTATTTCGTCCTTCGGAAAAGGGGTGATCTGGTCGTGCGATCTAAAGCATTACGGCATCGGCGAATCGGCGCTGGCGGAGATGCACGCGGATCTTCTCGATTCCGCCAACCCTACGGTGGCGCCCTTAGCCGGACGAGGCGAATGCCGCTTGCGCGTGACGGCCAAAGCGGAAAGCGAGGCGGCGGCCCGGGCGCTGGGGCTGCCGGTGATCGAGAAGGTGAAGGAGAAGAGCGGGCCTTTGTGTTACGGCGTCGATGACGACACCCTGGAATCCGTTGTCGGTCGCCTGCTCACCGAGAGGAACCTGACCCTGGCGGTAGCCGAGTCATGCACCGGAGGTCTTGTCAGCAAGCGGCTTACCGACATCGCGGGCAGCTCCCGCTACGTGAAGCTGAACGTGGTTGCCTATGCCGACGAGGCCAAACGGGATCTGCTCGGCGTCCACGACTATATTCTCAAGACCAAGGGGGCGGTCAGCGCCGAATGCGCTCATGCGATGGCGACCGGTGTGCGCAGGATTGCCCGGGCGGACATCGGTCTGTCGATTACCGGCATCGCCGGTCCCGGCGGCGGCAGCCCGGAGAAGCCGGTCGGCACTGTCTACATGGCGCTTGTTGCCGGCCAGTTCCAGACCGACAGGAAGCTCAAGCTGGCGGCGGATTTGCCGCGCGCGGAGATCCGGCATCGCTCCGCCAGTGAGGCACTGAATATGGTGCGCCTCTTCCTGTTGAATCCGCAGTTGCTACTGGCCTGATTCGGAACGACTTGCGCTGGACCGGGCGCCGGACTCGATCAATCTGCCGTCTAGCCCGCGGGCGAACCGCCCTTTGCCGAACGTGCGATCGATCTCCTGCTGATCCGTCTGTCTTATCAACTCGAAGAGGTCCGGGCTGGCCTTCCGCAGCGCCTGGCGCCTGGCTACGCTAAACCGGTACATCATAAGGGCCTCGGCGAATTCCTCCATGGGGTTGTAGAAGTAGCCTGTCGGCGGCGGCACAAGAGCCAATCTGGCCACGGTCGGGCTGTCGGCAGAGTACGCCTGGCGCAGGTGACGGGTGACTGATCCGTCCTCCGTCAGCGGCCTGCCAGACCTGTCGCACCGGACCCAGCGCTTCAGGAAGGGGACGGCCCTGTAGTAGTAGTCCGGACTTTCCCTGGACTGCACCAGCCACAGCAGCTCGCTGGTGTCCGACTTCCAGACCGCATGCCAGCCCATCGGCTTAATGAGCGCCCACTTCTCCGGCGAGAAAATGTCATAGCCCAGGCGATGGGCCGCGTTGTGCGCGAACTCATGGATCAAAATCTCTTTCAGCCTGGAGACGTTGCCGGACAGGGAGGGCTCGGTCAGCGTCTGCCCGGAAGACGCCGAGTAGATCGGGTCGACAAAGACGGCGGGTTGTTCCTTGTGGTTCAGCCCCCATTCCGCGGCAATTCCAATTCTCTGCAAATCCTTGATGAAGTACACGGGGACTCCTCCGCTGCGCGGCGACATCCCGAGCAGCTGGCTGGGCTCGGATTGCTGCAGAGCCGCCTCTAAGACGTAGAGCTCGTTGAGCCTGGGGGTGCGAGCCTCAAGCGTGATGGGGACGTCAGAAGAGCGGATAGTGGAGACCGAGTATCTGTGCGTGGTCCGCTCCCCGTCCCTGGCGATGTGAATCTGGTATCGCTTCTCCAGCTCGGATATCTTGCCGTCGGTCAGCTCCTGGAGACGCGCCCTTACGGCGGCGGGGTCCAGTCCGGATAGGGCCGTGCTGAAAAGCGCCTTCGGCTGCCCGTCGACGGTGACCCGGAAGTCAAGGCGATCCCCGGAGCAGGTGGTTTCTACCCCGGAAAGCCTGGCATCAGCCTCCGCCGCCTGCAGCGCCTGCGCGTCACCGCCCGGTCCGGCAGCGCTGGGCTCCGGCAGGGTCAGCAGGGCCAAGAGCAACCCGCAGAGCGACGCCAATCTGTGCCCGTTCAGCAAGAGACTGCCCTCTGCCCTCAAAGAATCAACATGGCGTCGCCGTAACTGTAAAAACGGTAGCGCCGGGCAACCGCCTCCTTGTATGCCCGCATCGTCGCTTCATGCCCGGCGAAGGCGCAGACGAGCACCAGCAGGCTCGAGCGGCTCAAGTGGAAATTGGTCACCAGCCCCTTTACGATCCGAAACGCGTGACCGGGCCGAATGTAAAGCGAGGTTTCGGCCTCGTCGATTGCCTGCAGCCGCCCGCCGGCGACGGCGCTCTCCAGCGCCCGGCAGGATGTCGTTCCGACCGCGATAACCCGCCGCCTTTCCGCAATGGCCCGATTGACGATTTCGGCCGTTCTTTCGGGAATCGAGAATCTCTCCGGTTCGATCTTGTGATCGCTCACGGGGCCGCTCATTGGCTTGAATGTTCCCGGTCCGACGTGCAGGGTCAAAGAGGCGATCTCCACGCCGCGCTTTTCCAGAGCCTCCATTACCTCATGAGAGAAGTGCAGGCCGGCCGTCGGGGCGGCCACCGCCCCCGGTGCGCGAGCGAACACGGTCTGGTAGCGGTCGAGGTCGGATGCTCTTTGCTCGACGTTCGCATCGCGTTGAATGTAGGGCGGCAGCGGCGCATAGCCGCTTCTTGCCAGGAGCGCGTGCACATCCTGCGGCGGACCGAGGTCGACGATCAGCCGTTTGTGCCCATCCTCGCCCGCGATAACATCGACGATCTCGATTGACCCGGATTGCGAACCGGCCGGCTCGAGGGTAAGCACTTCTTTCGCTTTGAGCTTTCGCAACGGGCTGGCCATCGCCTGCCAGAGGTTCGGCTTGTCGCCCGCCGGCCTTATCAACAGCAGCTGCACGGCGCCGCCGCTGCTCCGCCTGGCCAGCAATCTGGCCGGCAGCACGCGCGTGTCGTTGACAATCAGCACGTCGCCCGGCTGGAGGAGCCCGGGAAGCTGGCCAAACTTCCGGTGCGCGATGGCGCCGGACTCCCGGCGCAGGAAAAGCAGCCGGGACTCGTGGCGGACCGGCAGCGGCTCCTGGGCGATCAGCTCCTCGGGCAGCTTGTAGGTGAAGTCTTCGAGATCCAGACCCGAATCGCTGCCCGTGCCCGCGGGCACAGGCTGGTGAGCGCTCTCTTCTGGAGGTGCTTTTGACATAATCCCTAAGCATACGACACGAGGAACCGGGCCTGCAACGCGCCCGAGCGGATGCAATCCGCCCCTCGGGCGTGCGTTAATTTCTGCCAGGCGGTGCGGCCCCTGCAGCAACCCCTGACGGCTACGGTCCGGCGCGCGCGCATATGGCGGCAACAACGGCAACCACATGCACGCGGTCGGAAAACGAGTGAGCTATGGTCAGGCGGCGCCAGGATCGTCGCTTCTTGATACGATAGGTGGTTGCTTGCAGCGAACCCGACAGCCGGGCTGGATGCGGATGGACGTCAAGGATCTCGTGGTGGGCATAGCCGGATCGCTGGGGTTTCAGCGGGCGGTTGTAGGCAGTCTGGCACCGATGGAGGAAGAGCGCCGCCAGTTCGAGGACTGGCTTTCGCGGGGCTATGCGGCGGGAATGGAGTACCTGAGGCGCAACCCGCATTTCAGGACCTCGCCGCAGCTCCTCTACCCCGGCGCCCGATCGGCGATCGTGGTTTCGACCAGCTACTACACGGAGCCGCCGGCGGATCCCGGCCCGCGCTTCGGCAGGGTGGCGCGCTACGCCGTCGGGCTGGATTACCACGCGGTGCTGCGCGCGCGGCTCCGGGAACTCAAGGCGCAAGTGGAGGAGAAGCTCGGCCGGCCGCTAATCGGCAAGGCGTATACCGACGACGTCGCGCTTTTCGAGCAGGCTTATGCCAGGCGCTCCGGCCTGGGATTTTCAGGGAAGAACACGATGATTATCGGGCCGAGGCTCATGGGCTCCTATCATTTTGTGGCCGAGCTTTTCACCGATCTCGAGCTGGAGCCCGACGTTGCCTATGAGGGAACGTGCGGGAAGTGTTTTCGCTGCGGCGACATCTGCCCGACTGCAGCCCTCGTCGAGCCGGGATCGCTCGATGCCCGGCTGTGCATCTCCTATCTGACGATCGAGAATAGAGAAGGCATCCCGGTCGAGCTCCGGGCGCGGATAGGCGACTGGCTTTTCGGCTGCGATCTCTGCCAGGAGGTTTGCCCGTACAATCAGCGCCCGCCGGTTACTTCGTGGCCTGAATTCATGCCCGCAGCCGGGGCGGGGCACTATGTGGATCTGCTCGGCCTGCTCGCGATAAAAAGCGAGGAGGAGTTCCGGCAAAGGTTCAGGCACACCCCGCTCAGGCGCCCGAAGCGCAGGGGGCTCATCCGCAACGCGCTTGTGGTGCTCGGGAACCGGCGACCCGGGGGGATGGTCGGTGAGCTGGCGGCGTTCGCCGGCGGCGAGGAAGACCCGATGCTACGTGAGCACGCGGCCTGGGCGCTGGCGCAGTACGACGATCCGGCAGCCAGGGCGCAGCTGAAGAAGCTCATTTCACGCGAGCCAGATCAGGCGGCAAGGCGTCTCATGGAAAGCTATCGCGACGGTGGCGCGCCGGTAGCCGGCGCTACCGGCTTAGTGGTGGAAGATCCGGCTGGCGAGCCATGATCCGCCGCCAACGGCCAGGCTGAGGGCTGCGTTGTGCGTGAACTTGTAGGTCAGCATTCCGAGCCCAGCGCCGCTCAAGCCGGATTCGACGGTGTTCATTCCGGTCATGCGGCCGAAAACCCAGCTGCCGCCGATTAGGGCCATCTTTGCCTGCGGGTTGCTCACGGGCGCGAATATGGCGCCGGTGGTCAGCACGGTATCCATCCAGGTCGGCTGCAGGATGTGATCGAGCTGCGGATGGGCGGAGGCCGGCAGGATGGCGTCTAAAACCTTGCCTGCCACCAGGCTGCCGCCGGCGATCATGAGCTTGGTCTTCGTCTCGCCGGGTGCCACCAGGGCCAGCGGCACGCCGAAAGAGCTCAGGTGATACTCGTCTTTCGGCCCGGGCAATATCTTGTCGGCAAGCAGGGTGCCGCCGGCAATCGCCGCGCCCTTGAGGAAGGTCTGCACCCCGGGCTTGGCGAGAAACTCTTGTCCGGCTTGAATTTTTCCTGCGGTGGTCGACAGCGTTTCGCTCAGCGATTTCACGGTGGCCTCCGCAGGGGCGGTGGTAGCCTCCGCCGCATCCTTCACCACCGGGGCGGTGTAGTTTTTCTGCCACCAGCCCGCGGCTCTGGTTAAAGGGCCTGCTTCACCGAACAGGCCGTTGAGCTTGCTGCCCAGGTTGTCCAGAGTCGGCGCCGCTTTCGGGAAGGTCTTGCTCAGCCAGGAGTTTTCGCCCAGCAATGAGGTGCCCAGCGTCGAATCGCTGCCCTCAACGATGGCGTCAGATGCCCGGTTCAGGAGCCTGGGGAGGGGACCGGCAAATGTATAGGCACCGACGCCGCCCCAGAAGGCGGTCCCGAGCACGCTCGGCTGCTTCACCGGTCCGGCGAAGTCTGAAGAGCCGGCGGAGCCGGAAGTGCTTCCCGAGTCGGGCAAGCCCACCCCGTTGTTGCCGCCGGACTGCCCGGAGGCGGGAGCCGGCTGTTGCGGCACGTCGCCGGGCTGTTGCGGATAGCCCGCCTGCGGATAACCAGTCTGTGGATAGCCCTGGGTTGGCATCTCTTGCGGGGGAACGCCTGGCGTTTGCCCGGGCTGGAAATTATTATTCACGTCACCGCCCCAGGTGGACTTCCAGACGCCGCCGGCGTTGCCGGGGCCGGTCGGTGCATAGGCGCCGCTGGTGCCGTTCAGACCGTCGCCACCGAAGTAGGAAGAACCCGAACCTGGCTGGTAGGTGCCCGGCTGAGACGGCGCATACTGCGTGCCGCTCGTGTCGAGCCCCGACGACGACGCTGTCGGCGAGCCCAGCGAAGGATCGGTCTGGTTCCAATTCTGCTGAAGATAGCTGCTCGATGTGCCCGGATAGTTGTAGGCTTCGGATAGAGCGGGCGACGTCTGGTCCGGCTGACCAGGCACGCCTGATGGATTGCCGAGCTGGGTGTTGTCGAAGGGATAGCCCATGAGGATTCCTCCTGTCTCTGGCTTCAGATCTGAAAAGTGCGGGCGGTGGGGTCCGCTCCCGCTGCCCCTGAAGCTTTGATGGCGCTGGCTGGGCGCGCTTGGGGATTGATATGTCACCGGGCTTGTCCGGCTGCCGGTTGGCTCCTGCTCGGAGAAACCCAGGCCATGGGGTGGCCAACAACAGTAACCAGGCCGGTCGCCGTTTGAAATGGGGAAACCACGTACGCAATCATTAATTAGGTGCGCGGCAGGGTGACCGGTCTGCTCTTGCCGGAGCAGTTGAGCGCGAACAGTCTTGAAGGCGCGTTGTAGCCGAGGTGGGCCGGACGAGCATCGAATTCGCCGGTTTTTACTTCCAGCCGCCACTTGTTGAAGGAGCCGCTTTGATTATCGACACTGCGGGCGTCGTCCTCAAAAAACGTGCCCTGTCCGTCCGCGCCGTAGCACATGAGCGTGATGGGACTGAGCGCGTAGTCATTGGTGCTTTGCATGGCAGCGGCACGGGGAACGATGGCCACGTCGCGGGCAAAGGCGGGCACGTCCGCCAGCCCGAAGGAGACTTGATGCAGCTTCCCGCCTGCCAGCGCCGCCCCGGCGTTGAATGGGCGCCAGAGCCCTTCCGGGAGATAGACGCTTCGCGTCATCTGACCGCGTTTGAGAACTGGCGCCACCAGTATCTCCTTGCCGAACAGGAACCGGTCGTCGATCTCGAAGGCGAATCCGTCATCGGGTAGTGCCAGAACACGGGGCGCATGACTGGCGCGGCCGTGCGCATGTGCTCGTAGAAGAGACCCTCAATGCAGGGAAACAGCCGGTAGCGAGTCTCAATGTGGGAGCGGTGCTGGTGCTCGACCCCGGAACCGAACACCCACGGCTATTGCGAGGCGCCGTGCATGGAGCAGTGGTTGCGGAAAGGCGGGTAAAAGGTTCCCAGCGCGTACCACCTGATCAGGAGCTCCGGCGTGCAGTGGTCACCGAAGCCGCCAATGTCGGCTCCGCAAAAGGGAATGCCGGACAGTCCGAGATTCAGCATCATGCGAATGCTTTTGGCGAGGTGCTCCCACCAGGACATATTGTCGCCGGACCATACCGCGGCGCAACGCTGGATGCCAGCGTAACCGGAACGGCTTAGGACAAAGGGGCGATCACCCGGCTTGAGAGCGCTGAGCCCGTCGCGGGTCGCTTTGCACATCATTAGCCTATGAGCGTTGCGCACCTGTGCCCTACTCGTTCGGCGGGCTCGTTCATGTCGTTCCAGATGCCGGCAATTCCACTGTTGACGTGAAAGGCGTGGAGTGCGCCCCACCACAAGCGAGTGTCTTGCTTCCAGAAAACTGGAAAAGCGGAGGGCCCGGCCCAGACTTTGTCTATGAATGGCTTGCCATGCGCTTCTTTGCAGAACAGACCGTGTTTCTTGCCAATGGCGTAGACGAAATATTTTGGATCCTTCTTGACGCCAGGATCGATGACCGCCACCACCTTGAGATTTTGAGCGGCGAGCTTCTCAATCATTCCCCGAAAGTCAGGAAACCGATCAGGAGAGCTGGTGAACACCTTGTATTCATCCATGTAATCGATGTCCAGCACGATAACATCGCACGGAATTTCTTTTTCTCAAAACTGACCGGCCAGGCTCAGTACCGTCCCCTGGTCGGGGTAGCTCCACCGCGATTGCTGATGGCCCAGCGGCACAGCGGCGGCAAGTCAGCCCGGCCAGTCAAATCGGTGTAGGCGGACAGAATATCCGGCAGCTTCGAAGGGCCGAGCCAGTAAAGCTGCCAGCCCTGCCTGGACAAAAGCTCTATCCCGGCTTTGTTTGCCAGGTCCGTGTCCAGGAACCATCTCTGGCAGGCCGGCGTGTCGAGGAACAGGTCATGATACCGGTCGTGGAGATTGTCGTCTGCCGTGAAAGGCGTATGGGTTCTGCCCCGCATGTTCAAACTCGAGAGTCTCTCGCCGAGCCCGAAGCACTTCGCCTCGGCAGGCAGGTCGAAGAAGAACTCGAAGCTGCATTCAGACGATTGCCTCCACCGAAGGCCGAAGGGGATGTCGACATTCTGTTCCCGGCGTCATTCTTCGGCTTGATCAATGACGGCAAATGACACCGGCGCTGCCTGGTGTCCCTGCGGCCAGGCGCTCACGCGTATAAGCTGAACCCCGGCCGTCAATGCTGTCTCTACGCTGCGGCCACCGGCGAAGACATCCTTGCTTTCAGTGAGCTTGGCCCGCTGCGGGGTCTTCCGCGCAATGTGCCATTCGACTGTGCCGATCTGAGTCAATTTCCGTCCACCCGGATCTCCGCTGCATCAATGATACAGGAGAAGAATTTTATTCAGCCTATCAGGCAAATTCTTCGAGCAGCCTTCTGCGCGACCAAGATCTCATGAGTCATGTTGCCGACTGTAGGCTCGGCTGCTGACAATATAATCCGGGCAGAGACTCTTAATTTTGCCTTTTGGTGGAACTGAGTCGCTCAAGTTGCTGGTTCTGCTACCGCTGCTCGTGACTGTCAATCCGCAGCAGGTAGGGCCATGTCTCATGGGCAGGAGAGAATTCTGACCAAGGCAGGCGAAACGCGGGAGCGAATTTCCTTATTGCGAATCGGCCCGAAGCGAAAACACGCTTTCAGCAGAGAGCCCTGCTGCCACCGCCCCCTGTCGATGTGGCACCAGTAAGCGGCTAGATAATTCTGCAGATACTTGCGGCTGATGCCCTGATAGTGCTCTTGAACAAAGTTGATCACATTTTTCACCAGCGCTTCTGCTGAAGCTGTAAGCTCCACCAAGGCGGTACAGTGCCGATCGCCGATCTTCTGGCTTGGGGCGCTTTTATCATCGGCCGTGCGGAGGTAGCGGTCGCCTGGCCGGCGCCTGATGTGGCCTGCCAACTCGAGGAAGGTCAAAAGTGAAGACACTTCACCGGCCGGCAAGCCGGTGCGCGCGCATATAGCATCGAAGTGAACTTCTTGCTCTTTTAGAACCTTATATACTTTCTCCTCCTGGGCGGACATAGGCTGGCAGTCTATCGATGATCCAGGCTGCGTGCTCTCAGGGTTGTCCCCTGCTGATTTAAGCGGGGACTCTTGCGTCCCCGCGGACTGCGAGGCGAGGTCACTCGGCGGTCCCGATGTTGCGCTTGCTGTCATGTAAGCAGGAAAGTTGGCACATTCCTTTTGCGCCTGAAGGCTCCTGGCAATATGCTCCTCCTCGGCCAGCGGGTGAGATCTGGCCGGGGTCTCCCGGCTGCGTTTGCAGATCACCGGCGAGAAGAGCGAGGAGGGGAGAGCGCAGGCGTTGTCATCCATCTCGCTTTGAATCACCGTCGCCAACTTATTGAAGATGTGCCAAGCTGTGGAATATGCGATCCCGGCAAGTTTGTGAAACTGGCATGAGCTCACACTGACGCCGCGCTCCATGAGCCAGATGGCTGCCAGCCAGGGCCGGGGCAGCCGGACGTGGTGAAAGAAAGTTCCTGCCGTCAGCCAGGTAGGCTGTCGGCAATTTCTGCAAACCGCGGCTCTTGCTGAGAAAGCTGTGTCTAGTGCCTGACTGCCACAATGGCGGCATCTGATGATGCCGTCCTGGCAGGCTCTTTTACATAACTCTTCTAGACAGTCGTTGTCGGTGGGAAACTGGGAGTTGAACTGCTGCCATAGCTCGGCAAGCAGCGAGTGATGGCTTGGCTGCGGTTGTGCCGGCATTTCTGAAACAGGGAGGCGCGTAGTCATAGTCAGTCCTTCAGGGTCTACTGAATAAACGATCACCACCGGCAAAAGGTTCAATTGAGGTTGATAAATTCCTGAAACAGCAAGCTAAATTTAAGCTCCACCACAAGCCACGGTCTTTCGCCGGGGGATTTAACCGATATCGGTATAATTTCCGCTCGGCTTCGCCAGCCGAAGCGCCCTGGACCGCTTGGCGCTCTGCATCGTGATGGCTAAAGCCTACTCACCGGCTTGCAATCTGACTTAGACCTGAACGTCTGCAGTGAAGCGGCAACCAACTCTCATTAACGCGCACAGCATCGCCCACTCTCGATTACGCTTGTTTGATCACTGAGGTGGCGCCCGCTTAGTCTTGAGAGAAACCTTATGGTGGAGGCTTTCGAGACGCTGGCTGCGATGGGTTCGTTCCGGCCACCCTAATTCGGCCTCGCCCGCCGGTAGAGGTTGCGAAAGCTAGGCTGCCGCCGGGGCAAGGAGGCAACCGGCTAAAGGCGGAATGCCTGCGGGAGGTTGGCGGCATCATGAAAACAAGCAATACTACAGTCAAAATCGCACTCGCCTGGCTGGCCGTCGCGTCCCTGGGCGGCCAGCCATTCATGTCTGCGGCTGCCGAGGACAGCGGTGGACTCAAGGCTGAGCAGCCTTCCTTCGATACGCCGCCTGCTCACGGGCTGGCCGTCCTGAACGGCTCGGTAATCAAATGGGGCCACGCCCAGGCGAAAGGAGATTCTTCCGCCGGAACGACCCCTGCCGCATCGCCGGATCCGGCTGCCCCGGCGGCAGGGCACGCCGGCAGCGACCTGCCCCAGGTGCACGACGAGGATATAGATCGCTTGTTGCTTTCCGGCTCTGCCCGCGAAGATGGAATGAC
Organism: Pseudomonadota bacterium; assembly: GCA_021325555.1. Classification (GTDB taxonomy): domain Bacteria; phylum Cyanobacteriota; class Vampirovibrionia; order Obscuribacterales; family Obscuribacteraceae; genus JAJPGY01. The sequence continues at coordinate 187,590 of JAJPGY010000013.1, read as the reverse complement.
CGGCGAAGACTACCGTCAGCTGGGGTTCGGCATCACCGGAATGGAGACGTTCAGGATGTTGTTCGCCAGATATCCTGTCGTGGTCCGAGTCTTCCCTGGCTGTCCGGCGGAAAGGGCCGGAATTCAGCCGGGCGACCTCGTGCTGAGCGCCGGCGGGCACGAGTTTACCCGGCGCGACATGCAGCGCGAGCACTGGAGGCTGGTCGACGGCCGCGCAGGCACCGAAGTCGATATAAAGGTTCTCCGAGACGGAGAGGTGATCTGCTTTCACCTGACGCGGATGAACATCGAGGATATTCCAGATGAGAACCTGCGTCACATGTTCGAGCGGATGCTGCAACTGTTCGGGCCGCCGTCTTCTTGAATTGCAAGAATCTCGTCGGCGCATTGAACTTTTTGACCCCCTCCTGCGTGAGCTCCGGCGAAGAGCTGGATCGGAACAGAGCTCAATCCAGTGTGCTAAACTTGGGCTCCAAAAAAATCGAAGGGAAAGCGGAGACGGCACTTGGTCGAGATAGCGATAACTTACGAAGGCAAGCTGCGATGTAGGGCTACGCACGAGCCCTCGGGGTCCACGATGCTCACGGACGCGCCGAAGGACAACATGGGGGAGGGCGCTCACTTCTCGCCGACCGATCTGGTGGGAACGGCGCTCGGCACCTGCATGCTCACCATCATGGGCATCGTAGCCCAGCGTGACGACATAGATCTTTCCGGGACCACGGCCCGGGTGGTCAAAGAGATGTCCGCCTCGCCACCGCGGCGCATAGCCAGCCTCACCGTGGAGATCCGCGTCCCGCGCCAGCTCACCGAAGAGCAGCAACAGAAGCTGCGCAATGCGGCCCTTACATGTCCGGTGCACAAGAGTCTGCACCCGGATGTCGCAGTGCCGGTTGAATTCGTTTTCGGTTAAAAGGCCGGGGGAACCCGGAGATCACATGCCGGCGGTGAGACCGCCGTCGATCGGGATGATTGCCCCGTTTATGTAGCGCGCTTCGTCCGAGCAGAGAAAGGTGACCAGAGCGGCCACCTCTTCCGGCTCCCCGACCCGCTGCATGGGAATGTTGGCCATCACGAACTCGTGGAGGACTTCGGTGCCGGTTTTGCCCTTGCGCGCCCCCACCTGGGCGTTGAAGCGCTCGCAAAGGGGCGTGCGGATGCAACCGGGGCAGATGCAGTTGCAGCGGATTCCGGATGCGGCGTAATCCAGGGCGGTCGAGCGGGTCAGCTGAATGATTGCCGCCTTGGAGGAGCTGTAGGCGGCGTTCACCTTGATGCCGCGCAGTCCGGCGTCAGAGGCGTTGTTGATAATGACACCGGATCCGGTGCTGACCATGTGCTTGAGGGCTGCCCTGGTCACCAGAAAAGTGCCCTTCAGGTTTGTGTTAACCACCCGGTCCCAGTCGGGCTCGGTGGTCTCCAGCAGCGGGGCGATCAGCTCCGTGCCCGCATTGTTGAACAGAAAATCGATCCTTCCCCACTCCTCGAACGTCCCCGACACGAAGTGGTCCACGTCCTTGGCGTTGGCTATGTCGCCTGTGAACGACAGCGCCCTGCCGCCGGAGGCCTCGATCTCCCTGGCGACGGCAGCGCCCGCTGCCTCGTCGATATCCAGGATCGACACGCTGGCACCGTCCTCGGCGAAGGCCACCGCGGTGGCCTCACCGATACCGGAGCCGCCTCCCGTGACAAGCACAACCTTGTCGTCGAATCTCACGGCTTCTTGGACTTGTCCGACAGCTCTTTGATCGACTCCAGCGCCACCTCATCGGCCTGGTGTTGCAGCTCGAGCGCCTGCGCCACCTCCGCCTTCGACATCAAGCCCCTGGAGACGATAAGCTCGCCGAGGTTCTTGCCGGTCTTCTCCTGCTCCTGAACCAGGTCTTCGAGCTGCATAAGCGACAGCTTGCCCAGCTTGAGCAGTATCTCGCCGAGCATCTCGTGGCGGGCCAACGCTTGCCATTTTTCCTCGTCGGTGTGGAAGTCTTCGCTGCTCATTTCTGCCTATCACCCGTTTGCAAAGTTATTATTCCCAGCTATGCGCGCAGATCAACGTCCGGGGCATCCAGGCGGGGTCAGGCCGGCTTCAGACGCTGGCCGGCCTTTAGCTCTCGCCAGTACACCAGCAGGCAGCTGGCGTTGAAGATGGACGAATATGTCCCGGAGATGATGCCGATGAGCATTGCCAGGACAAAGTCGCGCGTGGTGACGCCGCCCAGCAGATAGAGCGCGGTCAAAGTGATGATCACGGTCAGCGAGGTGTATATCGAGCGGGCGAGGGTCTGATTGACGCTGTCGTTGGCCACGTCGCCGAAAGTCTTGCGATGCTCTTCGCCGGTTTTCGGGTCGGTGGACTTGCTGCCCACGAACTTGGAGTTTTCCCGGATGCGGTCGAAAACGACGATCGTGTCGTGAACGGAGAAGCCTATGACGGTCAGGATCGCGCTTATGAAGAGGCTGTCGATCTCGGTGCCGATCACCAGCCCCATGATCGCGAAGATCCCGGACAATACCAGGACGTCATGAAAGAGCGCCACGATCGCGCAGATTGCGTAGTCGAACATGTAGCGATAGGAGATGTACGCCACCATCATCAGGAAGGTCACGCACAGGGCGATGAGACCGCTCGTGAGCAGCTCCGGACCGACGGTGGCGCTCACCTTGTCCACCGAGAGCACCTTGAAGTCTCCCAGCTTGTTTTGCAGCTCGGCATCCAGCTTTCTCTTGAGCGATTCGTCGTCGAGCGCTTTGGTGCGCATGACGACCACCTCCTTGTCTGATATGATCGCCTCCTGCACCTGAGAGCCGGCCAGCCCGACATCGTCGAGAATGTTTCTCACCTGCTGCAGGTCCGCCTTGCGCTCGAACTGGTATTGCAGGATGGAGCCGCCGGTAAAGTCGATGCCCGGCTTCAGCGGTGCGTGAAACTGGAAGCAGCACCAGAGGATGCCGACCAGACCAGGTATGGTGATCGCCAGCGAGATGCCGAACCAGATCCAGCGGTATTTGACGATGTCGACGATCCAGCGGTCCTTCACTATGCCTCCTTGCTTACCAGCTTGGGCGACTTTTTGTCGTACTTCATGCCGAAGAGACCGAACCGCCTCGGCACCAGGTGCAGCAGCTCGCGGCTGGCGGTAATGGCGCTGAACATCGAGACGGCGACGCCGATCGCCAGGGTCACGGCAAAGCCCCTGACGATCGAGGTCCCGAAGAGCATGAGCACGCTGCAGGCGATGAGACTGTTCACGTTGCTGTCGAAGATGGCTGAGAAGGCGCGCGAGAAGCCGGCTTCGATCGCCGTGTAGAGGTTCTTGCCGGCCTTCAGCTCTTCTTTGGTTCTCTCGAAAATGAGAATGTTGGCGTCGACAGCCATCCCGATTGACAGGATGAATCCCGCTATGCCGGCCAGCGTCAGCGTTACCGGAATCGATTGAAAGATGGCCATCGTGGTCAGCGTATAGAGGATCAAGGCCGTGTCGGCAACCAGCCCGGGGACGCCGTAAACCCCCACCATGAACAGCATGACCAGGGCGATGCCGACGAACCCGGCGATCAGGCTCTTGTGAATGGAGTCCTGACCGAGCGTGGCGCCGACCGTGCGCTCCTCCAGGATCTTCACGGGCACCGGCAGCGCGCCGGCGTTGAGCTTCACCGCCAGGTCAACTGCCTGATCCTTGGTGAAGTTGCCGGTGATCTCGCCGGTGCCGGCCAGGATAGGCTCGCGCACGTTGATGCCGCGATACTGCTCGATCGGCAGCGGGCGCCCGTCGGGCCCGCGCTCGGTCGGTTGCCCGTCGAGAAAGATGCCGATCTGCCGCCCGACCAGCCGCGAGGTCAGGTCGCCGAACTTCTTCGCCCCCTCCGGCTTGAACTCGAAGAGGATCCGCCAGGTGCCGCCGGAAACCATGGGCACCGCCTGCGCGTGCTTGAAGTCGGCGCCGGTGAGCCCGACGTCCACCCAGATCGGCTTGCCGTCCGGGCCGAAATCAAGCTCCTTGAACTCCAGCAAGGCTGTGGTGCCGATGCGGTCTTTGGCCTGCTGGGGATCCTTGACGCCCGGCAGCTCGACAATCAGCCGGTCCTTCCCCGAGCGCTGGACCAGGGTCTCGGAGACGCCCAGGCTGTTCACCCGGTTGTTGATCACCGTCTCGACGCCCCGCATCACCTCCGGCGTGATCTCCGGCACCTGCCTGGAGGGCAGCGCCTGCAGGAGCAGCTGGCTGCCGCCGCGAAGGTCGAGCCCGAGCTTGAGATTGGTGAAGACCGCGTAGCCGCGCATGTGCCCGAGCACCTGGATATTGTTGGCGAACTGCGCCTCCTCGAAGCTGCGCTTGATGGTGTCCTCACGCTCGAAGTTGTTCATCTTGTCCCAGCCCGGCAGCTTCTGCACGCTGTCGAGCACCTCTTTCTGCAGGTCCGCCGGCGAGAGAGAAGCCAAGTGCTCGAGGCGGGCCAGCTCGCGGTCAGGCACGAAGCGGAACAGGGTCAGGACGGACCAGACGAGAATTCCGATCACGACCAGCAGTTTCCAGTGTTTTGCCAGCATTTGCTTTGTCAGTCAGGTGGGGGAGCGCTCATTAACCGGCCGCAATCGAAATCGCCCGGCGTCGACGCACCATTTTACCTGACTGAAGCTCGCGAGCCCGCCCGAAACACCCTGCCAAGCCCTTAACCCATTTTATTGTTACGGGAAGCAGGGAAGGAAATGAATGCACCGCGCTTCGAGCTGCCAATGGAACCCAAGCTTCTGTAATAAATAAGCGCGGTGCTTATTAAACAGTACAGGCCCTGTCCCCGCCCCGCTGCATGGCCAGCTCGAGCGCCTGGATGGCCCTGGCGATCAGCTCGTCATGCTCCCGGGCATGCGCCGGGAAGGACGCCAGACCGATGCTTGCCGTCACCTTCAGATTGTGCCAGTTGTGGGTAATGGCCTGGGTGCCGATCCTCTGCCTGATCCGCTCAGCGACAATCGCCGCGCCCGAAGCGTTGGTCTCGGGCAGGATGATTGCGAAGTCCTCGGCGCTGTAGCGGGCGGGAATGTCCACGTCGCGCACGCAGGCGCGCAACACGTTGGCCACCACCTTCAGAACCGCGTCGGCGGTTAGGGCTCCAAACTGGCGGCTGACGTCTTTGAAGCCGTCTATCGAGATCATGATGAGCGACACCGGGCGTTTGTAGCGCTTGGCCCGCTTGAGCTCGTCCTTCAGCTCCTTGATTAGCGTGCGAGAGTTGTACAGCTCGGTGAGCGAATCCAGAAGCGCCAGGCGCTCCAGCTCTTCCCCCTTGGCCGATGTCAGGGTCGCCTGCGTGCCCGAGAGGATCGATCTTTGCTCCAGCTCCTTGACCCGCTCGAGCACCTGGTTGTCGATCGTGCTGCGGCTGGCGGCCAGCTTGGTGCGCTGCGGGTTGTCCAGCACCCGGCAAAACATGCAGGTCGAGCTACAGATGTGGTCTTGCATTCCTACCATTGATTTACAACCTTCGCGTGTGGCTGTTCGGCCGGCAAGGCCTGGATAAATTCCACGGCCTTTGTTCCCCTAGACCCTGCTACCCAAACCTTGATCGTAAGAATAGAGCAATTTGCCTGCGGCGACAAGGCAGTTTAATCCCCGGCGGCGGCGGCGGTGCCGGCTCGGGGTGCCTCGCCGGCCGGCTTGACAACGCCGCCGCCGACCACCGTCCGGCCGTCCACAATGAGCTCGCTTATGCAGGTCTGCCCGTAGATGAGCAGGTCGTAGGGGCGGCTGGCGGCGGCAGGCGCCGGGCGCTCGACCTGGAAGACGGCTATATCGGCCCGCTTGCCCGGCTCCAGGCTGCCGATCTGCCCGGCCAGGCCCAGCGCCTCCGCCGCTCCCAGGGTCAGGTGATGAAAAGCCCTTTCGGCTGACCAGGAGAAGCCCGGGTCGATGGCCCGCTGTACGGCCAGGGCAAAGCGAGCCTCGGCCAGAACATCGAGGTTGTCCGTGGAGGCGGCGCTGTCCGTGCCAAACCCCAGCCTGATAGAGCTTTCCGCCATCCTGGCCAGCGGGGCGACGCCGTTGCGCAGGCGCGCGTTGCTGCGCGGGCAGTGAGCGACGGCCGTGCCCCGCGCGGCCAGGAGCTCCAGATCGCGATCATCCACCTTCACCGCGTGGGCGGCGATTGTCCGCGAGGTGAGAAGCCGGTGAGCGGCCAGATGGGCGACCGGCGACAGCCCGTGCCCGCGCCAGGAAAGCGACCGGGCCCCGCCCGGGATGCCGCCCGGCGTCATAGTCTCCAGGAAGTTATCGAGGTCGTGGTCCTGCCCGGCGATCCACCGGCACTCGGCGTCGGACTCGGACAGGTGAGCGAGAACCGGCAGATCCTCCCGCTCGGCCCAGTCCCGGGCCATCTCCCACAGCTGGGGGCACACCGTATATGGTGCATGGGGCGCGACCGTCAGGCGAACAAGGCCGCTTGCCAGGGCCGAGGACAGGGCAGGGTCCGCTGCCGAGGCGAGAGCCTCACGGCGGGCCAGCCAGTCCTGCCAGCGAGCCCCGGCCTCCCCGGGCGAAACCCCGAACAGCTCGAGGCCGACCACGCCGCGCAACCCCAGCCGGGCGAGCGCCCATGCCGCCTGCCCGGTCAACGAGGAGTCGCAGACGCAGGTGGTGCCGGAAAGGGCGATCTCCTCCGCCCCGGCAAGCGCGGATTGCCGCCACTCGTCCGGGCTCCACCCGGAGGCCCGCCCGACCAGGCCCTTTATCCAGGCAAACAGGCTCGACTCGTTGTCAAAGAGCGCCAGAGCGGAGTAGTCGAGGTGCGTGTGCAGATTGATCAGCCCGGGCGTGATGATCGCCTGGCCGTGATCCTCAAGCTGAGCGCCGGGGAAGCGCCTGGCGAGGTCCTGCCGGGGGAGAACCGCCACGATCTCCCGGTCCTGCAGGGCCACCACGCCGTTTTCTATTGATCGGCCCGAGACCGGCAACACCCATCGCGCCGCCAGAAAGCGCAAGCTGTCCATGGCGTAGAATTATATATCTCACACAGCAGACGGGTAATCGATGAAGGTCAGCATCGACGATCTAAGAGGTCAGCCCCAGCAACGTCTGGTCTTATCCTTCAAGGAGTCGCTTGCCGGGCTGGAGACGGTCAAGCCGGTGGTGGGCGATCTGACGCTCACGGCCGGGTCCTGGGGGGTGCATATCTCCGGGCGGGTGCAGACCCTGCTCAAGCTGACGTGCGACCGCTGTCTGAGACCTTATTTCCAGAGCCTGCCCGTGGAGATAGATGAGCGGCTCGTCTACCAGTCGAAGGATGCGGCGGTGCCGAAGGAGCGGGAGCTTTCCCGCAATGACTTCGTGGAGCCGATTCCCGACAACGGCATCCTTGACATCAGCGACATCGTCTACCAGGCCGTCACGCTGGCCACGCCGACCTACTGCCTTTGCGGCGCCGAATGTCCGGGACCGCCCGCCGGCGAGGAGGGGTCCGCCGCTTCATTAGGCCGCGGTAAGGCTGAGCGGACAGGGGGAGACCCTCGCTGGAAGAACTTAAAGACTCTGTTTCCAAATGAGGAATCCGGCGAAAAGTCGTAGATAATGTTTTACTTGAGTACGTGTCGGAGGGAGCCCGAGAGCAATGGCCCAACCAAAGAAAAAGACTTCGCACCAGAAACAGCAGCAAAGGCGAGCACGGTGGAAGGCCGGGGTATTGACCCTGGTCAACTGCCTGAACTGCGGGGAGCCGGCCAGACCGCACCAGATGTGCGCCAGCTGTGGCTACTACCGCGGGCGCCCTGCCCGCCGCCGGGACAGCCTGGTGGTCGAGTAGAGCGCGGCAGATAAGCTTTCAGTGAAACGTTTGAGCCGGAGCCGGGAATGATTCGCATCGCAGTCGACGCCATGGGTGGAGATTATGCTCCCCGCGAGGTGGTCTATGGTGCCGTTCTCGCCGCCAGGGAGTACGGCGTCGCCGTGCAGCTGGTCGGACCCCCGGATGCGGTGTCCGAGGAGCTGAAGCGCCACGAGATCAGGGGGCTGGACATAAGCATCGTCCCGGCCTCCGAGGTGGTGGCCATGGACGAGAAGCCCAGCCGTGCCATCGTCAAGAAAAAGGATTCGTCGATAGTCGTCACCACCCGGCAGGTCTCCGAAGGGCTTGCCGATGGGATGGTGGCGGCCGGGTCGACCGGGGCGGCGGCGGTGGCCGCGCAGATGGAGCTCGGGCGTATCCCCAATGTGTCCCGCTCGGCGATCGCCTGTGTAATGCCGACGGCGGTGGAGCGCCCGGTGGTCGTGCTGGACGTCGGCGCCAATGTGGAGTGCGACGCGCACCAGCTCCTGCAGTTCGGGCTCATGGGCTCGATCCTCTCGCAGGGCCTGTTCGGCACAAAAGATCCCAAGGTCGGGCTGCTCAACATAGGCACCGAGGAGACTAAGGGCACTGCCCTGGTGCAGCACGCTTACAAGCTGTTCAAGGAGAACAAGCAGCTCAATTTTATCGGCTTTACCGAGGGGCGCGATTTCCCCCTGGGCAAGGTCGACGTGGTGGTAACCGACGGTTTCACGGGAAACGTCGCCCTCAAGACGGCGGAGGGGATAGCCAGGATGGTGAGCCTGATGCTGCGCCACGAGCTCATGAGCTCGCTGCGCGGAAAAACGGCGGCGATCCTGTCGCAGCCGGCGCTGCAGGCCGTCAAGCGGCGGATTGATTACAATGAATCCGGGGGAGCGCTTCTCATCGGTGTCAAGGGCGTTTGCGTCATCGCCCACGGCGGCTCAAAGCATACGGCGATCAAGAACGCCATCCGCGTAGCCAGGGATATGATCGCCGCCAATATCGTTCAGCAGATCGAGTGGACATTGAGCCTGGTGGCGGCCGGGAGCAAGTAGTGAGCCAGCTTGTCGGAGCAAGACTAATCGGGGTCGGCGCGGCCGTGCCCGCGGCGGTAGTGACCAACGCGGACCTGGAGAAGCTCGTCGACACCTCGGACGAGTGGATCACCACCAGGACCGGCATCAAAGAGCGGCGGGTGGTCTCCGAAGACGAGACGGCAAGCGGGCTGGCCATCGACGCCGCCAGGGAGGCGATCGCGCACGCCGGCATCGACTCGGGCATCATCGACCTGATCATCGTCGCCACCTCCACGCCGGACAACCTTTATCCGTCGACCGCCTGTATGGTGCAGGCAGCGGTCGGGGCCGCTCGGGCGGCGGCCTTCGATCTGGAGGCGGCCTGCACCGGGGTTATCTACGCGCTGGCCGTGGGCCAGCAGTTCATCGGCTCCGGCACCTTCAAGACCGTGCTCATCGTCGGCGTGGACATTCACTCGCGCTTCTTGAACTGGGAGGACCGCAACACCTGCATCCTCTTCGGGGACGGCGCCGGCGCTTTTGTCATGCAGGCCACCGACGGGGATAATGAGATCCTGGCCACCTACCTGCGGGCAGACGGCTCGGGCGGGCACCTTCTCCTTATCCCCAACACGGGCGCCGCCTACCCGCACGCGGGCACCACGCCGCCGAAGGCGATGCACAGGTTCCTGCACATGAACGGTCGCGCCATCTACGAGTTTGCCGTCAACGCGGTGCCGGAGGCGGTGAAGGCTGCCTGCGCCCGCGCGGGCATCCGCGTCGACGACCTGGATTTCCTGGTGCCGCACCAGGCCAACCAGCGGATCATCAAGGCGGTGGCCGAGCGCCTGGGCATGAGACCGGAGCAGATCGTGAGCAATCTCGATCAGTACGGCAACACGTCGGCAGCCTCAATTCCGCTTGCGCTTCGCGATGCGCTCAGGCGCAGGCAGATCGTGCCGCCGGCCACCTGCGCCCTTGTCGGCTTCGGTGGCGGCTTGACGTGGGGCTCGGCCATTGTCCGCTGGACGGCCGGCACATAATGAGACAGGGGGCGTTCGGCCAGCAGATGAGCAAGATAGCCTGCTTATTTCCCGGACAGGGCTCGCAGAGCGTGGGCATGGGAAAGGATCTTTACGACAGCCTCGATGCCGCCCGGCAGGCCTTCGAGGAGATAGACGCAATGGCCGGCCGCTCCCTGAGCACGCTCTGCTTCCAGGGCCCGGACTGGCAGTTGAAGCGGACCGTGAACACGCAGCCGACCATACTGGCGGTCTCCCTGGCCGCCTGGAGGTGCTTTGAATCGGCCGGCGGACCGGTGCCCGATTTCGTGGCCGGGCACAGCCTGGGCGAGTTCACCGCCCTTGTTGCCGCCGGGGTGCTGACCCCGCAGGCGGCGGTTGCCCTGGTCGGGCGGCGCGCCCAGCTCATGGAGGACTGCCCGGCCGGCGCCATGTCGGCTGTGATCGGTCTTGCCCCGGAGGTGCTGGAGAAGTGCTGCGCCGACGCTTGCCTCGCCGACCCCTCTGAGGTGGTCGTTGTCGCCAACTTCAACACCAGAGAGCAGCTGGTCATCTCCGGCGCCCCGCCGGCGGTGGCAAAGGCGGGGGAGTCCGCGAAAGCTCTCGGCGGCAAGGTGATACCGCTGCCGGTGGGAGGCGCTTTCCACTCGCCGCTCATGGCCGCGGCGGCCGCGGAGTTCGAGCGCGAGCTGGCGAAGTACCCGCTCGCCGACGCGCGCCTTCCAGTCGTGCAGAACTTCGACGCCGGCGCATCGCGGTCCGCCCTGGAGATCAAAGCCAAGCTCGCCCGGCAGATGGCCAGCTCCGTGCGCTGGTGCGAATCGATCGAGTACATGCTGGGACAGGGCGTGGACACCTTCGTGGAGATCGGTCCCGGCAAGGCGCTGGCGGGAATGGTCAAAAAGATCGACCGCGGCGTAAGGGTCCTTAACGTGTTCGATTACCAGACCCTGGTGGCGGCAATTAGAGAACTCGCGGCCGCGCCCGCCACCAGAAGCCCGTAAGGGCGGGTTGCACGCGCCCTTGCTTCCGGCGTCGAGCACCGGGCGCGGGCGATGCCCGCTATGCCTTCTTGATCACAATCGAGCGCCGGGCAAGCTCTTCAAAGAACGGCCGCGGCGGCACGCAGGTTTCCGGAGGCTGCACGCCGCATGCGTCGATCTGCCCGCTGCCGATCATTTGCGCCACTATGGACGGTGGCACCCCGGTGTCCAGCGCCCCGCAGGAGATCTTCCAGCGGTCGTGCGAGCGAACGGTGGTCTCCATCCGCACCAGCGCCGGTTTTCCGTCTTTCGTGCCCCGGCAGTCGACCCTGACCACCTCGCAGTCATCCGGGTCTCCCTTGGGGGCCGGAATCCTGGCGATCATCCCGGCCAGGATCTCGCGCGGGGTCGCCGAGCAGCGCTCGAACGAAAGCGGCTCCTGCCCGCCGAACCCGAGCTCGACGAGAAACTTGAGCCGCTCGTGAAAGGCCGGCGGCAGCCCGAGGCGAAACGTCACCCGCTTGATCCCCTTATCCGCATAAGAGAGCGGCAGCGTCGCCACCTCGGAGTGCAGCGTGTATATCGCTTTACTGCGCCCCACCGGCTCCGGCAGCTCGACCTCGATCTCCCCGGACATCGGCGGTCTGGACTGGAAGCTGCCGTCCTCGAAGACCATCGGCTCCTTTGTGTACTCATCGAGGATGGTATCAAGGGCATAGGGCGGGTAGAAGGGGTGGTCGACGGCGGCAAAGTCGACGCAGCCGATGACAATGTCGATTGACTCCAGGCAATCGAGATCGGCCGCGCCCGCTGCGGCCATGACGTTGGTCATGCCGGGAGCGGCGCCCATGCCCGGAACGGCCAGCAGCTTCCTTTCCGCGAACCGGCCGCTCAACTCCAGCTGCCGGCGCGTCACGTGAAAGAGCCCGCCCAGATCGAGGTAATGGCAGCCTGCCGCCAGCGCGGCCTCCATCACGTTCAAATTGAAATAGTAGGGCGTCGAGTTGATGACGCAGGTGGCGCCGGCTAACGCCCCCACCAGTTGATTGACGTCCCTGACGTCGGCGTAAGCCGCTGTCACCTTCGGGCTGCCGATGCAGCTCCTGAGAGCCGAGGCCCTGCCCTCGTCGAAGTCGGCCGCCACCACCGACTCCACGGGCCCCGATTCCGCCAGGTCGCGCACGATCACCTGACCCATCGCCCCGGCCCCGCCAACAACGACTACCTTCATGGTTGCCACCCTCCAGAAGCTGCTCTCGTCTCCACATCCTTCGGTAGCCGGCCAGTTTAGCAGCCTGGCGGGAAATTGCTAACGCTCAGGATAAGAGATCTTGGAGAAGTAACGGCAGAAGGCATCGAGGCTCAACGAGAATCTGCCGTCGCCGAGATCCTTCACCTCCCGGCTCCGGGGCGGCGAGTTGCCCCAGGGATTGCGGAGCGTGATCGTTCGGGTGGCGTGGTCGTACCCGATTACCGAGTAAGTGTGCATCCAGACCGGCGCTCCCTCGCCGGTGCGCACGTTGATCGAGGCGTCGGCGGTCACCGCCCGCGGCGGCTTTTCGCGCATCAGATCCCTGAGCGTGCCGGCCAGCTTGTCCTGGTCCGTGTTCCACAGCCAGCGAGTCGGCCTGCCGGTGAGGATCCTGAGCCCGCCGTCGGTAAACGACGGACCTTCCGTGTGCTCTTGCGGGACTGGGGAATCTGCGCGCCCGAGCAGCCTCCTTATGACCCGGTAGCCAGGGTCGTTCATGCAGTGCTGCCCGTACGCCTTCTCCAGCACCCACATCCAGACGCCGTGCTGCCCCGGCTTGGGGAAAAGGAAGATCTCCGCGTCGGTGGGATAGCCGACGGTGACGGGCCTGCAATGCGGAAAGGTCACGGTGACGGTGCCGTCTTGGTTGTCGCGCATGAGGTCCACGATCGCCTGCGGGTTGTGGGCGACGATGGCGCCCGCCGCGCCGTAAAAGTAGCAGTTGCCGATGCCCGACTGGCGGACGGCTTCCAGGCGGACGCTGTTGAGCGGATTGCGCTGGTCGGCATACAGCCGGCGCACGGTGTGCCCGACCGCCTCGCGCATGTCCTTGAGCAGATCTTCCACGTCCTGGACCAGGGCCACGCTCTCCTCGTCCCGGCGCCTGCCGGATTTGACCTCTTTTTGCAGCTCGTCGAAGCGCTCGATCGCCCGGGCGGTGATTCGCCTTTCGCCCCCGCTGCCCGGGGGGTCGAGCGCTTGCAGCCTGTCGAATCGCGCGCGCAGCAGCGCCAGCATCTGCGCCTGGGAGCCGGTTATGTTGCGGTCGCCAAGCGCCCGGCCCAGCTCGTCGAAGGTGATCCTGTCGTTGCGGGCTGATCTTATAAGGGTGGCGAGCGCCTCAAAGCCTGGTTTGACATCGGCCGCGCTTGTCCGGTCCGGGGCGGCCAGCCGGCGCTCGGGGGCGGCGGGGCGCTCGGGGGCGGCGGGGCGCTCCGGCGGCGGCATCAGATCGGCCAGACACAGGGAGACGCGCTCGTCGGCAAGGAGCTCCGGATGGCGCGCCAGCTCCGGGTGGGCGTGTTGTGAATGCGTCAGCTCGTGCATGCCCGGCTTGCCTTCTTTTGCGGTTCAGCCCAGCCTCGCCGCTGAGCTTACAGCCAGGTTGTGGAAGAAACATGGCACCGCGGCAACCCTGGCGGCGCGGGCGCCCCTGCGCGCCGAGAGGTGTTGGCCCGTCCTGCCCGGAGCCTCGAGACCATCCGGGCAGCGGAGCAGAGTTGCTAATAGTGCAGCGCGCCGTCACGGCCTACGCTGTAGGCGCCCTGCTCGGCGTACGTGGCCGTGCCCTGGCCCGGCGGGTACGAATACCCGGGAGCGGTGAAGTGCCCCTGCCGGACACCGCTGGTGGCACCGTTCTGCCCTGGCACGTAGTAGTGCAGATCCGAGCGCAAGTTATCCCCCGGGGTGCCGATGTAGGCGCCCATGCGGGCTTGCGGCATGCGGCGGCGGCCGAAGCGGCGCTCCTCCTGCGCGGCCTGCGAGTACTGGTTGTCGCCCGGGGTGCCTATTGTTCCCCCCATGTGCACCGGCGGCAGCCCGTTGCTGGCCGGAATCGTGCTCATCCCTGCCTGCATGCCCTGCGCCGACCGGCTGAGCGTGCCCGAGCCGATGTAGGTTGACGAGGGGCTGTAAAGCCCGGTCTGGCTCTGGTTTATGACCCGGGAGTTGCCGTAGCTGTAGCTGTAACCCTGGGCGAGAGCCGGCGACCCGGCGACGAAAGCCAGCGTAAAAAAAGCAACCACGCTTTTCATGGGACCCACCCTTAGTAATTTGAACCACTGTTAACAGTCTACACCCCTTGTCAAGGACTCCGGGCACGGGCCGCTCGTTAACAAGCGCCGGGGGTCCGGTCGCTTGATTAAATCTTGCCGGACCTGTCCAGCGCGCCTGGCGCCGGTGTATATGCGGGTGTCCCTTCAAGCAGGAGTGATCCTCATGACCTTCTGGAGCAATATTGAAAAAGACGTGGCCGAAGGTGCCTTGACGGCTTCCGGTGTCGGCCTGGGCGCGGCCGTATACGAGGAGATATTCGGGAAGCCGGGCGACAAGAATCACGGCAGCTTCACCAAAAATTTACTAGACCCGGTTCACACCGTCGAGACGGTCTTCTCTGATCTGGGAAAGGGCCTGTCCGGCCTTTTCCACCACGACTCTAAGTATGACTATCCTACTTACGGGCTTCCGGATGTGCAGATGCTCGACGAGGGCTACGACATCAAAAAATATGTGGTCGATCAGTTCGACAAGATCACCGGCGATCGGCTCATGACCCCGGAGGCCATCGACAAGTTCATGCAGGCGCACCCCGACATGCCCCAGGCTGAAAGAGCGGCCCTGCACGAGATCGAAACCCACTTCCCCCACGGGGCAAGCAAGGCGGACATCGAGCAGTACGCCGACGGCAAGATCGCGCGCTCCGCGTTGATTATATAGAACCGCTACCGGAGCCGCCGCGGCAAGCCGGGCGCGGGGAACGACGCCGCCTCAGGCGGGCAGTGACAGCGCGCGCTTGTGGGCGGCGAGCTCCAGCGAGTCGTCCAGCGGGGCAAGGACGATGTCCGGGTGCCGGCGCCTGAGCGCCTTTGCCAGAAGCTCGTCGGTCAGATGCGGGTTCTTGGGCAGCAGCGAGCCGTGCAGGTAGGTACCGTATATGGTGCCGGAGACGGCGCCCTCCAATCCATCCTCGCCGTTGTTGCCGTTTCCGCTCACCACCCGGCCCAGCGGCTCCAGGGCAGGCCCCAGGTAGGTCCTGCCGCTGTGATTCTCGAAGCCGACCAGGGTGGAGCCGTCGGGCCGCCTGACGATCACGTTGCCGATCATCCGCCGGTCGCCCGCCACCGTGTAGGCGTCGATCAGGGAGACGCCCTTCAGCTCCGGTCCGTTGTGCGGCTTGTAATAGTGGCCGAGGAGCTGATAGCCGCCGCAAATGGCCAGCACCACCGCCCCGCAGTCCACCGCCGCCTGCAGCGAGCGGGCGTGCCTGAGCAGATCCTCGGCAATTACGAGCTGCTGCTTGTCCTGCCCGCCGCCGATGAAGTAGAGGTCGAAGCGCTCCGGGTCGATCTCCTGACCGACCCCTATCGCCTCCACCTGCACGCCGATGCCGCGCCAGCGGGCCCGCTGGGAAAGCGAGAGGATGTTGCCCCGGTCGCCGTAAATGTTCAGAAAGTGGGCGTAGAGGTGGGCGATGCGGACTGTCGGTTGATCTGTCATCCTGCCTTGCCTCGGCCGCTGCCGGTTCTTCATTTTGCCACATGCGCAACCGGCGTCCGCGCACCCGCAGCATCAATATATTAGAACCAATTAAACTATGACGTCAAAATGTTTTGACGTCACGACGCTATAACGTCGATTAACAGGGCATAATGTCAAGTAGGCGGATCTGGTAGGACGACCTCTCAACAAAGGTAAACGCAGTGGACCAGTCTAAATCCAAGGTAACCCTGTACGTGCGCCCCGAGCTGCACAAGCTGCTCAAGCTTCGCTCCGTCCAGGAGGAGATGAAGATGTCCGAGCTGGCCGAGAAGATGCTCGAGCGCTACCTGCTCGAGTTCAGCGAGGGCGAGCCTGTGGTTTGCCCCAACTGCAACTGCGAGTTTGTCCCGGCTGCCAGACTGGAGGCGCCGGTCAAGCTGCCTGTCGGCAGCGCCTAGGGCGGGCGCCGCCCGGGCGCGAGAAGGAGGATGACGACATTGCAGGAGCTGGACATCCTCATTCGCGCGCGCTATCCACTGGTCTATCTGGTCACGCCCGAGGAAGACAGGGCGCTGGCGGCGGTTGCCCAGATTGCCGAGAGCCAGGCGTTCAAGCCGCTTTACGTCTGGGCGGTCACCCAGGGCTTCCGGCCCTACCAGCGCGGCGGGCAGGGCGGCGCACCGGGGCAGCCTGCGGGGTCTGCCCTGCCGGGGTCCTTCGGACAGACAATCCCGGGGACAATCTCGCCCGAGGCGGCGCTTGATTTTGCCACCAAGCGCACGGACCCGACAATCTTTGTATTCAAGGACCTGCACCCGTTCCTGGACAGCCCGGCGGTGGTGCGCTGGTTGCGCGACGCGGTCGCCCACTACCGCAGCCAGCGTCTCGAGCAGACGATCGTCATTCTCTCGCCGGTGTTGAGGATCCCGCCGGAGCTGGAGAAGGACGTGGCCGTCCTCGATTACCACCTGCCGACCATAAAAGAGATAGGCCAGGTTTTCGATCGGGTCTTCGCCGACGGCCGCCTCAACGCCGGCGAGACGCAGCCGCTGCCGCCCGACGCCCGGGAGGCGATGCTGCGCGCGGCGCTCGGGCTGACCGTCGAGGAGGCCGAGAAGGTTTACACGCGGGCATTAATCAGCGCGGGCAGGCTGACCGAAAAGGAGCTGGACATCGTCCTGTCGGAAAAGAAGCAGATCATCCGCCGCTCGCAGATCCTCGAATTCTGGGAGGAGCACCGGACCATAGATCAGGTGGGCGGGCTGGAGAACCTGAAGAAATGGCTCATCGAGCGGAAGGGGGCCTTCACCGAAAGCGCGCGCGCCTACGGGCTGCCCCAGCCCAAAGGGCTGCTCCTTCTCGGCGTGCCGGGCTGCGGCAAGTCGCTGGTGGCCAAGACGGTATCAAACCTGTGGAGCCTGCCGCTGTTGAAGCTGGACATGGGCAGGGTGTTTGCCGGCATCGTCGGCTCCTCGGAGCAGAACCTGCGCTCGGTGCTGCGCACGGCCGAGTCCCTGGCGCCATGCCTCCTTTTCACGGACGAGGTGGATAAGGCCTTCGGCGGCATGGCCAACTCGATGGGTTCCGACGGCGGCACCGCGGCGCGTGTCTTCGGCACCTTCCTGACCTGGATGCAGGAGAAGAACTCGCCGGTCTTCGTGATCGCCACCGCCAACCGTGTGGACCGGCTTCCCGGTGAGTTCCTTCGCAAGGGGCGCTTTGACGAGACCTTCTTTATCGATCTGCCCAACCCGCAGGAGCGCGAGGCCATCTTCCGGATTCACTTGAGCATGCGCCGCCAGGAGACAAGCGCCTACGACGTGGCCGATCTGTCCGCGCGGACCTCCGGCTTTTCCGGGGCGGAGATCGAGCAGGCGATCATCTCGGCCATGTACGAGGCGTTCGCCGACAACGGCCGCGAGTTCAACCAGTTCGACATCATACGCGCAATCGAGGCCACCAAGCCGCTCTCTCAGTCGATGGCCGAGCAGGTCACGGCTTTGAGGGACTGGGCGCAGGAGCGCGCGCGCATGGCCTCGCGCTCGCCCACGCTCATAGACCAGAGCGAGTACTTGCGCCTGGAGTCCTCGATTTGATGCCAGGTGAGGAGGTGATGCTTCCGGCTATGAAGACTTGAGAACTTGAACGTTTTTTGGAGGTATGGAATGTCGCACTTTAGCACAATCAAGACTCAAATCACGGATGTGGAAATCCTGATCAAGAGCCTTCAGGACCTTGGTTTCACCGTGCAGACCAATGCTCAGGTCCGCGGACACAACGGCCTGCGTTTGCAGGCTGATGTGGTGGCCGTTCTTCCGGGGCACTACGATCTGGGATGGACAAGAAATGCCGATGAGACGTACGACCTGGTTGCGGATCTCTGGGGAGTGGCCAAGCAGCACAATCAGCAGCAGCTCCTCGACTCCATCAATCAGAAATACGCCGTCAACAAGACGATCGGTGAGATCAAGCGCCTGGGCTACAACCTGACCAAACAGCAGGTTCAGGCCGACGGCACGATCAAGCTGATCGTGCAACGATAGAGGCCGTGCGGGCAAAAGGGAGGCCGCGCGTCGTCTCGGCGCACGCCAGGCCTCCTGATCTCGCCTGCCCGGGCGGCATCTGTCGGCGCGCCTGCCCCCTGGGCAAAGGAGCTTTCAATGGCCAGCATTCACATCGCCATCGACGCCAGAGGAAACATAGTCGTGGAGACGGTCGGCACCACCGGCAGGCAGTGCGATCTGCTCGCCGGAGCCCTGGAAGCCAATCTCGGACGGACAACCTCGCGCACCAACAAAGATTGTTATGAGCAAGAATCGCCTGAACCCGTCGAAGAAAGCGGCTAGCCGCCCGCTTGTCAGCTCGCCTGTCGCCGGCTACCGGGACACCGGGCTGTTGAACATCACCGGTTACGTCGAGGAAAGCCTGGCCAACGGGCCGGGCGGCCCGCGCGCGGTCGTCTGGACCCAGGGCTGCCAGCACGCCTGCAGGGGCTGCCAGAATCCGGACACCTGGGACACGGAGAAGGTCGTGCGGCTTGTCTCGCCGGAGGAGCTTGCCGAGCGGATCCTGTCCAATCCCAACCACCGCGGCGTCACCTACTCCGGCGGCGAGCCTTTCCTGCAAGCGCGCGGGCTTTCCAGGGTCTCGCGCATCATCAGAGAAAGAAACGGGCTGACCACCGTTTGCTACAGCGGCTTCACTTACGAAGAGCTGACCGGACCGCACGCGCCCGACGCCGCCGAAGATTTTCTGCGCGAGATCGACCTGCTCATAGACGGGCGCTATGTCGAGGCGTTGAAAAGCCCGGACCCAAAAGCCCACATCTGGCGCGGCAGCTCGAATCAGCGCCTGATCTGGCTGAGACCGGATTTCCTGCAGGCGGAGCGCCAGTTCGACGGCAACGTAACCGAGATTCACGTGCTTCCCAACGGCACTGTGATCTTCACCGGATTTGGCGGGCAGGCCTTCGAGATGCGCTCCTGACGGTTTGCCACTATATACGGTGCACACCGCCTGCGGTGGCCGCCTGACAACCGGCGCCGTGTTTCGGATGCTTCGGCGCCCGGATGCGGCGCGGGCGCTTCTTGATTACCGGCGGCGCAGCCATGAAACCCGCATCACCACTGGAATCGATCGCGTTATCAGCCACCGGATCTGCCGCGGGCGGACGCTCCTGCTCCGGGTGAATTCTTGACGAGCGGGTTGCCATGAACCGGCTAAAATATTAGCTTTTGAGGATTTCCACTGCATATATTTTTGGGCGTCAATATCTTAAGATATTAACGTTATTTAAGATATTTGGGCGTGGCTCCTGATGCCGCTTTTGTGCCGGTGCAAAAATATGGTTCCATTTTTACTGTTACCGGTGATGTTTCGTACGTTTCCATTTGGAGTAAGATTGGCACATAGGACTCAGGTTGACTCGAAGGAGTGGTCATATATGAGGAAAGGGATTGCGACCTTCGTTACTAGTGTTGTTGCCGCAGGGGCAAGCTTTTGCATGAGCTTTCCCCCGGCTCTGGCGCAGGGTGCGAATGTGGGCGCCGGCGGTGCTTCCAGCATCAACGAGCTCACCGATGTTGTTGGCAACGAGTGGGCGTACAATGCGCTCAAGGAGCTTGTCAACAATCCTTGCCATGTTCTGGTTGGCTATCCGGATCGTACGTATCGCGGGCAGAAATCCGCGACACGTTTCGAGCTGGCAGCCGCCCTGTACAAGTACGAGCAGTGCATAACCGAACGTCTGGCCCAGAAAGCCGACAAGGCCGATCTGGAAAAGTTCGCTGCTCTGCTGGAAGAGTTCCGCAACGAGTTGAACAAGCTCAAAGCTCGCGTGGACGATCTCGAGCGCCGCATGAAGCTGGTGGAAGAGAAGAACATCGAGCAAGACATGAGACTCGCTTATGCGGAAAGACAGAAAGGTTTCTTGCTCGAGCGCGTGGTTAAGGGCACGCTGATTGACGTCCGGGACATAGGTGTCGGCATCGGGCGTGGTGCCAGAGCCGTCTACGAATATCTGTTCTAAACCCTCGCTCGGACAGCCTGACGTTTCTGCTTTGACGACCTGAAGTCCTGTGCTCCCGCATCGGCAACGCCTGTGCGGGAGCATTATTTTGCGCTGCCGGCGCCCGGCTGCAGCGGCCGGGCCCGGCATCGCCTTTCAAGGCTATACTTCTGATCGAAGGGGGTGTTGCCATGCCGCAGAGCAGGGAGCTGTCTTTTGCCATCGACGTCTGCAAGCAGGCAGGCGAGATCGCCATGCGCCACTTCAAGGCCGGGGTGGACGCCCGGACCAAGGCGGACGGCTCCCCGGTGACGGTGGCCGACCGGCAGTGCGAGCAGCTCATCCGGCGGGAGATCGCCGCCTGCTTTCCCGGCGACGATATTCTGGGCGAGGAGGAAGGGGGCAGCTTTGAGCCGCATTCCCGGCGGAAGTGGATAATCGATCCGATCGACGGCACCTACAACTACGCGCGCGGGATCCCGATTTTTTCCACCCTCCTGGCGCTGGAGCAGGCAGGGGAGATCGTGGTCGGGGTGGTCCATGCTCCGGCGGTAGGTGACACCTACTGGGCCGAGACCGGTGGCGGCGCGCACAAGAACGGGCAGCGCATAAGCGTCTCCGACTGCGCCGACCTGTCCTGCGCGCAGATAAGCTATGGCTCCCCGGCCCGCATCCTGTCCCTGGGCTACTGGGAGGGTTTCACCCGCCTGGTGGGCAGCACGTACCGGCAGCGCGGGCTCGGCGATTACCTGACCTTCGCCCTGGTTTGCGAGGGCAAGGCGGAGGCGGGGCTGGAGGTCGGCGTCTCACCCTGGGATCTGGCCCCGATGAAGATACTCACCGAGGAGGCCGGCGGCAGGTACTCAGATCTTGCCGGCGGACAGTCCGTCTACACCGGCAGCTGCCTGGTGTCCAATCCGGCTGTTCATGAGCCGATCTTAAAGCTGCTTACTGAAAATTACCGCCGGCCGGGGCATAAATGATAAGGAGGCAAGGCCGGCAACCTCTCCAGGGATATGGCAGATGGGTAAGTTTCAATGGTCACGATCAATGCGGGCGCGCATGGCGCTTGTCATGTCGGCGTCCTGCATCCCGGCGATTCTCATCTGCCACCTGATCGTGGTCGGCTTCAACGGCTTTCGCCTCTTCGATCTCCTCTGGTATCTGCCGCTGCTGCCGGCGCTTGTCGTGGTCAACTGGTTCCTGGCCGGGGCCGTGCTCGCCCCCCTGCGGCAGCTCCTGCAGGCCACCACCAAGCTGGCTACGATGGACATCCGCCAGCGCCTCGATCTCGACCCCAACGAGCCGCTGGAGACCTTCGAGCTCCGCAAGTCCTTCAATCGGCTGCTCAACCGCCTGGAAGAGTCGCTCAACATTCAGTGCCAGTTCGTCGCCGACGCCTCCCACGAGCTGCGCACGCCGCTCACCTCGATTCAAGGCTACACCAAGCTCCTGCAACGCCGGCGCGAGAGCATCGACCACCACCTGCTGTCCGAGGCCCTGCAAACCATCTCCGACGAGTCCGGGCGGCTTATCCGCCTGGTCTCCGATCTCCTGCAACTGGCTCGCGCCGATGCCGGGCAGGCGGTGATAAGCCAGCAGGAGGTGATTGATCTGCGCGGGGTTCTCTCCTCGGTGGAGGACACGGTGATGGTCATAGCCCCCGAGCAGATCGAGATCCAGTTCATCCTTCCCCAGAAGCCGGTCTGGGTTTTTGCTGACGGCGACCGGCTCAAGCAGGTTTTCCTCAACCTGACCAACAACGCCATAAAGGCCACCCAGGGCGGTGGCAAGGTGACCGTCACCCTGCGCTCCAGCAACTCCCAGGCCATCGTCCGGGTGATCGACACCGGGATCGGCATCGCCCCGGCGGATCAGCAGCGCATTTTCGATCGCTTCTATCGCATCGAGCGCTCCCGCACGCGCAGCCGGTTGTACGGCGGGGGCACCGGGCTGGGGCTGGCGATTGCGCTGACCATTCTCAAGGCGCACGGCGGGAGCATCGACCTGGAAAGCGAGCTCAACAAGGGCTCCACTTTTACCGTCCGCCTGCCGCTGGCCGATAAGGAGCAGGTGTCCAGAGCGCAGAGCGAGGTGGCGGCCCGCGGCGAAAGCGCAGCGGCCGTGCCGGCGCCGCCCGAGGCGGCGACCCCGGCGCCCGCGTCTCGCCTGCCCGCGGCCCGGGCAGGCGAATCGAAGGCCGCCAGCGAAGGCTGAGCGCTTAATCCTTCTCTTTGCCCGCCGCGGCTGCAGGCGCTGCTTCCGCCGCCGCTGCCTCTGCTTCTGCCGCCGCCTCGGCCCTGGGTGCTTCCTCGGCCGCGCGCGGCGTGGCCACGCGAACCACTATCTCCTCGGCCGGGTTGAGAATCTCCACGCCCGCAGGCACCTTCAGATCGGAGAAGTGGATGCCCTGGTCGAGCTCCGTTATCTGCTCGAGGTCGACCGTGATGGAATCCGGAATATCGGCCGGCAGGCACTCCACCTCGGCCTCGTGGTGGAACTCGATGAGCTGCCCGCCCAGCTTGACCGCCGGCGACACGCCCACGAACTTCAAGGGAACCGCCACGGTAAGCTTGCGGTCGGCCTGCACGCGGTAGAACTCGATGTTAAGCACCTCGTGCGTGGTCGAGCGGCGCTGCACGTTGCGCACCAGGGCGCTCAGGTTGGCGTCGTCCTCGCCGACCAGCTCGATGATGTGAGAAAAGGCCGCTGCCGGCAGCCGGGAGAACTCCCTGGCGTCTACCTGCACGGACCGGGACTCGACGCCCCGCCCGTAGATGGTCGCCGGGATCTTGCCTTGCTGTCTGAGCCGGTTCGGTGTCCTGGCCTGACGGGGCTCCAGTTTCAGCTTAAATTTCTCCACCATTGTTTTTCCCTCGATCTGCTGCCATCCGGCGTCGGACGCCGAAAAACCACCTGGGGCGCAAGGATTCGAACCTCGGAATGCCTGGACCAAAACCAGGTGCCTTACCACTTGGCGACGCCCCAATATAGCGCGAATAGCCATTCTATTAAAGAGGAGCGTTAACCGTCAACTTGCCAAGCGGCCCGCGTTTCAGAACGGCAACGTGCTCCCCTGCCCTGGCGGCGCCGCCTCCGGGCGGTCCGGCGGGCACAGGCGCCGGCGAACCAGGGCATGCAAGAGGCGATCCAGCGAGCAGATCCCCGGCCCGAAGGCGAGCACGAGGATGGCCGTCAGCCAGTAGAAGAACGGGTCGGCGGCGAGAAAACTGTCCGGATCGTGAAGGATGTTCAGCACCTTGGCGCGCTCGTCCGGGTCGATCAGGTAGGCGCCGGTCATCGAGCCGGCCAGAAGCAGGGCCACCGGCCTGCTGGCCAGCCCGGCTGCCAGCAACAGGCCGCCGAAGCATTCCAGGCCGCCGATAAACCAGGCGTTGAGCCCCGGGGCGGGGATGTGAAGGCTGGTGAAATAGTCCGTTACGTCGTCGTGGTGGAGCAGCTTCCCCCTGCCGATGCCGAACAGCTGCCAGCCGAAATAAAGGCGAAACACCAGAAGCACGATCGGCTGAAGAAAGCCGCCGCCGGCGGCCAGCATTTGATATCCGCGGTCAATCAGGGCGCAAACCCGGGACAGAATCTTCAAACCCCGATCCTCCTTTCGCCGTCAGCCCTGGCGAGCACGCACGCCTTCGGCAATCAGCGAGCGGGCAAACTCCAGCGCCTCCTCGCGATTGGCGTGGCCGCTCGCCATTTCGGCCAGCGACTGCACGCGTCTGGCCTCGTCCAGAACGGAGATGGTGACGGCGGTGGCGTCGGCGGTCTGCGATTTTGCCACCACGATGTGGTTATCGGCCACGGAGGCGATAATCGGCTGGTGGGTGATGCAGAGGATCTGGTGCGAGCGGGCGAGCCTGGAGAGCTGATCGCGAACGGTCTTGAGCACGCGCCCGCTGAGCCCCGTGTCGATCTCGTCGAAGACCACGGTGGCCACGTGATCCGCTCCGGCGAAGATCGACTTGATGGAAAGCATCACGCGGGACAGCTCGCCGCCGGAGGCGATCCTGGATACGGGGGCGGGCGGCTGGCCCGGGTTTGGCGCGATCAGGAACTCCAGGCGATCCTGGCCGTTGGCGCCGACCTCGACCTGCTCGAAGGAGATGTCGAACCGGCAGCGATCCATGCCCAGCTCGCAGAGGATCTTTTGAATATCGGCCGACAGGCTCCGCGCCAGCCTGCGCCTGGCCGATGACAGCTCGCCGGCCAGCTTGCCGAGCCGGAGATCGATTTCGGCAATCTCGCTTTCGAGCTCGGAGGCGGCCGCCTGCGCGTTCTCGAGCCGGCGGACTTCGGCGGCGAGCTCACCGCGGCGTGAGATGGCCTCGGCGAGCCCCGGGCCGTATTTGCGCTTGACGGCGGCCAGCTGCGCCAGCCGCGCCTGCAGGGCGGCCAGGCTCTCGGGGTCGGTATCGAGCGCTTCGCGGTATCGCCGGAGGTGGCGCGCCGATTCTTCGATTGTCTCCAGGCAGCTCTGCAGGCGCTCGCGCACCACGGACAGTCCGGCGTCCAGCTCGCATGCTGTTTCCACCCGGGCGAGCGCCTCCTGCATCAGATCGACGGCCGCAGGCGCTTCGTCGCCGTCGGCCCCGGCAAGCAATCTCTGGGCGGCCCCGGCGCTCATCTCCAGGGCGCTCACGTTTTCCAGAAGCCGGCACTCCTGCTCCACCCTCGCGTCCTCTTGCGGATCGCCGAGGGCGGCTTCTTCCAGCTCCATAAGCTGGAAGCGGGCGAAGTCGAGCAAGCGCAGGCGCTCCTCTTCCGAGATCCGCATCTCCTTCAACTGCTGGCAGAGATCGCGCCGGCGGGCATACTGTGTCCGCACCTGCTCCTTCAGTTTCTTGTGATGCGAGTCGCCCAGCCCGTCGAGGAGTTCCAGTTGGGCCTGCGGGGAAAGGAGCGTGCGCGCCTCGTGCTGCGCGTGGATGGACAGCAGCCTGGCGCGCAGCTCCTGCAAGATCGAGCTGTTGACCAGCGTTCCATTGATGCGGAACCGCGATCCGTTTTTTGTGATCTCGCGCGCCACCACTAGCTGCTCGGACTCTTCGCCCTGCAGCTCCTGCTGTTTCAGCCAGGCCGACACGTCCGGCGTCTGGGCGAAGGCGGCTTCGATCACCGCCTTTTCGGCCCCGGCGCGGATGACCGCCGGTCCTACCTTGCCGCCGAGAACCGCGTTCAGCGCGTCGATGACGATGGACTTGCCGGCCCCGGTTTCGCCGGTGAGGACGTTGAGCCCGGACGTGAACGGCACGCGTATGTGCTCGATCAGGGCAAAGTCTTTTATGTCCAGCTCTTGAAGCATCGAAGGCGACCGTGCGCGGACCAGGCCGCCAAATATGATACCGCTACTTCGCCCGCCGCAGCCGCCGCGTATATATTAAGCTCGCGCGGCCTCGCCCGTTGCCGGGGCCATTTTCAGACAGCGGCCAGGGCGTGGATGCTGATCTGGGCCGCCACATTTTTAGCGCACTCGAGGAACGCCCTGGAGACCGGATGGTCGGGATCGCTGGCCACAATCGGTTTGCCGGCGTCGCCGCCCTCGCGCACCGATATGTCGAGCGGGATCTCGCCCAGAAACGGCACCGCGGCCTCGTCCGCCAGATTGCGCCCGCCGCCGTGGCTGAAAATCTCGGAGCGCTCGTGGCAATGCGGGCAGACAAAATAGCTCATGTTCTCGATGAACCCGAGAACCGGCACCTCCATCTGCTTGAACATGGCGAGCCCCTTGCGCCCGTCCAGCAGGGCGACGTCCTGGGGCGTGGTGACGATGATGCCCCCGGAAAGCTGGGTGGCCTGAATGAGCGAAAGCTGCGCGTCGCCCGTCCCCGGCGGCATGTCCACGATCAGGTAATCGAGCTGTCCCCAGGACACGTCCCCGAGAAACTGCCGGATCGCCTTGTCCAGCATCGGCCCGCGCCAGATGACCGGCGTGTCCCTGGAGACGAAAAAGGACATGGACATGCACTTGACGCCGTAGTTCTCGGGCGGAATTATCTTGTTGTCCTGTCCCACCGGCTGGTAGTCCTCCACGCCCATCATCATCGGCACGTTGGGACCTGTGATGTCGCTGTCCAGAAGGCCTACTCTGGCGCCCAGCTTTGCCAGCGCGACGGCCAGATTGACGGCGACGGTGCTCTTGCCGACGCCCCCCTTGCCCGACGTCACGGCGATCACGTGCTTTACCCCTTCCAGCGGCTTTCTGGACTGCACCTTGCGCTGCGGGGCGACGACGGCCGTTGTCTCCATGTCCACCTCGGTGACGCCGGGCAGCCGGGAGACCGCCTGGCGAGACTCGGACTCCAGCTTGTCCCTGACCGGGCAGGCCGGGGTTGTCAGGGTAAGCTTGAAGTGCACCCTGGATCCATCCACTGAGATGTCGGAGACAAAGCCCAGGCTGACAATGTCCCGGTGCAGATCCGGGTCCATTACGGTCGACAGCGCCTGCCGCACCTGGTCTACCGACGGGGCGCTCGGGTTGCTCGATGCCATATTGCTAGATTCACTCGCCACTGGTGTCCACCAGGCAGATCATAGTTGCCAGACGGCTTGCCCGGCATTTCCCTAACCAAATATTCCTTATGACGCGCCGCTTTGCTCCCCGTGCGAGAACCTCACACCCCCAGCTTAGCGGAAATGGCCGCCGCGCTCTGTCGACCGGCTATAGCAAGAGGGCGCAGGCGTCAGAGAAGAACCACGTATCGGACGGTCGAGAAGCGGAGATAACCGCAGTCAGGCCGTTCTTGTCCAGCCGTTTTCGAATAATGTCGCGGCAGGCGTGAGTGTCCGAGGGCGTTCCGCTCGAATTCGGCCGAGCCGCCATTTGTATCTCCGACTCCCTCCAATTCAACACAAGCGCGCTCAACGCCAAGTTGTCCCATCACGCCCCCTACTGACGGGCCTTCGTACTTCACCAGGGGTCCGTTAGGTGTTTTGCCACTCACCCGCTTGCCGCTGTCCCTAACCTCCAAAGCTCACCTGCCGCCAGAGGTTTTCCATGACATCTCGACGGCAAATATACGCGGTTTTACGCTGGCGCTAACACGGGTGGCCACGTCCCTTGAAGCAGCTGATCGAACTGGGGGTGCTCGCTCCGGCAGAGGCGGGTGAGCACAGCTTGCAGTTGAAGACTTGTCACGGGTTTGGTTGTCGCCGCCATGTGGCTAGGAACAATTGGAGTCAGGAGGTCACTTCAGAGACTGCAGATGTATTGCAGTCTCGGTCGCTAGTATTGTTTTGGGGCGGACGTTCAGCCGTCGATAGGTAAGCAACTGATGAGCGCTGACGCTATAGCACATGTGCGGGAAATCGAACCGGGGCGGTGGGAAACGCACCGGCTGGAGGATCACTTGTATGGCGTGGCCAGGCTGGCAGGGGAATTCGCAGGGACCTTCGGCAATTCGGACTGGGCCTATCTGGCGGGACTATGGCACGACCTGGGCAAGTACAGCAAAGAGTTTCAGGCATACATAAAAACAGCCACGGGCTACGACCCGGAGGCGCACCTGGAAGGTAGAAAGGGAAGGGTAGATCATTCTACGGCCGGCGCTATTCATGCAATCCAGAGATTCAAGGCAGGCAGGGTGCTGGCGTATATCGTCGCCGGGCACCACGCAGGGTTGCCGGACTGGGAAAATGCAGATGCGGGTCGCGCCCAGCTCAGCCAGAGAATCATGCAGGAGGAGCTTCTCAAGCGCGTGCTTTCAGAAGCGCCGGCCGCTATCCTCACGCACCCGGTCCCGAGCAGCAAACCGCCGGCAGGCTCATCGCCGGCGCTATGGATACGGATGCTCTTCTCATGCCTGGTGGATGCCGACTTCCTGGACACGGAAGCGTTCATGAATCCGACAAGGTCAAGGGAGCGATCACGGTACCCTGACCTGAGCGCGCTGGCTCCTTTGCTGGAGCGGCATTTGGAGAACATTTGTCAGAAATCCCCCAAGAGCAAGGTCAACGAGATTCGAGCAGAGATCTTGGGCTGGTGCCGCGAATCGGCTGACGGCGACCCGGGCATTTACTCCTTGACCGTTCCGACCGGTGGCGGCAAAACGCTGTCGTCAATGGCGTTTGCAGTTCGGCACGCAGACAGGAACAAGAAGCGACGGATCGTGTACGTGATCCCCTATACGAGCATAATTGAGCAGACGGCAGAGGTGCTGCGGGGGATATTCGGTGACTGCGTGGTCGAGCACCAGAGCAATCTCGATCCGGAGTTAGAAACTGTCACGAGCAGGCTGGCCTCCGAGAACTGGGACGCGCCAATAATTGTCACTACAAACGTTCAGTTCTTCGAGTCCCTTTTCGCCGCCCGGCCGAGTCGAGCGCGCAAGCTGCACAGATTGGTCGACTCCGTTGTCATCCTGGATGAAGCGCAACTGATTCCGGCTGAGTTTTTAAAACCAATCGTTGCCGCCATGGAGCAGTTGGCGAGCTCATATGGGCTGACGTTCGTCCTGAGCACGGCGACACAGCCGGCGCTAAGTGCGGCTGACGGCAATGCGGGCTTCAAAGGCCTCCAGGAAGTGAAAGAAATAGTGCCCGACCCGGCGGACCTGTACAAGAGGATGAAGAGAACAAGCGTAGTTCTTCCAGAGGATACGAGCAAATCGGTGGAGCCAGAGCAACTGGCAGCAAGGGTCGCCGAGTACGATCAGGTGCTGTGTATCGTCAACACCAGGGATGAGTGCAGGGCGCTGCACGCGCTCCTGCCGGAGGGATCCATGCATCTGTCCGGTTACATGTGCGGCGAACATCGGTCAAGGGTAATCAATGAAATTAAGGTCAAGTTGAAGCGCGGTGAGTCAGTGCGGGTGGTCAGCACCCAGCTGGTAGAGGCGGGCGTGGACCTGGACTTTCCGGTTGTCTTTCGCGCGCTCTCGGGTCTCGACTCGATCGCGCAGGCAGCTGGCCGATGCAACCGGGAAGGTATGCTGGCTAACGGTAAGGTCTTCGTTTTCATACCCTGGAAGCCGACCCCACGCGGACACCTGCGCCACATGGAATCAGCATGCCGGGAAATCCTTGGGGCGGCGCGGGACGATATCCTGTCGCCGGAGTGCTTCCGCGATTATTTCCGGCACCTCTATTGGATTAAAGGAATGGATCTGGATAAAGAGCGAATAGACGACCACCTGAAAGCAGATCAGGGTTTGGCTATCAGGTTCCGGGAAGCAGCAACAAAATTCAGAATCATAGACGAGTCAAAACATCAGCCTGTCCTTGTGCGCTATGGAAATGGTGCCGAGCTAATTAATTTACTAAAAGCGGGCGGTCCGGACCGATGGCTCTTGCGGAAGCTACAAAGATTCTGCGTCTCTGTGCCCCGGAGCACGTTCCTGCAACTCGTGAGCGAGGGGGAGGTGGTGGAAATACATGAAGGGTTCTTTGCCCAGGCTTTCGAGCACCTTTATGACCTGAAGACCGGCTTTCTGGGTGACGGGGGGGAGCTTGTGGATCCGGCATCCCTGGTTGTTTAGAGCGGAGGAAAAGATGAGCGAGTACGGAAAAAATAAGATAAGGCTTAGAGTGTGGGGCGATTATGCCTGCTTTACTCGTCCGGAGATGAAGGTGGAGCGATTGTCCTACGAGGTAATGACGCCATCGGCCGCACGCAATATACTCCAGGCCATCCTCTGGAAGCCGGCAATCGACTGGCGGATAACCCAGATCGACGTGATCAAGCCGATCCGCTGGATCTCTATACGGCGCAACGAGCTCAGCTCGATCATCCCAACGCGCAGGGTGACCCAGGCCATGAAGAGCACGTCACATGACCTGGGCATATTCATAGAAGAGGACCGGCAGCAGCGGGCAGGGTTGTTCCTTAGAGACGTGGAGTATGTCATCCACGCCGAGTTTTACCTGACCAGCCGCGCGGGCGAGGCGGATAACGAGGCTAAGTTTCGCGAGTCATTCGCCCGGCGCGCGAGCATGGGACAGTGTTTCATGCAGCCCTATCTGGGCTGCCGGGAGTTTGCCGCCTTCTACGAGTTGTTGCCCGAGGATGCCGGGGCGCCACAACCCATCGAAGAGACCAAGGCGCTGGGTTGGATGCTTTACGACCTGGATTACGGGCGCGGCAAACCGACGGCCATGTTCTTCAACGCGGAATTGCGGGACGGAAGTCTGCGGGTCCCGGCAGCGAACAGCAACGAGGTCAGAAGATGATATTGCAGGAGTTAGTCAGCTATTACGAGCGTATGGCAGCTGATCCAGATTCGGGGATTGCACCAATCGGGCTGGAGTGGAAGGAGATCGATTTCGCGATCGTGATCGACTGGGGGGGAAATTTCCTTGATATAGAAGACCTGCGGTCCGGCGACAAGAAGCCCAGAGGAAGGCGCTGCCTGGTGCCGCAGACCGTCAAGCGGACAGTAGACATAGAGCCACAGCTTTTGTGGGATAACATCGGATACGTATTGGGGTTCGATGCGGATAACCCGAGTCGTGCGGCTAAGGAACACAGCGCCTTCAAGACGCGGGTCAAGGAAATTGTCGAAGACTCTACAGATGACCGGGCTGTCGCGGCGGTCGATAAGTTTCTGTCCTCTGACCACATGGAGGCAATAAAACGGCATTCGCTGTGGAAAGAAATTGCCAACTCGACCGGTTACATCAGCTTCAGAATTAAAGAGCAGCAACGCCTCGTGCCCGAGGGACATAGCGTGCACTCTGTGGCCCAGATGCAGCAATCGTCAAGGGATCATGAGGAGATAACCTGCCTCGTGACCGGAGAGAAGGACAGGCTCGCGAATCTCCATCCCTCGATAAAGGGAGTATACGGCGGGCAGGCTTCCGGCGGATCGATTGTCTCGTTCAACCGCGACGCATTTTGCTCCTTCGGAAAAGAGCAAGGTGCAAATGCACCGGTAGGCACATACGCTGCAACAGCGTACACGACAGCCTTGAACAGGCTGCTCGATCGCGGCTCCAGGCAGAGACTACAGTTGGGGGAGACATCGGTGGTCTTCTGGTCTGATAAGGGACATCAGCTTGAAGGCGTGCTTTATGATCTTTTCGGCGAGGTCTCCAAAGACAATCCGGCAGCGCATACGGAGGCGGTCAAAAGCCTGTACAAGGCGCCGGAGACCGGCGCGATGCCGTTCCTAGGCGATGACACTCGCTTCTTCGTCCTCGGATTAGGTCCAAACGCGGCAAGAATCTGCGTTCGCTTCTGGCACGCTTCAACCGTTGGCGACATCGCCAAGAATATTTGGCAATACTTTTCCGATATTGAGATAGTGCGGCCGTCATGGGCAAAAGAGCCGCCACGGCTAATGAGCCTGTTGCGATCGACAGCGCTGCGGGAAGAGCGAGATAACATCCTGCCTGCCCTTCCGGCGGCAGTGCTCAAGTCAATCCTGGACGGAGGCCCATTCCCGCAGAGCCTCGCCATGGCGGTCTTGCGTCGAGTGCGTGCCGGCGACGAGATCAACCACCATCGGGCAGCTCTGCTGAAGGCATTCTTGAATAGGGAGAGAAGACGGTACCATACCAAGGAGGGAGAGATGACAGTTGCTCTGGACGAAACAAATAAGAGTGTGGGCTACAACCTCGGGCGGCTATTCGCCGTCCTGGAGAAAATCCAGGGCGAGGCGCTCGGGGATGTGAATACGTCGATCAGGGAGAAGTACTATCCAGCAGCGTCGGCGACGCCGGTTACGTGCTTTCCTCTCCTGATGCGCCTCAAAAACCATCACCTGGCGAAGCTGGAGAACAAGGGTAGGGCAGTGAACCTGGAGAAGCTGCTTACAAACGTGGTAGCGAACGTTCAGGACTTTCCCGCGCATTTGAGCCTTGCTGATCAGGGCCGGTTCGCGATCGGCTATTACCATCAATGCCAGGCATTTTACGAGAAGCGCGATCAACACAACCAGGAGGCGGTGAAGTAAGATGACGGAACTTAAGAACAGGTACGACTTCGTCCTTCTCTTCGACGTACAGGACGGCAACCCGAATGGAGACCCTGATGCCGGCAACCTGCCCAGGGTCGATCCAGAAACCGGCAACGGGCTGGTGACAGATGTGTGCTTGAAGCGCAAGGTCAGAAATTATGTGTCGCTCCTCAAGAACAACGTGGCCCCGTATGAGATATACGTGAGAGAAAAGGCAATTCTGAACCAGCAGCACCTTCGCGGGCACCAGGCGGTCGGAAGCGACCTGAGCGGCGCCGAGGGGAAGCGCAAGGGCGGCGCGAAGGTAGAGGAAGCACGGAAATGGATGTGCGACAACTTCTATGACATAAGGACCTTTGGAGCGGTAATGGCCACAGAGGTCAACTGTGGACAGGTGCGGGGGCCGGTGCAGATGACCTTCGGGCGCAGCATAGATCCGGTGATCCCACTTGAATACTGCATCACCAGAATGGCGGTGACCACAGAGAAGGAGGCCGCGAAGCAAGAGGGGGACAACCGCACCATGGGCCGCAAGTTCACCATCCCCTACGGGTTGTACCGGTCCTTTGGCTTTGTATCAGCAAATCTGGCACGTCAAACCGGATTCTCGGAAGAAGACCTCGAGTTACTGTGGGATGCGCTGATCAACATGTTCGAGCAAGACCACTCGGCAACGCGGGGGCTGATGCAGACTCGTGGCCTGTACGTGTTCAAGCACAACAGCGAGCTGGGCTCCGCACCCGCACACAGGCTGTTCGATCTGATTCGGGTGGAAAGACGAAATCCGGAGCTGGTTGCGCGCTCGTTCGCCGATTACGTGGTCGACGTCGAGGCGGCAGCGGTGCCGAAGGGCGTGCAGTTGCTTGAGATGCACCTGACAAGAGTGCCGGTTCCAGCCTGAGGCGGCGCATCGTGGAAGGGGAGGAACTCGTTCCGATCTCCGCGCTGCAGCACTATGCCTTCTGCCCGCGCCAGTGTGGGCTGATCCACCTTGAGCAGAGCTTCGAAGAAAATGCCCTCACGCTGAGAGGACGGGGTGTGCATCAAAGCATCGAAAGGGTTGATGGTTGCGTGCGCGAAGGCTTGCGGGTAGAGTACGGCCTTCCGCTTTTCTCGCGTGCGCTGGGAGTGGTTGGCAAAGCTGACGTGATCGAGTTCCTCCCCGACGGTACGCCGGTGCCGATCGAGTTCAAACACGGCCGGCGGGCAGAGCGCCTGCCCGACCAAATTCAGCTTACGGCACAGGCATTGTGCCTTGAAGAGATGGTGGGAAAGGAGGTGAGAGAAGGAGCGATCTTCTATTTCAGCTCGCGGCGGCGGAAACAGGTTGAGATAACAGAAGAGCTGCGGGAGCTGACCAAGGAGACAATTCGGCAGACGCGGGCGCTGCTGATGTCAATGCGATTACCGCCGCCGGTTAATGATAGCCGTTGTAAGAATTGCTCATTGATCGATATCTGCCAGCCAAGCATCATAGCTCAAGGCGAGCGGAGGCAGAGGTTGCAAGACGTCCTGTTTCACGGGGAGGGCCCATGAAGACACTGCTCAACACACTGTACGTGACAAGCCCCGACGCTTATTTGAGATTGGACGGCGACACCATATGCGTAGAGCTGGATCGCGAAAA
This sequence comes from Pseudomonadota bacterium, assembly GCA_021325555.1. Classification (GTDB taxonomy): domain Bacteria; phylum Cyanobacteriota; class Vampirovibrionia; order Obscuribacterales; family Obscuribacteraceae; genus JAJPGY01. The sequence goes on along the minus strand of JAJPGY010000013.1, from coordinate 154,000 downwards.
GGTCCTTCAGGTGCCGCTGCACCACATAGGTTCGGTTGTCTGTTTCGGTGATGCCATGCTGACGCCACCCTTGATGCAGCGATGCACCGCCGACGGCAAGAGCATCGCCTTTCTGGATCGGCACGGTGGTTTTGCCGCCAGAGTCGAAGGTGCCGTCTCCGGGAACGTGCTCTTGAGACTGGATCAGTTCGCTGCTTTCAGCAGCAAAGAGTTCCAGCTGACAACCTCCCGCAATATTGTCGCAGGCAAGGTGCACAACAGCCGCCAGGTACTCATGCGCGGCGCACGTGAGGCCGCTGATGAGTCCGATAAAAATGGGCTCTCCGCGGCGGCGGAATTCCTTGCCGCCATGCTTAGGAAGCTGGAGTCGGCCACCAACCTGGACGAGATCCGCGGGATCGAGGGCGAATGCGCCAGGACTTACTTTGGGACACTGAGCCATGTCATCCGTATCGACAGGCGCGCTCATTTCAAGATGAACGGCAGGAGTCGCCGCCCGCCGCTCGATCGTTTCAACGCGTTGCTTTCGTTTCTCTATACTCTGCTCATGATCGACTGCAGAGCAGCGCTGGAGGCTGTAGGACTGGATCCTCAGATTGGTTTCCTCCATGCGTTGCGACCAGGCAGACCGGCGCTCGCGCTCGACCTCATGGAAGAGTTTCGCCCGGTCCTGGCGGACCGCGTGGCTTTGACGGTTGTAAACAGAGGGCAGGTAAGTGCCGGGCAATTTGAAGTCCGTCCGGGCGGTGGAGTGCTCATGAGTCCGGAAGCGCGAAAGGAACTGATAACCACTTATCAGAAGCGCAAGCAAGAAGAGATTGCCCACGGACTGGTGGACGATCGCGTAGCGCTTGGTATCGTACCCCACTTGCAGGCACGGCTTATGGCCAGGACGATCCGGGGAGACATGGATGCATACCTGCCGTTCGTATATCGTTAGCTCATGCGAATCCTGGTCACCTATGACGTGTCGACAGAGACAGCACAAGGCCGCCGGCGTCTTCGCAGGGTAGCGAAAGTCTGCCAGAACTTTGGTCAGCGGGTTCAAAAGTCAGTTTTCGAGTGCGACCTGAACGAGACCTCATTTGCCAAACTTGAGACGGACCTGCTGGCGGAAATCGACCTGAAGGAAGATAATCTACGCCTATACCGGCTAGAGCGACCGTACGACCGCCACATTCGTGAATACGGAAGGTTCCGCGCCAGGGATTTTCAGGACACCTTGATAGTTTGAGCCCAGCGCGAACCTATAGCGACGACGATCGGCCAGGGAGGTTCGCGCATGCGCGTATTGAGTGCAGGGTATAAGGAATTCGGGACACCAGGTCGAGAGAAACCGCCAGCGGCGGACCAGGCGGAGTCCAGGTTCGCGCAATTCAGCAGGATTGTCTTACCAGGAGGGCCGCTTGAGACAAGGACCGTCATCCGCTCCTCGAGCGGTATGTGAATTGAAACGCCTTTTGGGAGAGCGAGAGGCCATCGACCTTTTCCGTCATCCGCTCCTCGAGCGGTATGTGAATTGAAACGATAGCAAACAGGCTATTTATCGGATATAATTTCCGTCATCCGCTCCTCGAGCGGTATGTGAATTGAAACACGGTTACGAAGTCCAACGGCGTGAGCTTTGCCCCCGTCATCCGCTCCTCGAGCGGTATGTGAATTGAAACACCCGCGACTCGTTCAGGCGGTCGTGCTGATCGCCGTCATCCGCTCCTCGAGCGGTATGTGAATTGAAACATCCAGCGAGCAATCAAGAGACCCGGAGCGCTCCCCGTCATCCGCTCCTCGAGCGGTATGTGAATTGAAACGATTATACGGGGCACGCGCTCGTCGGCTCTCTCCCGTCATCCGCTCCTCGAGCGGTATGTGAATTGAAACGACCGCAATGCAATACGGGGTCAACGTCGATGACCGTCATCCGCTCCTCGAGCGGTATGTGAATTGAAACGGTCTGCAGGACCAATCCGGGCTTGCCGGCTCCGATCCGTCATCCGCTCCTCGAGCGGTATGTGAATTGAAACGGTGCCCTTCCAGCGCGTAACAGCAGTATTCGCATCCGTCATCCGCTCCTCGAGCGGTATGTGAATTGAAACCGCGTCGCGCGCGCGGCAGTCGGCGGCGACGAACTCCGTCATCCGCTCCTCGAGCGGTATGTGAATTGAAACTCCTGGCGTCCGCGCAGGTTGTGCAGGCGGCGGCCGTCATCCGCTCCTCGAGCGGTATGTGAATTGAAACGCTGAGACTCAGTCTCGGGCGAAGCAGATCGCCCCGTCATCCGCTCCTCGAGCGGTATGTGAATTGAAACGGTGGCTTCACGTGGCCGGGAGAGATAGGCGCACCCGTCATCCGCTCCTCGAGCGGTATGTGAATTGAAACAGACCCTGACTGGTCCTGGACGTACTCGGATGACGCCGTCATCCGCTCCTCGAGCGGTATGTGAATTGAAACCATCTACTCCTCCTCCCCCTCGACGGCGACGCCGCCGTCATCCGCTCCTCGAGCGGTATGTGAATTGAAACGTCTACGGCTGGTAGTAGGGTTGGTTGTCGTACCGTCATCCGCTCCTCGAGCGGTATGTGAATTGAAACAGGTGGCTTTCCCAGTCGCGTCCCCGGTAGCCGTCCGTCATCCGCTCCTCGAGCGGTATGTGAATTGAAACGCCGCCGTCCAGGCGGCAGTTAGGGCCCACTGCCCGTCATCCGCTCCTCGAGCGGTATGTGAATTGAAACACCCAATTTTGCGAATTGGGTCAACAAGTCCACCCGTCATCCGCTCCTCGAGCGGTATGTGAATTGAAACACACTCGACGAAGACAGTGTACTCGATGTCAGCGCCCGTCATCCGCTCCTCGAGCGGTATGTGAATTGAAACGATCAGATCCCGGTCGACGCGCTTCTTGACACCGTCATCCGCTCCTCGAGCGGTATGTGAATTGAAACGGAGTTCAGACTTCAACGTCTCGAAAGTGCATCCCGTCATCCGCTCCTCGAGCGGTATGTGAATTGAAACGCCTCCCGCTCATGATCGTGGCGGTCGTCTGCACCGTCATCCGCTCCTCGAGCGGTATGTGAATTGAAACCGGAGCCCGTGACCGATCGGCGCGAATATCCGCCCGTCATCCGCTCCTCGAGCGGTATGTGAATTGAAACTGTGTCTATACCGGCGGCGGCATTTGTTATGCGAGCCGTCATCCGCTCCTCGAGCGGTATGTGAATTGAAACGGCGTGATAGACACGGAGATAGACGCTACACGCACGCCGTCATCCGCTCCTCGAGCGGTATGTGAATTGAAACATACGTCGAGAGAGCTGACGAGCGCGTGCCCCGTCCGTCATCCGCTCCTCGAGCGGTATGTGAATTGAAACCGGCGGTCACTGCGAGACTCTGGTCCCCAGCGGCCCGTCATCCGCTCCTCGAGCGGTATGTGAATTGAAACCTGTGGTGCTCGCGTGGGTCCAGGGCCCGCTGGCCGTCATCCGCTCCTCGAGCGGTATGTGAATTGAAACAGCCCGCAGGGCACATATCACGGAATCCCAAGACCCGTCATCCGCTCCTCGAGCGGTATGTGAATTGAAACTCCTTGCCGCCCATAGCGGTGGCATCACTAATAATCCCGTCATCCGCTCCTCGAGCGGTATGTGAATTGAAACTGCGTCACGCCGCCGTCCACCAGTATGCGGTCGTGCCGTCATCCGCTCCTCGAGCGGTATGTGAATTGAAACTGTGGGGCGGTCAAGGTAAAGCTGTCAAATGGCCCGTCATCCGCTCCTCGAGCGGTATGTGAATTGAAACTGCGGCCTAGTTCTCACGCCGGACGGCAGTCTGAGCCCGTCATCCGCTCCTCGAGCGGTATGTGAATTGAAACCACTTACTCCTCCTTGATCGTGACGCCGGCCTTCCGTCATCCGCTCCTCGAGCGGTATGTGAATTGAAACTTGTCACAAGGGCGTCTCGGTCGCGGCGCTGCGCCCGTCATCCGCTCCTCGAGCGGTATGTGAATTGAAACGCGCGGCATGGCGGAGTGCTGCGGCGGCGGTCACCGTCATCCGCTCCTCGAGCGGTATGTGAATTGAAACAGTGACAGCAGCGGTCAGGATGCCGCGCGGACCCGTCATCCGCTCCTCGAGCGGTATGTGAATTGAAACGCCAGAAGGTCAACGTGCCTTTGGGTGATGGACCGTCATCCGCTCCTCGAGCGGTATGTGAATTGAAACGCGCACACGAGGGGGCCCGAAAGCCACGCCGTCACCGTCATCCGCTCCTCGAGCGGTATGTGAATTGAAACTACTGCCGCATACGTATCAGCGCTTTTTTTCCCGTCATCCGCTCCTCGAGCGGTATGTGAATTGAAACTCGGTCGCGAGCGGCGAGCCATGCATCCCGGTCCCGTCATCCGCTCCTCGAGCGGTATGTGAATTGAAACCTGTTACTGCGGGAACCATAACTCCTTTTGTCGGCCGTCATCCGCTCCTCGAGCGGTATGTGAATTGAAACCCGGCTACTTACCCAGTAGCCGGGAGAGTACCCCGTCATCCGCTCCTCGAGCGGTATGTGAATTGAAACATCGAGTTCAGCCGGCCCGGCAGTGACGCTATGCCGTCATCCGCTCCTCGAGCGGTATGTGAATTGAAACTCCTTTTTTTTGAGAGGTTAGCTTACCCTACGTCCCGTCATCCGCTCCTCGAGCGGTATGTGAATTGAAACAGCGCCGTCTGCAAAAAGGCCGGCCATGCGTTCCGTCATCCGCTCCTCGAGCGGTATGTGAATTGAAACCTCCGCAGTGGCCCGCCCGGGGTAAGGCCCGGGCCCGTCATCCGCTCCTCGAGCGGTATGTGAATTGAAACACCGCTTGTCCGATCCAGCCTAGCTGTGTGCAGCCGTCATCCGCTCCTCGAGCGGTATGTGAATTGAAACTCCTAGGGCCACAATCAGCGGCTCGGCGGAATCCCGTCATCCGCTCCTCGAGCGGTATGTGAATTGAAACTCTCCTTGTGTTTTTTTGGGGGAGTTAGCCTACTCCGTCATCCGCTCCTCGAGCGGTATGTGAATTGAAACTCCTTTTCTGGGGGTTACACCCTACGTCTTGACCCCGTCATCCGCTCCTCGAGCGGTATGTGAATTGAAACATCTATAGCTGATAGTAGAACAGTATAGACTATCCCGTCATCCGCTCCTCGAGCGGTATGTGAATTGAAACGACCAGGATAGGACTCCCGGCGGGCTGCCAGGCCGTCATCCGCTCCTCGAGCGGTATGTGAAGTGAAACTCATAGTTTTCTCCTTGCCGCCCAAGAGGTGTCCGTCATCCGCTCCTCGAGCGGTATGTGAATTGAAACTGCGAGGACGAAGCGCGATGCGCAAAGCGCGATTCCGTCATCCGCTCCTCGAGCGGTATGTGAATTGAAACCTTTGCTGGCTCTGACCGCCAGGATCTGGCCATCCGTCATCCGCTCCTCGAGCGGTATGTGAATTGAAACCACGCACGAAGAAATCTCTGACCCGCATGAGCCCGTCATCCGTAAGCGTTCCATTTTGGGCATCTTGCCAGGGACGCTGCTGACTTGATAGAGAAGCGAGATGTACGGCCGGCGACTGAGCCAGAGGTACGGCAGGCCGCCACCGGTCCGCCATTGGTGTGACAGCATTGACAATGGTGTCGATATGGACTAAACTAAGTTTAGTCCAGGACAAAACAAGGCGATGCGCAAAGTTAACATTCACCAGGCAAAGACCAATCTCTCCCGCCTTCTCGAGGAGGTAGGCGAGGGGGCAGAGATAATCATTGCCAGGGCTGGAAAGCCGGTTGCGCGGCTAGTTCCTGTACAGAAGACGGGCAAGCGCCGCAAGCTCGGTGTTCTGTCCGGTAAGTTCACGGTACCATCTGATTTTGACGCACCGCTGCCAGAGAACGCGATCGAGGAGTTCGAAGGGAAACGTGGCACGGCTGCTCGTTGATACCCACGTGTTGCTTTGGGCTGTGGCAGAACCCGAGCGATTGCCGGTCTCCTTTCGAGAGCAGCTCGAAACGCCAGATAACCAGGTGCTCTTCTCGGCCGCAAGCATCTGGGAACTCGCCGTCAAACGGCAGATTGGTCGGCTGCCGATGGAAATTGCACCTGAGGAGATCGCCGCCGCTGCTGTGCGTGTTGGATTCGACGAACTCCCAGTGCTAGCCGTCCACGCAGCAGCGATCTTTCGACTACCCCTTCTCCATCGCGATCCCTTCGACCGTCTGCTTATCGCACAAGCAATTCATGAGCCTGCCCGTTTTCTAACGGTCGATCGTGTACTTCGAGGATACTCGGATCTCGTGGAGGTGCCGCCACTAGGAGCCTGATCTAAAAGTCTGGCTGGTTTCAAAAGCGGGAGCCCGTCGGGCTTAACGGATCGGACTCAATGTTAAGCACTCTCAATTGGCGGTGCACGATCGAACAGGTGGGTGTTTTGCCTGAAAGAGGTCTGGCTGATGCTGGCTATTTCAGCGAAGCAGTGGCTGAACCCCTCAGACAACGTTACGGATCAACTGAATGGCTGATTTCACCAGGACGGCTTGCACACGGATCTGATGTCGCAGGATCGCCGAATTGACTGTCAGGTCAAGTTTTAGTCAGCACATTTTTTAGATTCGGATATCCCTTGCAACCGCGGGGAGGGGACGGAAACTATTCCATTTTTGGCAGGACCTGCTGCTCTTAAAGGCTTCTTAAACCCTGCCATGGCAGGATGATATTGACCGGCAGGAGTGCAAGAAAAGGAGATGGAAGATGAGAAGGAGCACCCCGGCTAAAAGGACCATTTACGACAAGCTCGTCCTGGGCGCGGTGTTTATGCTGGCGGCGGAGATCCTGGCACCAGTGCCGCTGGTCGGGCCGATAATCGAGCTTATGGGATTCGTCTTGTAGACGCTGGCAACCGAGCGCGCCTCGGCTCGCCCGAAAAATTCCCGGACCTTCATTCCGTAAGAACACTGCCTGGCGCCCGGGCACGTTGGCGGTTCGCGCCCCCGCCGTCGCCAGCGCCACGGCCGTCGCCTCGCCAATCCCCCACGATGCCCCGGCAACGAGCGCTATCTTTCCTTCCAGCTCGCCTCCCATTCGCGCCTCCCGCCTGATTTGAAAAGCCTCAGGCTGCCTGCAGCCGCAAACCGCTATCTTATAATGAGCGCTGAGCGCTTGCGCTTGTCCCCGGTCCTGCACGAAGATCTTCACGAAGTCCCCCTGGCTACACGGGCAACCATGTCCACACATCACCACCTTCACCTCAACCTCCGCCAGAGGGCCCATCTGGAGATGGTGAAGCGACAGTTTGTGCCTGATTTCGAGCCGGAGGTGAGAGCCGAGGTGCAGGCTCTCAAGTCCAGGCACGCCGGCGCTGATGCCGGCGGCGGGCTCCGCGATCTGCGGTCTTTCCTCTGGTCTTCGATCGACAACAACGACTCTCTGGATCTGGATCAGATCGAGTACGTCGAGCGCATGGACAACGGCAGCATGCGCGTCATGGTCGGGGTATCGGACGTGGATTCTCTCGCGCCGGCCGGGTCGGCTATCGATCGTCACGCCGGAAAGAACTGCACGTCGGTATACACCGGCGTCGTCACTTACCCGATGCTGCCGGAAGAGCTGTCGGCTGATATGAGCTCGCTGGCCGAAGGCGAGGACCGTCGGGCGGTGGTCGTTGATATGACACTTGACGCCGCCGGTGAGGTTGTCGCCAGCGACGTTTATCCAGCGCTCGTGCGCAATCACGCCAAGCTGGCCTACGAAAGCGTCGGCAACTGGCTGGAGACCGGCAACCAGCCGCCAGGCAAGGTCGAGGAAGTCGAGGGGCTCCAAGAGCAGCTCATGATTCAGAACGAGGTCAGGGAGCGGCTTCATGCCTTGAGGCAGAAGCACGGCTCGCTGCACTTGCAGACGATCGAGGCCAGGCCGGTCCTCTGCGATGGCCAGGTGATCAATCTGGAATCGGTGGAGGAGAACCCCGCCCGGGAGATCATCGAGAATTTGATGATTGCTGCCAACATCACCATTTCGGAGTTCCTGGAAGCAAAGGCGATACCGTCGATCAGGCGGATTGTGAAGACGCCGGAGAGGTGGGATCGCATCGTGCAGGTGGCGGCAAGTTTCGATCGTGAGTTGCCGGCAAACCCGGATGTTCAGGCCCTGGCCGCGTTTTTGATCGAGCGCCGGAAGGCGGACCCCGAGCGTTTTCCGGATCTGTCGCTCACCATCGTCAAGCTGCTGGGCCCGGGCGAATATATCGTGCACAAGCCGGGCGTCAGGGACGAAGGGCATTTCGCGCTGGCCGTACACGATTACACGCACGCCACCGCGCCCAACAGGAGATATGCCGACCTGGTCACGCAGCGTCTTGTGAAGTCGGCGCTCTCCGGCGTCCCCTCGCCTTATTCCGTCGAGGCGCTGGACGACATCGCGCGACGCTGCACGGAAAGGGAGGACGGCTCGCGGAAGGTCGAGCGCACCATGCGCAAGGTAGCCGCTGCCGTCATGCTCAAAAAGCACATCGGTGAGAAATTCGACGGAATAGTCACCGGGGTGACCTCAGGGGGCACATACGTGCGGGTCTTCAGGCCGCCGGTGGAAGGCCGCATCGTGCAAGGAGAGCACGGACTCGATGTCGGTGACAAGGTCCGCCTGCGCCTGCTGTCCACCGACCCCGACGAAGCCTACATCGACTTCGCGCGCATCCGGTGATCGATTATCTCAGCCGCAGGATGCCCAGGAGCAGCTCCTCGAACGCTTCTTTCTGAACCGACGACGCGACCATCACCTTGCGCCCGCCGAAAAGCGTGGTAGACACCTTGCCCGCGCTGCGCCCGTGGGTGATGATGTCCAGGCGCATCTCCTTGAAGGTGAACAGCCCGGGCTCGATGGCGGCGGCGGCAGTCACCGTGTCCCAGAAATAGTATTCGAAGCCCTTCACCAGCGACCAGAGCCTGGCGGCCAGGAGCGAGGCTCTGTGCTTTTCCGTTTGCTCCTCCAGGCGCGAGAGAAACTCCTGCGTCACCGGCAGCTGGTTGGTGACATCGAGGGTGATGAGCTTTACAGGCACGCCGAGATCGAAGATCCTTTTGGCCGCCGAAGGATCCGCGTATATGTTCCATTCGGCGCTGCCGTCATGGTCGGGCTCTTCGACGTTGCCGGGCACGTCTATGGCACCACCCATGATGACAAACTCGTCGACCTTGTTTTTCAGATCGGGGTTCTCCTCGAAAACCGAGGCCAGGTTGGTGAGCGGTCCGGTGGACACAATCGTCAGCGGAACTTTCGAGTGCGTCAGGCAGTCGGTCACGGCCGCCTGCGACTTCCGCCCCTGGCCTTGCTGATAGAGCTTCTTCAAGGCAAGCTCGCCGAACAGCGGCAGCTCGTTGATTATGTAGCTTTCCCGGCGCCAGTTGTCCGGAAACGGGTGAGGAACGGGGTCCTCGCTGTAGGCCACCTCGGCCCCCTCGAGATCCAGGTAGGTGGCGATCTTGAGCAGCGCCTCGAAAGACTGCGCCACGTAGCAATCACCGTCGGTAACCGTCGCCGCCTGCAATTCGATCTCCGGGGACAGCCACAGGAGCACCGAGCTCAGGAGGTCGTCGACGTGACCGTCGTTATCGTGGATTACCGGCTTTGCCATGGCATGATCTGGACAGCGCCAAAACTGCCATTATAAAATCCCAAGCTCCATCTTGGCATCTTCGCTGCACATGGTCGTCGGGTCCCAGCGCGGGCTCCAGACGAGCTGCACGCTGGGGTTTTTGACCCAGGGAATCTTCGTGAGCGCCTGGTGGACCTGCGCCTGGATCACGCCTCCCAGGGGGCACGCCGGGCTGGTCAGGGTCATCCTCACCGTGACATCGCCATCCTTTATGTCTATGCCGTAAACCAGACCGAGATCGATGATGCTTATGCCCAGCTCCGGGTCGTAGATGGTCTTCAAGTGCTCTCGCACCACGTCTTCTTGCAGGGACGACATTGTTATTCCTCCGGCTAGTGATTTCTGTTGAGCGCTCGCGGGGGCGCTGCAATCCGCCCCTAGGGGATTTTTGATCCGGCGCGAGCCTTTTCGATGGCTTCCAGAAGCGTGTTCCAGGGCAAAAGAGCGCACTTGATTCTCACCGGGTATTTCCGCACCCCCTGCAGCGCCTCCAGGTCCTCGAGTTCCTCCGGCAGGAATACGTCCGGCGAAGGGCCGAGCATCATCTCCTTGAAGGTGCGAACCACCTCCTGCGCATGCTCGAGCGACTGGCCTTTCACCGCCTCGCTCATCATGGAGCCCGATGCCATGTTGATGGAGCAGCCGTGGGCGTCGAGCTTGATGTCCGAAATTGCGTCGTTGTCCACCGTCATGTACAGCGTGATCTCGTCGCCGCAGAGGGGATTCACCCCCTCGGTCCTGACCGTGGGGTGCTCTATCGTCCCGCTGTTGCGGGGGTGATGGTAATGATCCAGGATTGTCTCCCGATAAAGATCATCTGCAAGCGACATGACCCATGACCTTGTCCGCTTCCTTGAGCGCGTCCAGGAAGGCATCTACCTCTTCTTTCGTATTATAAACGTAGAAGCTGGCCCGGGCCGTGCCGGCAACTTTGAGGTCGCGCATGAGCGGCTGGCAGCAGTGGTGGCCGGCCCTTATGGCGATGCCCCCGTCGTTGAGGATCTGCCCGATGTCGTGCGGGTGCACTTCGGAAAAATTGAAGGATATCACGGCACCCCGGGCGGTGGCATCCTGCGGGCCGTATACGGTCACGCCGGGAATCTCCTGCAGGCCGGCGAGAGCGTATTTCGCCATCTCGATCTCGTGGGCGCGCACATTTTCCATGCCCAGAGTCCGCAGGTAATCGATCGCCGCAGAAGAGGCGATGACGTCGGCAATGTTGGGCGTGCCGGCCTCGAACCGCCAGGGCAGCTCGTTGAATTTCACCCGGTCGCGCCAGACCGAGCTTATCATGTCGCCGCCGGAGAGAAACGGCGGCATCGCCTCCAGGATCTCCGGACGCGCCCAGAGAACCCCGACACCGGTCGGGCCGAGCATCTTGTGGAGAGAGAACACCAGGAAGTCGCAATCCATACGCGCCACCGATGTCGGCATGTGCGGGACCCCCTGCGCCCCGTCGACCAGGATGAGGGCGCCCTGGTTGTGGGCCAGCCTGGCCAGCTCGGACACCGGCGTCACCGTCCCCAGCACGTTGGACATCATGGTGACGGCCACGAGCTTCGTCTTCGTCGAGATCAGGCGGGCGGCAAGCTCCATATCAATCTGCCCGTCGGCGGTCAGCTCCAGGTAGACCAGCCTGGCGTCCCGCTCGGCGGCCAGCAACTGCCAGGGCACCAGGTTGGAGTGGTGCTCCATGGCCGAAAGCACAATCTCGTCTCCGGCCAGAATATTGGCGCGCCCCCAGCTATACGCGATAAGATTTATAGCCTCGGTGGTGTTGCGGGTGAAAACAATCGATCGCGACTCGGCAGCGCCGATGAATTCTCTCACCTTCTCGCGCGTCTCTTCGTAAGCGGACGTGGCTTCCTCGCTCAGCGTGTGCAGCCCGCGGTGGATGTTGGCGTTGTACTCCCGGTAGTAACTGGCAAGCGAGTCGATAACGCAGGCGGGCTTCTGGGATGTGGCCGCGTTGTCCAGGTAGATGAGCGGCTTGCCGTTGACCCGCCGCTCGAGCACGGGAAAGTCCTGGCGAATTTTGGCTACGTCCAGCATGATTACGGAATACCTACGAAAATGTCCTCGCCGCGCACCTCGATGGCATAGGTGGGGATGGGCACCACCGCCGGCAGGCAGAGCACCTCCCCGGTGCGCACGTCGAAGCGCGCCCCGTGCCGCGGGCACTCGATTGCGTACTCGTCCAGCGAACCGTCGCCCAGCGGGCCGTTGTCGTGCGTGCACAGGTCGGCGGTGGCAAAAAACCGGCCGGCGGCATGGGCGATGAGCACGGGCACGCCGTCGGCGGAGAAAACCTTCACCTGACCGTCGGGAATGTCCTTTACCGTCGCTACCTTGACAAACTTCGAGACCATGGCATTGCACCCCGGCTAAATCGCTGGTGTCTGCCCGGATGGCTTGCGGAAGAGCTTCTGCGATGCGGATTCCAAAACCCAATCGACGGCCTCCGCCACCGGGTACGACTCCAGCACGGTCTTGAAGAAACCAAGCACGATCAGCTCCTCGGCTTCGCTTTCGGTCAGCCCGCGGCTCATCAGGTAAAAGATCTGATCGCGATCCACCGGGCCCACCGTGGCCCCGTGCGAGCACTTCACGTCGTCGGCCAGGATCTCCAGCTTCGGTATGGAATCGGCCTTCGACTGCCCGCCCAGAAGGAGATTTCTGTTCTGCTGGTAGGCGTTGGTGCGCTGCGCCACCCTGGCAACGCGGATGATCCCCTGATAGACGGATGCCGACGAGTCGCCGAGGGCGACCCGGAAGTTGATATCGGATCTGGTATCGGGAGCGTTGTGCTCCTCGATCGTGTTGAAGTTGAAGTGCTCGTGGCCGCTGCCCAGCACGAGGCCGGAAACCCAGCTCGCCGCGCCCGGCGCCTGCAGGTAGGTGGCGATGTCCGACTTCGTCGTGCCGCCGCCAAGCGCCACGGTCAACGAGGTGAACTCGGCGTCCTGCGCCACCGCCGCCTCCGATCTGTTCACGGAAACGACATTCGATCCGAACTGATAAAGGTCCAGGAACGACACCCTGGCTCCGGCGCCCGCCTGAATCTCCACCAGCCCGCTATGAAGGACCGGCGCCGATTCGCCGCCGCCGGACCGGCCTGCGCCCTCGCCGGCGCTCGCGTGGATCAGCGACACCTTGCTGTTGTCTCCCGCCAGGACGATCAGGCGCGGGAATATGGCACTGCCGGCGGTGGCTCCGCCCGTCAGCGCCATGCTCAGGATCGGCAGGTCGATCTCCACGCCGGGCGGGACGAAGAGAAAGAGACCGCAGTTGAAGAGCGCTCTGGCCATCAAGCCGAATTTGTTGAGGTCGGGCTTGGCCGGTACAGCCAGGTATGGTCTCAGCCTGTCGCCGTGCTCGCGAAGTGCTGTGGAAAGGTCACAGAGGATGACGCCTCTGGCCGCCAGACCGGCATCCAGCTCGATGTAGCCGGGGCGGCCGACCGCCTGGACAATGACGCCGGCGCGCCTGCTGAAGTGCCTGAGCGTCCTGGCGACAAAGGGGTGCTCCGGAGGAGACTTGGGTTCTACCGGCTGGAAATCCACGGCGGTGAAGGCAGACAGATCAAGGGCGCTCAGGTCTGTGCCGTGCCAGTCCTGGTCGCGGGGCGTCGGCATCGGGCACTTGAGATAAAGCTCCCAGTCAGAAAGCCTGGCCTCCTTCAACCAGCCGGCCTCGCCGTGGCGGGCCGCCAGGTCGTCGACGCGCTGCCTGGCAATGGTGCTTGCTGTCTTTGTCTCTGTCATCTCTGTCCTAACCGACCGAGCCTTCCATCTCGAGCTGAATGAGCCTGTTCAGCTCAACGGCATACTCGAGCGGCAGCTCCTTGGTGAATGGCTCGAAAAAGCCGTTGACGATAAGCGTCGTCGCCTCGGCGGCGGTAAGGCCGCGGCTCATCAGGTAAAAGAGCTGCTCCTCGCCCACCCTGGATACCGTCGCCTCGTGCTCGATCGTCACCTGCTGCTCGTCCACTTCCATCGTCGGGTAGGTGTCCGAGCGGGACTTCTCGTCCAGCAGGAGCGCGTCGCAGCGAACGCTGGATTTGACGTTTGTGGCGTTCTTGTAGACCTTGACCAGACCGCGGTAGGTGGCCCGCCCGCCGTCCTTGGAGATCGACTTCGAGGTGATAATCGAGCTTGTGTCAGGCGCCGCGTGCACCATCTTGGCGCCCGCGTCCTGGTGCTGCTCCCCGCCTGCCAGGGCCACCGAGAGCACCTCGCCGTGGGCGCGCGGCCCGACCAGGTACACGGAAGGGTACTTCATGGTCAGCTTGGAGCCGAGGTTGCCGTCCACCCACTCGATCTTCGCGTCCTCGTGCGCGACGGCGCGCTTGGTCACCAGGTTGTAGACGTTCTTCGACCAGTTCTGGATGGTCGTGTAACGGATGTGGGCGCCCTTCTTGGCGATAAGCTCCACCACCGCCGAGTGCAGCGAATCGCTGGAGTAGATGGGCGCCGTGCAGCCCTCGATGTAGTGCACGTAGCTGCCCGGCTCGGCGATGATGAGTGTGCGCTCGAACTGGCCCATGTTCTCGGCGTTAATCCGAAAATAGGCCTGCAGCGGGATCTCCACCTTGACGCCCGGCGGCACCCAGACGAAGCTGCCGCCGGACCAGACTGCCGAGTTCAGGGCGGCAAACTTGTTGTCGGCCGGCGGGATCACCTTGCCGAAGTGCTCGCGGACGATCTCCTCGTGCTCGCGCAGCCCCGAGTCCATGTCCAGAAAGATGACGCCCTGCTTCTCCAGGTCTTCGCGGATGGAGTGGTAGACGACCTCGGACTCGTACTGGGCGGTGACTCCGGCCAGGAACTTGCGCTCGGCCTCGGGGATGCCCAGGCGGTCGAAGGTCTTCTTGATCCCTTCCGGCACCTCATCCCAGTTCTTGCCCTGCTTTTCGGAGGGCTTGATGTAGTAGTAGATGTTCTGGAAGTCGATGGCATCCAGGAGCTCGCTGTTGCCCCACCTGGGCATCGGCTTCTTGAGGAAGGTTTCCAGCGCCTTCAAGCGGAACTTGAGCATCCACTCAGGCTCGCCCTTCATCTGGGAGATCTTGGCGACAATCTCCGGCGTCAGACCCCTGCCCGATTTGAACGCGTACTTCTCCTCGTCGCGGAAGCCGTACTTGTAGTCGGCGCCGATCGAGCGAATGTCTGCGGGTTTTGTCAGTTCAGCTGCCATTTTATCTCTCCAGATGCATCCATTCCTTGCCGGCCCAACTGCGTGGCGCAAGCGCGATCTACGGCGCGAGCGCCTGCGCTACGGCGGCGTCGGTGGTGGCTGCGGGTTCCTGGGTCACCCAGTCGTAACCCCGGGCTTCCAGTTCGTGCGCAAGCTCGCTGCCGCCGGACAGAACTATGCGTCCTTCCTGCATGACGTGAACGAACTGCGGCGTTATGTAATTTAAAATCCGCTGGTAGTGCGTGATTAAAAGCACGGACAGATCCGGGCCGGTCATGGCGTTGATGCCCCCGGCGACCGTCTTGAGCGCGTCGATGTCCAGGCCGGAGTCCGTCTCGTCCAGCACGGCCAGCTCCGGCTTGAGCAGGGACATCTGCAGGATCTCCAGCCGCTTCTTCTCCCCGCCCGAGAAGCCGTCATTGATGTAGCGGGAGAGAAAGTCGTCCTTCATCTCCAGCCTATTCATCTGCTCGCGCAGCTCCTTGCGGAACTCCTTGATGGTAAGCTCGGTCCCGCGGCGAGCCTTCACGGCCGCGCGCAGGAAGTTGGAGACGGAGACGCCGGGGATGGCCACCGGGTACTGAAACGCCAGGTAAATCCCGGCCCTGGCTCGAGCATCGGCGGGCATCGCGGTCAGGTCCTCTCCCTTATATAAGATCTGCCCGGCGGTGACCTTGTAGCGAGGATGCCCCATGAGCGTGTAGGAAAGCGTGGACTTGCCCGAGCCGGTGCGGCCCATGAGCGCGTGGACCTCGCCCGCGTTTATCGTCAGGCTCACCCCCTTGAGAATCTCTTTATCCTCCACGCTGACGTGAAGGTTCTTTATGGCAAGAATTGGTTTGGTTTGGCTCATTGTCTCGTTCGGTAACCGTCTGCCGCCGGGCACGATCTTCGCCTGCCAGCCCGCCGCTGCGGGAAAGTTAAAATTAGGCAAATCTCAGATCCTGTGGCTTTTACAGATATAATAGTATCAAAAATATCCCCTGACATCATCCGGATTAATGATCTTTACCGCCCATGCTGATGAATCTCTGTCGCCGATAGTCTCGAGAGGGAGCCTGCGGGGCGGCTGGCCATAAAATGGGGATGGGAGCCGTGTAAACGGGAACTTCATGGTAACGCGACTGGTCAACGACGCCCCTGAAAGCACCCACGAGGCGGTGCTCCTTCACCTCAAGCGTGAGGGCGAGATGACCGTGGCCAAGCTGTGCGACCGGCTGGGCATAACGGCCATGGCCGTGCGGCGCCACCTGGCGGGGCTGCAGCAGGAGGGCCTGGTCGAGTCGCGCACGGTCCGCCGGGGGCGGGGGCGGCCGACCTATCAGTATCGCCTGACCGAAAAGGCCAACTCCCTGTTTCCCTCGGCGGCACAGAACCTGGCCGGGGAGATCCTCGATGCGGTCTTCGAGCGCGGCGGCAACCAGGGCGTGATGGACCTGCTTGCCTTGAGGCACGACCACCTCGCCCGCAAGCTCGGGCCGCGGATGGAAGGCAAAGACCTGGGCCAGCGCGTGGCCGAGGTGGCCAAGATCTTCTCCGAGAACGGCTTCATGACCGAGTGGCAGGCGCTGCCAGACGGCAACTTCGCCATCTTTCAACGGCACTGCGCGGTGCACAACCTGGCCAGCCAGTACCGGCAGATCTGTATTATGGAGCCGCGCCTGATCCAGACGCTCCTGGGCTTCAAGGTGAGCCGCCAGCAGTACATGATGAAAGACGATCCGGTCTGCGGCTACCTCGTCCACTCGCAGGTCCGCAGCGAACCCACATAGCGGCGCATTGCCCGCGCGTCAATCGACGCCACGCAGGGGCGCATTGCATGCGCCCGATCAGATCCCCTTGACCTCCCAATATTTAGGGGTGGTCATGGGCGGCAGCACGGAGAGCTTGACGAAGTTGGCCGGGCCGCGGGCGGCGATCGGCAGGCCGCCGGTGATCACGATCGAGTCCCCGTGGGAGACGATGCCCCTGTCCAGAAGCGTGTCCTCGACCAGGGCCAGCGTTGACTCGGAGTCGCTTACCTCGGTTAGCATGAGCGGGGTCACCCCCCAGTGCAGGGAAAGCTGGCGGTAGACGTGCCAGTGCTGCGCCAGGGCGATGATAGGGCCTGGCGGGCGGAACTGCGAGATGAGCCTGGCCGTGGCACCGGACTTGGTGAAGGCGGCGATCGCCCGCGCCTTCATGTCCACAGCCATGGCGCAGGCGGCGTGCGCGATGGCGTGCGCCGAGGTGGGCAGCTCGTGCTGGTGCAGCCTGGTGAAGTCGAGGCTGGACTCCGCTGCCGTGGCGATGCGATCCATCATCTGTACGGCCTGCACCGGATAAGCTCCAGCGGCCGTCTCCCCGGAGAGCATGACCGCATCGGCGCCATCGAATATGGCATTGGCCACGTCCGATGCCTCGGCCCGTGTCGGGCGCGGGTGCTCGATCATCGACTCCAGCATCTGGGTGGCGGTTATCACCGGCTTGCCCTTGGCGTTCGCTTTCCTCGTAATCAGCTTTTGCGCCGGCGGCACGGACTCCGGGGGCAGCTCCACCCCGAGGTCGCCCCTGGCGATCATGACGCCGTCGGCGACATCGAGGATCTCGTCCAGGTGCTCGAGAGCCTGCGGCTTCTCGAGCTTGGCGATCACCACCGGTGGTGGCCAGTGGTCTCCAATCAGCTCTTTGAGATGACGGATGTCGCCGGGGTCCCGCACGAACGACAGGGCCACGAAGTCCACGTCCTGCTCCAGTCCGAACTTGAGATCCTCTTTATCTTTATCGGTCAATGCCGGTATGGACAGTCGCACGCCCGGAAGATTGATCCCCTTCTTGTCCTTGAGCACACCACCGGTGATGACCTGGCAGACCACGTCGTCCTGCGCCGTGTTGACAACCTTGAGCTCGATGAGCCCGTCGTCAAGAAGGATGGTGTCGCCGGCGCCGACCTCGTGGGCCAGCTTGGGATAATTCGTGCTCACAATCTCCGAATCGCCCGGCAGCTCGCGGGCCGTCAATGTAAATTTTTGCCCGGCCTGCAGATTCACTTCCGTGCCGGGCTCTATTCTGCCGGTGCGGATCTTGGGACCGCACAAGTCAAGAAGCACTCCCACAGAGCGATCCAGCTCGGAGCTGATCTCGCGCGTGACATCCGCTATATATTTGATGGTCTCGTGATCGGCATGCGAGCAGTTGATTCTGACAACGTCAACCCCTGCTTTGATCAGCTTTTCAATTACGTTTCGATCCTTGCTCGCCGGGCCGATTGTCGCCACGATCTTTGTTCGACGCATCAGAAAATTCCCAGAAATCCGTCTGATAACCAGTATTTAACAGGATCGGGCTCTTGATATCCAGTTGTTGTGAGCAGATTTAAAGAGCAGCGGCCGTGATTCTGCATATAATGGCCTCTACTGTGGAGATTTTCGGTCTATCCTGGCCCGGCTTGCCCGGTTGAATGGCTCTACCGGGCCGCCGTCAGCAAAGGTACACCAGTCTCGTTCTAAGGAAGGCGTGGGGCTACATGTATTTGAAGAAACATCAAGGGACGAGGCGTCCCGTGAGTGCCGGTCTGGCACTGCTGGCGGTGGCGATCCTCTCGCTCGTCGGTTGCCTGCCCGCCACCAGCGAATCGGTGCTCAAGAGCGGCGAGCTCGAGCGTCTGGAGGCCGGAGAGGTCATCCTCGACTCCTGCGTCAAGGGCAGCAAGTTGCCGCTGGTTCAGGGAAAGATCCTCATCAAGTCGCGTCCGGATCGAGTCTGGGGCATAGTGATCAATCCCCGGGAGTTTGCCGGCAAGATTCAGAAGCACGTGCGCAATTTCCACTTCCTGAAAGACACCCCGCGCAACTCGGTCCTGGATTGCCAGGTGGAGGTCGCCGCCTTCCTGCCCAGGTTCAACTATGTCGTCGAGTCCGACTACGAGCCGTGCAAGCGGATCGACTTCCGCCGGGTGGGCGGCGCGCTCAAGGATTTTCGCGGGTACTGGCTCTTCGAGCCTCGCGACAACGGCAGCAAGACCCTGGTCACCTACGCGATGTACCTCGACCCCGGTTTCTTCGTGCCGCAGTGGATCATCAGGCAGGGGCTGAAGCGAGAGCTTCCGGAAACGCTTGATGGCATCCGCAGCCGGGCGGCCGAATTGGACATCGAGTCGAACCGCGCCCTGGCTCACCGTGCCGGATAAGGCCGCCTTATATTCCTCGCCGCCGTTGCCGGCAAGGCAGGAACAATTTCCGGCAAAAAACGTCGGAACCCTTGTAACCTGGACAGTTCGGCGGCTCGCGGATATAATGAAATTGGGCTAAGAGCCTGAAACCAGGCGATCGCTCACTGTTTGATTTTAGTAGCTCACCTCGAACGAGGATAGGGGTCTTATGCCCTGCCCGGATCTCGTGTGCCGGCGGCTGGCCGGCACGCTGGCTGTATTGTGCGTTCTGCCGCTGGCCAGACCGGCGGCAGGGCAGGCGGCGACTGCCGATCTCCGGCAGCGCCTCAACCGCGGCGAGGTGGTCGTGGATCAGGAAGCACAGGGCAAGACGACCTTCGTGGTGGCAAAGATTCTTCTCGACGCGCCGCCCGACAAGGTCTGGCCGATCGTGGGCAACCCCTTCGAGTTCGAGGGCAAGATCAGCCCTCGCTTGAAGCGCGTCGATGTGCTCACCGATCGCGGCGACCTGTCCGTCCTGAAAATGAACGTGTACGTCTGCTTCCTGTTTCCCGAGCTGACTTACACGGTGGAGTCGAGGTATGACACCGACCACAGGATAGACTTCCGGCGCGTGGACGGCTCTCTGAAGGACTTCCGGGGATTCTGGGCGGTGGAGCCGTGCGATCAGGGCAGAAAGACGATCCTCACCTATTCACTTTACGTCGATCCCGGCTTTCCGGTTCCCCAGTGGATCATCCGCCAGGGCGAGATGGGAGAGCTGCCGAGAACGCTGATCGCCCTCAGGCAGCGCGTTCAATCGGTCTGCACCGGCAGATCCTGCCTGGAGTCACGATCGATCCAGGCTGCTGGCGGCCACCCGGCGCCGGGCGAGCCCAGGGACGCCCGGCACAGTTGACCGTGATATCAGCCGTGGTGCCCGCTACGAGGCTTGCGGCTCGCGGACGGGCAGGAAGCAGCGGTGGCAGACGTCGGGGAAACAGTTGTCCACCTCTTCCATCTCGATGAGCTTGCCCTCGTCGATCCGCCCGGAGCGAATCATGGACGCCAGCTCGCGGAAGCGCTGGTTGTGCTCGTTGAAGCGATCGATGGCGTACTGCCTGGCCTGCCCCGTGGTGACCAGGAACGGCCAGTCGCTCGACTCCAGCAAGAGCAGCTCCCGGGCTGCCTGCTTCAGCGCGCGGCCGACAAGGCCGCCGTCGGCGTCCTCGTAGTCGACGGCGATGCTCTCCATGGTGCGCTCCGCCTCGTGGATTACCGGCCACATCCACTCGGTCTCGTTGTTTAGCCACACCTGCCAGTGACCGCCTGATCCCCAGGACGACTCCGGCAGCTCGATCGCCCGCTTCGGCGGCATGGCGGCCAGGTACTCGGAGGCCGTCTGCATGGTGACCGCCGTATAGGTCTTCAGCTTGCGCACCACCTGCTTGATGAACTCCACACCCTCGAACCACCAGTGCCCGAAAAGCTCGGTATCAAAGCTGACCATGAGCAGCCCCGGCTCGCCGGTTTGCTTCAGGTGCTCGGTAAGCGCCGCCTGAAGCAGCCCCACGTAGTGATCCGAATTTTCGCGCACCCGCACGGCCGCTGCCTCAGGACTGTAAAGCTCCTTGGCTCCCAGGTCCGTGCTGGTGGAGGTCAGCTTCCAGTAGTGGAGCCCGGAGACGTCGTCTTTCTTGTGGAACTCCCTGTAGTTGCCGTCGCCCGGGTACCCGTGCTCCGCCGACCAGACCTGGAACCCGCCCTGCTCGTGGCGGCCGAGGACGGCCACCGGATACTCCTTGAGGTAAAAGGCCTCGAACGTGGTAAGCCCGGTCTCCGGTCGCGCCGCCACCGGTATGTACTCGATGCTGCCGTAGGGGCCGAAGTCACGCCGCAGCTCCACGGTCTGCCCGCCCTTGATCACGAAGGATTCGGTGAAGAAGTACTTGAGCCCGTTTTCGTGCAGCCACTTCTCGATGCCTGGCCGCCCGCCCTGTTGCGGGCGGTAGGCGCACTCGGGCAGCCAGCAGCCTCTCGGCGCCCGCCCGAAGTGCTTCTTGTAGGACTCGACCCCGGTCTTGTACTGGCAGCGCAGCGATGAGTCCGTCTCCAGCAACGGCGAAAAGCAGTGGGTGGCCGCCGAGGTGGTGATCTCGATCGCCCCCAGATCCTGAAACCTCTTGTAGCCGCCCAGGACGTCGCGTCCCCAGCGCTCGCGGTAGCTCTTGAGAATGTGGTCGAACCAGTCCGCGTAGAAGCGCGCCAGGTGCAGGAGGTCAGGGTTGGGCTGTTCGCCGCGCGGGGAAAAGCGCACCTCGTCACCGTGCGCCGCCTGGAGACGCCCCTCGAGAAACTTCTCGAAGCCCGCATTGAGGTGCGGATCGGCAATCTGCTCGGCGAGAATGGGGGTGATGCCGACCGTCAGCCTGGCCGGGATCCCCTCGTCCCACAGCTCGGCTATCGCGTTCAGCAGCGGAATGTAAGATTCCGCCATGCACTCGTAAAAGCTTTCCTCGCCGAAAGGCCACATGCCGGCCTTCCGGTAGAACGGCAGGTGGCTGTGAAGCATAAGTACGAAGGATCCGACGCTCAAGTGCAGGCTCCGCCCAGCGCGGACACCGCCTGGGGATCCGGCTGGAAATCCGCTATATTTAGTGTGACCGTCTCCGCGGCCGAGACACCGGAAGCGAGACCCGGTCTGCTGTCGGGTGTGGGTCCCAGCGCTCAGGCAGCAATGGAGTCGAATATATCAACTCGATTTTAATTTTGCTACGGCCGGGGACAAACCGTAACTAATCTTCAGGACAGCTTGAGTCGATAAGAATGTCGGATTTAGAGCACACCGCGCAGGAAAAGCAGCCGGCCGCGCCCCGGCCCGAGCCGGCGAGCAAGGCGCAGGAAAACCGGGTGGTGAAGCTGCTGGATAAAAACCCGCTCGGCATGACCCTGCCGGAAATGGCCGGCGGCACGCGGCAGTTGAAGCGCATCCGCACCCTGAGACCGCAGCTCGCCGAGGCCATCCGCACCGGGCTGGTGATGCCGGTGAGCCAGCGGGCCGGGCATACGGTCTACCGGCTGGTCAAGCATATGACCAATCGCTGAAACGCTGCGCTCGCAGGCGGGGCGAATACTCATTCTGCCTTCCCGCCGGCGGCCTCGAGCTTCTCCTTGAGAACCGGCGGGTGGCCCTCCACCAGCACGGTCTTGTCGCGGGAGGCGGCACCGGCGATTATTCTTATAGACGATTTAGGCACCGCAAAATAGGAGGCGAGAAACTCGATGAGGGCACGGTTGGCCTTGCCGTCGACGGCCCGCGAGGCAAGCCGCACCTTGAGCCGGCCGGCGAACGTCCCGGCAAAGCCGGTGCCCGCCGCCCCCGGCTGCACATGCAAATTTATCTTGATGCCGGTCACATGAACATTGTAGGGTGGGACGACAAGCGGAGCGCGGCTGCCGACTGGCGGGCGGGCCGGGTGCGAAAGGCAAATGAGTCGCCGCCAATCCCCGCTGCGCTTATAATCGATACAATGTTGTCTTTCCTGGAGGGAATCACATTGACCGTTCGCATCGGTGACATCGAGATCGGCTCCGGCAAGCCGCTGCTCATTATCGCAGGGCCTTGCGTGATCGAGTCCTGGGAGCTCATTTTCAACACGGCGTCGGCGCTCGTCGATCTGTCGAGGCAGCTCAACTTCCCGCTTGTCTTCAAATCCTCCTACGACAAGGCCAATCGCACCTCGATCGAGACCTTCCGCGGTCCGGGCCTGACCAGGGGGCTGGAGATGCTGGCCGACCTCAAGCGCCGGCTCGGTGTGAAGCTCCTGAGCGATGTCCACGAGGAGGCGCACTGCGCCCCGGCCGCGGCCGTTCTGGACGTTCTGCAGATCCCGGCCTTTCTCTGCCGGCAGACGGATCTGGTGGTGGCTGCCGCCCGCACCGGCGCCGTGGTCAACATCAAGAAAGGGCAGTTCGTGGCGCCGCAGGACATCATGCACAGCGTGCACAAGGTTGTGGCGTCGGGCAACAGGAACGTCTTCGTGACCGAGCGTGGTACCACATTCGGTTACAACAACCTGGTCGTCGACTACCGCTCGATCCCGATGATCAGCGCTCAGGGCTGCCCGGTGGTCTTCGACGCCACGCACAGCGTGCAATTGCCCGGCGCCGGCGGCGGCAAATCGAGCGGGCAGCGGCGCTACGTGCCGACCCTGGCCAGGGCGGCGGTGGCCGCCGGCTGCCACGGGCTCTTTATGGAGGTCCACCCCAACCCCGACGAGGCCAGGAGCGACGGGCCCAATCAGGTGCCGCTGGCCATGGTCAAAGACTTGATAGCGCAGTGCTTGAAGGTGCACGAGCTCGTGCGGGCGCTCCCGGAGCTGACGCTGCCTGATGAGGGCCAGTGCGGCCGGCTGGCGGTCAATCAGGAGTTCGCCCCCGTTTCGTGAGGCTTCTCGTTTTCGCCCTTATCCTCTGCCTGACCGTCTTCGGCCGGCCGGGCGTGGCTGCCCTGGCCCAGCCCGGCGCGTCACCGGCCGCTTCCGGCGAGCTCAACCTGCCGCAGATCATGGAAAAGACGCTTCTCGCCTACGGCGGCAAGCAGAATCTCGCCCGCCAGGAGATCAACTGCATCATGCAGGGGCAGGAGAAGGTGGTCTCGCCAGATGGCCTGACCGCAAGCCAGATGCAGTTTCGCCAGGTGAGAAAAGGTGCCGCCCTGCGGATCGATCTGCAGGTGCCCGGGGCGGTCTCGGCCTCGACCAGCACCGTATTCGATGGCACGACCGGCTGGAAGGCCGGGGGCAAGTGGGCCTCCGATCTGCCGGCTGAAGCGGTGCGGGTCCTGCAGGAGGACCGGGATCGCCAGGTGTTTGTGCTCGCCCACTGGCAGGAGCCTGGTTACACCTTTGGCTTCCTCGGACGCACGCAGTACAAGCAGACGCCGGTGCTGGCCATCGAGGTCGGGCACGCGGAGCACACGCCGACGACGTTTTTCATCGACGAGAGCAACTATCTCGTGGTTGCCTCCAGCTACCAGCGGCGGGATCCGGCAACCGGCTCGCCGTCCACCGTGGACACCGAGTACTCCAGCTACAGGCCGGTCGGCGGCACCATGATCCCGTTCCACCAGGCTCAATTTGCCAACGGGCAGAAGACGCTCGAGATGAGCGTGGAGGCCGTGGACCTGCAAACGGCGGTCGACGACGGACTGTTCAGGCGCGCCCGGCAGGCGGCTCCCGTGCGCCTGGACAGACCGCAGACGATCCCGGTGGATTACGCCTCCGGGGAGCTCATCGTCAAGGTCAGGCTCAACGACGGCGAGCCGCTGGACTTTCTTCTGGACACGGGCGCCAGCGAGACCATGGTCGATCGGCGCACGGCCGCCGAGCAGTCGCTGGATAAGCAGGGCAACACGATGATCTCCGTGGCCTCCGGCGCGGTCGCGACGAGCGCATCGATTATTCGCAAGCTGGAGCTGGGCAACCTGACGCTCGAGGGCGTGCATGCGCTCGTCCTGGACATGAGCCCGCAATCAGCGCAGCTCGGACGGAAGGTGGCCGGCATCATCGGGTCAAATGTGCTGAGCCAGTTCGCCGTGACGATCGATTACGGCAGGCGCGCCGTCATCTTGAGCGATGCTCAGGGCTACCAGGCGCCCGAGGGCGCTGCTTCCGCCCCGGTCACCGAGCGCCCGGGCTTGATGGTGAAGGCGGTGCTCGACGGGCGGGACGAGGTGGAGTTCCTGGTGGACACCGGGGCGGCCTTCAACCACCTTCCTGCCGAGCTGGGCAAAAAGTACGCGGCCGGGCAGCCGCTGCGCCTTACGGAGGGCAGCGGGCTCGACGGGCGCCCCGTGCGGCTGGCCGAAGCGGTCGTGGACAGCGTGGCCATCGGCAAGCTGTCGGTGCCGAAGGTGCGCTTCACCTATCCATACGAGGGCGCGACCCATGAGGGTCGCGGTGGCTTTTTCGAGACCTCCCAGGCCGGCAT
Organism: Pseudomonadota bacterium; assembly: GCA_021325555.1. GTDB lineage: Bacteria > Cyanobacteriota > Vampirovibrionia > Obscuribacterales > Obscuribacteraceae > JAJPGY01. The sequence continues at coordinate 129,022 of JAJPGY010000013.1, read as the reverse complement.
CCTGGGCAACCCGTTCTGGCAGAACTTCGTGCTCACGCTCGATTACCGGGGCCGGCGCCTTATCCTGCAGCCGGCTGCCGGACGCAAGGCAGGCGGCGAGATAAATCAGCTCATCACCGCCGGCGATACCAGGCTCGTCATCCACCGCGATTACCGGGCGGCCGAGGCTGCTTACCAGAAGGCGCTCGCCGCCGCCGAAGCGGCCGCCGACGTCAAGAATCGCGCCCGGGCTCTGGGCCGGCTGGGCATGCTGCACCGGGTGATGGCTCACGATCTGAGCCGCCCCGAGCAGGCGCGCGTCTCCTATCAATACTTCAACAAGGCTCAGGCTCTGGCCCGCAGCTGCGGGGACAGGGCCGTGGAAGGGCGGATCCTCGCCGACTGGAGCCTTTTGTACAGCGACAACGGCCAGGTGCTCGAGGCCAGGCAGACCATGGACGCCGGGCTGGCCATGGCTCCCGACGACCCGTACGTCAATGTGGATTATGCCGTCCATCTTTATCGGGCCAAGCTTTACGCGCAGATGCAGAGGTACGTGGACAAGGCCCTCTCGCTCGATCCTTCCAACTGGCAGGCGCTGTGGTATCAGGTGAAGCTGGCCGAGCTCTTCTACGACACGCCGAAGCTGAAGGCGGCGCTCAAGGAGATCCTGCGCTTCTACCCGTGGTCCAGGTTAGCCAAAGAGAAGTTGGCCGCCTTGAGCCCGCCGGCGGCCCCGCCGGCATCGCCGGCCCCGGCGGCCCCGCCGGCATCGCCGGCCCCTGGCGGGCTGCATTAAGGCCGCGGTCACTGGCTTGCCGGCGGCGACTGCGCCCCCGGGGGCGCGGTCGCCCGCTGCTGGCGGGCGGCATATTCTTTTACGGCCCCGGACAGCCGGATGAACCTGGGTCCGAAATAGTACTTGCGCATCTCCTGGTAAGCCTCATCGTAAGAGTACCGGTCGTGGGTCACGCGCCAGATGCCGACCAGGCAGCCGGTGCGATCGGAGCCGTGCGCGCAATGGACAAAGACGGGGCCGGCGCTCCTGCCGCTGGCCGCATTGTCCACCTCCTTGAGGAACGTGCGCACCTGCTTGCCGGTCGGGGCCCGGCTGCTCATCGGCAGATTTATATATCGCAAGCCCAGCGCGCGCGCCTGGCTGGACTCCTGGTAAACCTGCTCCGGCTTGGCGCGCAGGTCGATGATCGTCGCTACCCCCATCTCCTTGAGCCGTTTGAGACCGGCAGGCGAAGGCTGCCCGCCCCGGAAAAGGTAGGGGTGGACCTCATGAAAGTTGGGCAGGTCGCCGTTCTGGTCGCCGTACACACCGCCCCCGGCGACGCTGGGCTCCGGGCTGCCCGGGGCGGCCTGAGCGGCCGGCAGGGCGGTCAGGCCGCCCGCCAGGATGGATAGGATGGCCAGTTTGCGTATCATTTAGACTTTATTTTGGCACCTTTGCCGCCGGATTGAACTTTTTTGACCCGGCGAGCGTCTTATTTTATGGAAGACCGGATCAGGGGTGGAGAAAGGAAGTGGACCTTAGCGACGAGGCCCTTATCGAGAGTTTCCGGAAGACTAAGGACCCCATACACTTCAAGTCCTTGGTCCGGCGCTACCAGAACCGCATATACAGTGCGGCCTATCGGATTCTTGGCAGCATGGAGGAGGCCGAAGAGGTGGTGCAGGAGACATATATAAAGGTTCATCAGAACCTCAACCGCTTCCGCCGGCAGGCCTCTTTCTCGGCCTGGATCTTTCGCATCGCCAACAACGTCTGCCTGGACTGCCTGCGGGCCAAGCAAAGGCGCCGGGGTTTTCAACTGCTGAGCTTCGACCCGCAGTCGGCGCCCGAAAGTGAGGACTATGCGGAGGGCCCGTCGCCGGTCGTCTCGCAGGTGGCCGACGGCGGACCGGGCCCCGAGCAGGGGTTCGACCTGACAGAGGAATCCCAGGTGATTCAGGCGTCGCTCAGGGCCCTGCCTGATTATCAAAGGGCGGTCCTGGTCCTGCACGACATCGAAGGCTTCTCTTACCAGGAGATTGCCGAGATGGTCGGCACCAGCGTCGGAACGGTGCGCTCCCGGCTGCACTACGGCAGGCTGAAGCTGCGCGAACTGCTCGAGCCCTATTATTCTTCGTCCTCCAGCACGTCCCCGTCCCCAAGGTGATCCTCATGTCCGAGCGTCAATTTAGTTGTCTGGAAGTAGAGCCGCTGCTGGATGCGTTCCACGACGGCGAGCTCGAGGGCGCCGACAAGCGGCTTGTCGAGGCGCACCTGGCCGGGTGTGGGGCGTGCCGCGAAAGGCTCGTGCTCATCGGTCAGCTGGTCACCACGCTCAGGGCTTTGCCGGTGCTCAAGCCGCCCAGGGACATCGCCGACGAGATTCCGGCTATCATCGAGAAGCGCCGCCGGAGCACGGCCAGGGTGGTCGTGCCGCTGGCCTGGGGCTCGCTGGCGGTGGCGGCGGCGGCGGCGGTGGTCTTCATCGCCTTTCGCCCGCTTTCGGGCACCAACCACGGGCCGGTAGTCGCTGAAACGCACAGGGTCGGCCCGGGGGCCATGCCCGGGGCCAGGCCGGCCGCCGTGCAGGCAGGGCGGGAGGAGGTGGCTGTGGCCCCGCAGGGCGAGGAGCCGCGGCGCGGCCCCGGGGAGCGGGCGGCCGCCCCGCACCATCACGGGGGCAGGGAGCGCGCCTCCTTGTCCCCGGCAAAAGAGGAGCTGGCCAGCAAGACTGCCAGCAGCCGGCCGGCCGGGCGGGGCGGGCCCGGTGAGCCGACCGTGGTCGCGGACAACGGCGAGCTGGCGCGGCAGGATTTCGATCGCGGTGCAAGCGTGGAGGTGGCCACGCTTGGCGAAATCGGGCACTCCGCCTGCGGCGAGGCGATTGGGCTATCCACCGGCGAGGACGGTCTGTATGACATTAGGATGTAATCTGGTCCCGGGCATCCGGGCAACTGGAGGGGGCATGAAAGCGGCTGCGGCGATCCTGGTTGCGCTCACGATGGCGGGGTGGCTCTATGCGCAGCCGGTCCAGGCTCGCCCCGGCGATCCGGCGCCGGGCACGGCCGGCCGGCGCGGCGGAAGCTGGCTTGTGGCGCAGGATTTCGGGCGCGACGGGGCGAGCCTGCCGGCTCCTCAGGGCGGATTCAGGCGCGGACTCCGGCGCCGGCAGCTCGAGGAGGAGGCGGGCCCGGCGGGCGAAGCCGGCAACAACCTCGAGGGCGGGTCCTACCGCCGCTGGTCGCCTGGTGCGACCGGGCCCGGACCAGGCAGGTTTGCGCCGGACACGGGCGCCATGCCCGGGCGGCGTTTTCCCGGACGGGAAGGGCTGGGGCAGTTCGGCAACCCGGGACAGGGGCGGGCGGGTGCCGGCGGCCGGGTCGGCGGCATGGCCATTAATCTGGGGGCGCTGGGGCTGTCCGAGGAGCAGAAGCAGCGAATTCGCGAGCTGCGCGGGCAGAACTCCGGCAAGGCCCGCGCGTTGCGGCTGTCGCTCAGGGAGAAGCGGGCGGAGATGCGCCAGCTCATGTTCGATCCCAACGCCAGCGAGGAGCAGATACGGGCAAAGCGCAGGGAGCTGCGCAGGATGCAGGACCGGATGGAGGAGATGCAGATCGAGGATTTCCTCTCCCTGCGTTCCGTTCTCACCCCCGAGCAGCGGCAGCGGCTGCCGGAGATCATGCCCGGCAATCAGCAGGCACGCAACTTCCCGCGCCCGGACGCCGCCCCGCAGTCCGGCGTCGGCCAGTAGGCGGGTGGAAGCGGCGCTACTTGCCCTTTTTCTTGCCGCCCTTGTCGAACCAATCGAGAAGGAAGTCGTCGTCTGAACCGCCGGACGAGGCGGGGGGAGCGGCCTTGTCCTCCTTGGCCTGCTCCTTGGGCTTCTCCTTCGGCTTCATCTTTACCTCGGTTTTCAGGCTGTAGCCCGGATTGCCGGTGGTCACGCCCAGCCCTGACGGCGCCCCGTATGGCGGCGGCGGCGGTGCCACCACGTATGACGGCACTACCGGCGGTGGCGGCGGCACAAGCCCGCGAGGAGGCTTCGCCGGCTTGGCCTTCAGCTCCGCCGGCTTGGCCTTCAGCCCGACCGGCTTCGATTCGCCCTTCGGCGCCTCGGGCTTCAATGCAGGAGCGGCCGCCTTAGGCTTGACCTCCCTGGTGGCGGGTCGGGGCTTTTCGGGCTTCGGCCTGGGCTGAGGCTTGCGGGCGGGCGGCGCCGGCTTTGCCTCGGCTTTGGGCTTTTTGCCGGGCTCCGCTTTCCTTGCCGGCTTTTCCTCCGGCCTGGCAACCGACTTGGTCAGCGCCTTCAGCGGCGAGAGCACCGATGCGACCGCCGGCTTCTCCTCGGGCGGCGGCTGCGGTGCCACTGCCGGCGGTGGCGCAGGCGGAGGCGCCGCCTTGCCGCGCTGGACCTCGTCCAGAACATAGAAGGCGCGGTTGGCCCGCGCCAGGTCGTTCATGTCCAGGTAGGCGAGCGCCAGAGCTTGCCTGGCCTGGATGGAGTTGGGGTGCTTGAGGAGCGCCTGACTTGCCTGCATGGCCGCGTCCTCCGGCCTGTTCCTCAGCCGCAGAAGCTCCGACAGCTTCACCCGCGCGGTCACCGAATTGGGGTTGAGCTTGACGGCGCTCATCAAGTAGGTCTCCGCTCTTTCAAACTTGCTGGTCTCGAAAGCGTAGGTGCCCATCTCGAAGTAAAGATCGGAGAGGTAGCTGGAGCTGTCGCCGAACTCCCGCCTGGCCAGGGACACCGCCCTTTCGTAGGCGTCGAGCGCCTGCTCGTCCTGCCCGTTCAGTCGGGCCTCCAGCGCCTCGCTGCGCAGGATGCGTAAAGACTCCGAGGCTGAGGACAATGGCTTGAGGACACGCGCCTGCCCGCCGGCAATCCAGATGGGCAGCAGGGCCCAGGCGATGAAAAGATAGGCGGGCGTCCGGCGCATTACATCAAAACAACCTCTTCCCCCATTTTATGTTCAGGCGGCGCCCCTGGAAAGAGGGAAAATCCTGGTAGAATCTTGCCTGTCCGTTTGAAGGTAAGGTTATGCGACGCACAAGACTACAGCGGCCACGCGGTCAGCGTGAGGTGGCGCCGGCGCCGACGGTCGCCGGATCGGCGAAGATCTATGTCCAGGGCAGCATAGACATCAACACCAACATCGGCGAGGGCTACGGGCACTACCGCATCGCCGGCGAGTCGGAGATGCTGCCGTATGTCACCTCCGCCAACATCGCCTGTGGCGCCCACGCCGGTGATCCGGTCCTGATGGAGGAGGCCCTCGAGGAGGCGCGTTACTACGGGCTTTCCGTGGGCGCGCACGTGGGCTATCCGGACGTGGCCGGTTTCGGGCGCCGGGAGCTGCACCTGCCGGCCAATGAGCTGCGCGCGTCCGTTTTGTACCAGCTCGGGGCGCTGGCCGGCCTGGCCAGGACCTTCGGGTTCGAGCTTACCCAGGTCCGGCCGCACGGCTTTCTCTACCGGCAGATGTTTCACGACCAGCGGGTAGCAGCCACCGTGGCCAGGGCGATCGCCGAGTTCGATCGCTGGCTGGTCCTCATCGGGCCGGCCGGGCCCAATCTCCTGGCGGCAGGCGACAAGGCCGGCATCCGGGTGGCCGGCGAGGCCTGGGTAGACCGCACCTACGACAACAACGGCAACCTGCTGCCGCACACGCACAACAAGGCCATCATAAGCGATGTGAAACAGATCCTCGCCCAGGCGCAGAGCCTGATACGCAACCGTTCGGTGACGGCCGCCGACGGCTCGACCGTGAAGATCGACTTCCAGACAATCCACCTGCACGCCCGCGTCAGCGACGCGAAGTTCGTCGCCGAGCAGATCCGCATGATGGTCCCCGATGCCCGACCGCTGACCTCGGAGCCTTTCTCCGTCGACGAGCACGAGCACGCCCCGTTCGCTTACATCGAATGAAAGAGGTTTACCGGCCGGAAGCCCGCCTTACGGCTTCCGCTTTGCCGGCGGCACCATCTCGTCGTACCAGCTGCCGTAATACTCGGGGTAGTCTTCGCCGGTGGTGGAGGTGATGGTCTTCTCCAGCGCCTTGCGGACCGCCTTGCGGCCGCCCCGTTTGTAGCGGTTCAGCCACTCCAGCTCTTTGGGATCCACCTTTACACCGGCCTTTATAAGCTCGCGGACGATCTCGATCTCGTGGACGATAGCCTCAGTCTCCTCGTCCAGGCAGCGATTGATGAACTCGGACCGGCCGGTTTTGCCGGGCACCGGGTCGACCGTCGGCTTGACCAGCGCGTGCACAAACTCGTGGGCGATGCTGATCAGCTTGTAGTTGCGCGGGCACCAGCGGCCGATGTAGATCGTCCGCTTCTTGCGGTCGTAATAGGCCCGGCACGGCCCGTCCACCAGGCGGATCTTGACCCCTTCGAGGCGGATGCGGCTCAGGTCGGCCACCAAGGTCGGCGACTTAAGGGCCGTCTCTACCAGGCGTTTGCCGAACTGACGTTTCAGATTGCGTTTCGAATTGGATTCCATGGACAGTCCCGGGGTCAAAGTATGAAGATATATTAATTGTATAACAAGCGGCTGACAAGAGGGAGATCCTGAAAGCCTGGGCTGGCAAGTGATTGGTGAAGATATCAAGCTTTTGGCAATCGCCCGCGAAAGATTAATCCAGCCACTTTCAGGCGCCGGCCGGGCACGGCAGGATTGTGCCAAATAATGGTAACGCTTTCGTAACCTGTTATTTCGGGGGCGCCGGCATCGCCCGGGCAAAGAGGCGCGGTTTGAGCCGCTCGGGCGGCCGTGCCCGGCGACGGGGGCATGGACTGAGTTTCCTGGGACCTCGCCGCCGGGCCGGCGGCGCCTGTGTTGAGCGATCCGGTAAGGAGATCGCCTAATCCCCTTATCGGGGGTTTCCCCAAACGGCTGACCGGTGGTAAGACAGAAAGGGTAGGCAGCTGCTCTGCTCGGAAGCGATAACCTGTTGGGAGTTTTGTGCCGGGTCAGCTTCGCGGAGACGAATCCCTCCGACCCGTCATCAAGGGGTTATCCTTAGGCGGCAGTTAAGGAAACCCTTGGCTGACCCGTTGAGCCATGACAGGCATGCAAGTAAATCTGACCGGATCCGGATTGCTCAAGCTGTTTCGACAGGTTGGACATCTGGCCCGGCGCGGCTCGGATCAGCAGCTGGCGCTTGGCAAGTTGACGGAGGCCCTGGGCTGGTATTTCGGGCTCGACCGCTGCATGGCACTTCTGGTCAACCCCGACTCGCAGGAGCTGGAGCTGGTGGCCGACTTCGCCAGGGAGCCGCTCACCCCCCTGGGGGCGAAGCGCTACCACCTGCGCCTCAACTCGGAGTGGCAGCAGCTCCTGGCGGAGGGCAAGCCGCTGCCCTTGAAGGACATCCGCCCCGACCGCGGCGAGCCGAGCGCCATGCCCGAGCTCGACCAGTTCGTCAATGACAGCGGCAGCCAGTCGATGGTCTGCTTCCCCCTGGTCCACCCGGGGCAGCTGCTTGGCTGCTTGCTGATGGCTCACTGCCGGGAAACTCGCGGCTTCTCGGATGAGTTCCTGGAGCTGGGGGAGGCGATCGCCGAGGAGCTGGCCACGGGCATCGTCCAGTCCCGCTCCACACGCGAGCGGGAGATGGAAAGTCTGGTATTCCGGGAGCTGCAGGTGCCGATCCTGGTGGTGGGCGCTGAGTCGGATCGCATCAAGCAGGCGAACAGAGCCGCTTTGACGATGCTGTCCAACCGCGAGCGCCAGCTTGCCGGCTTGAACTTTCTCGATCTGATGCCGCATTCCGATGGGCGACGTTTCAAGACAGCGGTCGAGTCGCTGGCGTCTGCCAGGAGCGCCGCCCGGCTGGACGGCCTGGTTCTGAGCATGGCTGATGGCGGGACGACGACCGTCGACTCCTGCCTTACCTCTATGTCCGGTGATCTGGAGAGGAACGTCGTCGTCATCCTGGTGCCCCGCAGCCCCGGACTGCACGCCGGCGGCGAGGAGCCCGACGCCGCCAACTCAAAGGTAGAGGAGCTGGTGGCGAAGCTGTCGAAGCAGCTTTACTGGGAGCGGATCGCGCACCACATCACCACCGCGGTGAGTTCGACCCTGGACAGGGACGCCATCCTGCAGCTGGCCGTCGATTCGCTCGGGCGCGCGCTCGGCGTCAGTCGGGGGCTCATTGTCCGCACGGAGGGCCCGGCATCGCCGATGGTGACGCATGAATTTGCCCTGCCGGATATCTCGCCGCTCGGACTGGGGAGGACCAGCCAGTTCCCTGCTTCCGCTGTCTCCTGTTTCAGGAGCCGCTGCGGCGGATTCGCCGATCTCCTTCAGGCGGCCAAACCGCCGGAGCTGTCCCAGGCTGATTTGCGGCAGCTGCTGGACGGCGGTGTCGCCGCCATGGCCGGCTGCCCGATAAGCCACCACGGGCAGCACCACGGGCTGATCATAGTCGTGCAGCACGACAAGCCGAGGCAATGGACCGCCGAGGAGCTTACCCTGATGGAGACCGTTGCCGATCAGGTGGCCATTGCCCTCGGCCACGCCCACTCGTTCGGACAGCTCAAGGATCAGCTCTTCAACATCAATTTGATCGGCAATCTCACTCAACAGTTGACGAATGTGCTCGACCTGGCCAGCCGGGCGCGGGCGCCGGAGGAAGCCGCCGAGCCGGACAAGCCGGCCGGCGCCGTGCCGCCACTGTCGGTGCGCGAGCTCGAGGTGCTCAAGCTGATCGCCTCCGGACTGGCCAATCGCGAAATTGCCCAGAGGCTCTTCCTTACCGAGTCCACGGTCGAGCTGCACGCCTCCCGCATCCGCAAGAAGCTGAAATTGAAAAGCCGCACGGCGCTGGTCAAGTACGCCTGCGACAACAATCTGGTTTAAGCCCGGCGCCGCCTGCCCTAATCCGGCCCCGGCCTGACCGGTTTGCCCGGCCTGACGGCAAACAGGGTCCTGTAATCGGAGGGATCGATCAGGTAAACATACTCGTGCCCGTTAACGTCCGGTCGACCGAGCGGGCGGGAAAAACAGTACTTGAGGCGGAAGTGCGGGTGTACGCGCAGCTCGCCCTGAATCCCCTTGTTCAGCTCGAAGCCCCAGATCTTCGCGGCATCAGCCGGCACCGCCCCCGGCTTCTCCGGCAGCACCGGAACGACCGGAACATCCCAGGCCGGGTCCTCCTTTTCCGCAGGGGTGGGAGCAAGACCGGGAATTGGATAGCCGCGGATCGGCTCGTCCTTTCCCTGACAGCGGGGCGCCGTCCTGGTTGCCGGTCTGGGGCCAGCCGGCGCCGCGAGCGAGGTCGCCGCAAGCAGAGACGCGGCAACTGCCAGCGGCAGCGCCGCTTGACGATGGATCCTTTTTTTCACGACCACAAACCCCTCCCCGTAAGAGTGTGGAATTCCCCAGGGACATTTTCCCTGGCCATGATTAGATTGTATTAGCAGGGCTGGCGTTGAGGATGGGGCCGTGGGGAAGCTGGACGACCGCAATCTGGAGGGCAGGGCGCAGCAGCTCGAGAATGTCCTGCGCACGTCCACCGATTCTGCACAGGCGCAAGAGAAGATTCACGAGATGCTGCTTTACGATGCCGGGCACCTGAGCGCCGCCGACTTTAACCAGGTGAAGGAACGCTGGCGGGAGATGAACCAGGAGGACATCGGCCGCGCCGGCAGGTTCGACAAGCAGAACGGTTACAAGCTGCCCGAGGTGGAGCTGGGAGCGGCGTGGGACTCCAACCGCATCACGCTGGACGGCAACCGTGGCGGGCTTCGCCTGCAGCAGGAAGGCGAGAATGTCTTGACCTCGCAGGAGTACGACCGCGAGCACGCTCTTGCCGGCATGCACAACGGCGAGTCACATTCGTACGCCCGTTTGAGCGTCGAGGATCCCGCAGCCGATGTGCCGACCTATCCTCAAAACGCGGACGGCAGCCAGGACCTGGGGCTCGAGATCCCGCCGCTTCCTTCCGGCTCGGTGATCGGGGGCGTAAGACCGCATGTGCAGCCTGCCGGTGGTACCGGGGAGCGGCAGGGCGACCGCCAGCAATATGTCCAGGTCAGCTACCCGGACGGGTCCCGCTGGGAGGCCCTGCCGGTCAAGCCGAGCAGCCAGCAGGAGTTCGACCAGCTCAACGAGCAGGCGGTGCTGAATGCCGGGCGGACAATGCTGCAGGACGCGCGGGGCAACTGGTATTATCCGGTGCGTCCGCGCCGGTAAGTGATCGCCGCCTGTCACGAAGGCGGACGCGATGTCAGAGAATCATCCGACTCGCCGGCGCGAGCACGGCTCACAATGCAGACGTGGGCCGCGAAACCGGACAGGCCGGGCTTCAATGCCGACAGCCTGACGGCGATGATCGAGCGAGCGATGACTTTCTCGTGGGGCGTCTTGCGGGCTGCCCCGCCTGAGGTTGCCTGTCAGAGCCGGCCGCGAGCTTTTATCTCCAGGTAGCGCTCGACAAGCTTGCCGGACAGGTCCTGAGGCGGGCAGTCGAGAACCAGGCAGCCGCGCCGGGTGAGGACGGACAATGCCAGCTCGCGCTGGGCGGTAAGATCGGTCGCCACGGCGCGCTGGTAGATCCGATCGATCGAGCTGGAGACCCCTTCGGCTTTCTCGCCGACCTGGCGATCCTTGAGCGTTACGCAAAAGGGCAGGTGGCGCGGGCTCAGGCTTGCCAGCCCGGTCAAAAGCGTCTGCGAGCCGGCGGCGTCGGTGAGGTCGGTGAGCACCACCATAAGCGATCTCCCTTTCTGGGCGGCGGCGAAATAGGAGAGGACGCCGACGTAATCGGGCTCGACCATCCTCGGCTTCACATCACAGACCGCTTCGATCAGGCGCTTTAAATGGACCTTGCCGCGCCGCGGCGGGAGATAGAGGAGCGGCTTGTCGGCAAAGATTCCCATCCCCACCTGGTCGTTTCTGGTCAGCCCGGCAAGGGCAAGCGCCAGCGCGGAGTTGAGCGCGTGATCGAAGCGGGTCAGGCCTTCCAGCTCCGAGACCATCATCCGCCCGGCATCGATCAGCACCAGCATGTTCTGCTCCTGCTCGGCCTCGTAAATGCGCACCACCGGCCTGTCCTGGCGAGCGGTGGCCTTCCAGTCGATGCTGCGAACGTCATCGCCGACCGTATACTCCCGCAAGGAGGCAAAGTCGGTGCCGCGCCCCCGCCGCTTCAGGTGCATCTCGCCTATCTCGGTTGAGCAGTTCAGCTTTATGGACAGATCCCGGAGCGCTCGCAGATCGCTGAAGACCTTGACCTCGGCCGCCGCCGGAATTTTCCTCGTCCGCCAGAACAGGCGCAACCAGCTCAGATAGCGTATGTTGATGTCTCCCAGGTGATATTGCCCGCGCTGCCGGGGCAGGAGCGTGTATTCCAGCTCCGCTTTGCTGCCTGCAGGCAGGAAGAAGCGGAACTCGGCGGCGCTGCACTCGATGCCCCCGGGATAATCGTCCCGCAGCGCGCAGGTGAGCCCGGTGGCGCCCTGGTTGAAAACCGAGATCTTCACGTCGTTGGCTCGGCCGATCGAAAGGCGATCCTGCACCGCGCGCAGGGCCGTAATCAGGTTGGGGCGGGGGGTCAGCAGATAATCGGTGATGAGGAGGATTGCCAGGGCGCCATCATAGACCAGCCCGGTCGTGCGGCCGGCCGGCCACCAGAAGGAGGCGACAAAGGGCACCATCGCCAGTGCCAGGAGAACGTAAAGTAATCTGCTGGCCACCATGCTCGGCTCATCTGGGCACGGCCACCTGCGAAAGCAGGTTGGTTATGAGCTGGGCAATCGTCACCCCGTCCAGCTCCGCCTCCGGCGTTAGGATCAGGCGGTGTCTCAATACCGGTTGCGCTACGAACTTGATGTTGTCCGGGGTCACGAAGTCCCTGCCCTCGATGGCCGCATGCGCCTTGGCGGCCGCCAGCCAGTAAAGTCCCGCCCGCGGGCTGGCGCCCAGTTGCAGGTCGGATAGCCGGCGCGATTTCTGGACGAGCTCGGTCAGATAGTCGAAGAGGCTCTGCTCGACCCGTATCTGTCTCAACTCCTGCCGGCAGGACAGGATCTCGGACCGGGTGGCGACCGGCGCAAGAGCGTGGCTTTGCCTGTCGTAGAGCCCGTCCTGCCAGTTGTGCAGCATGCGCTTTTCGGAATCTTCGCTCGGGTAGGTGATGAGAATTTTCAGCATGAAGCGGTCCAGCTGCGCCTCGGGCAGCGGGTATGTCCCCTCGAACTCGATCGGGTTCTGAGTGGCTACCACCATGAACAGCTCGGGAAGCTTCTCCGTCTTTCCGTCCAGGGTGACCTGCCGCTCCTCCATGGCCTCCAGCAGCGCCGACTGTGTCTTGGGCGGCGTGCGATTGATCTCGTCGGCCAGCAGCAGGCTGGTGAAGATCGGACCCTTCTTCAAGCTGAAGGTTTTCGTGTTGAGATCGTAGACGCTGTTGCCGAGAATGTCCGAGGGCAGCATGTCAGGCGTCAGCTGGATCCGCCCGAACTCGGTGCCCACCAGCGCCGCCAGCGTCTTCACCAGAAGCGTCTTCGCCGTTCCCGGCACGCCCTCGAGAAGCACGTGCCCGCCGGCCAGGAGCGCGATGAACAGCTGGTCGATGACCTGCTCCTGCCCGACGATCACCTGGTTGATCGATTCCCGCAGCCTCTTGAAGACTTCTGTTACCAGTTGTGGCATAAGATCAGGGCCGCCATCCTCTGCCGCTTGCCAACAGCTCACGCGACTGTTGTGATATCTTATCGCAGGCCTGCACAAGTCTTACCAGCTCGCTCTCCTCAAGATGCCCGGCGGCCAGCGCCGCCTCGGACCGGGAAAGCAGCTCGGCGAGCTCCGTGCCCGGTCGCCCGGTCGCCCGGGCCCAGGAGTCGACCAGCTTTTCGTTACCCCCCTGAGGGGAAACGCCGAGCGCCTTGCAGAGGCGGGCCCGGAAGGCATGGTTGAGGATCTCCCAGGCCAGGTCGGCCGCCCTGGCGCGGCGGAAAGCGTTGGCCAGGCCGCTTACGAACTCGAGGGCGGAAATCTGCCTGGTGACCGGGACCGCCTGGACGGAGCCGAACCGCTGGCAGGAGCCGGCGATGGCCGCTGCCAGGATGGCCAGCGCCTGCAAGAAGACCAGCCCGAAGGGCCCGCGCCCCAGGTAGATGAAAACATTCCTGGATTGCAGGTGTCCGTGGCACTTCTCGTCAAAAAGGATGTCACCGTCGGCGGTGCTTATCAGATTGACGAGAAACTGAAAATTCGACCAGTGCGAAGGCTTGTCCGGGGACGTCACCAGATGACGATTGGCGCCGAGGTCGGGAACCGACCCCACCACGACCTCCCCTTTCCCGTGCTTGACCGAGGTGAAAAGGGCGCCGAAGGCGTCGGCGACCAGGGTGGTGCCGCCATCCAGCCGGGCATCAGTTGTCACGTAGAGCGCGGGCGCATGCGCGAACTCGGGCCTGCTGCCGTCCGTGTCGACCTCCTCGTCGGAGACGGGCTTCATCTCGTGAGCATCCAGGCGCAGCTTGTGCAGGATAGCCCGCCCGTAGGTGGAGGAGAAGCCGTCCAGATAGACGAGCTTGTTGCCGGCTTCCACCCAGGAGAGCAGCTCGTCGATTTCGAACGCTTGCGGCGACTCGTCAGGCGCGGCTACCACGAGCAAACCCCTGGCCTCCTTCAGGCGCCTGTAGGGAAGCTCCCAGCGCCGGCAGCGCAGCCCGGCGCGGCGCGCGACCTCGTAGAGCGCGCTGTAGCCGCTCGGTTTCGCATTGAAAGTCGAGGCCAGCACGCTGCCTTCCGGCAGGTACCTGGACATCTCCTCGTCGAAGCGGATGCCGGCATAGACAGCCGCCACGCTGACGGCCCCGAACACGACCAGTTGCCACCATATACGGTGTGACACCGCCGGCTCCGGCCGCCCGCCGCCGCTCATACCGGTATCACCGGCGAGCCGCTGTCATCCTGGGCGCGCGCGGGCTCGACCTGCGCCTCGAGATCCGTAAGCCGCGCCAGGCAGAGCCGGTAATCGTCGGCGGTGGCGCTGTCCCTGCCGAACCAGACCGTCTCCACCGGCGCCACCAGCTCCCGAAAGGCCTTCTGCACTCCCGGCCTGCCGGACAGGGCATACCAGTATTCGTAATTGGTTCTGGTGGGCACGAACCCGGCAATCCCCGCCTCCTCCAGAAGGCGCAGGGCCGAAAGATAAAGGGCCCGGCAGCCGGCGCGCCAATCCCCGGCTCCCGAAAGGCGCTCCGCCTCCCGCCTCCAGGCCGCCGAGTCGGGAACCCCGGTCACCGTCACCTGGCCGTTGCGGGCCAGCGCTGATTGCAGGCGGAGCTGGCTCAGCCTGGTCCAGACGAGCCAGATCACGGCGAGGGCGCCCAGCGCCCCGGCCAGATGCAGGAGGAGCTGCATGACCTGGCTGACCGTTTTCGCCTCGGCCAGGGCGGGGACGCTTATATGGAAAGACCCGAGCCAGTCCAGAAGCAGGCGCTGGAGCCTGGCCACCAGCTCCTGCGTTCTGACCAGAGCCTCCGGCGGCGGGTGGTACTGGTACGCTGCGGCGACGGCGGCAATCTCGGCGCTTACGTCCTTCACCGGGGCTTCACCTCGAGCGCGTCCAGCTGCCGCGTCAGATCAAGGGCCTCCTGGCGCAATCGCAGATCGTGATAGAAGAGCCCGAAGGCGACAAACATCGTCGGCCAGAGAAACATGGTCATGAGCGATTCCCAGATCTGCGAGAGCACCATCAGGTAAAGCGGCATCTGATAAGCTTCCGTTCCGCTCCCGGCGGTGATCCCGTGCTGCACGGCGTCGGTGACGGAGGCAATGAAAAGCGGCGCCGACAGCGGAATGGTGACCAGGCTGACGGCGACATAAAGCAGGAGGCCGAAGGCGCAGGCCCGCCAGAAATCCCCGCAGGCAAGCGACAGCCCGCGGGCGACGATACCGCCCATGCGCTCATCCTCGCAGGCAATTACGCACGAGGCCAGGAAGGCGGAAAGGACGATAAAGCCGACGCTGAAGGCCAGCCCGAATGGGGCCGCCAGCGCGCCGATGGCCGAGACGATGGCCAGCAGTGCGCCCGCCTTCGACACCTGGATGGCCAGCACAATCTCCACAGCCCAGACGGCACAGAGGACGACCAGCGCGGCCAGGGCGAAGACGGACAGGAGAAGGATCTGCCATTTCTTCCGGAGGATGTTCTCGTGACTCTCCCGGTAGTCGCCGGCGAAGCCGGCGGCCATGCGGACGAAAGCCAGCTGCCGGATGGTGAGCACCCATTTGGCCGCCATAAGCAGGAAGAAGCTGGCGGCGACGGCGGCAGCGGGCAGGAGCGCCTTCTCCAGCGAACCGGCCTTGAGCCCGGAGGTGATGAAGTACTGCATGCCCAGGGAGCCTGCCGCCGAGACAATGGTCGGCCCGAGCAGCGTGCGAAAGAAAACCGTGACGTGGCGCCGGTAGAGACGAAAGGAGCGACCGATCAGATCGCCAATCGACTGTGGGGTGTCGGGGGGGGCATCAAACAAACTGGCAGCCTCTGTGTGCTATTTTAAATCGAACGGGAGCCCCCGGGGCGGCGGAGGGCAGCCAGGTGACGGTGCCAGCCGGGAAAAGACACGAGATCCCCCAGCACTTCACGGCCAGCGCGGTCGTGGTCTGCCGGCAGCACATTCTGCTTGTGCACCACCGACGGATAGGGGCCTGGCTGCCGCCGGGCGGGCACATCGAGCCGTTCGAGATGCCCCACGAGGCGGCGGTGAGGGAGACCTTCGAGGAGACCGGCGTCCGGGTGGAGGTGATCTGCGAGCCGCCCCCCGGCCCGGGTGATCCGGACGCCTTCTTCCTGGAGGCGCCTCTGTGCCTGCACGGCGTCCGCGCCGTGGAAGAAGGGGCTGCCGTCTACCATCTGGACCTCTCCTATCTGTGCCGCCCGGCCGGCCGATCCAGCCGGGAGCCGCTTCTGCCCCCGGTTCGGAGCGGTGCGGACGTCAAGGAGGCTCGCTGGTTCAAAATTGCCGAGCTGGGCAGGATTGCTCTTGCCAGGAACGTCCTGGAACTCGTGGCGCTGGCCGGCAGGCGCCTGACCGGGTCGCCGTGAGCGCCGGGCGGTTCCGCCTGCCGCCGCGCTCATAAAAAATCGCCGAGTGGGTAAAAGGAAATCGGGGCGTGGGATCATTTTTCACGACTATCTCCACCGGGAAGATACAAATAGGGCATACTTACTATAAGTAAGCTCGAAGCGGGCGCCGCCACGGGATTAAGAAGGGACAACCTGCACATGACAAGCACCCTTGTGCAACAGCTGACCGGGGTTCGGGACTTAAAGAAGATCCTCGAGACGACCGTCAAGGAGCTCGGCGAGACATTCAGGGCCGAGGTCTGCCAGGTGGTGTTGAGCGACCCGCTCGATCCCAACGTCGTAAACATCTGCGAATACCGGGCGACGGCCGGCCAGGAGAACGGGCGGGAGCTGCCCTCGGTCACCGTGCCGCTGTCGCTGCAGGGCAAGTCCTTCGGCCACCTGGCCATGGCTCGCCAGGAGGCCGTCTCCCCCGACGAGGTGAACACGATAAGGGTCATCCTCGGCGAGATGGGGGACATTATCAGGCACGCCCAGATCAACGACATCGTGCAGCGCGATACGTTCCGCGAGCAGTTCATGGTCGAGATCGGCAACGTGATGGCGATCTCGCTGGGCATCGGTGACGCCCTCTTCATGGTCGTGAACATACTGGGCAAGGTGCTGCATGCCAGCCGTTGCCTTTTCATCTGCACCGACGACACGCAGGCCGGCTGGAAGTGCTACGAGTTCTGGCAGCAGGACAAGGTGCAAAGCTGCCAGCAGTATTGCTGGCCCACCACCGACTCGCCGGCCGTCGCCCAGACGCTGCTGGCCACCTCCCCGCTCATCGTTTATGAAGGGCAGCAGAACTCCTACGTGACACCCTTGCAGGAGGAGCTGCAGTTCATCGGAGCCCGATCCTTCCTCGGGGTGCCGCTGCGCAGCGAAACCGCCACTCACGGCTGCGTCATCCTCCAGCAATGCGATTACCGCCGGGCCTGGACGCGCGGCGAGATCGACATGGTGCAGAACGTGGCCGACAGGGTGGCCGAGGCATTGCTCAAGCTGCCTGCCGAAAAACGCGCCCGCGAGCCGATCATGCAGCTCCACCAGAGAACGGTCGCGGTGCCCGAGGATGCCGCGGTCAAGCAAAGCATCGAATCGGTGAGGCGGGCATTGAAGGGCGCGCTCGGGCAGCAGTCCATTCCGGTCGCCCAGAAGACTTCCGCGCCGGCGCCGCCCAAGCCGCCCGCGCCAAAACCAGCGCCGCCGCCGCAACCGGCGCCGGCAGCACCGGCGCCCCCAGCACCGCCGCCCTTCCAGGCGCCACCACCGGCAGTGGCGGGCGCCCAGGAGAGCTTCGCCCCGCCCCCCCCCGGCGGCAAAGGCCTGGGCAGCATTTTAGGCGGAATCAAGCAGGGTGCCGGCGCCACCGCCATGGCCGCCCTGGATCTCGGCGGCCCCACCACCCCCACCGCCCCCGAGATCCCGCCTCCGCCCCCGGAGCAGGCGGCCGCCGCCGCGCCGGCTCAAGCCTGGGGGACCCCGGAAGGGCAGACCCCGGCGCAAACGTCGCCATGGGGCGCGCCGCAGGAAGGGCAGGCTGGCTCGCCGTGGGCTGCCCCGGAGGCGCCGGCGCCGGGCGGACAGGCCGCCGTCGCCGAGCAGCCGCCTAACGGTTCGCCCTGGGGCAATCTCGATGCCATCCCCACACCCGGCCAGGGCGCTGCCCCCCGGTCCAGGGAGGGCAAATGGGGCGACCTCGACGCCATCGGCAGCGCACCGGCCCAGACGGTTGCTCCGCCGGCCAGGCCCAGCCAGTGGGGTGATCTCGACTCGATTCCCACCCCCAGCGGCGGGCCCGGCAAACCCGGGCTGGCGGCCATGGCCAAGCAGAAGGGCCCGCACGTCACCAGCCCGCTGCTCGCCTCGCTCCACAAGGACAAGGCGAAGTTCGCCGAGCCGGCGCCCGCCCCGGCCGAGTTCGTGGAAGGACCGCCGATCCAGATTGACGAAGCCCAGGCTCAGGCCAAGTTGCAGCAGATCCTCGCCTCGGCCAGCCCGACAAGCGACTACATCTTCGCCACCGCGGGGCTGGATACGCGCATGCTCGGCCGGATCGACGGCTGGGTGTCGCAGATCGAGCAGAAGGACAAGTACTTGAACGGTCACGCCCGGCAGGTAGCCGAGTATGCCACGGCGATCGCCAGGCAGGCGGGGCTTTCCGAGGAAGAGGTGGGCACGGTCAGGCTGGCGGCGCTGGTGCACGACGTCGGCAAGCTGGGCTCGGCGCCGCAGGTGCTGCAGAAGCCAGATGAGGAGCTGTCCGACGGCGAGCTTCTGCTCACCATGAAGCATCCGCTCGACGGGGCTGAGCTGCTCGAGTCCTTCCCGGATCTCAAGCATCTGGCGCCCATCGTGCGCGCGCACCACGAGGAGTACGACGGCAACGGCTATCCGGCCGGGCTCAAGGGCGAGGAGATCCCGGTTCTGGCCAGGGTCATCCACGTGGCCGACAGCTATCATCTGCTGACCAGCCCGATGCGCTTCCGCCAGGGCATGAGCCCGACCGACGCTCAGCAGGTGCTCACCAGGGGAGCGGGCAAGCAATGGGATCCGCGCTTCGTGGAGGCGCTCATCCTGGCGATCATGCAGCAGAAGGTTCCCGCTTCTTTCTAAATGGCGGCTTCCGGGTAGCCGTCCTTCCGGGATAAGGCGCAGGCAATGCGCCCCTGCGAGGTTCGCCCCGACCGCGACGAGGACGCCTGGAATCAGACGCCGATCAGGTCGCTCACGTCCATGCCGCGCAGGCTGAGGCTTATCTTGTGCTCCTTGGGCGAGAACTTCTTGATGATCGCCTTCAGCTCCTGGCCGACCTGGACAACCTCTTCCGGCTTGACGTTAGGCTGCTCGGACATCTCGACCGTGGGCAGAAGGGCGTCCACGCCCGGGTAGATCTGCACGAAGGCGCCGAAGCTCTGGATCTTGCGGACCTTGCCGTTGATGACCTGGCCTTCCTGAAACTTGTCCTCGATCTCCTTCCAGGGATCGGGCTGCATCTGCTTGAGGCTCAGGCTGATATGGCCTTTCTCCTTGTCCACCTTGAGCACCCTGGTGGAGATGATCTGCCCGACCTTGAGGACGTCCGACGGATGCGAGACGCGCTCCCAGGAGATCTCCGAGATCGGCAAAAGGCCATCCAGACCGCCCAGATCGATGAAGGCGCCGAAGTCGGCGATGCGCACCACCTCGCCGGTGACCACCTGCCCTGCCTCCAGCGTGCCCAGGATCTTCTCGCGCTGCACGGCCTTCTCTTCCTGCACGGCCAGGCGCTGGCTCAAAATGAGCTTGTTGCGCTTGGTGTCCGTCTCCAGGATCTTCATCGGGATCTCCATGCCGATGAGCTCTTCGGGCGTCGTGCCCTTCACGCGCAGCTGGCTGGCCGGGACGAACCCGCGCAGGCCGTAGACGTCGACCACCACCCCGCCTTTGACCACAGCCGAGATCTTCGCCCGTATGGTCTCGTCGCTCTTCTTCTGCTCCTCGAGCTGCACCCAGCCGCGAGCCTGGGCCACGCGCTTCAAGGAGAGCGTGAGCTGGCCGTTCTCGTTTTCCTCGCGCAGGATGTAAAACTCCAGGCGGTCACCGACCTTCATCACATCATCAATATTGTCGATGGGGATGTTGGAGATCTCCTTGAAAGGGACAAAGCCTTCCGATTTGCCGCCCACGTCCACCAGGACGCCATCCCGCTCGATGCGCACAACGTCGCCGGTGATTATGTCGCCCTGCTCGAACCTGTAATTGAACGTCTCCCCGAGAAGGCGCTCAAACTCGGAACGGGAGTTCTCCTCTATCTGCTTGTCTGACACTGAAACGGTATCTCCTTTTACAAGAATTGTGGACATTTGAACCTCGGGTACCTCCTTGTTCACCGCCCGCGGGCAGGTGGCTGTGCTTTTGGGCTCGGTGGATTCCCAGCCGGAAGTATGCGGCAGGAAAGGCCCTACCCGTTTGGTCCTACCGTCCATTGGCAACGGCGGCTCCTTTCGCGAAACCTGCACGTTGACAATCTACCCGTAAGTTTAACCACAGGTTGATGAATCTAACAATATACAACAGATGGAAGACATTCTTAAGGTTTGGGATTTTTATTTAAGCGCCCGGCCGGGTGCGCCGCCCGGGCGGGCGCCGCGCGTGCCCCGGGTGTCTTGCTGGCTTCTGGCGACGCGGGGGCGGCCGGGCAGCGGTCTGCGGTCTGCAAGACAGCGCGTCCCGCGCCGATCGGTGGCGGCAGCCGGGATTTATATGCGCGGCATACGCTTTGGATTTGCAATGGAAATTGGCTTGCTATGCCACTTAAGAAGGTGTCTCATAATTTTGACCTCGGGGCATGCAACGTCTATAATCTCAGCAACTGCTGATGGTGAGGGCGCTTCTCCGGGCCCTGTCATTCCGTAGTTCCTGCTGGATGAACTTCGCACAGGCACCAGCCTGCTTCCCCGGTTGACGAGCACGAATTAGCGAGGCACGTAAATGAAGGCACTGAACTATGCAAGCCTGAGCCTTTTGGCGGGCGCACTGATCCTGGGCGCTAATACCACCTGTGGTGCCAAACTCTTTCCGGACAACAAACCGAAGGCCGGGGCCCTGACCATCACCACCCCGACCACTCCTGAGCTGCAGGCGGCCGACGAGCGCGTCGCCAGGACCAAGCAGCAACTGGACACCGCGCGCAAGCAGCTGTCGGCCGCCAGGGCGCTGCTCCGCGCCGCCGAGGCCGACTACAGGGCGGCCCGCACGGAGCGGGAAGCGCTTGCCCTGAAGACGCATGCTCAGGGGCTGGCCGACGCTTCGGGGTTGAACGCGGCGCAGGCGCCGGCCAAGCCGGCCGACCAGGTCGCCGCCTCCACGCGCCTCTCCGCGGAGCAACAGGCGCCGGTTCCCCAGGGACAGGATGCCGGTCAGGCACGCATTCAACAGGGCGACTTCAACGCCGAGCCGGCGCCGACGGACGCCGCCGGGCTGCGGTAGGCGCCTCCGGCTGCCTCAGGGCTCAGCGGTGTTGATCCTGGTCAGGGCGTCTCTGGCGGCGGCCTGCTCGGCTTCCTTCTTGGTGTGCCCGGTGCCGGCGCCCATCACGGTCTGCCCCACCGAGACGCTGACGCTGAAGACAGGGCGGTCGTGCACGGGACCCTCGACGCCGGTGAGGCTGTAAACCGGCAGCGGCTTGGCCAACGACTGCGCCCATTCCTGCAGCCTTGCCTTGTAATTCTCCTTTGTCTCGTCGCGGTCCACGGCCGTAGCCTGGGCGCCAAAGAGGCGAATAATCAGGTGCTGCACCGGTATCAGCCCCAGGTCCATATAGGCGGCGGCGATTAGCGCCTCCAGGGCGCCGGCTGCAATCGAGGGTGTGGTGGAGACCCGCCTGCCTGTCAATATGTAGCGCCCGAGCTTCAAGCGCTCGGCCACGCCGGCCAGGGTCTTGTCACTGACAAGGACGTTGCGGATCTCGGTGAGGCTGCCTTCGCCGTAGGCGGGAAAACGCTCCAGCAGGTACTCGCTTATCACAAATTTCAACACCGAGTCGCCGAAGAATTCCAGACGCTCGTTGTCGATGCTGCCAGGGTTCTCGGCTGCATACGAGCTGTGCGTTAAAGCCTCTTCCAGAAGAGCCATTCTGCCGAAGGCAATCCCGAGCTCGCCCATGAGCTTGTCGAGCTCTCTCAAGCGCTTGGCCTGTATCGGGATTCCGGTCATGGTCATATTATAGGCACGGCGGCGGCGCATGCCCGGCGCCTGGCTGCCGGCGATCCTGGCCGCACAGGTCGAAATTCGGCGGCGGCGTTTTAAAGGATCCGGCGGGAACCTTTTGTTAATCATTGTTGAGCGATGCCCTGTTTTCCCGCCGTGGAACGTGACAGCAATCTGGCACGGCGCCCGCTATGAATCCACTATAATTTAGCCGGGGCTAGGGCCAGCCTCTATCCTGATATGCTTAAGGGCCCGGTGTGCAGGCAATACGGGCAGGCGTGGGATTTGCAGATTATGTACGACCTTCAAGTTGCGGAGATTGTTTTGTTCGTGGTTGTCGGCTTCGCCTTGCCCGGACTGGGGATGATCGGGCTCGCCTGGGCGCTGCAGAAGATCTTCGGCTTCCACACGCCCAACCCGGTGAAGAATCAACCGTACGAGTGCGGCATGGCCCCCTTGCAAGAGGCGCATCTGCAGTTTGACATCCGTTACTATCTCTATGCGCTCCTGTTCATAGTCTTCGAGATCGAGATCGTCTTTGTCCTGCCCTGGGCCCTGACCACGGACTGGCTGAAACAGAACCTACACAACCAGTGGCTGAGCCCGGTCGAGATGACGCTTTTCCTGGTCGTGCTCGGGGTCGGGCTGGCGTATGCCTGGAAGAAGGGAGCGCTCAAGTGGGAGTGACGCGTCATGAGTGAGACCGATGCCAAAATTCCAAGCGGAGCAAGCGAGTCGGTGCCGGTAAGCATCCCCGAGGAGCTGAAGGACACGGTTACCTTGACCACGCTCGACAAGGCGATCGAGCTGCTCAGCAGCGCAGTCGATCCGGTAGCCAACTGGGCCCGTTCCAATTCCGTCTGGCCGCTGACCTTCGGCACATCCTGCTGCGCCATAGAGATGATGTGCGTGGGCATGTCGGCATTCGACATCTCGCGCTTCGGCTCGGAGGTGTTCCGCGCCACGCCGCGCCAGGCCGACCTGATCATTACCGCCGGCACCATCACCCGCAAGATGGCCCCGGCCCTGGTCACGCTCTACGAGCAGCTGCCCGAGCCAAAATACGTGATCGCCATGGGAGCCTGCACCGTCACCGGTGGCATGTTCAACGACTCCTACTCGGTGGTGCAGGGCGTGGATCGCCTCATCCCCGTGGATGTCTATCTGCCGGGTTGCCCGCCGCGTCCGGAAGGGATCCTCGACGCCCTGCTCAAGCTGCAGCAGAAGATAAGGACCGAGTCGCTGGCCGAGCGCCGCAAGCGCGCCTACCGGCAGCGGGCCGTGCGCTACGTGGATTACGACACCGGGCGGCCGGTGGAGGATCTGGTGGCCGAGGCCAGGATGGAGACCGCCGAGGCGCTGGCGGAGGCGACGGGCTATGCGCTCGACCATCAGGTGAGGAAAGTGTAGCGGAGGGTTCATCTCCCCGTTCCCGAGCCTGCTCTGGCAGGGATGGGTCGGTCAGGAGGCGGAGCGACAGGCAAGAAGGACGAAGATGAGCGAAGGTCACGAGCCGGAAAAAGCGGAAGCAAAAGATGAGCTTAAGGCAGGCCCCTTCGGGCAGTTCCTCGAGGAGCACGGCATACCGAGCCGGCGCCTCCCGGACAGCTGCGGCGTCGAGACGATCGAGCTCGATGGCAAGCACCTGGAGGCGGCAATGAAGCGCCTGCGCAACAGCCACGAGATCGCGCTCAACTTCCTGGTGTCGGTCGCCGGCGTCGACTCGCCCGAGACCTACGACTCCGTCTATCACCTCTGGTCCTACAGCAACCTCAACGAGCTGGTGGTGAAGGTGCGTGTTCCCAAGGCGTCGGTGCCGGAGGACAGGCTGCCCCTGGTGCCCAGCCTGGCCCCTTTTTGGCCGGCGGCCAACTGGCACGAGCGGGAGACCTACGACCTGGTGGGCATCCGCTACGTCGGGCACCCGTACCTCAGGCGGATCTTGAACCCCTGGGACTGGGAGGGGCATCCGCTGCGGCGCGATTACAAGCAGCTGGTCGACGCCCTCAACGACAAGAACCAATTCAGCATGCGCTAGTAGACGAGGCCGCCATCATGTCAACGGAAACCACCAGCTTGCCTGCCACCGGTCGCCTGAAGACCGACGAGATGATCATCAATATGGGACCGCAGCACCCGGCCACGCACGGCGTGCTGCGCCTGCTGGTCACGCTCGACGGGGAGTTTGTCAAGCATGTCGAGCCGGTGATCGGGCACCTGCACCGGGCGCAGGAGTGGCAGGGGCAGAACCGCACCTGGTTCCAGTACCAGGCGCTCATCGACCGGGTCGATTATCTTTCGGGGATGTTCACCTCCTGGGCGCTCTGCCGGGCGGCCGAGAAGATAGACGGCACCGAGATACCGCTGCGCGCCGAGTACATGCGCGTTATGGTCGCCGAAATGAACCGCATCACCTCGCACCTGCTGTGGCTGGGGACGTACCTCATCGACCTGGGGGCGATGTTCGGCTTCCCCTTCTATCCGTTTCGCGAGCGGGAGAAGCTGCTTGACCTGCTGGAGGCGATATCCGGCCAGCGGATGATGTTCAACTACATAAGGATAGGCGGCGTGCAGGCGGAAGCCCCGCCCGGCTGGTTCGCCAGGCTCAAGGCCTTTACCGAGGAGTTTCCCCAGCGCGTCGACGAGTACGAGGCGATCGTCACCCAGAACCCGATCTTCCTCAAGCGCACGAAAGGGGTGGGCATCCTCAAGAAGCAGGTGGCCATGGATTACGGGGTCACGGGCCCGAGCCTGCGAGCTTCCGGCGTGCCCTTCGACCTGCGCAAGGTGAAGCCATATTCGGTATACGATCGCCTGAACTTCGAGGTGCCGGTGTTCGACGGCGACGGCGACACCTGGGACCGCTACATGTGCCGCATCAGGGAGATGCGCCAGTCGAACGAGATCATCAAGCAGTGCATGGAGCAGATCCCCGGCGGCAGCTCCGATGAGCTGCGCGAGAAGCGCAAGGCCTGCAACTCCTGCGACAAGGCCGACTGCCCGAACTGCGGCGGCGACCTCAGGATCATGACCAAGAAGCAGAACGCCGGCCTGCGCATAAAGGCCGGCGAGGGCTTCGCCGCCGTCGAGTCGCCGCGCGGCACCCTGGGCTGTTACATCATCTCGACCGGCGGGGACACCGCCTACCGGATCAAGTGGCGCAACCCCTCCTTCAGCAATCTCGCGGTGCTGCCGGTGCTGTTGCTCGATCACCCGATTGCCGACATCATGGCCATCTTCGGCTCAATTGATGTGATCCTTCCCGACGTCGATCGCTGAGGTGCCAATTGAATTCAGCCGTATTTGAAGTTAGTAAATTCGCCCGCCTGGCAGTTACCTGGGTGTGCATCATATTTGGTGCGGTCTGGCTGGCCTGCTGGCTGGTCGGGGTTTTCATCCCGGCGCTTATAACCCAGGCGGCGGCCTCCAGCACGGCCGGGCAATACTGGGCCGAGATCTGCCGGGCGCTGGTGCCGCTGGTGGCGGTGGCCGTGTTCATCCCGATTAACGCCATGTTCATGGTGCTGGCCGAGCGGCGGGCCCTTGCCCTTTTTACCGTGCGCAAGGGCCCGAACCGGGTCGGGCCGGACGGCCTGCTGCAGACGGCCGCCGACGCGGTGAAGCTGCTTTTCAAGGAGGACATCACCCCGCGCGGCGCCGACGCGCTCATGTTCACCCTGGCGCCGATCATCTTCTTTGCCCCCTCGATCATCGCGGTTATCCCGCTTCTGGCGGCGGTCTCCGGCAACCACCCGCTTTTCGGGATCGCCAACATACCGACCGGCATTTTCTACGTCCTGGCCGTCTCCTCGATTCCGGTGGTCGGGATCGTCATGGGAAGCTGGGCCAGCAACAACAAGTACTCGCTGGTCGGCGGCCTGCGCAGCGCCGCGCAGGCGATCAGCTACGAGATACCGCTGGTGCTGGCGATCGTCACCGTCTGCCTGATGGCCGGCACGCTCGACGTGGTGCAGATCGCCGACATGCAGAAGGGCCCGTTCTGGAACTGGTTCCTCTTCGGCAACGGGGCGCTCGCGCACGTGAAGGACGGCCCGGTGGCCGCCGTGGCCGCGATCTTGCTTTTGCTTTGTTGCCTCCTGCTTTTCCTCATCTACATAACCGGCGCCTGCGCCGAGGTCAACCGCATCCCCTTCGATCTGCCGGAGGCGGAATCGGAGCTCGTGAGCGGTTACAACACCGAATACAGCGGCATCAAATTCGCCATCTTCTTCCTGGCGGAATTCACCAATCTCTTTGTCGTCTGCACGATCGCCGCCGTCATGTTCCTGGGCGGCGGGCACTCGCCCTTCGGCAGCCACGTGGAGACCGGCTTCATCAACTGGCTTGGCGCCCAACTTCAGTCGCTGCCAGGCAGCGCTCAAGTGCTTTCACCGGCCTGGCTGGTCAACTCGCTTGTCGATCCGTCCACGCTTTCGCAGGCGATCTGGATAATTCTCAAGGTTTACACGCTGGTTGTCTTTGCCATCCTGGTGCGGGCGACCTTGCCCCGCTTCCGGATCGATCAGCTGATGGACTTCGGCTGGAAGAGGCTCATCCCTCTTGCTCTGATTCTTCTTGTCGCCGTCACCTTTTTGAGGGAGCTCCTGTAATCAATGTTGGGTTTAGTCGGTCAGGCCGTAGAAGGCATCTATCAGGTATGCAGGGGGCTGTGGACAGTCTTCAAGCATTCCGGGCGTCCGCCCACCACCAAGGAGTATCCGGACATCATGCCGGATCTGCCCGGCCGGTTCCGCGGGCGGCTGGCCCTTGCCGTGCACCCGGAGACCGGCGAGCACCTGTGCATCTCCTGCCGGCAGTGCGAGCGTGTCTGTCCGGACAAGTGCATCGAGATCACAGCCCACAAGAGCCCGGAAACCAACAAGCTCGAGCTCATCGAGTTCAAGATCGATCACGGTCTGTGCATGTTCTGCGGGCTGTGCACGGAGGTCTGTCCGACCTCCTGCATCATCAACACCAATGATTTCGAGATGTCCGACTACAGCCGGGAGGCCTTGATTTATGACCTGCGCCGGCTGACGCTCAGCAAGGAGGAGTCCGTTCATTACTTCAGCAAGAAAGAGCTGACCCCGCCGAAGCCCAAGCCGAAACCGGCTGCCAAGCCTGCCGCCGCCGGCGCCGCAGCGCCCGCCAGGCCAGCACCGGCCGCCAGGGCAGAAGAAGGTGAGGCGGCAAAGCCGGCAGCAGCCAAAGCGCCGCCGGAAAAAAAGGAGCAAGCACAGCCTGCAGGAGAGGCTGCCAGGCCGTCCGAGGCCAAGGCCCCGCCGGAGAAGAAGGAAGAGAAAGCCCCGCCCGCAGGCGAGGCCGCCGCGCCGGCCGGGGGGCAGGATGCGCCGGGCGACAAGCAGGACAAGCCCAAGCCGGAAGCGGGCGGCACGCAATAAAGGAGAATCGCAAGCATGGAGGGTCTCAATCTCCTCAGCCAGTGGGCGCAGGCCAATGTCGAGCAGATAATTTTCTATCTGCTGGCGATTGTGGCCATACCGCTTGCCTACGGCGTCATCTTCGATCGCAATATCATTCGCAGCGGCTTCCTCCTGATTGGAGTTTTCGCCACCATCGCCGGTCTTTTCCTTCTGCTGCAGGCGCAATTTCTGGCCATGGTGCAGATCCTGCTCTACGGGGTGGCGATAACTCTCGTGGTGGTAATTGCGCTCATGCTCACCAACCCGCGCCTGGAAAGGGAGGCGAGCACCTCTCTGCCCAGCCAGCGCGCGCCGGCCGCCGTGGTGTCGGTCCTCGTATTCCTGTGCATCTATCTGTCATTGCGTCCGCGCGTGGGCTGGCCGGTGAGCACCTCCCTGCCCCCGGATCCGGCGCAAAACGCCAGGGACCTGGGCATCTACCTGATGACCCAGTATTCTTTGCCCTTCGAGTTTGCCTCCATCCTGCTTCTGGCTGCTCTGATAGGGGCTATCATGCTGGCCAAGTCCGATGCTCCGGCAGCGGCCAGGCAAGTGGGGGAGGAGAAACCAGTTTCCAGCGAGAGGACGGATGATGTCGTCAAAGTCTAGGTTTTACGCCATTCTCTATTTCGGTGTCGCCGCGATCATAACCGCGCTATTCTGCACCGATCAGCTCGGCGGCATGCTTGCCGCATCCGGGCTGCCCGCCTATCGCGCGGATGTGGTCGCCTTCCTGGCCATCGTGGCCGTCGCCCTGGTGTCGATGGCTTTCGGAGGGCATAAGCAGGGAATCGTGATAGGGGCCACGCTCGCCTCATTTCTGGTCTTGACCGCGCACCAGGAGCAGATGCTGGTGCGTTATATCTCGCTGGGGGCGGTGCTCTTCGCCATCGGCATCTACGGCATGGTGACGTCGCGCAACGCGATAAGGATGCTCATCTCGATCGAGCTCCTGATCAACGCCGCCAACATCAATTTCCTCACCTTCGCCAGAACCGTGGACCCATCGGAGATCCGCGGTCAGGTCTTCGCCATCTTCGTGCTCACCGTGGCTGCCGCCGAGGCGGCGGTCGGTCTGGCTATCGTGCTGGCCATCTACCGCAACATGTCCACGGTCGACATGGAGAAGTTCAATCTCCTCAAGTGGTGAGCCCGGTCAGCGCTGCCTGTCGACCAGGACCCGCCAGTCCCAGATGAGCCCGCGGCCTGCTGCCGCCTGTCCGACCGGCACCATGAAGGCGTCCAGCTTGCCGCTGTCGATGCGGTCGAGAACGTCCGCCGGCGTCAGGCGCAGCCTGGTGGCAGCCTCGCCCACGGAGACGGCGGCGCCGGGAACCCGGGCCCGGTCTGTCATCTCGACCAGTCGATTGAGGTTTTCTACCGGCGAGTGGAAGGTGTTGTCTCCCAGCCAGCGATCGATGAGGCTGCCGTGGCTGGCCATCACCGTGCCGATCACCCGCCCGTCTTCGTGCAGCACCGGACCGCCGGACATGCCCCCGTCGCCGACGCCGCCGCTGAGCACGCGCGGCGGCAGCGCCGCCGTCTCGGCGCCCGTGCTGGTCAGGTAGGTGAGCCGCTTGCCGCCTACCCCCTCGACGTTCTCAAAGAAGCCGGTGCGAATGGCCAGATGCTGTCCGCCGGGAATACCCACGGCGGCTCCGGCGTAGCCCCTCCCCATGCGCAGGGGATCGGTGGAATAGGCGCGCGGCAGCGGCGTGAACATGCCGGGCGAGCCCGGCTCCGCCTCGAGCAGCGCCACGTCCGCGCTCGGCAGGCCGGCCACCGGGCGCGCGGTAAGCCTTGTGCCGGCGGCGTTATCCAGGCTGAGCCTCATGGAGGAGTCGGCGACGTGGAAGGCGGTGGCGAACCGGCCGTCGGCGGCGACCGCAAATCCCGAGCCGTTCATGTGCACTACCCGTCCGTCCTGCAGGAACTCCGGTCCCCGAATGCGGAAGACGCTCTCCTGTGCCGGCCCGCGCAGGTTGGTCTTGATGGCGTCCGAGTAATTGGCGATCGCCCCGAACTTGGCCCCGAAGAGGCCGGGCGTCATGGTCAGCGCGGTGTCGACGACAAACGGGGCAACCGTGCCGGCAATCCTGGCCTTGTTTTGCTCCAGGTGGTTCGGCGAGTTCCAGGTATCGGCGGCTGCCTGCCAGACCGTTCCGGCCTGCGTGCTCACATCGCGCAGGAAGCTGAAGGTAAGGGCGGCGCCGGTGGTCTTCGCCCCCAGGGAGAAGAGCAGCGTCCGGCTGCCCGAGAAGCGGGCAAGCGTATAGCCGGCGACAGCCGCCCCGGCTACTTCCGCCAGCGTCGTCCAGGGATGGTCCAGGCGGTCCTGCACGGCCCTGTCCAGCCCGCTGGCGATCCCGCCGCCAAAGAGATCCAGCTCGCGCCCGAGCCGTGACCACAGCGAATCGCTCTCCTTGGCCTGCCCTGCCGCGTCAGCAGCATGAAGCCGCCCCTGCTCTAAAGATGAACCCATCAAACGCCCTTACCCGCACGCGACTGCCTGATCATGCCCGGATCATATGTGCTGCCCGAGACCGCTTCAATGGGGAACCTACGTACGCCAGATCGTGAGCCCGCAGGGGCGCATTGCCTGCGCCCAACTCCGCCTGCGCGCATCCGAGCTTAAATCCTCACGGCCTGGCGGAGGAAGCCGCCCGCCCAGTCGTGCAGCTGATTCCAGCTCACGACGTGCCGCATGGAAAGCATTCGCCGGTGCTTCTCCTCGAAGCTCATGGTGAGGGCCCGCGCGATAGCCTGGGCGATCTCCTTAGGATCGCCGGGGTCGACCAGAAGCGCGCCCAGCGAAAGCTCATCGGCGCAGCCGGCCTGCCTGCTCAAAACCAGCACCCCCTGCTCGTCCTGCCGGCAGGCGACGAACTCCTTGGCGATCAGGTTCAAGCCGTCGCGCACCGGCGTCACGGCCAGGACGTCGGCGGTCTGATACCAGGCGGCCAGCTCTGACTGGTCCAGGTGACCATTGAGCCAGAGGATCGGCTCCCAGCCGTCCAGGTGGAACTTCTGGTTAATCTCCTTTACCCTGGCTTCCACCCGGCGTACGTAATCGGCGAAGTCGTTGCTGGGCGCCTGCGGCGCCTGCGCCAGTTGAACGTAGTGAAAGCGCCTGTGCCAGCCGGGATTCTCTTCCAGGAAACCGGCAAGCCCGTTGAGCTTTTCCAGCACGCCTTTCGAGTAGTCGAGCCGGTCGATGCCGAGAATGATCTGATTGGCCAGCTTGAACTTCTTGGGAATGGCGGCGGCCCGCGGCCTGTTGGCCTTGGCCAGCCGCTGCCAGTAAGCAAAATCCAGCCCGAGCGGCATGACGATCACCCTGGTGGTGCTCCTGCCGACGCGGACCTCCATCTTGAGGACGTCCACCACCGCTTCCGGGAGCAGCTCCTGCACGGAGTTGAGAAAGTTCGTCGCGTATTCCGTCGTGTGGAAGCCGACGAGTCGGTTGGTGAGGAGCGATTCGACGATCTCCCCGGCCACGGGGGAGCCTGCCATCACCTGTGGTGCCGGCCAGGGCACGTGCCAGAAGTGGCAGGGAATCGAGCCGGCCTCGTGAGCGATGAGTGGGGCGACCAGCGCCATCTGGTAGTCGTGGATCCAGCACAGGGTCGGGTAGCTTGGCGAGGGCAGGCGCAGCGCGGCGGCGGCCATCGATTGCGAA
Source organism: Pseudomonadota bacterium (assembly GCA_021325555.1). Classification (GTDB taxonomy): domain Bacteria; phylum Cyanobacteriota; class Vampirovibrionia; order Obscuribacterales; family Obscuribacteraceae; genus JAJPGY01. The sequence goes on along the minus strand of JAJPGY010000013.1, from coordinate 98,158 downwards.
AGCTGCTGGAATCCCCGCCAGGACTGGGAATCGAACTGAGCACGCTCCGGCATGCCGTGCAGCAAAGGCCAGAGATACTCCAGGCAGGCCCTTTCGTGCAGCTCGACCAGGGCATCCGGCAGCTCGGGGCGATGGAAGGTGAAGCCGGGCACGCGGCGGTGCTGCGAGGAAGGCAGCCCCGAGAGAGCCAGCCACTGAATCTTGGTGCCCAGCTGCCGGGTGATCGGCTCCAGGCTGGCCGGCACGCCACCGCTCTCGCCGGGACCGCGATAGGAGATTACCTTGAGGGCCGGCAGGTGCAGTTGCAGCTCGCCGAGATCCTCCCTTGTGATCGGGGAAAGCAAGGATGGCTGCTGCGCGACTGCTGACATCTGGTACCTCTCAGGCGAGCTCTCGGGAGCCGGCCTCGACGACCTCGGAGTGATAAGACGACGCAATCGGCAACAACGCCCGTGATTGGCACAGGTGCTGTATATAGATCGCTCTTTATAAAGGTAATCTAAATGCCCATGGTAATCAAGCTGTCATAACCAGGATTAACCACAACTTAAAGGGCGGGGCGGGCGGCCGGTTAAACGGTCCGGCTGATACCGCCTGCGGTGGCAGCCCGTGTTGCGGATCCGCCCGCCCGGACCTGCCCGGATCCGTGTACGTAGATTCCCCATTGAAACCAGCCGGGGAGAACCATACGATCCTCGAACCTTCAGGGAATCGCATCTGGGGTGAACGGGTGGTATCCGAAGCTCGATTGGCGACCGGCGACATAGCAGCCAGCAGCCCAGCGCAAGCAGGGGAGCCGGGTGCCTGGCAGGCTCTTTCGCGGTGGGCTCAAGTGGAAGCGCGGCGGTCCGACGGTCCGAGGCAGCAAAAGGCAGACGCTTCCCGGCAGCCGGAACACCACAATCAGCCGGCGCTTGCCGCGACGGCGCCGGTGTTGGATCTGCCCCTGCCCACCGGCAATTACAACCCGCTCGTCACCGGGCTCCTGGGACGGGTGACCTATCTGGGGACCACCGGCAAGCTTTTCATTGAGGATTCGGCCTGGAAGGGGCAACTGGCCGGAGCCGGCCCGGTCGGCCGGCAGCTGCTGGAGCGGATGTCCGCGCTGGAAGCCAGGGGCTGGAGCATCGGCAATTTAAGCATGCAGGATCCCTTCTGGAAGCTGACGGGCAAGGGACTCCTCGGACGCTCGCTCCGCAAGCTGAGCCTGGGCGGTTACCACTGGGACTGGGACATGCAGCGGGATATCCCGGTCAAGAGAATCGCCATCAACGAGGGGCTGGTCAGCGCCGCCGGCAGCATGGGCATGACCTACGGCAACACCACGCCGGCAAAGACGATGGCCACGCTCATGGCGCACGAGCTCGGCCACGAGGACGGGATCATCAGGGATTTCGGCGCGGATTGGAAGCAGGTGGCCTCCAGGCTGACCCCGGAAGAGCAGCAGATCCTGGCCAGAAGAATGCTGGCCACCGAGACCAACGCTATTGTCAGCCAGCTTTACGTGGCCGACGCCATCGGAGAGCACAGCTTCACGACCGACAGGATGAAGGCCGCGCTGGTGCGGGGCGATCTGGGCGCCTTCATCCACAGCACGTGGGGCAAATCCGGCGGCTCCTATGGTGCCTTCGGCACTATGAGCCGCGGCGAGGCGAAGCAGTTCGTCAACGACTACCTGGCCAGCACCTACGGCTCCGAGTTGATCGATCCGCGGACGGGGAAGATCCGGGAGTTCGATCTCACGCGCGGGCAGGGACATCAGTTTGGCACCATCAGCGGTGACGAAACCCTGGCCGCGCGCATGGCCGAGACCAGGCAGGGGGTGACGCCGCCCGACAGCGCGCTTGGCAGGTTTTTCGCCGAAAGCGCAACCGGCCGCTGGGCGCTCAGGGGCGCCGGTGCGCTGGGTGCCCTGGCGATCATCGGCACGGTCGCCGACGTCGGCGGCGCCTTTCGCAAGAGCCCGGCAGCCGGCTTCGGCCGTGTCGGCCGCGTGGGCGCGGACTGGGCCGGCTACGAGGCCGGAAGCGCCGCCGGCGGTCTCCTCGGCCGATCGCTTCTTTCTGTATCCGAGCGAACGCCAGGCTTTCTCGGGGCGGCTTTGATCATAGGCGGCGGCTATGTGGGCGCGCAGGTGCTGGATTCGTACCTGGGCGGCAAGATCGAGCAAACAGTCACGTCAGCGATCGGTTCGCTGACCAGGCGCTTTCATCTCTGAGCCGATAGAGCTTCCTGACGGGTAAGTCCAAATTGATAGTACCGGGCTTCGCTCGTCTTGACTTTCGCATCTAAATCGCCGGTTTACCGAAGGCACAAATCCCGGTTCGCCTTTGCGCATATGCCTGATTGAGCTGAATTCGCATATTCACGCGGCTCGAGTAGTGCTTCGTTATCTGAAGTGGACGGCTGACTGACACCGGCTGCTCCGGCTGATCGGGCAAGCTGACGATTTAAATTTCACCCGATCTGTTGATCGGGCGGGAAAGAACCTGCCTTCCTTCCGCTGAGCGCGCCAGGGCCGCCACTGCTGATTCAAATTTTGCGGGTGAAAGCCGCAGCCCATGCTAGAAGGGCGAGGAGCGGCTTGCCAGGTGTTGACCGGGCAGCAAAAACAACTACACTCAAAATAAAACGTCTTCTCTATCCACCGGTCTCAATACTGTCGGCTGAATTTGGGGGTGTGAGATGAATATCCGATTTGAGCGCGGATTTTCAAGAGCGCCGCTGGTAATATTCATCCTTTTGCAGTTTGCCGCGACCACAGGCTATCCGGCGACGGCGCAAGATCGGCTGGCAGGCGCGCAAAGGCCTGTTTTTGAGGGCGGCTCATTTCGCATAGTCTCCGAGTTTCCGGTGGAAAGGCGTCAGGTTGAGAAACTCCACCGTCTTGCTGTTTCCGCATATCACTTTGCCATCGCCCACAGCAAAGGCGCGGAGCAGGTGGCGGCAGCTAAGCCGGTAACCTTACATATTATTTCGAAGGAGGACATGCGAAAAAAGATGCAGGGTGCCGCTGCGGTGACCGTGGGACCGGACGATGTGTTCATCGGCAGCAAGGCGCTGAATCCCGACCCCGTGCAGTTCGGGGGGGTGCTGGCGCACGAGCTGACCCATCTGTTGCACAACCGCATGGGTGGCCACCTGCCGAGGTTTCTCGAAGAGGGCTTTGCCGGGTGCGTGCAGTACCGGTACATCCTGGAGGCGGGGCGCACGACAGCGGAATCGCTTAAACAAATGCGCCGCTCCTATAATTTTACGACAGGTGTGGATGCACGGTTGGCTCGCCATGTCGTTGATGACGTCATTGCCGGGTTCGGCGGCGACAATCAGAAGCCCCAGGGTATAAACAAAGACGAAGTCACCGGGCAGTTGTTCGTCGAGTTCTTGCGCACACGGCTTATGCAGCACGGTGCTCCTCAAGTGTTCGAGAAGCTTAGCGCGATAATCTCAGCTCTGCCGAAGGACCTGAAAGTAAAAAGTCCAGACTACATGCCCCAATTCACATCTCAGTTTGAGCAACAGTTCGGCGTACCATGGCCGCAAGCAAAAGGCGAATTCGTCGCTTACATCAGACGCACCGAAAACAAACCGCGCAGGCGCCTGCAAGGCACGATCTGGGAAGCCAACCCATTCAACAGATGAACTCATGCCAGCTCACCGGCGGCGCGAAGTATAATTGCGAAGTTAAGACAGCCGGCCACTGGCTCCGGATCTGCCACCAAAGACAATTACTTCACGGCCGCGACCAGCAAAGAGAAGGTACGTCGGCCGTCGCAGAGGATTGCGTGATGCCTTTGAAGCATTCGAATCATTGTTCCAAGCTCTTGCCGCAGCGACGTCCGCCGAATGCGGACGATGCTCCCCGGAGTTGCGTGAAGCAAATTGTCGCCGCGGGTTGGAGGCAAGCGTTCTGACGTCAGCCCGGGGGAATCGACATATGCCCCTTGGAGATGCAACAGGGCAAGACGGTTTCCTACCGGCTTCTGCCTGATTTGCGGGTCTTCACTGGGGTTCGAGCAGCCCGGGCAGGTCCAGGACCTCGATGCGCCCGGCCTGCAGATCCACCTTCGGCACCAGGTGCTGCACAAATGGAACCAGGATTGTCTTGCCTTGCCGGTTGCCGGCCGGCTGGATCTCGAGCATCTGGTTGCCACCATCCACGACGGCAATCACTTTTCCGATGATGTCACCGCCCGTGGTGTAAGCCTCCAGCCCGACCAGATCGGACACCCACCACTCGTCCTCGGAAAGCGGCGCCAGCTGTTCGCGGGACACAAAGATTTGCGCGCCGGCGAGAAACTCGACGGCCGTGCGATCGCGCCATTCTTCAAAGGCGATGAATAGCAGGCGCCGGCTCAAGCGCACGGATCTGACGCCGGCGTGGAGCGTGCGGCTGTCCGGCAGGCGGATCTCCACGCTCTTCATCTCCAGGAGCAGGTCCGGGCTGTTGGTCGCCGGGACAATCTTCACCTCGCCCCGCAGCCCGTGGAAACCGACCACCTCGCCCACGGCGAAAGGACCCTGCCCTGCCGCCGCGGTCATGGGTTCAGGCTTACCCTGGCGCCGGGCACAGGCAGCGGCCGCGCCTCCTCCTTCCAGCGCTTGAACAGGCTGTGGTCGAAGCCGAACTGATCGAGCACGCGCCCGACCACGAAATCTATCTGATCCGAGATCGTCTGCGGGCGGTGATAGAAGCCCGGCGAGGCACAGGCGACCACGGCCCCTGCCTCCGACAGGGTAAGCATGTTCTTGAGCTGAATATGCCCGAAGGGCATCTCGCGCACCAGAACCAGAAGCGGCCGCCGCTCCTTCAGGGAGACAGCGGCTGCGCGGTGGATCAGGTTTTCGGTCAAACCGTGGGCCAGCGCCCCCAGCGTGCCGAGGCTGCAGGGCACCACTGCCATGCCGCATGTGCGGTAGGAGCCGCTGGCGACTGGCGCGCCGTAATCGTTCAATCTGTGAAGGGTGACCGGGCTGCCCGGCGGCAGCTCGAGATAGGCGAGCAGATCGGCTTTCAGATCGCCTGCGAGCTGGAGGTCCATCTCCTCGCGCATGACCTGGCAGGCGGCCTGGGATACGAGCAGATCGACCGGTTGCCCGGCCTCCAGCAGATACTGCAGCAGGCGCAGCCCATAGATAGAGCCGCTGGCCCCGGTAATGGCCAGGACGAAAGGAAGCTGTCTGTCGGGCGGGTGATTCATGGCCGGCTGATTTTCAAGACAAACCCAGATTATATAACCAACCGAGGCGCTGGTGGCCGGTTGACCGCCGGGTCCCGTTGCCGGCGGCTCAAAAAGCGCTGTCCGGGCCGGGCGGCTGTCCGGTGGGGGCGGAAGCGGGCGGCTCCATCGGGTTGTAGCTTCCGGGCGGCGCGGGCTCTGTGCCACCGCTGGTGGTGCCAGCCGGCGGCGAGCCTGCCGGGGCGAACCGGCGGCCGGCAGCGCTTCCTTCCTCCGGGAAGCCGGAGGGCGCCGGCTGAGGACCGCCGACTTCCGAGCCCGGGGCGACCGGGTTGACGCCTATCTTGAAGGGGGCGTCGAGTTTTATCGTCAGCGGCGAGCCGCTGTCGATGTAGAGGTCGTGATCCCGCTTTACCAGCGAGCGAATCTCCGGGGCGCCGTATCTTTGCATGCCGGCCTGATTGGCATTGCCGTAGATCGGATCCTTCATCATCATCTGCCTGGTGACGACTGTCGGCGCCCGCCCGGCCATCCGGCGCGCGCGGTCGGCCATGCCGGGGGCGACCGCCTCGAAGCTGGCCGCCGATCCCATGTAGCCGACGCTGCCGCCCAGGGCCGGGTTGGGCATGCGCCTGCCTGCCCAGATCGACTCGCCGGCAATCGAGGCCACCAGCGGATAGGTCATGCCGTCAGGGGTCTTAAGCCCGGTGAGCTGCACCCGCAGCTTGCCGTTCGGCTTCGGCGTGTGCCGCTGGTGGGGAAGCTTGTTCGATGGTATGGCCTCCACCACCTCGCCGATGACCTGCGAGCCGGCCGGGATGATCACGTCGACCCCGTTGGCCAGCACCGGCGCCGAGAGCGTGATTGTGAAGCGCTCACCCTGATGGCTGGTTCTGGAGCCGACCGATTTGTCGATTCTGCCCTCGAACACCGTGCCGGGCGGCAAGATAACCGTCTTGCCGGACATGCTCGAGGGCGCGCGGTAGAAGGTCTCCGGGTTGGCATTCGGCTGGGCGGCAACTGGCTGCCCGCAACACGCAAGGGCGGCCAGCAAGGCTGTGATCCGGGTTCGAGTCGATATTGCGCGCACCGGTAACCTCAAGAAATCTTATCCTGGCCGCTTGCGCCCTCGGCCGCGGGGCCTTCATCATGCGGTGCCGCGCCGGCGCCGCCTGCCGAAGCTATCCTCTTCCTGGTCAGCACGATTGCCGCCGCCCTGGCCGCCACCACGACCACCACGACAAAGACGCCCAGCCGCCACAGGCCGGCCAGGTAGCGCAACAGGTCCGGCATCATGATGCAGAAGGCGGCCCCTACCACCAGCGCTCCGGCGACGAACTTCAGGGCCTGGGTGTTGAGGGCCGCTCTCACCGTCAAAACTCTTTGTTCAGGTACTGCTCGTACTGGGCGAGGATAATCGGGGCCACCAGCCTGGTGCCGGCCCAGTAGGAGCCCAGCCCGAGCGCCGGCACGCCCACCAGGCGGATGAGCGGCGGCATGAAGCCGTAGAAGAACATGATCACGACCACCGTGACGCCCACTGTGACGATCATGCACAGCCGGGTGACCACCGCCTCCTGATCCGCCCGCGGCATGCGCTTCCAGGCGGCGGCCAGCGTGGCCTTGTAGTTGGCCCATATGTTCTTGAGCCCGGCCCGGGAGTGCTGCCAGGCTTCGGTCTCCTGTATGTTCCGCGGCCCCTGCCCGCGGGCCGGTGCCCCCGGGCGGACTGCCGGCGCACGGCCGGCCTCCGGGCTCATGTCGATATTGTCGCCGGCGGCGCCACCTGCCGTCCGCGCGGGGCGGTTGCTGCCGCCGCTGCCGTCGTCCTTCCTGGCGCCCCTAAGTTTTTTCAGGTCCATCGCGTATGACCTCACCGGTTCCGATTGCCGCCCATCTGATTCTACTTCTTCGCCCTGGCCTTCTCCAGCCTCTTCTTCAGTTTATCCAGATCGACCTCCACCTCCTTGCGCTGGGGATTGGCGTCGTCGGCCGCCTCCAGAAAGCAGATGGCGTAGTTTATCGCCTTTTCGGCCTGGTCATGGCTGGGCTTCCTGGCCTTGCCGAAGAGCGTGAACAATCCATAGTAAGCGTTCGGGTACTGCGGGTCGGCAATCAGCGCCTGCTTGTAGTGATCGACGGCCACCTCGGGCATCTGGCGGGTGGCGTCTCCGAGCTTGGTCTGCCGGGCCGCCTCGTTGCGCTGGGTGATGATCTTGCTTATCCCCTGCTCGGCCCGCGCCGAGACCTCGGGGATCTCCTTGGCGTACGTGTAGGCTTGCTCGGCTGACTTCAGGTCGCCGTCGTTGAAGGCCTGCTCGCCCAGGGTGAGCAGGTTGTACGGGTCGTCGCGGTGCTGGTTGATGACCTGCGAGAAGTGCTGGCGCGCCTCGCGGAAGTGGTTGGCGGCCAGCGCCTTCTCGCCCTCGGACAGCTCGATGCTCTCCTGCAGCTCCTTGGTTCCGGCCTTTATCACCTTGCCCTGCACGTGCTGCTCGGTGACCACGGTCTGCAGCTGTTCCATGAGCTGCTGCCAGCCGGGCGGGTACTGTCCTTCCTTGCGCGCCTTGCGGAAGTAGACGCGCGACAGCCCGAGCAGCGCGCTCGGGTCGTCGGGCTGCGAGGCGAGGATGGTGCGATATTCGCTCTCGGCGACATCGAGCTTGTCCTGGCGCAGGGCCAGCTCGGCAAGCCGGCTGCGCAGCGGCATGTCGTTGGGCAGGATCTCCAGGGCGTTGTGCAGTTCGGAGATGGCCAGCTCGCCGTCCCCGCGCATGGCATAGTAGTCGGCCAGCCGCTTGTAGGGGTCCGGGTTGTGCGGCTCGCGCCTGATCGACTCGCGCCAGTCGGCAAGGGCTCCGGTGCCGTCGCCCTGCTTGCGGTAGATGTCGCCGCGCACCTGGTACCAGTCGGGCGTCCGGTACTGCTCGGGAATGTTGCCCAGCTCCATGAAGGCCTCCTCGTGCTTGCCCTGGTTGGTGAGGAGGACGGCCTTCTGCAGAAAGGCTGGGTAATAGTGGCCGTTCATCTGCAAGGCCTTGTCCACCGCCTCCTCGGCCTCCTTGTCCCTGGGATCGAGCTTGAGCAGCGCCTGGGCGAGCAGGGTCAGGTTGACCGGGTTCTCGGCGATCGCCACCGCCTTCTTGAGCGGGTCGAGAGCGCCCTCGACGTTGTCCTGGGCCATCCTCACCAGGCCGAGCGTCTGCTGGGCGATGAGGATATCCGGGTTGGCGGCGATCGCCTTCTGGCAGAAGTTCTCGGCCGCCTCCAGGTAGAGGTCGCGCTTGGCAGGCGAGGCCACCGTTTTGGAGTGCACGAAGGAGACGTAGCCGGCGGCGGCGATCACGTTGGGGTTGTCGGCGAACTTTCCTTTGGCCTGGCGCAGTACCTTCTCGGCCTCCAGTATCTTGGCAGGCCACGCCTGCTTGGCCAGCGACACGGCCAGCCCGGCGTAGGCATCGCCGGTGGTGTCATCGTCGAGCAGCTCGCGGTAAGCCTCCTCGGCATCCTTGTATTTGTTGTGCAGGAGAAGATTGTCGGCGTCCGCCATGCTGCCGGCTGTTGCCGAAAGCGGGCACAAAAGCAGGCTTGCGAAGAGGAGTGCCGGCAGCCGGCAGGCGGTTAGTCTCATTTCTTGACCGATCCTGATTTACCCTGGGCCAGCTCCGTCGCCTTCTTCTGCTCCTTGTCCGCCCCTTTGGCGTCCCCCATCTTTCGCAGGATATCGGAAAGCTTCTGGTGGACGATCGGTTTGCCGGGGGCGATGCTGAGCGCTTCCCGCAAGCTGGCGGCGGCGCCCACCAGATCGCCCTGCTGCACCTTGGCGTCAGCGTCCTTGAGCAGCGGCTGGATGCGCGAGTCGGAGACGGTGTCCAGGGCGTCGTCCGCGCCCGGCTCCTTGAGCAGGGCGGCCTGGCGGTAAGCGACGATCGCCTGGTCGAGGTCGCCCTTCTTCTCGTAAGTGTTCCCCAGCAGGAGCCAGGCGTGCCCGTCGCCGGCGTTCTTGTCCACGATCTCGAGCAGGTCCTTCTGGGCGCCGTCGAGGTCGCCGCCGCCCAGCTTCTGTTCGATGGCCCCGTACTGGAGCACGGTTTTGGCCGAGACCGGCGGCCCGGCCGCGGCCAGCCGGGTCGGGGCTGCCGGTGCCGAGCCGCCCGCTGCCGGCGCCGACGGCCTGCCCGGGGCGCCTCCGGCTGCCGGCTGGCCGGCCGTCTCCGGCGCCGCGCCGCCCAGCACGCGCAGGGCCGGCTGGAGGTCCGGGCTGATATACGGATTGATCGAGTAGGCGTGCTGGTAGGCGTCGAGGGCCGCCTCTCTATCCTCCTGCGAGCCGGTGCGCTCGAACTGGGTCTGCTTGGCCCGCCCGAGCACGTACCACCACATGGCGTCGCTGGGATCCTTGCTCACCGCCTTCTGCACCTTGTCCACGGTATTGGCCACCATGGCCGGCGAGGCCAGGCCGGACCTGGCCACGGCCAGGTGGTAGCTCTGCTGCGCTTTGGCTATCTCCGAGCGCCGGGGATCGATCTTCCAGCACTGCTCGTACTCCATCTTGGCGTGCTCAAAGTCGCCGGCCAGCTGATAGGCGGCGCCGAGCATGAGCGTGTTGTCGAAAGACGGCCTGATCGCCACAGCTTCCCGGGACACCTCGACCAGGCTCTTGATCGCGTCGCTGTCGTCGGGGTTGATGGTCACCGCCCGCCGGTACTCGATGCCGGCATTGAGCAGGCGCTTCATGCCCACGGTGCCGCGCCCGGTGTCCCGGGCCTTGTAAGCGTACTGCTTGAGGATGTCGCCCAGTTGCCGGTGGCAGTCCGCCAGGTCGCGCATCAAGCGCTTGTCCGTCTTCGGCTCCCAGGTCTTGGACACGGCGATCTTCAGCTCGGCAAAGCCGTCGACGTCCTTGCCGGCCTTGAGAAGGACCCGTCCCAGCTCGGCGTGCGTGGGCCCGTCGTCGCGCATCTTGGCGCAGCGCCGGTACTCGACAATCGCGGTCTCGTAATCCTGGGAGACGTCGGCGTCCTCGGCCATCTTCTGGCGGACCTTGAAGTCGGTGGGGTCTTTCTTCAGCCGGGCGATGCAGTCGTCGAGGTGCGCCTCGGCCACGTTGTTGCCGGGATCGACGAACAGGGCGTGCCGGTACTGCTTCATGGCGTTGTAGATGTCGTGGCGGGCGGCCAGCACGTCGCCGTAGCGGAGGTGGGCGGCGGAGAGGTTGGTCATGAAGTCCTTGTTGGATGGCTCCATCTCCAGCGCCTGCTCGTGCTCGCGGATGGCGTCCGGCCACAGCCCCTTGGTTCCCAGCTCCACGCCGCGGTTGTTGTGCTCGATGGCCGTGTGCGGCTCCGGGGTGCTGAGCATGACCCCGCCGGCGGCAGAGCCGCCCGCCCGGTGGACGTGCTTTTTGCCGGCCGCCAGCCCCGGCTCAACGGTAAGCGCGGCGGCGATCAATGCGGTAGCCATCAAGAGACGGGGGCGGGGTGATGCTTTGCGCTTCCGTTCCATTGGCTGGCCAGGGCTTCTCCCGATAAGGGTTGAGGTCGAAGTTTCTCCTCCTTTAATATTTTATAGCGCCGTGTTGCCCGGCCTGCCCCGTGGCTGCCAGGTTTTGCCGTTGTCCGGCCGCTGGCGCTGACGCACGGGAAAAATTGTTGTCAGGACAACAATTTTGCAGAACTCCACGATTTCGCGTATTGACAAGCCCCGGCCAGCCAATTAAAACTTAGTCACTCGCTAGCCGGCGGCACCCTTGCTACATTTTGAGGAGGTTAACAGAAGCTAATCTGATACACTTATAGATAAGTGCAAAATCGCTTAAAACCTGTTCTGTAGCTAATTTCTTACTATTCGACAACCGGTTTTGTGCTGATCCGACTAAGCGATTTCGCCGGAGGGGAAGCAGTGAAGGCTAGATGCGCGCCAGGAATGGCTGCATGTTTGATTCTCATCCTGGGCTGGGCAATGAGTCCGGGCCTGGCGCAGCTGCCGCCTACAAATATGGGTAAGTACGTCCACCAGCCAGGCGACAACCAGTACAGCCAGCAGACGCAGATGGAGCGGCACGGCGTCCAGCAGGCGCCGCAGGTGCAGTATGCCAGCGCGCCGGCGCCGCTTTCGCCGACGCCGGTCCAGCATCGCCCGGACATCAGCCTGGATCCGATCGCGGCCGACGAGCCGGTGCCGCCGGCCGGCTTCCCGCCCATGCCGGACCGCCTGGACCTGCCGATCGCCAGCTCCGGCAGCTGGACGCGCAGCCCCTCGGGCGGTGGCGACACGGCGGGTGGCGGCCCCTCGCCGGGGCTCACGCCGGCCGGCCCGCCCCAGCCGACCTTCCACCAGCACTACGGGCACGTGCCCCCGGGAGCCTTCCTGCCGCCGCAAAGCCAGGCCGCACCAGCCGCCCAGCAATCGGGCGGCTCCGGCTATTACAAGGCGCGCTCGCCGGGCGACTATTTCAACAGCAACACCGGCGGCGCCGGCGGGCCGCCCGCCTATACGGGCGCCTCGGCCAAGGATCTGCGCTCGCTGGGGCGGGAGCCCAAGCTCAACGACCGGCTCGAGCAGCCGGGGGCGCCGGATGCGCCGCAGCCGGTGGTGGTGAACCAGGCTCAAACGCAGGATCTTTCCCTGCCGGAAGACGAATTCGCTTACCAGGCGCACGGCAAGGGGGCGCGGGCGAGGATCCGCAACAATATTCTCTACAGGGTGATAAGAATGCCGTTGAACTCGGTCGGCGGGGTGGCGGGCATTCGCTTTTAGGCGTTGGACCGGGCTTGTCCCGGATAAGGAGTTGGACGATGAACAAGTTGTTTGGGCTGGGGCTTCTGATCGCTTTGACGTCGCTTGCCGTGGCGCTGCCGGCCGGAGCCCAGCAGGTAAAGAGGAATGCCATGGAGAGGCTCGGCTCGCAGGGCGACCAGTTCTATCATGCGCCCAGGGAGTTCCAGATCATCGATAACCGCCCGATCATCCGCGACTTCCGCCAGGGCCCGGAGGACCAGGGCATGATCGATCTGCCGCCGGCGCCCGGCGCCGCCGGCAGCGGCGGCAGGATGGCCGGCGGTGACACGTTGCCTTCGGGCGGCATGCCGCTTGCCGGCGGTCCCGGCCAGGGCTACCGCACGGCCCCTTCCTCGCAGCGCGGGCTGCCGATGGCCGGCTTCGGCGGGCCCAACAGCAACATGGGCTCCTACCACCCGCCGGCCAGGGCGCTGCCCGGCGGCTTCAACACGGGCGTGCTGGGCAAGATGATGAACCAGCAAAAGGCCGCGGGTGCCGGCGGCGGGGCTCCCAGGTCGCTGACGCCTTACCGGGCCGGCAGCAACGCCCGGCCGGCCGGTCCGAGCGCACCGGCCGTGAGCAGCTACGGCGGCGGTTACGGCTCGGGCGGCTCGGGTTACGGGAGCGGCGGCGGCACCACGCAGACCGTCGTCAGGGGAAGCCTGCTCAGGAGCAAATAGCGCTTGGCGCGAGGGAAGATGAGACCAGTCTGGCTTGCCATAGCATCGATAATCGCCCTCAGTGGCTGCTCTCAACAGCAGAGCAGCCACAACCCGCTTGGCGAGGCGGCGCAGCTCTCCTCGACCACCGGCGGCGTGCTGAGCAGCCTGAGACCGCACGCCGACCCGGCGCTGGTGGAGAAGATCAAGGAGGACGAGGCCAGGCAGGCGCAGGCGGCCATGCAGGCTGATGCCACCGCCGGTGGTGCGCAGACAGGCACCCAGGCCACGGTCAACCTGCCGCCGGCTTCCCTGTCCCCGATTGTCAGCCAGCAGTCCGCGGGGGGCCCGATCGTCACCCCGGCCCAGCAGGCCCCGGCGGGCAACAACCCGTTCCCCTGGTGGCCTTTCGGGACCCAGCAGCAAAACCAGGCTCCCGCCCCGGCCCAGCCGCAGGTGGCTACCTACGGCGGCTACGGCGGGGGCGCGGTGCCGCCGCCGCCGCCCGGGGCGACGGGGGCGCTGGTTCCGCCACCGCCGGCGGTGTCATATCAGGCGCAGGGGCAGCTGATCCCGCCCTTCGGCGCCGTGCCGCCTCCTGCCGATCCTTACAGCAATCAGGGCGCCACGATTGCCGCCCAGTCCCCCGGCGCGCACGCGGCCGGCAGCTTCTTCGGCTCCGGCGGGCGCGTCTCCGGCGACAGCGCGCCCGACGACTCGCGGGCCGCCAGGAAGGCGGCCGGCTTCGTGCCGATCACGCCTACCGGCATGGAAGCCCGCTCGCCCTACAAGCAGCGCGATGACCTGAAGGTTCTCTGGAAGGGGGCCCTGGCCAGCTCCCCGCTGCAGCAGCTGATCAACAAGGACGACAAGCTGGGCCAGGAGATATCCAGGATCGACGTCGGCCTGCCCGGGGAGGCTACGAAGGGCAGCCTGAGCGCCTCCCAGAGACAGATCGACACGATCTTCAAGCCGGCGCCGCTGGACAAGAAGATCGCCACCGCGACCAGGCAGCTGGAAGCCGACGTCGTGCAAGCCTATTACCGCTACCTCTACTCGTACAACAAGTTCGCCCTCCTCCAGCAGACGGTCGCCGCCCGCAAGCAGGAGGTGGACGTGGCCGGCAGCGCCTCCGAGCAGCAGCGGGCGGCGGCCGATCTGGCGCAGGCGCAGAGCGACGCCGACGCGGCCAAAGACGATATGCGGGCCGCGCAGCTCGATCTGGCCGCCAGGTCCGGGGCGCAGGCGGCGCGGGTGATCATCGGGCGTGTATCCGGGGTGGCGCCCTCGGCCGAGTCGCTGGCCGCCGCCGAGCCGGCGACGGCGGCCCCGGCGCGGCAACCCGCCGGCGGCGGCGTCGGCAGGCACATCTTCGGGGCCGTGGAGTCGATGTTCGGCTTCGGGCACGACCGTAAGGAGGACAAAAAGACGGTGGCTGACAACGGCAAAGCCGCCCCGGCCGCCGGCAAGAAGGGCAAGGAGAAGGCCGCCAAGACGGCCCAGACGGAGGCCGCCACGCTGGCCCCGGCTCCGGAGAGCGCCGGCGCTCCCGCCGCCTCCTCGGCAGCCCAGCTTGCCGCAGCCCCGCCGGTTGCCGCCAGCCCGGCCGGCGAGCCGATCTCCTTTGAGCTCAGAGACGTCGACGTCACCCCGCGCAAATCGATATTGAAGGTGTCCATCCGCAACCGCGGCTCCGACAGCTTCAGCTTCAACGCCGACTCGGTCTCGATCTCGGAGGGCAACCACAAGCTTTCGGACGCGGCCGTGCGCGCCGAGTTCGACAGCACCCGGGTCGCCCCCAACCAGGAGGTGACGGGCACGATCACCATCTTCGGGCACCCCTGGAACGATCGCCTCTCCGTCGCCCTGTCCGACGGCGGCAAGAACATCCAACTACGCAGGTAAAAAATCTCGTTGCGCCTCCCATCCCTTCAGGTACGACCCCGATGAAAAGTACGAGCCCACCACGCGTGAAACGACTCAGGATGATCCTGGCTTTCCTGGGCACGGTGTTTTTCGCGTGGTCTGGCGCGGCCGCTCTGGCGGACGGCGGCGGCTCGGCGCCGGGCAGCAATCTGCCGGGGGCGACAAGCGGTGCCCCCGCGGACACGCAGCTCGATGCCAACCAGGGCACCGCCGTCGGTGTCAGGCAGAACTACATGAAGCGCTTCCCCTACGCCAAAGCTGCCGCGGCCTCGGACGTCCTGGTGCCGGTGCAGGGGGCCGGCGGCGGCGGGCAGTCGCAGGGCGGACAGGGCGGCTCCCGCCTCCTGCGCTCGGCCGGTAAGTTCGGCAAAGGCAACGAGCAGCCGCAGGCCCAGGTGGCGGCCTACCAGCCGGTAATCAAGTTCTGCAACGACGATCCGGAGGACGGCATCTGCTACATGCAGCCGCTGCTGATGGCCACCGACAAGCCGGCCACCTACCGGGACCTGGAGCTTTTCCAGACGGCCATGCAGGGAACAGTCGGCATGCCGCTTTCGGATACGCAGTTTCAGATCCTCGACCGGGAGAACAAGCAGCGCTTTATCGAGCTGCTGTTCGATCCGGAGCGCTTCATGTGGATGGCCACCAACACCAGCCAGCTGCAGGGGGCGGGCGCGGCAAACAGCTTTGCCGGCGTGGCCGAAAATACGTTCGGCAGCGCCTTCGACCGGATCATGCAGGGCGACGGGACCGGCTCCGGGGGCGGCGGCGGCGGCAGCGGCGGCGGCGGCGGCGCCTCGGGCGGGGCGCTCATCAACATCGCCAACGAGAACGCCGGCGTCAGGGCCTCGGCGGGCAGCACGACCAGGACGATACCGCAGGCGGTGTGGATGGTGCAGAAGATGTACCATTACGTTTTCGTGCCGATCGCCATCCTGCTCCTGCTTCCCGGTGCGGTCATCACCCAGACCAAGAGCTTCGTCGCCCAGGGCTTCGGGCTGGCCGGCGACGACTCCACCAGCCCCTTCGAGGGCATTCTGCGGGCCACCATCGCCGTCTTCCTGATCCCGGCGACACAGCTTATCGTCAGCTATTGCATCGACATCGGCAACTCGCTGGCGCTGTCCGTTCAGCCGTGGATCGACAGGTCGGCGATCATGCAGTGGGTGGATCAGCAGACCTACAACACCATGCCGGGCATGGAGGAGAACGTGGTGCAGATGCACGCCGGGGGCACCACCACCAACGGCACGCCGATTCAGTCGCAGCGCGGACAGAACGCGGCGCCAGGCACCGCCGTGGCGCCGAAGTTCGCCTTCAACCTGGACCTCTTCGGCAACGGCGGCGCCGGCAGCGTGGCCAACTCCGCCCTCAACGGCTTCCTGAATTCCACGATCGGCGGCGCCATCAACGGCATCCTCGATCTCTTCGGCTCCGGCCCCTCGGGAGAGGGCAGGCAGGGCAAGGCTGAGAACATGTACAAGCAACAGGTGGTGCCGGAGCGGGTGGCCTGGTTGAGCCAGACGGTCCAGCTGGCTTATAACGTCGCGCTCTATACGATGAGCTTCGCCATTATCGTGCTCACGGCTTTCCAGATTGTCTTCATGTGCTACCTGTTTCTGCTGGGACCGATCGCCGCCGCCTTTTTTGCCTGGCCTTCAGGGGTCGGCCGCAGCCTTTTCCGCACCGTCTTCGGCTCCTGGCTGACCGGGGTGATAACGCTCTCCCTGTGGCGTTTCTACTGGTGCGTGATCCTGGCCATCATGGCCCAGCGCGCCGGCTCCGTCTCGGCCAACGTCGAGTTCGAGATGATGGTTTTCACCTGCTTCCTCGGGCTCATGCTCTACGCGCCGTTCTCTCCTTTCGTGTTCAGCCCGGGACAGGCTGTCGCCCGCGTGCTGGAAACCGGCGGCCAGGCGGCCTCGGGGATCTCACAGGGGCTGCAGCAGGGAGCGGCCGCGGCCGGCATGCCCGCTGCCCAGCAGCAGCAGCTCGCGCAGGCCCTGCAGCCGCTGAGCCAGGCCGGCCAGCAGGCCATGCAGACAGGCATGGCGATGGAGGGCAACGTCATGGCCCAGCAGGGCGCGTATATGGGGATGCCCACCCCCGCGCTCGGGCAGTCGGGCGGCCAGTCCGGCGGGGCGCCGGCGGGCGCCGGCCAGCCGGGCGGCTCGGCGGCGGCGCCCTCAAGCGCCGGCGCCGCGCCCAGCAGCCCGCCACCAAGCTCGGTGCCGGCGGCGGGCGGCTCTCCCCACGTGGCGGCGGCGGGCAGCGCCCAGAACCTCTACAGCGGGCCGACCGCCTCCGAGGCGAGCAATCCGGCCGTGGCTGCCGCCCAGGCGCAGCTGCCGCCGGGAACGCATGTGGATTCCATCCCGCCCGGCGGCCCGGTCATGAACCAGCTCAGCCCGCCGGGCGGCTACAGCGCCGGCGGCCAGCAACCCAGCTATCTGATGAACACGACCGATCCCCGGCTGGCCCAGGCTGCCATCAGCTCAATCCAGCAGGTCGTCCAGCAGGTGCCCGGCGGCGGGGCCCCGCCTGCGTCGCCGCCGCCCGGGGGCGCGCCGCCGTCCGGGACCCCGCCTGCGTCGCCGCCGCCCGGGGGCACGCCGCCGCCCGGCACCGACGGTGGCGGCTCCGGGGAGATGCCGCCCCCGCCGCCGGTCATCATGTGAGGCTTTGCCAGGAGTAAGACGGTTCGTTACAAATTCCCTTCGAGGCTGATTCGTAAATGCTAGTTGCCACCAGATTGAAGTTCTCCCTTCTGCCGCTTATGGTAATGACGGCGCTGGCGATGCTCGCACCGGCCGCCTTCGGGCAGCAGACCGAGTCGCCGGGACGCGGCGGCACCGTCAGCCTGGGGGCCGGCAACACCAGCGCCGGCGCCGGTCCCGCCGACGCCAACCGGGGCACCGCCTGGGACATCCGCAAGAACTATTTCCTGCGTTATCCGGTGGCGCGCGAGTTCGGACCGACCACCACCAACGGGCACGACGTGATCCAGAACGGCATCTCCCAGGGCCCGGGAATGATCATGCACCACAAGTCGGGTCCGGTGCAGGTGTGGCCCACAAACATACCGACTGCCGTTTCGGCGGTGCCGACCAAGCGTGACGAGGGGATCTCCGACGACCTGTTCCAGACCTTCGGCTACCCGATCTCCGATACGCAGTTCCAGGTAATTTCGCGCTACAACGACAACCGCATGCTCGAGCAGCTCTACGACCCGGAGAAGCTCATGTGGCTTTCCAATTCGATAGGCAACCTGCAGGCAACCTCGATCGGCAACTCGGCGGCCGGCCTCGAGCAGAACCAGGCTTCCACGGCCATCGACAACCTGAACCCGGATATAAAAGGCTCCTATCTTTATAACTTCACAACCGAGGCGAATAACAAGTGGAACAAGATCCGGGATCAGCTCTTCGTCAGGATCGCCATCCTGCTCCTGCTTCCGGGGGCCGTTTTGACCCAGGTGCGGGCGATCGTCGCCCAGGGCACGCCGGTGCTCGGCGATGTCAACCCGTTTGAGGGGCTTTTGCGGGCCGTGGTCGGCGCCTTCCTGATCCCGGCCACCTACCTGGTGGTCAACTACGGGATCGACTTCAACAACTCGATTGCGCTGACGATCAAGACCGAGTACCAGCGCCTGTTCGGCTCCGACATGTACCAGGACGCCAAGATCGCCCACCAGCGGGCTTTTCCGATCCGCAACCCGGCCGACAACGCCAACGCGCTGGTGCAGGGGAACACGCCGCCGCCCGGCGGCAACAGCCCGTTTGCCCAGAACGAGGCCTTGAACTTCCAGGTGAACAACCCGAACGCCCTCAACCCCAACGGCGGCCCGGTGCCGCCCGGCTCGGCGATCGGCACCGATGAGGGCTCGACCTTCGACCAGGCGGTGGCGCGGGCCGTGGTCAACGCCATAAACGGCGGCATGGCGGCCAGCTGGACGGTGCTCGGCGCCTTCCAGCTCGTCTACATGCTCTACCTGTGGTGCATGGGGCCGATCACGGCCGCCCTCTGGGTCTGGCCCTTGAAGGCCCTGCGAGACTCCTTCACCAGCTGGGTGGAAGGCGTGGTCACGCTCTCCTTCTGGAGCCTGTTCTGGAACACCGTGGTCATGCTCATGGCCTGCTTCAAGGGGGTGGACGGCAGCACCGGCACCATCATCATGGGCGCCCTCAACTACCTCTCCCTGGCCTCCGTGCAATACGCCTTTGATTTCGCCAGCCTGGTGAGCGTGGCGGGCTACACGGCGGCGGCCGGCGCCCAGGCCGGCATGAGCCAGGCCGCCCAGGGGCTGGGAAAATCCATGAAGGGCGGGGCGGCCGGCGCCCGGGGCGGCGCGCCGGGCGCCGGAGCGCCCGGCGCGCACGGGGCACCGGGGGCGGTGCAGGCCCATGCCGCGGCCGGCGCCCCCGGTGGCGCAGCCGGTACGGGCGCGGCGGCGCTTTCGACGCACGCCGCCCTGGTCGGCGGCAGCGGCCCCGGCTCGGGGGCGCTGGCCCACATGCTCGCCGGCGGCGGATCCGGCGGACCCGGCGGGCCTGGTGGCCCGGGCGGGCCAGGTGGCCCGGGCGGCCTCGAGGGCGGTGGCCCACCGCCCGGCATGCACGCCGGCGCCGTGGCAGGAGTCACCGGCGGCGGCGCCGACATGGCCTCCTTCACGCCCCCGCCGGGAACGGACGGCTCGACGCTCTCCAGCAGCAACTGGCAATCGGGAGCTGGTTCTTCCTATGCCACCGGCGGTGCCGGCAGCACTTATGGGGACCCCGGTCAGGGCACGCAAACCCAGGCTGCATACGTCTTCCCGGGCGACGTCCCGGCAGGCGGGCAACCGGGCGGCGTCCAGCCGCCGGGCAACGGCGACAACGTCTATGATTCGGGAACGGCGCCGCCCGACAGCGTGGCAGCCGCCAACCTGCAGGGCGGCGCCCTGCCGGACCTGCAGGGCACAGCCGCCACAGGGCAGACCAGCGGCGGGGTGACGCTGGACGGCTACGTCAGCTCCACCGGGGTACCGGGCACCAGCGGTAGCTACTACGACCCCACGACAACGCCTAGCCTGGCCGGCCTCGACGCGAACGCAACCAACCTGCCGCCGCTCACCGGCACCGGTCTTCCCGGCGACCCGATTTCCACGGGGACGCTCGCTGCCGATCTCACCGGCGGCCCGCTGCCGCCGGACGCCCTGGGGCTGCCGCCGGACGCCCTGGGGCTGCCGCCGGGCACGAACCTGGATCCGGTATCCGGGCTCGTCCCCGGCGCCGTCCCGCCCGATGGCATTCCGGCCAACGTCACGGCCAGCTACGGGCGCGACGCGGTGATGATCTCGCCGGATCAGATGGCCAGCCTGCCCGGATTCACCCCCGGACAGTTCGACTCGGCCGCGCTGGTGCCGGCGCCGCCCGACCCGGGCATCGGCCCGATCGACACCAGCAGCATGACGTCCAACTACGACACCACGCACAACCTGAGCTACTACCAGGATCAAACCACCGGCTACAACTACTATACGGATGCCGGCGGCGCCAACTACTACTACGATCCCGGCAGCGGCTACGCGTACAACTACAACTCGTCGTCCGGGCAGTACGTTTATTACGACCCGGGCAGCGGGCAGAGCTATGTCCAGGCGTCGGTGGAGATGCCGCAGAACGTGTATCAGCAGCAAGCGGGCGCTTACGGCACCGCCGGCGGCGGCGCACCGGTTGATGTCTACTACGTCCAGCCTGGCGGCCAGCCTGCCGGACAGCCGGACGTGAACGTCAGCTACCAGTCGGGAGGCTACAGCGAGTCGCCCGCGTATTATCGGGAGGAGACCCCCACCTACTACGAGGAGTCCTCGATGGAGCAGATCGCCTATCAGCCGGTCGAGCAGGCGCAGCCGACAGAGCAGGTGAGCGCTCAGCCGGTCGACGACCAGGGCAGCCTGTACGCCGGCGGCGCGCTGGGCGCGGCGCTCGGCAAGGCAGGCGCGCAGCGCTTGCGGGATTCCGGCTCCGGCGAGCAGGCGCGCATGGTCGATCCTTTCTCCGACTTCCAGTCCGGGGCGGCCAACCGCTACAAGAACCTGAGAAAGAAATCCCGCAAGGAGCTTACAGCCGACGAGATCGCCTGGTTGCAGGAATACGAGGCCAACAATCCGGAGGCATGATCGGCTGCCGGTCCCTGACGCGCCGGCACCCGATGCCGGCCCGGCGGAGCCAGCCGGTTGACCCTGCCATCTTCTCGTGGAGGGCCTATACTTTACATGGGCGGCGGCGGTGCCGCCTGCCTGCCGGTGGCCCGTAAGGAGCGGGGCGGAGTAGAGCCGATGCTGTATGTTGCCGATGTGGGTGTGAAGTGCCCGAACTGCGGGGTGCGGTTCACCTCCCGGCAGCTGCCGGTTCTTTTCGATACCGGCTATCGCAACAGCGAGCTGCGCCAGGACTTCGGCGGGCGCATCCAGCAGATGGAGCACTACGCGGTGGTCACCTGCCCGAGCTGCGGCAACGCGGACTGGAGCAGCAAGTTCGAGCCGACCGGCGAGCCTGCCGCCCTGACCCAGCCGAACACGCCGGCGCACCTGCAGTTTCGCGCCGCCGCCCTGGGCGCCGAGCGGGCCGGGCGCGACTTCTACAATGTCGGTCTTTTCTACCTGCACGCGGCCTGGTGCGCGGACGACGTCAACGCGCTGCCGCAGGCGCGCGAGTACCGGAAGCTGGCCGCCGACGCCTTTGGCAAGTCGCTGGTGGATATCTCCTGCCCGATCGACAGGCGCGCCGAGACCGAGTACCTGATAGGCGAGCTTTTGCGGCGGGCAGGCGAGTTCGAGGCGTCCCGCGCCCATTTTAATGCCGTGCTGCCCCAGCTGCCGAGCCGTTTCGCCATAATGGCCCGCAAGCTCATCCGCATGTGCGAGGGCCGCAACGCCGGATCCCTGGACTTCCAGGCCAACGGAGGTTAGGCGCATGTCGCTGGTGCACCGGGTAATCCTGCTCAACAAGCCGCTCAAGATACGGGGCATGACCGTATCCCAGTGGCTGATGCTGGCCGGTTTCGCCATCGTGGGATTTTGCGTCTTCTCGCTGACGCCCAAGGAGTGGAAGATACCGCTGCCGCAGGGCAGCATGCCGACCGGCATGGCGCTCGGCCTGCTCATCGGCTGCGTCGGGCTGGGCGTAGGCTTAATGCTGCAGTCCAAGCCGATCGCCTGGTGGCGCAACCGGATTGTCTACGGCTTAAAGATCGCCCCCTGCGTGTATTTGCCGCGGCCGGAACCGGGAAGAATATATCCGGACCCGACCGTGGTCGACTCCGATCGCAAGGAGGACCGGCCCTATGTTTCCTAGCAAGCAATCGAGGGGGGGATTATGGCGGGCAGTTTGAGACCGCAGCCGCGCAGGATGAGCACCGGCTCGACGCTGCGCGCCGGCGACGGCGAGGGCGCCGGCGGCAACGGCGGCGGGCCGGCGCCCTCGCTCAACAACTTCCTCACCTCCTTTTACAGCGGGCTGCCGCCCGTGCTGCGCGATCTGCTGCCGTTCGCCCCGCCCGAGGGCAGGGAGGC
This sequence comes from Pseudomonadota bacterium, assembly GCA_021325555.1. GTDB lineage: Bacteria > Cyanobacteriota > Vampirovibrionia > Obscuribacterales > Obscuribacteraceae > JAJPGY01. The sequence goes on along the minus strand of JAJPGY010000013.1, from coordinate 76,058 downwards.
CGGCGGTCCGCCGCCCGACGTGCGGGGCGAGGCCAGCTGGCAGGATGTCTGCTTCATCCACTCGATCCCGGGCGAGGACAACGAGGAAGGGCTGGTGGTGCTGGCCGACGGCAGCATGAGGAAGTACATCGGCTGCAAGGGGATAAACGCCCTGCTCTTCGACGAGGCGGAGCGCGAGCAGATGGCCCGCCAGTTTACCGCCTTCGCCAACTCCTGCGATTCGGACATCCAGATAATCGTCAAATCGCGCAACCTCTCCGTGGACGAGTACCTGTCGCGCTATCAGGTGCACGTGAAGTCGGATGTCGAGTACCTGAAGTGGTACGCCGACAACACGGACAAGTGGTTCCGGCGCATGCAGTACGTCAACTTCGTGCCGCAGCGCGACTTCTACGTGGTGATAAGCTATCATCCGCCGGATTGCAGGAACATGACCGCGCCCTGGAGCGGGCGGCGCTCTATCCAGAAGCACGAGGAGTACCTGGAGACCCTGAACCGCCTGTGCAAGACCGCCCTCGAGCAGCTGCGCGGCTCCAACCTGCGCCCGGCGATCCTCAGCAAGCGGGAGGTGCGCAACCTCATCTACTCGGATCTCAACCCGAGCCTCTCGCAGATCGATCCGGAGGCGCCGCCCTCACGCCCGGACATCTCGGAGGGTTCGTGCCTGGCCCAGTCGGCCCTCAAGCTCACCGACGAGTACATCTGGCTCGACGGCAGGTACATCGGCACCCAGTACATGTCCGATCCGCCGCACGAGACCTGGATGGGCTGGCTGGTGGACCTGCTCACGCTCTCGGTGGAGTACACATTTTCCATGTTCATCCACGTCTGCGATCAGGACGCCGTGCGCAAGAAGCTGGACAGGGATTACCGTCTGGGGGTGGTGACCAGCACGCAGCTGGCCACGCCCGACCTCGAGGGGCTGGAGGGCACGCGCTCGGCCGCCTCGGCGATTCAGGAGTTCCTGCGCAGCTCCAACAAGGCCTTCGACATCAGCTGCTATATCCGCACAGACGCCGAGTCCCCGGAAAAACTTGCCCAGAACACCGACGAGATAAGGCGTGTCTTCAAGAACCGGGGGGCGATCATGAACCGCGGGCAGATGCTGCAGCTCGATGCCTGGCAATCGACGCTGTCGGTGGGCGTGGACAAGCTGGCCATCGTCCACCGGGTGATGTCGCCTATCGTGGGCACCTTCTGGCCCTTCTTCACCGCCCAGTGCGGCACCCCGGACGGCGTGCCCTTCGGCTTCGCTATCGCCTCCCGGGAGCCGGTTCTCTTGAACCCCTTTTTCCGCGGGCAGGGCAAGGACGCCAACAACATGTTCGTGGTCGGCACCACCGGCGCCGGCAAGTCCTTCGCCGTATCCATGCTCATTCTGCGCCTGATGCCGCTGGGCGTGAAGTTCACGCTCATCGACAAGACCGTGGACAAGTTCGGCGCCTACCGGTTCATCACCGAGCTGCTCGGGCCGGAGCTGTGCGACTACGTGGATCTCGGGCCCAACTCGGGCAAGATCCTGAACCCGTTCGATCTCGGGCCCGAGGACAAGCCCGGCGAGCCTTCGCCCGACAAGGTGAGCGGCCTGCTCTCGCTGCTGGACATCATGCTGGCGCCGGAAGGGCGCGACGAGCTCAACGTCGAGGAGAAGTCGCTTCTGGACGGGCTTATCCGCGTGGCTTACATGGACGCCCACTTTCGGGGCACGGTGCCGACGATGACGGATCTGGCCCGGGTGACCGCCCAGGCTGCTGCCGACGAGGTGGACCCGCTGCAGCGCGACCGCCTGCAGCAGTTCGCGCGCGGGCTCTCGCTGTTTACCAGGCAGGGCGCTTTCGGCGGGCTGGTGGACGGCTACACGAACATCGACACCGACAAGCTCTTCATGGTCTTCGACACCCGCGAGGTCAACGACCCGCGCCTGGAGCGCATGGCCACCTTCATCCTGGCCGAGTTCATCCGGCGCAAGGCCGCCGAGTGCAAGGAGCGCGGCCTGCGCTACGCGGCGGTCATCGACGAGGCGGCGGCGCTAATGCGCTTCAAGGCCGGCGCCCGGCTGCTGGACGATCTCTCCCGGCGCGCCCGCCACTACGGGATGATGCTGGTGTCCATCACGCAGCAGCTCAAAGACTTCTTCCGGCAGGCAGAGCAGGCCGATTCGGTGGTGAAGAACTCGCACATGAAGATCCTCCTGCGCCAGGACCCGAGCGACCTCAAGCTCTTGAAGGAGACGCTCAAGCTGACCGATGCCGAGGTGGCCGCGGTGGAGAACTTCTCCACCCAGGAGGAGAAGCGGCGCGACAGCCAGCTTCTGCTCATCGTCGGCGCCGTCCACGGCACGATCAGGCTCGTCCCCTCGGGCATGGATTACTGGATCTGCACATCCGAGCCGATCAAGGACATCCCCAGGCGGCGGGCGATGATCGAGGAGGTCAAGCGCAAGAACCCGAAGCTCAATCACACGGACGCCTGCCGGCAGGCGGTCTACTACCTCGGTCTCCAGCACGACGCGTAAGCCATGGAAAAGATCTTCTCCCCGAACAGGTGGTTCGTGCTTTTCTGCGCGCTGCTCGTGGCCGTCTGGCTGGGACTGCAGGCGGTCGTCAACCTGCGGGTGGCCGATGAGGCGAAGCTGGTCGGGCAGCGCATCTTCACCTGGTCGTGGCCCGGCCGCCACTGGGCGTCCCGGGCCGAGATCACCGCAGCCGAGGTCCTGCGCCGGAGCGGCACGGACGCTATAGTTAAGATAAAGGGCAGGCAGGTTCTGACCAGGCCTCATGCCGCAGACGGGGGCGATGCCGCCATGTCGAGCGTAACGACCGATGTCAGCGCCACCTTGACCTTCTACAAGGCGAGCAACAACTGGGTTCTGGGCAAGGTGGAGCTTTAGTCGATGTACTGGCGAGTGAAAAATTTTCGGCCGGACCACCTGATGCGGCAGTACGGGCTGCACGGCTTCCTGGCCTTCAGCGTTTTCCTGAACCTGATCCTCTTCACCACCAGGCCGGGCCCGGCCAACAAGGTGACGGCCGAGCTCAAGGGCAATTTCGAGCAGCTGGCCAGGGATGTGACCACCCAGCTCCTGGACACCAGCTACATAACCTACGCCAGCTCCACGCAAAAGCTCCTGACCACCGGCGAGCTGCACCAGGTGATGATCGACAAGCTGCGCCAGTCCCAGCTTCTGCCCAGGAGCGCGGAGGAGATGAAGGCCACCGAGCGCACGCTCAGGGACGAGAAGGTGGTGGCGGCGGTGCGCATCGACTCGGTTTCGACCGGCGACCCGGTCGGGCAGCAGGGCTACGTGCCGGTGGACGTGCAGGGCGTGGTGGCCACCCACTCGGCCTCCGGCGCCGACGAAAAGCAGTTCCACCTGCGCTACTTCATGGGGCTGGTGGCGGCGCCCAGCGGGCAGGCAGGCTCCGATGTCAACTCGCACTCCCGCTACGCGGCGATGAGCGGGGGCGGCCAGCAGGCGACGGTGCCTATCATCGTTGACTATCAGGAGGTCGGCCCGGCGGGCTGACCGTGCCGGGCTCCGGTTGCAGGTTCTCTTGACCACCGGCCCGGCTGAGCGCGCGCTGGCCTGGAGTTCTTACAGGAATGTAAGGGTTGCCAGGAGACGTGGTTGTAGAATACGGGGACGGAGCGATTGACTTATGTTCTCGGGCATCGTCGAGGAAGTGGGGACCATACAGGCTGTCCGCGAGCAGGCCGGCGGCAGGCGGCTCAGCATCAGCTCGGGGGTTGTCTCGTCCGATATCAAGCTTGGTGACTCGGTTGCCGTCGCCGGCGTCTGCCTGACCGTTGTCGCCTTCGGCGCCGGCTGGTTCGAGGTGGAGGCGGTGGCCCAGACCCTGCGGGTGACGGCGCTCGGGCGGCTGGCGGCGGGTTCGCCGGTGAACCTGGAGCGGGCCCTTAGCCTGTCGGACCGGCTGGGCGGCCACCTGGTGAGCGGGCACGTGGATGGGCTGGCCACGGTGCGCTCGCTGAAGGCCGAGGGCGCCTCACGGCTCACCACCTTCGAGACCGACCAGGCGCTTTCCGGGCTTCTGGTGGAGAAGGGTTCGGTGGCCGTGGACGGCGTCAGCCTGACCGTTGCCTCGCTGTCCCCGGTCTCCGGCGGGCGCTTCAACTTCACCGTCGCCCTTATTCCGCACACGCTGGCCGTGACCACGCTGGGCGGGCTGGCGGCAGGCGACCTGGTGAACGTCGAGACCGACCTGGTGGGCAAGTATGTGGCCCGTCTCATGGCGTGTGGCTACGCCACAAAGGTTAATAAAGGTGGGCTGACGCTCGGCCTGCTGGCAGAACATGGCTACACTTAGCAACACCGCCGGCGCGCGCGGGACCGGCGCCCGCGGCCCCTGGAAAACCCGATGCTCGACGTGAACGTAAGGACAGATCAGCCGGTCGCCAGCGAGGCGCCCCAGTTCTCCTCGGTGGAGGAGGCGATTGACGAGATCCGCGCCGGGCGCTTCGTGGTCGTGGCCGACGACGAGGGGCGGGAGAACGAGGGCGACCTCATCTGCGCGGCCGAGCTGGTGACGCCGGCCATGATCAACTTCATGATCTCGGAGGCGCGCGGCTGGGTCTGCCTGGCGCTGACGGCCGACCGGGCCAGGCAGCTGGAGCTGCCGCCGATGGTGGAGGTGAACACCGACGCGCAGGGCACGGCCTTTACGGTGACCATCGACGCTGATACCAGATTTGGTGTCACGACCGGGATTAGCGCCTACGACCGCGCCACCACCATCAGGGTGGCCGCCGACCCGGCCTGCAGGCCGGGCGACCTGCGCCGGCCGGGGCACGTGGCCCCGCTTGTGGCCAGGGCGGGCGGCGTCCTGCAACGGGCCGGGCACACGGAGGCGGCGGTGGACCTGGCCAGACTGGCCGGCATAAGCCCGGCCGGCGTCATCTGCGAGGTGATCAACCTCGACGGCACCATGGCGCGGGTGCCGGAGCTGGCCGCCTTTGCGGCCCGCCACAAGCTCAAGTTCGTGAACATCGCCCAGCTCATCTCCTACCGCCTGGCCCGCGAGCGTTTTGTCGTGCGCGAGGCGGTGGCCTGCTTCCCTTCCGCCTACGGCCAGTTCACCCTTTACGCCTATCGCAACCAGCTCGACGGCACCGGGCACCTGGCGCTGGTGGCCGGCGAGGTGAAAGGGCGGCGGGACGTTCTGGTGCGCGTGCACAGCGAGTGCCTGACCGGCGACGTGTTCGCCAGCCTGCGCTGCGATTGCGGTCCGCAGCTGGAGGCGGCGATGGCCATGATCGCCGCCGAGGGCACGGGCGTGCTCGTCTATCTGCGCCAGGAGGGAAGGGGAATCGGTCTTCTCAACAAGGTAAAGGCCTACGCCCTGCAGGACGGCGGTCAGGACACCGTGCAGGCCAACGAGTCGCTGGGCTTCAAGCCCGACCTGCGCGACTACGGGGTCGGCGCCCAGATCCTTTATGACCTGGGGCTTTCTTCGGTGCGCATTATTACCAACAACCCGCGCAAGATAGTCGGGCTGGAAGGCTACGGGCTCACGGTGAGCGATCGCGTGAGCATGCCGGCCGCCTGCAACAGGCACAACCTGGATTATCTGCTCACCAAAAAGGAGAAGCTCGGGCACTGGCTGGACGGATTGGAAGGCCGGGCCAAGGAGGAAGGCGATCAATGCCGAGAGTGATAGAAGGGAAGCTGGTGGCGACCGGGCTCAGATTCGCCGTCGTCGTCTCCCGCTTCAATGAGTTCATTACCTCGCGCCTGCTGGGCGCCTGCCTGGATACGCTCACCCGCGCCGGCGCCGATCCGGAGGCGGTGGACGTGATCTGGTGCCCGGGCGCCTATGAGATCCCGCTGGTGGCCAGGCGGGCGGCGCTGTCCGGCGACTATCAGGCCGTGATCTGCCTGGGCGCCATCATCCGCGGTGCCACCCCCCACTTCGATTACGTGGCCGGCGAATGCGCCAAGGGCATCGCCGCCGTCGGGCTGGACACCGGGGTCCCGGCCGTCTTCGGCGTTCTGACCACGGACACCATCGAGCAGGCGATCGAGCGGGCCGGAACGAAGGCGGGCAACAAGGGCGGCGATGCGGCGCTGACCGCCATCGAGATGGCCAACCTTATGGGCCTGCTCGGCGAGGGCGCCCGGGAAAAGGCGCTGGCGGCCAAGGTCTGAACCTTCTTACTGGCCGGCCGGCCCGCAGTAAACGTTCTCCCTCAGGAAACGGGCGAGCACGTTGCTCACCCGCAAGGTCTCCAGCACCGGACCTTCCGCGCGCACCTGGCGCAGCATGAGGGCTCTGGGCAAGGACAAATTGCTGGTGGCCAGGCGGGCGAGGGTGCTGCCGGACAGGTGAAAGCTCACCTTCGGCTTCTCCGCGTCGGCGCCGAGCGGCTCCACGAGGGGCTTGCCGTCGGCGGACCTGAGCATGAAGGAGAGCGGCTCCGGCTCCTCGAGGAAGAACCCGACTTTGGTACCGCCCCTGGTGGCTTCCGCGGCCAGCTCTGAGGAGAGATTGCCGGGGATGAACTCCTGGAAGTAAGAGCGGGCAAACTCCTGCGAGTAGGACAATACCTCCGGGGCGGCCTCGGGCGAGAGCTTTCCCCAGTTCTCGGCGTTGCCGTAGTCGATCAACCTGCGGAAGTAGGCCTCGTCAAGCCTGGTCGGCGTGAAGTGGTAGCGGCCGGACACCTCGAAGAGGTTCCTGGTCTTGACGTTGAGGTCGTCCTTGATCAGACGCCGGAGAATCCCCGGCAGCGACCATTCATCCGTGTCCGCCACCTGGACACCCCCGTAGCCGGCCGCCGAGGCCAGGTAGCCGACCCACTCGCGATTGAGAATGCTCTGGGTGGACACCAGGTTGCAGATCCTGGGCCGCGATTCGTCCTCGATCAGGCGCCAGAAGAACTGGACAAGCGTGTTGGCCGGCTGGAACCAGAGCGTCGAGTCCGGGCTGTAATTGAGCTTGAGAACCCCCCGCTCCTGTCCTGCCGCCCGGCCGGCCCGCGAGAGCTCCCGCAGCAGCGAGGAGAGCCCGGAGAAGTTGAGGATGCCGCCGTCGACCGTGGAGCCCGATACCAGCGGCAGGCGGACCAGATACCAGGGCAGCTCGATGCCGGAGACTGCCTGCAGCAGCTTGTGCTCGTACTGCTGGCAGACGCCCTCCCAGTGACTGACCGGTTTTCGCCGCTCGAACTCCAGCTCCTCGGGGACGACGCCATCACCGGCGATGCCGCCCCAGAGCGAGGAGACCAGAAAGACGGGTGCGTCCTTGAATTGCCTGGTCATGGCCTGCAGCTCGCTGCCCGCCCAGGGGGCCCGAGGGGCCCGCGGCTCATCAAAGTTGGGCGGCAACCCGCAGAAGATCACGGCATCGTATCTGGTGCCACGCGCCGTCTGCCCCTGATCCAGGAAGCGCAGGCGCTCCTGAAAAATGTGCAGCTGGTCGTGACCGCCGAGCGCCTGCTCGAGCCAGGTCTGGGCGGCAGAGCGGAGCTCCAGCGGGGAGAGCGAGAAGAGGTTGAGGGCCGACTTGGTGGCAACGTGGACCTGCCAGCCCTTGCGCAGAAGCAGCGCGGCCAGCGGCCCTGAGAAGCTGGACACTGATCCCCACAGGTAGGCGGTCTTCTGGTTCATGATCAATCAGGCGCAAGGACCGGGCAGTCCTGCTGCCTGGCTCCGTCCAGGCAGGAAACAAGATAACACACGCCATGCCGGCCCGGGTACGGATGCGGATTTTTGTTACCTTGCCGGCGCCGGCCGCCGCCCGGCATAAAATTTTCTTGATTCTCCAGGGTTTGCCAGCCGCCCGGCCCGCGGGCGGTCGCGGTTGTGCTACCTTGAAGCCTTGCCGGCCGCCTCTGGCAGTCGAGAGACCGGCGGTTAAAGGAGAGCTCCGGAGGGGATTCCTTCGCGTGGTCGTGACCGACGCCTACACACAGGTCGAGATGATGGTCGTGGAAGCGTCCCGGCGGCTCGTCGACGGCGAGCGGGTGCTGGTCGGGGTGGGGATGCCCAATCTGGCGGCCTGCCTGGCTTTGAGGCTGCAGGCGCCCAATCTTGTGCTCATCTTTGAATCCGGGGTGGTCGGGGCGCGCCCCGAGCGGCTGCCGCTTTCCATCGGCGACTCGGTGCTGGCGGACAACGCGCAGGTGGTCTGCTCGATGTTCGAGCTCTTCAACTTCTACCTGCAGGGCGGGCTGGTCGATGTCGGATTTCTCGGCGGCGCCCAGATCGACCGCTACGGCAACATCAACTCCACCGTAATCGGCCGCTACGACAGCTGCAAGGTAAGGCTGCCGGGCAGCGGCGGCGCCTGCGAGATCGCCATCCATGCCCGGCGCACGATCATCATGACCAGGCAGGACGCCAAGCGCTTCCCGGCCAGGGTCGACTTCGTGACCAGCCCCGGCTACCTGGGCGGGCGTAAGGAGAGGTCCGGGCTGGGGCTGGCCGGCGGCGGTCCGACCGAGGTGATAACCGACCTCGGGGTCTATGAGTTCGACGCCGACGGGCGGATGGTTCTCACCCGCGTGCATCCGGGCGTTGCGCTGGAGCAGGTGGAGGCGGCTCTGGGCTGGGAGCTGGAGCTCGACCGGCTCCCGGAGCAGACCAGCCCGCCAAGCTCCGCCGAGCTCAGGGCTTTGCGCGAGCTGGATTGCCGGGGTGCTTACCTGGGGTGACGGCCCTACTGGCGGGGCAGGATGCGGCTGAAATCCATGGGCGCCTCGATGATCGCCGTGCCCGCCACGTCGTCGCCGATCCGCAGGCCGTCAGCCCGGCTGTAGGCCCGGTAGCCTTCCATGGGGATGACCACGGCGCAGTAGACCATGCCGATGAGGTTGATGATGCTGAGAACCGCCTCGTTGATGAAGGGGATGGTGACGATTCTCAGCACCGAATCGACGATGGTCAGAACAACATACGGCGCCACCAGCACGATGTTGCGCTGCACCGACTGCAGGAGGTCGCAGGGCCTGCCGGTCTGCACGTCCACGACCTGAAATCCCATCAGGTTCTTCCCTACCCCGCGCCCGTCGAACAGGAAGTCACGGCAGAGGAAGGCGATAATCATAACCGCAGGCAGGGGCAGAAAGGCGTTGATGAAGGGGACGAGCGAGACCACGACGCCGACCAGGTAACAGGCAAAAAAGTCGATGATCAGGGCGACGAGCCGTTTGCCGAGGTCTACTCGAACCGGCTCAACGGCAGGCCTCGCGCCCACCGTTCGTTTTGGTGCGCGTCCGGCAAACGGGCCCGGCGCGCTGCCTTGACTTTCATCCGGTCTCTTGCCTGGACCGCCAAAGGATCTTGTCATTGCCCCGCCTTTCTGGACGCCCTTCCTGCCTATCATAAATCACCGGCAGGCGATTGGGTACTGGCCGGCGTCGTGCCGCGGGAACCAGCCAGCGGCGGTTTCGCCGCCGGCGAGGAGACAGGAGTCAGAGTCGGTCGGTCCCGCCTCGGAAGATCGCCGCCCCGGCCGGTCAGAAAAGCGGGCGAAAATCTGACAGACGTCCCGGCGTTGTCGGGCTGGATCCAAAGAGATCGGAGCCCGGTCCTGTCGGAAAGGCGGGTGCAAATGTGGCAATTGGCCCGGCGCGCCTGAGCGGGGATCCAACTGGAGATCGCCGCTGGGCGTTGTCAGAAGAACGGCGGAAAATCTGACAAACGCGCAGGCGCTCTCGAAGGGGCATCCGACGAAATCTTCGCGCGGCGATGTCAGAAAAAGCGACGAAAATCTGACAGACCGGCCGGGCCGCTCAGGGGTGAGCTGGGCAGCGCTTATAATTTACAGCGTCCCATGGGCGTAGACAGCGCATCTCAACAACGATGTACAAGCGATGAGGTTTTTTCTCTATGAGCCAGACTGTAATTGTCGACGGACTGCGAACGCCCTTCGGTAAGCTGGGAGGTGCCTTGAGCTCGTTGCCGGCCATCGACCTGGCGGCGCCGCTTATCAAGGCGCTCGTCGAACGGTACGGCCTGCCAGGTGAGGCGATAGACGAGGTGATAATCGGGCAGGTGCTTCAGGCAGGTTGCGGGCAGATCCCCTCGCGCCAGGCCCTTATCCGGGCCGGGCTGCCCACCACCTGCGAGTCCACGACCGTGAACAAGGTATGCGCCTCCGGCATGCGCGCGGTGACGATAGGCGATCTGCGCATTCGTGCAGGCGACGGCGAGATTATCCTGGCCGGCGGGATGGAGTCGATGAGCCAGGCGCCCTATCTGGTGGAGGCCAGTGCGGCGCGCTTCGGCAAACGCATGGGGCACGCCAGGTTCGTGGACGCCATGCTGGCCGACGGGCTGGAGTGCCCGGTGACGCTCGTGCACATGGCCGTCCACGGCGCCAAGGTGGCCGAGGAGTTCAAGATCACGCGCGAGGCCCAGGACGAGTGGGCGCTGCGCAGCCACCGGCTGGCCGTGTTGGCGGCCGCCGAAGGGCGGCTGGCGGAGGAGATCCTGCCTGTGAACGTCCCGCAGGCCAGGGGCCCGGCAAAGGTTGTCGACGCCGACGAGGCGCCGAGACGGGACACGACGCTGGAGGCCCTGCAGGCCCTCAAGCCGGTGTTCTACGAAAAGGGCACGGTGACGGCCGGCAACGCGCCGGGGGTCAACGACGGGGCGGCCATCATGCTCCTCATGAGCGAGGAGCGGGCGAGGCGGCTGGAACTGAAGCCTCTGGCCAGGATAGTCACCCACGCGTCTGTCGGCCAGGATGTCCCTTATCTGGCAACAGTGCCGGCCCTTTCCATGAAAAAGGCGCTGGGCAAGGCAGGGCTCGCCGTGCGCGATCTCGACCTGATAGAGATCAACGAGGCGTTTGCCGCGGTTGCCCTTACCTCGGTGGGCATGCTGGAGGCCGATCCGGGCAGGGTGAACGTCAACGGCGGCGCCATCGCCTTCGGGCACCCGATCGGCGCCAGCGGCGCCCGCATCCTGCTCACGCTGGCCAAGGAGATGAAACGCCGGGGCGCCAGGCTGGGCGCGGCGGCCATCTGCTCGGGGACCGCTCAGGGCGACTGCGTCATCCTCTCGCGGGAAGGGTTGGACTGAGGTGGTGACGGTAAAGGATAGGGAGACAGCTCGGCGACGCATCGATGAGCTGCGCCGCCAGATTGAGCACCACAACTTCTGCTATTACGTGCTCGATCGCCCGGAGATATCCGATGCGGAATACGACAGGCTCTTCCGGGAGCTCCAGAAGCTGGAGCTCGACTACCCGGACCTGGCCACGCCCGACAGCCCCACCCAGAAGGTAGGCGCGCCGCCGTCGACGGAGTTCAAAGAGGTTCGCCACCGCATCCCGCTCATGAGCCTGTCCAACGCCATGTCCTTTGAGGAGCTCGACCGCTGGGAGGACAGGGTGCTCAAGGCGCTGGGGGCTGAAAGCGCGCAGGAGGCCGGGCTTGCATACGTTTGCGAGCTGAAGATTGACGGGCTGTCGGTGGCGCTCACCTACAGCGAAGGCAAGTTCACCCAGGGTGCCACCAGGGGTGATGGCGATACAGGCGAGGACGTCACGCTCAACCTGAAGACGATCAAGGACCTGCCCCTGACCGTCAAAGCGCCTGAGGGGACGACGGTTCCCGGGCTGCTCGAGGTGCGGGGCGAAGTGTACATGCCGTTGAGCAGCTTCCGGGCGCTGAACGCCGAGCTCATTGAAGATGGGCAGCCCGGTTTTGCCAACCCGCGAAACGCGGCGGCCGGCTCCTTGAGGCAGAAAGACCCGCGCATCACCAGGCAGCGCAATCTCTCGCTGTGGGCCTATTTTGCCTATTGCAGCGGCCCGCACGCGCACGAGCCGGCCAGCCACTGGCAGACGCTCGAGTACCTGCGCGGGCTCGGCTTCCCGGTCAACCCGCATCGCAGGCTGGTCGGCAGCCTCGACGAGGTGAAGCGGTTCTGCCGGGAGTGGGCGGACAGGCGGCACCAGCTGGACTATCAGACCGACGGCATCGTTGTCAAGCTGGACAACCGCCGCCTCTGGCAGGAGCTGGGAGCCACCGCGCACAGCCCGCGCTGGGCTATCGCCTTCAAATATCCGCCCGAGGAGGCAGAGACGGTCGTCGAGGCAATCGAGCTCGACGTCGGGCGCACCGGGGCCGTCACCCCGGTCGCCCGCCTCCAACCGGTCAAGCTGGCCGGCACGACCGTGAAAAGGGCCTCGCTCCATAACGCGGATCAGATAAAGCGCCTGGACGTGCGGGTCGGTGACACGGTCGTGGTGCGCAAGGCGGGCGAGATCATACCGGAGGTGCTCTCGGTCAAGCTGGAGAAAAGAAGGCCGGGGTCCAAGCCGTTCGTTTACCCGGAGCACTGCCCGGCCTGCGGGAGCAAGCTGGAGCGCCTGCCGGCAGAGGTGGTGGTGCGCTGCGTCAACACCTTCGGCTGCCCCAGCCAGCGCCAGCGACGGATCGAGCACTGGGTGGGCCGCGACGCCATGAACATCGAGGGCGTGGGCGAGGTGCTGATCAAGCAGCTTCTGGACGCCGGTATGGTCGACGACCCGGCCGACCTCTACAACCTGAGCGAAAGCCAGCTTGCCTCGCTGCCCCGCATGGGAACGAAATCAGCGCAAAACGTGGCCCGCGAGATCGAGCGGTCCAGGACCCGGCCCCTGGCTAACATCATCTCGGCGCTGGGCATAAGGCATGTCGGCTCTTCGGCAGCCGAGCTCCTGGCAGACCGCTTCGGCTCGCTCGAGGCGCTCATGGCGGCGGAGCCCGAGGAGATCGAGGAGATTGAGGGGATCGGGCCGGCAATCTCGGCCAGCGTGCGCGCGTTTTTCGATGGAAAGGAGAACCGCCGCTTCATAGACAAGCTGAAGGCGGCCGGCGTGCGGATGACCGCGGACAGGGGCGCGGCGGGGAGGCTGCCGCAGACGCTTGCCGGTCGCACCTTCGTCTTTACCGGCGAGCTTCCCGGCCTGGAGCGGTCCCAGGCGGAGACTCTGGTGAAAGCAAGGGGCGGCAAGATCACCTCCTCGGTGTCCAAAAAGACAGACTACCTGGTGCTCGGGCGCAACCCGGGCTCGAAACTTGCCCGCGCCCAGGAGTTGGGTATAAAAGTAATAGACGAGGCCCAACTGCTGGCCTTGCTGGAGAGCGAGTAGGTGAAAATCTATCAGGCACACGCGCTCGGGGCGGCAATAATCTTCTCGATCCTCTGCATGGGGCTTGTCGGGCTCTTCGTTATGCTGCCTGTCTTTTTCATTCAGTGGTGGTGGAACGCCATTGCGCCCTCCTTCGCTGCGCTGCCCCCGATCTCGCCCTGGCAGGCCAGCCTGCTTTACGCGGCCCTTGTGACGGTGCTTTACCTGGCGGGGCTCCTGCAGATCGAGTTCGAGGTCGGACACCGTGACTAGCGGCAAGCGGCCGGTGGCGCTTCTCTGTGTTTTCCTGGCGGCCGCGCCAGCCGCCCCTGGCTCTCTGGCCCTGCCGGCGCTGGCCAGCCGGGAGAAGAACACGACGGACCCGGCCATCAAGAATTACAACGAGGGCATCCAGCGCATGAAGAAGGGCCAGATCGACGGCGCGATCGACTCCTTTTTGCAGTCCATCGATTTTGCGCGCAACAACTACAATCCCTGGGCCTGGTTCTTCCTGGGCGAGTGTTACAAGCTGAAGAACGACAGGGAAAACGACACCAAGGCCGTGGAGGCCTTCAGGAAACACCTGGACCAGGTGGTGGGCAGATCGCCGGAGGCGCACATCGAGCTGGGCGAGGTCTACATGCGCATGGACCGCGACGAGGACGCGCGCACGCAGTTCAACGACGCCCTCATCGAGTACATGGGGCCCGGCCCGCGGGCGCACAACGCGCTGGGCAAGCTGGCCGTCAAGCAGGGAGACCTCTCGGTGGCCATCGGCCATTTCCGGGATGCGCTGGGCGACCCGCCCTGGACCTACACGGAGGCCTGGATGAACATGGCCGACTGCTACATGAAGCTGCGTAACTTCGGCGAGGCGGTCGGGCAGTACCTGGAGATGATGAAGGCCGAGCGTCTCAAGCTCACGGACGCCGACCGGCAACGGATCTACCTCAACCTGGGGCTGGCCCTTCTGGGCAAGGGGGACCATGAGGGGGCGATGCGCAGCTGGCGGGAGTGCCTCTCCCTCAACCCTTCCAACGCCGAGGCTCACCTGGACCTGGGCATGCTCTTCGACCAGGAGAGCCACATCAGCTCGGCGATCACCGAGTACAAGGCTTTCGTCCGCCTGGCCCCGGCTGATCCCGGCACCCAGAAGGTAAAGGATCGCATCGCCCTGCTCGAGCAGAAGCTGGCCCCGGCCGAGCCCGTTGCCCAGGAGAAGCCGACCCCCTATATGCGCCGGGAGCTGGAGGAGCACGAGGCGGAAAAGCGCAAGGCCTTCCAGCAGCTGGGCAGCCCGCAACCCCAGGGGGAGAGCCCCTTCTAGGGCTCGGCGTGCCGTGCGCGATGAGCGGATGGTAGGAGAGGTCCTCGACGGACGCTACGAGATCCAGGCGGTGATCGCCCGCGGCCGGCACGGCACCGTCTACAGCGGCAGACACCGGCTGATGGACCGCACGGTGGCGGTCAAGGTCCTCAAGCCCGAGCTTGTGCCGGGCGGGTACAGGCTTGCCAGCCTTCAGGAGCGGCTGAAGGCGCTGTCGGCGCTCGCCCACCCGAACATCGCCAGGCTGGAGGAATTCGGTATCACCGCCGGTGGCGAGAGCTTCCTGGTCATGGAGTATGTGGCCGGAGCCGCTCTTTCCACGGTGACGGCCGGGGGCCGGTCTTTCACCCTGGCCAGGGCGGCAGCCGTGTTCTCCCAGGTCTGCGCGGCCCTGTCTTATGCGCACCGGCTGGGAGTCGCCCACGGCGATCTTAGCCCGGCAAGCATAATGCTCGTTGCAGGCGACCACGGGCAGGAGACGGCCAAGATTGTCGGTTTCAGCGAGATGTCCAACCCGGTCCCGGACTGTGGCGCCGATCTTCGCGCGCTGACCGCCATCATGCGCGCGGCGCTGCCGGAGAGGCTTCCGCGGTCCCTGTCCGCCGCCCTGGACAACGCTTGCAGGCAGGGCGGGGCCGGGGCAGATCAAGGCATTGATGAACTGAAATCAGCCCTTGATGCCCTGCGGGCCGGCGAAGGCGGCCGCAACCGGCGTCGCTCCGGCCCGCGCTGGCGCGCCAGCGCGACGGCAGCAGTATTGCTGATGGTGCTTCCCGCGGCAACGGCAGCCCTGCTCTTTACCGATCAGGGCAGGCTGCTGCTGGCCTACACGGAGCTGTTGGTGCGGGAGCAGAAGGCTTCCGGCAACGATCCGGCGCTGGCGGGCCCCCTCGGCCGTGTGGCCCGCCTCGAAGAGAATCTTCACCACTACCGGCAGGCGGCACAGGCATACGAGCGGCTCCTTTGGTCCTCGGGACCGGAAGCCGGCGCGTCATCCGTGGAGCTGGGCTTCGCCCGCAAGCGGATAGGCGATCTTTACTGGGCTGCCGGGGACAGGGCTGCCTGCCGGCGGCAGTACCTTCTGGCCATGGCAGTTCTTTTGCCGATTGCCGAGCGTAAGCTGCAGCAGCATGAGGAGGATAAAGCGCGACGCCTCCTGGAGACGATCGCCAGCTTCCAGGAAAGAGGAATCGGGCCTGCCGACAGCGGCTTTGCCCGCGCGGCATGGAAGCTGGCGGACGCCTATAAGTCGTTGAGGATGTACCGTCGCGCGGAGCCCCAGTACAGGCAGGCCATCCGGATGATGGATAGCCCGGGCTGCAGGGATTATGCCGACAGAATCTGGCCGCTCCTGGATCTGGCCGAGCTCTGCCAGAGCGAAGGAAAAGCCGGTCAGGCGCGGGACTTGCTCGAGCGGGGCCTGGGAATTGTCCGGGCTGCCGGTGATCCCATGCCGGTGGCCCTGTTTGAGGACCGGCTGGTGGACGCTTACATAGCCTGCCACGACTATGCCCAGGCCGGGGCGGCGGCCAGCTGCGCCCTGCAGGCATGGCAGCAGACCGCGGATGCCGGGCTGTCGCTGGACCCGCGCGTGGCGGCCATTT
Source organism: Pseudomonadota bacterium (assembly GCA_021325555.1). Taxonomy (GTDB): domain Bacteria; phylum Cyanobacteriota; class Vampirovibrionia; order Obscuribacterales; family Obscuribacteraceae; genus JAJPGY01. The sequence continues at coordinate 60,042 of JAJPGY010000013.1, read as the reverse complement.
CGAGGGCCCGCCTCTGTTATGCTCTCTGGCTCGACGGTGACAGGAGGCGGTTCGATTCCCAGCTCGACACGATGCTTGCCGAGGTGGACCGGCTCAAGGAGGCCGGGACCCGGGCCGAGCTGCTCAATTACCTGGCCGACAGGCTTCTCGGGCTCGGCGCGCCGGAGCGGGTGGCCGTCATCTGCCGGCGCCTGCTCAAGGTAGCCGGGAGCAAAGACGCTGTATCGCAGGTCTACCGGGCCAACGCCAGGCGCTGGCTGCCGCTGTGCGCCGTCGAGGCCGGCAACCGTGAGCTGGCGCAAAAGGAGATGGACGATTCTTGTGCCGCCGCCGGGGAGACCGCCACCTGGCCGCCCGTGCTCTGTTCGGATTTGGCGGAGGTGAACCTGCGCCTCCGGAGACCGAAGCAGGCCGAGGAGTTGCTCGACCGGGCAATCAGGCTTCTGGAAGCCGACAAAGACCCCGGCATCCGCCCCACCCTGGCCGAGGCCCTCGACCGCAAGGCGCGGGTCTTGATGGCGACAAACAGGGCGGCCGAGGCGGAGCCGCTCGTTGTCCGCGCCGGCTCGCTTATCGCGGGCGGGCCGCCGGTGAGGCTCTACCTCGAACTGCGGCTGGCGGCCGACCGCGCAGCGGTCTGGCGCCGCCTCGGGCGCCACGAGCAGGCGGCCTCGGCCGAGAAAGAGCTGGCGCGCCTGCGACCGCCGAACCCGCAGATCCGGATCTGAAGCCGCCCCTACTTGCCGGAATAGACCGGCTGCCGTTTCTCGACGAAGGCCCTTACCCCTTCCTGAAAGTCGTCCGACCGTCCGGCAATCTCCTGCAGGCTGGCCTCGTAGTCGAGAAGCTCCTCGAGATCGGCAAAGACCACCCTGTTGACGGCCCGCTTGGTCAGGCCATAGGCCTTGGTCGGTCCCTGGGCCAGACGCCCGGCGAACTCCAGCGCCTCGGCCATCAGCTTGTCGGCTGAAACCACCTTGTTGACCAGGCCCAGGGCAAGCGCCTCGGCGGCTTCCAGCTTCTCGGCCGTGTACATGAGCTCGAGCGCCCTGGTCAGCCCGATCAAACGGGGAAGGAAGAAGGTGGAGCCGGAGTCGGGGATGAGCCCTACCCTGGTGAAGGACTGAATGAAGGCGGCGCTGTCGGCTGCGATGCGGAGATCGCAGGCGAAGGCCAGGCTGGCGCCGGCACCGGCGGCGACACCATTGACGGCGGCAATTACCGGCTTCTCCATGCGCCGGATCCTTATTACGATCGGGTTGTAGCGCCGCCTTATCGAGTCGCCCAGCGACGGCCGCTGCCCGCCCGCCTCGCTGATGTTCCTGTCTTGCAGGTCCTGGCCGGCGCAGAAACCCCTGCCGGCCCCGGTTATGACAACGGCCCGCGTGCTTTCGTCCTTCTCGGCTTCCTTGAGCGCGTCCTGCAGTTTGAACGTCAGCTCGTCGTTGAAGGAGTTGAGCTTGTCGGGACGATTGAGCGTGATCACCCGCACGGCTTCCTTCTGCTCGCTGACCAGGATATTTTCTTCAGGCATGGTGTTGTCTCCCTGTGTTGAACGATGTTGCCGGGACACGGGCGGGGCGCCGCCCGGGGGCCTGCCGGCAAGCCGGCCCGCGGCCTAGCGCCCGGTGAAGCTGGCCGGACGCTTTTCCAGAAAGGCGCGCATGCCCTCCTTCTGGTCCTCGGAAGAAAAGAGCATGTAGAAGTTCTTGCGCTCGAAAACAAGCCCCTCGGTGAGCGAGCCGTCGAAGGCCTTCAGTACCGCCTCCTTGGCCAGGCGCACGGCGAGCGGCGACTTCTTGGCGATCTCGCGGGCCACCTCGCGCGCCGCCTCCAGGTAGATTTCCACCGGCACCACCTTGTTCACCAGCCCGAGCTCGTGGGCTTCCCGGGCTGTGATCGGGCGCCCGGTGAGGATCATCTCCATCGCCTTGTGCTTTCCCACCACCCGGGTCAGACGCTGCGTGCCGCCGGCACCGGGGATGACGCCTATGTTTATCTCCGGCTGGCCGAACTGGGCGCTCTCCGAGGCGATGATGATGTCGCAGCTCATCGCCAGCTCGCAGCCGCCGCCCAGCGCGTAGCCGGAGACGGCCGCCACGATCGGCTTTTTCACGTTGCGGATGCGGTCCCAGGTGGCGAAGCGATCCTTGAGCATGATGCTTACCGTGCCCTCGCCGGACATCTCCTTGATGTCGGCGCCGGCGGCGAAGGCTTTCTCGTTGCCGGTCAGGATGATCACGCGCACCTCGTCGTCGCGGTCGAACTCCTCGATGGCGGCCACCAGCTCGTCCATCAGCTCGCAGGAGAGCGCGTTCAACACCTGGGGCCGGTTCAGCCTGACGAGCCCTATCTGGCCCTCCTTCTCGCTTCGGATATTCTTGTTGGTCAAGGTCATCATTCCGTTTCTCCTCTTATGGATTCAGTTGCTGGCCGCACATGCCGCAGAAGGCAAAGGCGGCCGCTTGCTGCGCCTGGCAGGAGGCGCAGGCCACCAGCTCGGCGTTGGCGGCAAACAGCGACTGGGGTCCGGCCTCCTGGCAGTGTATCCGCGGATACGGCACCGGGCTTTTGCTGCGGAAGGACCTGAGCCCTTCGGCTGTTTCCAGGGAGCCCGCGTGCAGGGTGAGCCAGTCGCGGGCGTGCCCGATGGTCAGAGCCCAGGACAGGTCGCGCCAGAAATTGAGCTGCTGCTTGGTGTAGCGCGTGCACTCCGGCAGCTTGTTGTAGAGCTTCTCGGCCAGGTCGCCCACCGCCGCCTCCAGCATGGAAGCCGGCACCACCTGGTTGACCAGCCCCCAGTCGAGCGCCGTGTAGGCGTCGATCGGCTCGCAGAGAAGCAGCATCTCCCGCGCGCGCCGGTCGCCCACGATAAGCGGCAGCCACTGGGTGGCACCGCCGGCGGCGACGCTGCCGCGGGCGGCGCCGACCTGTCTTATGGTCACGTGATCGGCGGCGACCGCCAGGTCGCAGGCCATGTTGAGCTCGTTGCCGCCGCCGACCACCATGCCATTCAGGCGGGCAATGGTCGGCTTGCCGATGTTGCGCAGCCGGTCGTGCATCTCGATGAAAGCGTACATCCACTTGTAGTACTGGTTCGGTTTGCCCAGGATCTGCTCTTCCTGCTCCTTGAGATCGGCGCCGGTGCAGAACGCCTTTTCGCCGGCCCCGGTCACAACCACAACCGAGACGGCGTCGTCGTTGGCGGCGTCCTGAAACGCCTGGCCGAGCTCGTGCAGGGTGGCCAGGTCGAAGCAGTTGAGCACCTCCTGGCGGTTGATGGTGATGGTGGCCGTGTAGCCTTTTTTCTCGTAGATGATCCGCTGGAATCCGTAAGATTCGGGCGGGGCACCGGTCCAGAATGTCTCAGTTTGTCCCATCTCCTGGCCTCGCTTGTGCGCCTGTCACTGCTTTTTCCGGGCGACCGCCTCCGGGGTCAGCCCGCCACCGATACCGGGGCGACCTCCTCGGCAAACATCATGGACACCAGCCCTCTGGCGAAGCTCATCAGGTTCCGAGCCGCCGCCCGTCCCTCCTCCGAGGACATGGCCGCCGTGAGCGCTTCCATGCTGTCGAAGTAGAGCTGGGCGACCATGTAGTATTCGCAGTCTCCCTGGGGGGCGCCCGTAATCTTGGAGACATCAGCCTTTTGCAACCCGGGCATCTTCCGGGCCAGCGGCAGGTGGCTCTCGAAATAAAGGCGATCGAACTCGGCGGGGTTCTCAGGCTTCTTGTAGAGTGCGATTAACTTGACCATTTTTCCTTCCTCTTGTTTGGGCGAACGGTGCTCTCGCAGGTAGGAGCGGGATCACGGGCGGACAACCCGGGCCCGGGCGATTCGCTGTGTCCGGGCATCGGGTGGACGGGCGACAGCTCATCTATCTTGCGGGACAGCCAGTCTTTGCCCACGACCGCCTGGGTAACCGAGCCGCAGGCGATCTTGCCCCGCGGGTTGAAGGCCTCCACCTGGCAGACGACCTTGTTCCCCCTGATATCGGATACGGTGGCTTTCAGGGTGACCGTCATCCCGGGGATGGTGGGCATAATATGGGCAACCTGGACGCCGCAGCCTACCCCCTCCTCGTCCGGCTCCAGATAGGGCACGATCGTCTTTCTCGCCACCCACTCCATGTGATGGACGAGCCAGGAGGTGGAATACAGCCCGTGCACGGTCACGCCTCCGAAGGCGGCCACCATCTCCCGGCCCACCTTCACCTCGAGCTCGGCAGTCTGACCTGCTTTAAGCCCGGGCTTCATTGCCCGCCCCCGGACTGCCCGGCGCTTGCGCTCCGGCGATCGATCACGCGCACCGCCTTGCCATCGCTCCGCGTAAGCGAGCGGGGGGCGAGCAGGGTCACCCTGGCGGTCAGCCCCATCGTCTGCCTGAGCAGAAAGACCACGCGGTCGGTGAGCCGGGTGAGCTCCAGCCCGCCGTTCTCGATCCGTCCCCAGCGGGCGATCAACTCCTCGGTCACCTCGATCTGCACATCCAGGGTGTCTAGCGCCCGCTGCCTGTCCACGACCAGCTGGTAGTGCGGCGAAAGCCCGTCTATGCGCAGAAGCTCGCGCTCGATCTCCGAAGGGTAAACATTGACGCCGCGGATGATCAGCATGTCGTCCAGCCGGCCGCGCACCCGCCGCATCCGCATCATGGTTCTTCCGCAGCGGCACGGCTCGGCTATGAGCGCCGAGACGTCGCCCGTGCGGTAGCGCAGAAGCGGCAGCCCCTCTTTGCAGAGGTTCGTGAAGACAAGCTCGCCTTCCTCTCCCGGCGGCAGTGGCTCGCCCGAGCGCGGGTCGACAATCTCGGCCAGGAAATGATCCTCCCAGATGTGCAGCCCCTCCCTGGCCTCCCGGCACTCCATCGAGACGCCGGGGCCCATGACCTCGCTCAGGCCGTAAATGTCCAGGGCCGTGATCCGCAGTTGCTGCTCGATCTGAGCCCTGAGCTCCTCGGTCCAGGGCTCGGCGCCGAAGATGCCGACCTCCAGCTTGAGCTGCTCGGCTCTTATGCCCATCTCGTCCAGGGTGAAGGCCAGGTTGAGCGCGTAGGAAGGGGTCGCGCAGAGCACGCGGGCTCCCAGATCCTGCAACAAGGTCGCCTGCTGGCTGGTCTTGCCACCGGATGCGGGGACAACCACCGCGCCCAGCTTCTCGGCGCCGTAGTGGATGCCCAGGCCGCCGGTAAACAGGCCGTAGCCGTAGCTGTTGTGCAGGATGTCGCCCGGCCTGACCCCGGCGGCGGCCAGCGAGCGCGCGCACACCTCCGCCCAGGCCTCCAGGTCGGCGGCCGTGTAGCCGACCAGTGTTGGTTTGCCCCTGGTGCCCGACGAGGCGTGGAGCCGCTTGAGCTCCGAGAGCTCCACGGCGAAAAGCCCGTACGGGTAGTTGTCACGCAGGTCGCCCTTGCCGGTGAAGGGCAGGCGGGCCAGATCGGCTGCCGTCTTCACCGAATCGGCGGTGACGCCGGCTGCGCGCAGCTTATCCCGGTAAAAGGGCACCCGCGCCTGCAGGCGCTCCAGCACGCCCCGGAGCCGGGCAAGCTGAAGCGCCTCCAGCTCGTCGCGCCTCATGCATTCGAGCTGCCTGTTCCACATGAAAACGTCTAGGTTGAGCGCCACGGCCTATGGTGCTTTGGGGGTGAACCAGAATTATATCTTCTTATCACCGCCGGAGATCCGCGGGCGGGCAGGTAGAGCGCCGGACCCGGCAGCGGCCCGGCGAAGATTTTGCTCAGCTTCGCCGCCGGAAATCAAGCGCTCCTGACCCGTCGGCGCCCGGACGGTCAGGCCGGGCATCGCGCCTGCTCGTCACCTGGATGCCTGCTCGGCAGGTCTGTCGCGGGAGAACTCCTCCACCACCACCATGCTGCCATCGGCCCTTGTGGCGCAGCCGACGCCCACCCAGGCAAAGCCGGGGTTGAGGATGTTGTCCCGGTGATTGCCCGGCACCCCGGCCGGCTCGGACAGGAAGTAACGCTCCACTGCCGCCGCTTGCCCGGTGCCTTCAAAGAGGTTCTCCGCATAGCCGCTCTCCACGTGGGCCGGGGCGAGCCGCCAGGTGACGTCCCGGCCGTCCGGGTCGGTGTGGCTGAAGAATCCGCGCCTGACCATGTCGGCTGCGTAGTCGCGGGCAATGCGCTGCAGGGTGCGGCTTGGCTGGAGCGGTGGCGCCGGCGGGGACTGGCGGGCCCGGTCCGCGTTCATGAGAGCCAGCGTCTCCTGCTCGATCCGCTGGCAATCGGCAGCCTCGACGGCCAGCCGGCTGCCGTCCGCGCCTGCATACTCGGTGAGCGGGTTGCGATACCTGATCCGGTTCTCGACCAGCCGCAAGCCGTCATCGAACCGCCTGGCCGCAACCACGTTGAGGTCGCCGGACGGCGTCCGGTTCAAAAGCGCGTCCACGCCCTCGGCGCTGTCCACCTCCTGACCGTTGAGCGACAAAAGCACGTCGCCGACCGCCAGACCGGCCGTCGCCCCCAGCCCGCGGGCACCGACCATGGTGATGCGGACGCCCCGGTAGCTCCTGCCGAACAGGTCGACCCGGGCCGGCTCGCCATCGATGGTCAGCGTGGTGGAGAAGCGCTGCGGCGGCGGCGGGTAGAAGCGTGACGGCGCCGTCTCCTCCCCGGGCCGGCCGGCTGCCACCGGATAGCCGGTCTTCTGGGACGGTGCCGGGCAGGCGGCGGCAAGCGACGTGATGACGGCCAGGCAGGCAGCGGACACCGCCTTGCCTGTCGGCCCGCAAAACCGGTGACGTCGCGGTGTCGTTGTCGCTTTCAAGGGGTTGCCTCCGGCGGTGGGGCTACTTCGATTATCCATAGAAACCACAGGCCTTGCACGCTATACTGGGCCGGTCGTCGTGGTGAGGAGCGCCCGTGAGCCCGAGCATGTCAGGACCGGTCCTTGTCTTGTTTGCGGCCTCGGCCCTGGCCGCTTTTGCGATCCCCTTCTTGCGCGGGCGGGTTTTCGCCAAGATGAGCTGGCTGCCCGGTTGGGGCTGGGCAAAAAGCTTTGCGGCCGTCCTTTTGCCCTTTCTGCTTCTTATCGCTGCCGGTCAATTTGCGCACCTGCAGGCGGCCGGCAGCCTGCGCTGGTTCGCGCTTGCCGCCGCCCTGCCCTTCCTGCTTTCGCGGCTGTCCATGCCGGCGCCGCTCAACGGCGTTATCCTGCTCGCGCTGACCGTGGTCTGGACGCGCTGCCTGCCCGAAGCAGCGACGGCGCCGGTCTGCTTCGCGGCCGTGGCCGGGCTTGCCGTGTGGAAAACGGCCGAGCACCTGCTGCTTTCCTCCGGTCCGACGCTCGAGGATCTCCTGCCGCCTTTAATCTGGCTTGTCGGGTTGAACTGGCTGCAATCAGCGATGCCCGCCACCGCGCAGGCGTCCAGGGAAGGGCTTTTGCTGGGCACGCTGGCGGTCGTCCTTGTCATGCGCCTTCTGCAGACCCCGTTCCTCGGGGTTGACAAGCTGTTCGTCAAAAGGATAGTGCTTGCCTCAAGCGGCGGCCTGTTCGTGCTGCTGATAATAATGAAGCTTCTGGTGGCGCCCGATCTCAGCAGGCTGGCGGTGCTGGCTGGCGGCGGCGTCTTTCTCAGCTACCTTTTCCAGTCCCTGCACAAGGAGGAGGCCGCCGATTACGGGGCGGTGGAAGCGGTGACCGTCCTTGTACTTATCGGCATCTTCACGCTCGTGGCCACGCGCCTTTTTGGCACCTTCGGGCTTGTCGTCCTGGCGCCAACCATGCTCCTGTCCGGGCGGGCCGGCTTCGCGCACGCGGCGGCGCTCTTCTGGGTGGCCAGGATCCTTGTCCAGTCTTTCGTCCTTTCCTATGTGCCGAACGTGACCGGCATCAACCTCACCCACGCTTACACCAGCGCCGCGCTCTACGCCGGCTTGCTCGCCGCCATGCTGGCCAGCCTGGCCTTGCGCGATCTGACCGACCGGCGCTGGCTTACCGCGGTTTTCCTGGCCGCCGGCAGCCTAAGCCCGCTGGCCGGAGATTATTTCCTCCACGAGGAGCCGACGGCCAGCTTTCTGGTGGCGGCCGCGGTGGGGGCGGTTCTTTGCGCGGTGCTGGCGCCGGCCATGTACCGGCAGTCCATCCCCGGGCACGAGAGCGTACTGCTCCTGGCCGTGCAGATGGTCGCCTTCGCCCTGCTCGGCAATGAGCTCATCAGCCTCGGCAATCAAGGCACGGCCGCCGACAAGCTGGTGGTGCTTGCCGCCGGGGCGGCCTGCCTGTTCGTGCTTACGGGGCTGCTTTACTTCGCCTTTTCCCGCTCAGCGGCTGAGCCGGTAGAGGTCCCGGGAGACTAGCTCGGCGCGCCCGTCCCGGCGTCTGGTCACCTCCACCTGCAGGCAGCAGCCGCTCAGGCAGGTCACCCGCCGCCAGAGAGGGCAGCTTTCAGCGCGCGCGAAGCGGGCGCCCAGGATTGCCACCGCGAGCTTGCTGCCGTCCACCCGGCAGCCGATCATGATCGGGAAGGGGGCGTTGTTGCCGAAGCGCAGATCGGCCTGACCGTACCAGACGGTGGCGTCCAGCCCGGGCGGCACCGAGCGCACGGTCCTCGCGTGCGCGGCCCGCTCGTAAATGGGGAAGCCGGACTGGAGCGCGGCCTGGTAGAGCGCCGAGGAGAGCAGGCAGATGCCACCGCCGGCGGTGAGGGGGCTCTCGCTGCCCAGGTAAGAGCTGGCGTAGGCGTAGCCGTGCTTGCCGGTGCGCGGCCCCACGCGGCCGTTGAAGGAGAAGCGCTCGCCCGGCCGAACTACGGTGCCATCGAGGGCGCGGGCGGCGACGGCTATGTTGGCCCGCTGGGCCGGGTTCAGCTCGGACAGGGAGAACGTCTTTACCACAAGGGGCCTGGCGAAAGGATCGAGCGCCCAGACGGCGGCGGCGAGCGCCAGCGGCAAAAGATAAAGGGCAAAGGTCAGCCGGCCGCTTGCCGGCTTGCCGGGCAGGGTCGCCGGCGGGCAGCCTTTCATTCCACCACCTTCAGATAGTCGAGCCCGGAGTAAGCGCGGACCTTGTTCGTGTACATGCCGGTCAAGGACATCGGGTTTATCTGGAAGGTGCCCGGCATCTCCATGCGCACCATGGTGTAGAACTCGTGCTTGCCTGCCGGCAGGTTGGTCACGAAAAAGACGATCCGGTCGTCCAGAACGTCCTGGTGGGTCCACCACCACTCGCCCCAGTCGCCGATCATGAAACTCTCGCTTTCGTTCTGCCCGCCTTCGACCATGCTCGCCCGTGGATCTTCGGAGGCCACCTCCGCCCCGCTCGGCAGCGCCGCTTCGACTATCACATAGGGCAGGGCGACCGGGGTCTCCAGTTGCACCTTCATGAGCACGGTCTCCCCGGCTTTGATTGTCCTGTCGGAGATGAGCCGGGAGGTGAAATGCACCTGGCCCTTATCGTTCATCGGCCCGGGCTGCAGGCGGAAGAACTGCCGCGACAGCCCGATGCCGCGGGGCAGCGATTTTTCAGCTATCTCGTCGCCGGGCTTCAGGTGGCGCATGTAGGTGACCAGGCTGTTGTAATAGAGCCTCCCGGGCCCGGCCTTTTTGAGCGTAAGCTGCCGCGGGGTGGCTGTTACGGGCACTGAGATCCTGGTTTCCGGACCGTACTCGTTTTTGAGGTCGAAATTGAGCGTGGCCAGCGCGGCATCCGCCAGATAGGCCGCCAGGGAGAAGGCGGCCGGCGTCTTCGCCCTGTCCGCGAGCTCCTCTTCGAGAAGGGCCACGAAGACCTGGGAGGTGGTTTTCGTGTTGGCCCAGCCGTCGCGGTCACGCTGGAGGAGCAGCCACTCCTTTATGTTGTCGATGCGCTCGTGGTTCTCGGGCTCCATGGCCAGCACCGCCCGCAGTGCCAACGCCGTCGTCTCCACGCCGGTGAAGCGGTAGGTGTAGTCCAAGACGGAGGACTTGCTTCTGGGGTTGGCGCTCAATAGTTTGAGCATCGTCTCGCTGTGGTCCCAATCGACCAGGTTCTCGTGAACGTTGGCCATCTGAACCAGACGGTGGAAAAACCTCCCGGCCGCCTGGTCATCCCCCCAGCGCTTGTAGGCCATGGTCAAGAAGGAGAGCGCCTCCGGTGTCAGACCGTCGGTCTCCTTGATCAGCCAGGCCCTCAATGGCGCAGGCGGCTTCTGCCCGTAGAGGCTCATGGCGTCGAGCGCCTCGGCCATGTCCACCTTCACCTCCAGGTCAGCATAGTGATCGTGCATGATCTGGGGATCGGTGAGCTGCTTGTGGAGGGCGGGCAGGGAGCGGGACAGCCAGTCGAGGGCGCGCCTGACCGGGTGCGAGTCGACCTCGTATCCGGCCGACCGCAGCAGATAAAGCCCCTCGAGGACGTGAGCGGTCAGGTAGACGCTGGACTGGTCGTATTCCCACCAGCCCCAGCCGCCATCGTCGTGCTGATAATGCTTGAGCTTCTCGAGCGAGCGCTTGTAGACGTCGGCGAAGAGCTGCCTGGATGCCGGATCGATCGGCACCGCCAGCTGCTGGTGCAGCCGCATCGCCACCACCGAAGGCATGAGCCTGCTCATCGTCTGCTCAGTGCAGCCGTAGGGATACTTGATGAGCGTGTCGAAATTGCCCAGAACCGGGCCGATGGAAGAAGGCGCCACGCTCAGTTGATACCGGGCGGTCTCGGGCGCGGCATCGCGGGACAGCCCCACCGGCAGCGTGACCTGGTCGGGATCGCCGCGCAAGCAGCCGCTGCGGGCCGAGAACGCGGGCAGCCCGAGAGAACGCACCGGGAGCTTCCTTTCCATGGCGTCACCGGCCGTTTGCCCGATGGCCCTGGCGGCGATTGTCGCCTCTCCGGAGGAGACCGCCGTGACCGGCCACTGGTAGCGCTCCGCCTTGTCAGGGGCAATCTGGCGCTCCTGGACGGGCGCCTGGTGGAGCTGGAACTGCCCGGAGGCGGCGAGCGTCACCCTGACGCTCTGCGGCTTGCCCGTGTAGTTGTGCACCACCGCCGTGATCAGCCCCTGGTCGCCCTCGGTGAAAAAGCGCGGCAGCGCCAGGCGCAGAATCATCTCCTGGGTGGAGACGATCTTGTTGGTTGCCTGCCCGACGTCGACGGATGTGTTGATACCGCGGACGGTGGCGCGCCAGGTCGTCAGGTTATCCGGCAGCGTGATGCTGGCTATGGCGATGCCGTCCGCGTTGGTGGTGACCTCCGGCAGCCAGGCGGCGGTATCGCGGAAGTCCTTGCGCACTTTGGGCTCGATCTTGTCCGGCCCGCCCGAGTACTGCTCGGGGAAGCTGCAGATCGTGCTGACGTCGTTGTAACGCCGGCTGTAGAAGAACTTCTGGATGTCCTGCGCCTGCTCCGGCCTTATAGCGTAGATGCTTTCGTCGACGACGCCCAGGGAAAGCTCGGTGTCGGGCGCCGGCTTGCCGTTGGGGTAGCTGGCGTGGATCGTGTAGGTGACCTTGTCTCCCGGCCTGTACCTGGTCTTGTCCGTGTCGACCGTGACGTTCAGGAAGTGCTCCTGCGGCGCCACCTTCATGATCTTCGACTGCTCATAGAACTGGTGGCCGGGCCCGACTATGGCCACAGTCACGTATACATTGGGCTCGTAAGCGCTTTCGACCGGGATCTCGACCATCGCCGCCGTGGCGGTCATCGGCACGATCTGGCGGCGATAGAGTTTCGGTCCCTCCACCGTCACCAGCGCATCGGCCCCCTCGCTGCCGGTAAAGGGGCCGCTTATCATCACCCTGGCCGTCTCGCCGGGGCGGTAGGCGCCTTTGTCCAGCTTCACCTGCAGGGCCTGGCGCTGGGACTCGTCCGCCGACAGCATATAGGGAATCGAGGCGTTGGCGATCCAGACGCTGCTCTCGTCGTAAACCAGGTGATTCTGCGAGTCTATCGCTTCGGCGGTAACCACGTAGGTATCGGTTGGCAGGGCCCCTTTTGTCCGGAAGGAGACACGCCCCTGGCCGTCGCTGCCGGTGACGACCTGGTATTGCTCCTCCAGCTCCTGACCGCGATAGGTGTGCTCGACCCGGTCATAGAGCCAGCGCACGAGCTTGATCACCACCGCCTGATTAGCGACCGGCTTGCGGTCGTAGCCGACGGCCGTGAAGTCCACCGCAATCGGGTCACCGGCCCGGCACACAAATTGATGAGGCTGTACGAAAAGCGCGAAGTTGCCGGCGGTCACCGAGCAGTAGCCGCTCGAGAGCACGGTCATGCGGCTTATGTCGGTCACCTCCGCCTCCACCTTGTAGCTCTTGTCCAGGTACTGCGAGCCGAACGGCTGGCTGCGATCCGGCTCGATCGGCTGGCTGTCGAACTCGATTATCGCCTCGCCCGCGTCGTCCGTCTGCGCGAATCCCTGGCTCACGTAGTCGCCGCCGCTGTAGCTGTCGTAATAACCAGCTCCCGCCTCCTCGTCTTCCCAGTCGTCGAAGTAGCTGTAGTAGGCCGGACGCGGCATCAGCTTGTAGCGTGAAGACCAGTCCGTCGACGCGTAGACCGAATACTTGATGCGGGCGTCGCGCACCGGTGCCCCGAAGTAATAGGACGCGCGCACCCGCATGCGCACCTTGGAGCCTGCTACTACCCGTGGCTCTACAGGCGTTACCTCCACCTGGTACTCCGGTTTGCGGTACTGGGCGACCTCGAAACGCTCGTAGTCCTTGGAGCCGTCCGGGTAGACGAAGGTGAGCTGGTACAAGCCGGTTTTCCCTTCGGACGGGATCTCGACCAGCCCGTGGAAGGTGCCGTGGTTGTTTGTACGCAGAGCGCCGCTCCAGATCTTGTTGTTGTCCGGGTCTTCAGCGGTGACGCTCACCTCCGTCCCCGCTTCCGGCGTGCGGTAGCCGTCGGGTGAGAGCATCCTGGCCAATGCCTTGAAATACACCGCCTGCCCCAGCCGGTATACCGGACGGTCGGTGTAAAAGTACGTTTGATATTGATCGTGATCGCTGGAGGCGGTCGTTATTTCGCCGAAGGCGTGCTGGTTGCCCAGCGAGCCGCAGACGAGCAGGGTGGCGTTGGCCAGCCGGGACAGCGCCGGCAGCTCGACGGTGCCGTCGGCCCCGGTTTTGCCGCTTATCCCGGTCGGCTCGATGGCGTTGTTTGTGTTGGTCATCGCCGATACCATCACGCCCTGCCTGGGCTTGAGCGTCTTGAGATCGACGGCCCGGACCAGCGTCGTGTTTCTGGCCTGCTTGATCACGAGCCCGACGTCCGTGACGGTGAACCACGTAAGGGAGCGGTCGGTTTCCCCCTCGGCATTGGCCAGGGTGGCGACGGCAAAATAATCTCCCGGCGGAAGCGGCTCGGAAAGCCGGAAGTCGGCGCGCGCCGAATCTTCATCATCCAGTGTTACTTCCCGGGACATCGACTTGACCGGCTGCCCGCTCTCGACGAAGTCGAGGACTTCGTCATCGGCCTTGTAAATGTGCAGGTCCTGGCTGACGTTAAGGTCGTCGTCCGACCAGCCGTGTTTGCCGCTGAGAAGCGAGAGAAATTCCCGGGCGTAGATTTTTACCTTCAGGTGCGTGCCGCCGCTGGCGTTAACCCAGAAATGCGGCTTCTCCACGGTGGTGAAGACACGGGTGTTGGAGGCCACGCTCACGCCCGGCTCGAGCACGCTCATTGTGATCGTCTCGGGAAATTCCGTTACCTTGCCGTTCTCCACAAATATTCCTGTCTCGTATACGGTCGAATAGCCCTGGGCATGCACCTTCAAGCTGTACTCGCCGACCGGCAATTGATCTATGCGGAATGAGCCGTCCGGCTTGACCCAGGCCCCGCGCTCGACAGCCTCGCTGCCGCGCGGTCCTTCGACGACCGCGTAAACTTTGTTCTCCCTCATGTTGTAGGAGTAGAGACCGAGGCGCTGTTGCTCGAGGGCGATGTGGCCCGCAACAGAGCCAACCGGTCTGGTGAGCAGGATGGAGACCGCCGCCAGCAGCAGGAGCTTCAGCAGGGCCAGATTGACGGACAGCAACGTGTTCTTGTCGCTCTTGTAAAGTGCTCTGATTTCACTGGTAGACATCGGCCTTTATCCTGTAGAGTTGAACCGGCTCGCCGGGCCTGACACCGGCTTTCACCTTTGCCTGAACCAACTGGTAGTAAGCATCGCGCGCCTCACCGGGCAGCAAGACCGCCGACCGGCCGCCGGCGCGCAAGAGAAGCCCGTCCACAAGCGGATTTTGTCCGCTTATGCTCCTGATCGGCTGCAGAGCCCTGACTACCGTCACCTGCACCTTGAGACGCCGCCACTCGTTTGCGTTTATGCGTGCGTAACGATAATCTTCGGTAAGGGCGCCCACGGTCGCATAAACGGTAGAGGTTACCAGATCGTCGTGGCAAGGCGTGAGCGAGCCCCAACAAGCCCTCGATCTGCCGTTGCGGCTAAGGGTAACAAAGACGCCGGAGCGCTTGCGCCACAGCTCATCGACGGGAAACTCTGCGATAACCCTGGTGAGCGAGCCGTGTTTCAGGCGCCCGCTTGTAAAGTAGTATTCGACCGTGCGCCTGGCCACTTCGGTCAGCGATGCGGTGCAGGCCTGCCCGGCGCTCGAGAGCCGGAGCAGACAGACAAGGGCCACTGCGGTGGCTCCACTTACTTTCCAAAGCACCGGCGGCGCTCCCCATTTCACCTGTTCAATGTACCCGCTACACTTATATGTTCTCGGCAGGTTTGTAAAAAATGGGATCCAAATCGGACAACGCAGAACATTCTACCGGGCGGCGCCAGTTTCTGAAATCGCTCTTCGGCTTGGGTGGCGTGATCAAAGGGCCGCCGGCCACCGCGATGCCGGCCCAGGGAGCTTTCGTTTGGGCCGACTTGAAGACCGGCCAGGTAGGCTTTCCCACGGGCACGGCCATGGAGCCCGGGTTGCCCGGCTCGCTGATGAAGCTCGTCGGGGCGGCGGCGATCAGGGAGGAGAACCTGCTGCCCGCCAAGGTCACCTTCGAGTGCAGCGGCTCCATCCAGCTGCACCGCCAGACTTACACCTGTCAGGTGGCGCACGGCCGGCTGGATTTTGCCCAGGCCATCGCGCAGTCCTGCAACGTGTTCTTCGTGCAGGCGTCCGAGTCGCTTGCGCCGCCGCTCTTTCTTGCTTACGCCAGGAAGTTTTCCCTGGACAGGCCGGCGGCCGGTTTCCCTTCCGGACCTTTTCCGGACATAGCTCAGGGCGAGCCGCAAAGATACGTGCTCGGCCTGGCCGAGGAGCTCAAGCCGCAGATGCTGCAGATCTTGCAGATGAGCGCGCTCATCGCCACCCGTGGGCGCCCGCCGGCGCTCTACGACGCGCAGGAGCCGGGCGCCTCCGACGTCGCCCCGCGGCTCGATCTGTCCAGGGCAACCTGGGATCTGCTCGGCGAGGGGATGAAGATGGCCTGCCGGCTGGGCACCGCCCGGCAGATCGATCCGGAGAACAAGTTGCGCCTGGCCGTTAAGACCGGCACCGCGCCGCACGGCAAGAGCTTTCAGTCCTGGGTCACCGGCTACTTCCCCTGGGATGCGCCCCGGCATGCTTTCTGCGCGCGGGCGCCGTCGGGCACCAGCCAGTCTGCCGCCGTGCCGCTGGCTCGCCGGTTTCTTTTCGCGGCCGAGTGGCCTTGAAGGGTCGGCCCGGGTAGATCTCCGGTACGGGCCGGGCAAGGGATCCGGCCTCAAGGTCATGGTTCGGGATGATGCAGGCCGACAGCCGGGGCAGAAGCAGCATGATCGTGGTGGGCTACGCCAGGGAGTCCTCGGCCCGGGCCTTCGACGAATCAAAGCAGCCCGGGCAGATCCGCCGTTTCTGCCAGGAGAAAGGCTATAACCTGGTCTTTCTCGAGCACGAAGTCGGGACCGGCAAGAACGTCTGCCGCCCGGGACTGTGGCGGGTCACGCGCTCGCTTGTCTGCTATCGCTGCGATCCCGGGTTCATGCCCACCAGTTTCGACGTTGATGCCTGGGTGCGGAGAGCTCTCATGTTCTGCCGCTGCTCAGACCCTGCCGGTGTGGCCGGTATCGTGGTGGCGGACATGCAATCGCTTTGCTGCGACCCGACAAGTGGCAGCAAATATGCGCTGGCACTGGCGGTTGTGCGCAAGCATCTGTTCGTCGGAGAGCGGAAGTCCTGCGTGAGCTGCTGCAATCCTGCCGCAGCTCCGTTCATGGGTCGCAGCTAGAAATTTCCAGTCTGAAAGAGAGACCCTGCCGGGTTGAACTTTTTTCGATGCGCGCACGTTATATGAATTATGGACGTAATTCTGACAACGTGGAGGGCCAAAAAATGCGAAGCACCACCACCACATTCATCCGCAGACATGTTTTTTCCCTTCCTTTAGGACGGATTTTCACCACGCGTGATCTGCTTGGGTACGGGCGACGCTCAGCAGTGGATCAAGCAGTGTCCAGGCTGGTGAAGTCCAGCACAATTGTCCGCTTGGCGCGAGGTGTATTCATCAGGACCGGCTCCCCGATTCCGGACACGTTTGAGATTGCTCGAGCCAAGGCCGAGGCCTTCGGCAAGCAGATTGCTGCGCACGCCGGCAAGCTGGCTTTCGATCTGGGATTGACGGCAAAGGCTCTGGCAGAACCCGCATTTGCGGTCAATGCCGGCTCAAGTTCATTCCAGGCCGGTCCCGTGAGAATTCATCTGAAGAAGACCGCTCACCGGAAGTTGCACCTCGGTGACCGCCCGGCAGGGAGGGCGCTGAGGGCCCTGTGGCACGTGGGCAAGAAAATGGTTGATGGTGCCTGCCTGACCTCGGCAACGGCTCGTCTCGGGCGGACCGATCGCGCGGAGATCCGCCAGGCGGCATCGCTCCTGCCGGCCTGGCTCATGCTGCACTTCTTGCGAGATTAAGGTGACTGTCTGCCGGGCCCTTTGCTGGTCAACAGAAGCAGCTTATCGTCGGTGTATGAGACAGCCCGATCATTTTTGAAGGTGATCTCGAAATACTCGCGCGCGGGCGCCGGAGCATTGAGAAATACTGCCAGCACCCTCTTTTTCCTTTGCGGGTCCGGACCCTGGCGGTCGATCCACTTCTCGACGTCATGACTCTTGCGATAGATCTGGCTGCGCACGATGGAAAAGCCGGCGCGCTCGAGCATGGCACGCCATTCCTGCTCCGTGTACGAGCGAACGTGGGTCGGATCGCGAACCACCTCCAGGTGGTTGAGGAAGCGATCGAGCTCCGGATCGGGGGGGGCGATGCTGTCTTCGAGCACGAATCTGCCTTGCGGCTTGAGCACTCGATTGATCTCGCGCAGCGCCTGCAGGGGATCGAGAAAGTGATGGGGAGCTATGCGGCAGGTCACCACATCGAACATCTCGGAATCGAAGGCCAGGGACTCCACATCCGATAACACGGCCTTGGCGTTGTCGAGTCCGCGCGCGCGAAAGAGTCTGCGCGCCTCCTCGATCATGCCGGCGGACAGGTCGGCGGCCACTATCTCCTTCACCAGCGGCGCCAGCGCCGCCGCGGTGTGTCCGGCGCCGGTGGCCACGTCGAGCACCACCATGTCCCTTTTCGCCCCGACCAGAGTTACCAGCAGGTCGAGATCCTGTCCGCGGGCGTGTCCGTCGCTTTCGGCGTAGGACCGCGAGGCCTGCCCGAAGCGGCGCGCTATCTCATCCTTGCTGGGAGCCAAGGCCGGGTCCTGCTATCTGCTTTTCCGCCGGCACCCACTGGCCGCTGTAGAGCGGGCGCAGGCTGTTTATGGCGGCGATTATGGCCGAGCCGTTGTTCAACAGCGTGGCGCCGGCCGGACCGATCAAGCCGGCCGCCGCCAGGGCCAGCCCCACACCGTTGGGTATGGCGATCAAAGTCAGGTTCTGCCTGACCAGGCCCAGGGCACCGCGGGCGATATCAACTGCCTCGGGCAGCCTGGAGAGATCGTCGTCCGTCAGAATAACATCCGAATGCTCGCGAGCCGCGTCGGTTCCGCCGTGCAGCGAGATGGCCACGTCCGCGTGCGCCAGGGCCGGCGAGTCGTTTATGCCGTCGCCGACCACCGCCACCGTGAAGCCACGCTCCTTGAGCTTGGCCACCAGCTCGGCCTTCTGCTCCGGAAAGGCACCGGACAAAACGTTGTTGATGCCGGCCGCGTGCGCCATCGCCCGAGCCGGCGCGTCGTTGTCCCCGGTGGCCATGATGATCTCTTTTATTCCCTTGCGGCGCAGGGCCTTTATCACCGCGGGTACCTCCGGGCGCAGCTGGTCGCTGTAGGCGATAAGACCGGAGAGCTGCCCGTCGATGGCCACGTAGGCCATCGACTGCCCGCGCGCCTGGATCTCCGCTTCCGACTTTTGCGCCGGACGCACGTCTATGGATTCCGCCTCCATCATGCGGCGGGAGCCGACGATGACGTCCAGGCCATCCACCTGGGCGCGGACGCCCATGCCGCGCATGTGCTTCGATTCGGCACGCTCAAGGACGTTCAGGTTCTGGTGCCCTGCGTAACGAACGATGGCCCTGGCGGCCGGGTGCTGCAGGCGCTGCTCGACCGCGGCGGCAAGCTCAAGCATGCGCTCGCGCGGCAAGGTGCCGAGGGTGACCACCTCTGTTACGTGCGGCTCGCCGGCGGTAAGCGTGCCTGTCTTGTCGAACAAGATCGCATCGACCTGCGAGAGGCGCTCGAGCGCGCCGCCGCTCTTGATCAGGATGCCGTGATGCCCGGCCCGTTGCATGGAAGCGAGAATGGCAGTGGGGGCGGCGATGCGTACGCCGGTGGCGAAATCAAAGATGAGGATGCTCAAGGTGCGCTGCACGTCCCGCGTGACCATAAGGCAGCCGACGGAGCCAAGCAGAACCGGCATTACCAGCCGATCCGCCAGCACGGCCGCGTAGTTCTGCACGCGCGTTTCGTGGATCGGGGCGCTCTTTACCATGTCGATGACCATGCCGGCCTTGGTATCGCGCCCGACGGCCTCGCAGCGCAGGTAGATCTTGCCCTCTACCACCACCGTCGCCGCGTAGACCTTGTCGGTGGTGACAATCTCCACCGGCATCGACTCGCCGGTAAGGCTGGCCTGGTTCACCTGAGCCTGGCCGCTTATCACCACGCCGTCGACCGGGATCATGTCGCCTGGATAGACGACCACCACGTCCCCCACGCACACCTGATCGGCAGGCACGCAGACGCGTTTCTTGCCGCGGACGATCCAGGCCGACCGGCCGGCCAGCCCCAGGAGGTCGGCGATGATCTTCTTGCAGCGCTGGGCGGTAAGCTCGCGGATAAACTCGCCCAGGCCGATGAGCGCGGTCATGAAGCCTGCGGCTACCGTCTTGCCGCTGGCCAGCATCATCACGGCGGCAATTCCATCGAGGGCGTCCACGCCCAGCCGCTTTTCCTTGACGGCCGTGTCCAGGGCTCGCCCCATGATCGGAGCCACCGAAAGCCCGACCAGCGCATTGGTGACCGCGAGCGGCATCTCGAGCAGCGCTGCCGCGAACGCTGCTGCCCCCAGCGCGCACTGCACCATGGCCGGTGTCAGCTTCTCGATCGCCTCCACCACCCGGGACAGAAAAGCGACCAGCGGGGGCGGTGCCTTCTGCCCGGTCTCGGGCGGCTCCACGTAAGGCTCTGCCGACCAGACGCCGCCCCGGTCCAGGCGGTCGATGATCTGCCCGAGCGTCGAGCGGCTGGTGTCATAGGTAATGATGGCGCTCGCGCACCAGCGGTTCACGCGCACGCTGGTCACTCCGGGCTCGGCCATGAGGAGCCCGCGCAGGCGCTTGCCGAATTCCCCGTCGTGCGCGAGCTCCTCGACGCGGATGCGCACCCTGCCTGGCACCACGTGACGGAGCGCGTAGCGGACCGTCACGTCGCCGCCTTTCTCGACGGTCAGCCTCGTCCGCGGCTCAGCCCCGCCGGGTTGCGGCAGGGAGGCTCTTTGCGGGCTGGGATCGGGCTTTTCTGCTCCGGACATCAGGTCTTGTTGCTGGTTTGTTTATCTTGAGCGGCAATCCGCTTGTCGTTCGGCGTCAGCTTGCGGGCGGCCAGGGCGGCGGTGGACTCGCTTGCCTGCAGGCCTGGCTTCTCCACCTGCAGCTTCCAGTACGTGTCAAAGGCGTAATAGAAGAGCACGATGGGAGAGATGGTCATGAGCAGGTCCTCCCCGGGCGCCCGGCGCAGGCGCCAGACGCCCAGCCCCAGAAAGGCAAGCGGCACGACCGTCTTGAGATCGAGCACGTTGCTGGTGGCGCCCGACAAGCTGCTGTTGGCGGCTGTAAACAGATTGGCGATCAGGTGCGCGCCCACGGTCAGGCCGGCTACCGCCGGGCTGCCCGTCTCCACAAGCGCCTCCAGCAGGTCAACGGAGACGTCGGCGACCGTCTTTTCCACCGCCTCCAGGATGGCCGGCACCTCCTCATGATGGACGAGGATGCTGCCGGTGCGGTGGTTGACCTCCACGCCCGTGACGCCGGCCGTCTTTCGCAAGGCATCCGCGACCTGCCGCATGCTGGCGGCTGTGCGGTGCTGCTTGGGAACGCGTAACCGCGTGCGATGGGGAAGGTGGTGGGCCACCCCGCGTGAGTAAGGATGTAGTCGTCCTGCCATGCTCGCCACCTCGCCCGGGCGTTCAGGGAAAGCCAGCCTGACCGGCGCCGGGCCGGCGGCCGGCTTGCCTCACAACTGTTCTTCAGGCTTCGGCTTTGTGAGCGTGCTTCTTGGAGTGGTCCTTGCGCTCGGCTTGAATCTCCGCCACCACGTCGCTGGCTTCCTCGCGGACCTCGGCTGCCAGATCCTTGACCCGATCCGAAACTACCATCCCGGCACGAATCACCTCTTTGAAGGCTGTACGCAGGAACTTGCGCCCACCGGGCAGAGCGATCAACACGACGGCAAGCAGTCCCCAGCGTCCGGTGGCAGCTTCCATTAAGTCTTCAAACATCATCCAACTCCTTATCTGATAGACGGATCACCCGGTTGTAACACATTCTGCGACGGGCGCGTTAAAAGTCTTTCACGACCGAACGCCAGCCGCTCCGGCCGAGCCCGCTAAGGATTACAGACTACCTAAGATTCTCCCAATATTGTCGCAGGTTGTCCAGCGGTGGGGGGAATTCGTATCAATTTAATATGATAGTCAGGAACCGGCGGGCATTGTCCGCTGCCGACCAGGGACGGAACGATGAACCAGAAATTTCAGGCTGCCTTTACCGTCTGCGGGCTGATCCTCGATGCCCTCGGCGGCGTCTTCTCCGCGCTCGATTTCTGGGTCCAGGCTGCACCATATACGGTGGTGCTCCGCGCCGCTCCCGTGCTGTAGCCTATGATCGTCATCGTCATGGGAGTAGCCGGATCCGGAAAGTCCACAGTCGGCAGCCTGCTGGCCTCAGAGCTTGGCTGGCCGTTTGTCGACGCCGATCAGCTCCATCCGCCGGCCAGCGTGGCGAAAATGGCCGGTGGCACGCCGCTCGATGATGCGGATCGCCTGCCGTGGCTGCAGGCGATCCGCGCCAGGATCGCCCGCTGCCTGGCCGAGCGGCAGAGCGCGGTTTTCGCCTGCTCGGCGTTAAAGCAGTCCTATCGCGACATGCTGCGCGCCGGCGCCGGCGCCGTTTGCTTCGTCTATCTCCGCGGACACTACGGACTCTTTGCCGAGCGCATGTCGGTCCGGCCAAATCATTTCATGAAAAGCGAGCTGCTGGCCAGCCAGTTCGAGACGCTCGAGGAGCCGGCAGACGCGCTTGCCGTGGACGCCGCCCGCACGCCGGCCGAGGTCGTCGCCGAGATAAGAAGCACGCTCGGTGTTTGAGCCGGTCGTTTATCGGTATCCATCGAGATACTACACGACTTTTCGGTGCCTACTTGCGAAAAGATACCGGGGCATCTTAGGATCAATGG
Organism: Pseudomonadota bacterium; assembly: GCA_021325555.1. Classification (GTDB taxonomy): domain Bacteria; phylum Cyanobacteriota; class Vampirovibrionia; order Obscuribacterales; family Obscuribacteraceae; genus JAJPGY01. The sequence goes on along the minus strand of JAJPGY010000013.1, from coordinate 38,220 downwards.
CAGATGGATCCGCCGCTGAGAGTAGATCCAGATCAACAACGGATCAAACAACAGAAAAAGGAGATGAATAGCCATGACGGTAGAAACCCTGAGCAAAGAGGCTTTGCGGGCCGTTCAGCACTTCGAGGACAAGCTCGCTTTCGAGACCAACCCTTACGGGCTGAACAGGATGATCCAGGACGGCGAGCCGCTCGCGATCATCGACCTGCGCGCAAAGGAGCTCTACGAGAAAGGACACGTGCCGGGCGCGATCAACATCCTTTATGAAGAGCTGGAGCGCAAGGCCGCCCAGTTGAGTAAAGACAAGACGATCGTTGTCTACTGCTACGACCTGCTCTGCCATCTCGGCACCCGGGCCGCCCTCCTGCTCGCCCAGAAGGGCTTCAAGGTGAAGGAGCTGATTGGCGGCTATGAAGAATGGCATAAGAAGAATGCCACCATGGAAAACAAGCTGCCGGTCGAGACGAAAGCCGGCTCCAGCTGCGCCAGCCATGGCGCCAGCTGCGGCTAAAAGGCACCGGCCGGTAGGCGTGGCCGTCTCAGCCGGCGGCCGCGCCTGCCGCGTTATCATTGTATGGACCGCTCGAGGAGTAAAGCGATGCGCAGCCTCTTTTCTTTTCTGACCGCCGGGCTTCTTCTTGCCGCCCCCGCGCTGGCGGCGGACGACACCTTCCAGATTGATCCGGTGCACTCGGCAGCCCAGTTTTCCGTGCGCCATATGATGATCTCCAACGTGCGCGGCGAATTCAACAAGGTGAGCGGCTCGGTTGTCTACGACGGGCACGATCCGACGGCCGCCCGGGTCGACGCCACGATCGACGCCGGCTCGCTCAACACGCGCGAGGAGAAGCGCGACGCTCATCTAAAGGGTCCCGACTTCTTCGATGTGGCCAGCTTTCCGACCATCACCTTCGTCTCCAAGAAGATCGAGAAGCAGGCTGACGGCAAGCTGAAGATGACAGGCGATCTGACCATGCACGGCGTGACCAGACCGGTGAGCCTGGCTGTCGAAGGGCCGAGCAAGCCGGTCAAGGACATGCAGGGCAACGAGAGGGTCGGTGCCAGCGCCACCACGACCATAAACAGGAAGGACTTCGGGCTGACCTGGAACAAGATTCTGGAGACCGGCGGGGTCGCGGTCGGCGACGACGTGGCGGTGACGATAGACGTCGAGCTGGTGAGAAAGCACGCGGCGGCCTCCGGCGCGGAAAAGACCACAACAGCCAACAAGAGCTGATGCTGCAGCGGCCAGGCCTGCGGCCTCTTCTCCTGTGGCTGGCTGTCGCTTTCGCCGGGCCGCTTTGCGGCCCGGTTTTCGGCTTCTCGGACACGGTGGCCGTGGAGCTTTTCCAGGCCCACCGGCCGGCAACCCGTATCCTCATCGAAGGGCCCTTCACGGTGCGGGCGCCGGCACCGAAAGTGGTGGCAGGTGGCTTGCACGAGATAAGAAGCGATGGCGGGCGGCTCCGGATTGTCCCGGTCAGCGCCCGGCTCGGGCAGGGCGTCGCCGCAAGGCGCTTGATCATCACCGGGGTGCAGGGTCGGCCGGTCGCCCTTCGTTACTCGCCGTCCGCTCCCAAAAGACATTATCCGGGGACGCTGGAGCTGTCCCTGCGCCCGGATGGGCGGCTGAGGGTCCGCAACGTGGTTGCCAGCAAGGAATATGTCTGCGCGGTTGTCGGCAGCGAGACCAATCCGGGCTGGGGCTCAGAGGCCCTCAAGGCGCAGGCCGTTTTGACCCAGACAAGGCTTGCCCGTTACAAGTTGAATGATCCCCTAGGTGACACCACGGAGATTGAGGCCTATCTCGGCGCCGACTACGAGCGCCCGGCGGTCCGCAAGGCTGTCCAGAGCGTATGGGGGCAGATCCTCGCTTACGGTCGCAGCCCGATTCAGGTGTTCTATCACTCTACCTGCGCCGGCAGAACCAGCGCCGGTGATGATATCTTCGGGGAGAAGGCAAGAGGCATGCCCTACCTGGCCCCGGTCGCCTGCCCCTACTGCCGGATGTCGCCGTTTGCCAAACCGACGGTGAAAAGGATCCCCCGCCGGCCGTTCGAGAAAGTGTTCGGTCCGGGCCTGCCGTCGATTGTCACCGCCGATGGTGCCGGGCGCGCGCTCGAGGTGGCTCTCGGCGACGGCAGGCGCATGCGCGGCTACGAATTCTGGATCCGGCTCGGGCAGACACTGGGCTGGGATAAGGCGCCCGGCTTGCGGATGACCATCACAAGAGCCGCCGACGGACAGGTGGAGGTAAGCTCGACCGGAGCCGGTCACGGCGTGGGGCTCTGCCAGTGGGGCGCCGCCGAGCAAGCAAGGCTCGGCAGATCCTATCGGGAGATCCTCAACTTTTATTTGCCGGGCACCGAGATCCTGTGAGCCCCGGCCTTCCCATGTGCCACAATTATTCCACCTCCTTTTCTTAGTTTTGACCCGTGACCGTAGCGCTTATTTCCAGTCAGGAACTGTCACAACGTGTGGCCGGCGGTCTCGCCGGCTGGAGCATTGTCGACGCGCGCACGGCCGGCGAGTTCGACGCCGGGCACATCCCCGGGGCGGTCTCGGTTGCCTGGGAGCAATGGTGCGAGGCGCCGCCTGCCGGCAGCGAGCCGATCCTGAGCCAGCCGGGATTCTGGGGGCTGCTGGCCGATCCGGTGGCCAACGAGTTTTGCCGGCGGCTTTCCAGGGCGGGCATAGGCGGCGGGGAGCCGGTGGTCGTCTATGCGGATGGGGCGCGGTCGAAGGGGCGCGAGGGGCGTGTCGCCTGGATGCTCCTCTATCTGGGAGCCTCCTGCGTCTATCTGCTCGACGGCGGCTGGTCCGGATGGCTGGCCGGCGGCGGCGAAATCGAGCTTTGCCGTCAATCCTCGCGGCCGCCCGCCGAGTTTGCCCTGTCCGTCCAGGAGCACAGGCGCGTGCGGCTGCCGCAGCTCCAGGAGCTTTACAGGAGCAACCGCATGCCGCTCATGATCGACACGCGCACGGACGGTGAGTTTCGCGGCCACTGCTACGACTACCAGCCCCGCAAGGGCAGGCTGCCGCGCTCGGTGCTGGTGCCGTTCAGCTCGCTGTTCCTCCCCGGCGACCGGTTCATAACCAGGGAGCGCTACCTGGAGATCATTCCGCCCGGGCTTGCCGACGAGCCTTACGCCGTGGCCTATTGCGAGGTAGGGGTGCGGGCGGCTACCTTCGCCCTGCTGCACGAGATGTACACCGGATGCCCGATGCCGGTCTTCGACGGCTCGATAATGGAGTGGGCCTGGCACACGGCGCTGCCGATCCTCGTTTAGGGCCGCGTGATCGCCTGCGGCGGCCGAGGTGCAATAATCTATCCAAACTGCAAGCAGATCGGTGTCATGAGCAGGAAGCAGAGCGCCCGGACAGATCGGACGGCAACGGTCACCTTCAGACCGTGCCGCGCCGAGGATCTCGCCCGGCTTAAGGCCATGGTAGAGGTGTTCTATCGTGAAGACTGGCGGGCGGCTGGCTGCGCCACACCGGACATTGCCCGCACCTTGGCCGAGCTCGAGCTGAGACCTTCAACTTCTTCAGCAACGAGTTTCAGGGGGACATCGTCGATGTCGATGAGATTTACGTGGATGCCCGGCACCGGGGGCTGGGGATCTCCTCGGCCTTCTTCCACTGGCTCCAGCAATCGCAGGCGCCGTCGGCTGCCGGCTTCTCGCTGCAGGTGGCGCCGGCGAACCCGGGCGCTGCCAGGTTGTATGAGCGCATGGGGTTCCGGGACACCGGCAACAGGCACCTGATCAAGATCAACACGGGCAACGGTCATGGAGGTGGGGCGTGATGAGCACGAGGATCGGCAAGAAAACTTCGGTCAAGGCGAGCAAGTTCAAGGAGTCGGTGATTAGGGAGATGTCGCGCCTGGCGGCCCTGCACCAGGCCGTCAACCTGGCCCAGGGGCTGCCGGACTTCCCGGCCCCGGCCGAGCTCAAGGAAGCGGCCTGCCGCGCCGTCGAGGGAGATATCAATCAATATGCGATCACCTGGGGCGATCGGGCATTCCGGGAGGCCATTGCGGCCAAAGCAGGCGCCTACCTGGGGATGAAGATCGATCCGGAAACGGAGATAACGGTGACCTGCGGGGCCACCGAGGCGATGATCGGCGCGCTCATGGCCACCGTTGATCCCGGCGACGAGGTGATCGTGTTCGATCCCTTCTATGAGAACTACGGACCGGACGCAATCCTGTGCGGGGCGGTGCCGCGTTACGTAACCCTTACGCCGCCGGATTGGACGTTTGACGAAAAGGAGCTCAGGGAGGCGTTCAACGAGCGCACCCGCGGGATCATCATCAACACGCCCGGCAACCCCACCGGCAAAGTCTTCTCGAGGCAGGAGCTCGCGACGATCGCCGAGCTGTGCCAGAAGTTCGGCGTGATCGCTTTTACCGACGAGATCTACGAGCACATCCTTTACGATGACGCCGAGCACGTGGCCATCGGTTCGCTTCCGGGAATGGAGGAGCTGACGGTGACGATTAACAGCCTGTCAAAAACCTACAGCGTCACCGGCTGGCGGGTCGGCTACACGATCGCCTGCCAGGAGATAACGCAGGCGCTGCGCAAGGTGCACGACTTTCTCACGGTGGGAGCGCCGGCGCCGCTCCAGCGTGCCGGCGTGGTGGCGATGAATTTTCCCCGGGACTACTACGACAAGCTCAAGCGTTTCTACAGCCTCAAGCGGCAGATGATGCTGGAGATGCTCGACGAGGCCGGGATAAAGTATTTCACGCCGGCAGGCGCCTATTATGTCCTGGCCGACATAAGCGAATTCGGCTTTGCCAGCGACATCGAGTTCACCGAATCCCTGGTGAAGGATACAGGCGTGGCCGTCGTGCCCGGCTCCAGCTTCTACAGCAATCAAGAGCTTGGCAAGAGATTTGTGCGCTTCTGCTTCGCCAGGCAGGAGCAGACGCTGCAAGAGGCGAAAGCCCGCCTTGCCCGCCTGCGCAGACGCGCACGCTGATTGCCGATGCCGGTTGCTCGCGGAAGATGCAACCGATTGCCAGCTTCTCGGTCAGATGGCGAAGACCGTTAGTAATCGCGGCGCAGGATAACGAGGCATAGCGGAGCGCAGGGCGGCGAGGAGCCGGCAGCAGCGGAGCGTCTTGACGCGCCGCGATTCGAGCCGCCAATGGTACACGAAGACCGTTAGTAATCGCGGCGCTTATAACTAAGGAAAGCGGCTGATTCCGTTGGGCTGCCATTTGAAAACCGGCGTCAGCGGGTCGTCCTCCTCCTCTCCTTCCGGGAGCGGCGAATCATTGTCCCTGATGCTTGCGCGGCGGTAACTGTCCGGGTCGCCGTCGCTGGTCGTGTCAGGCCAGAGACGTTGCTTCTTCAGGGACTCCGGCACTATCGAGCTCATGGGCAGCGAGCGCTGTCCCACCGTGGGCTTGAGCTCGCCTCCTGCCGCCTCAGCAACAAACGGGGCCGCGTCTGGCAACTGAGGACCGGCGGCCAGCGGTATCACAAACATGAAGGCGCGCGGCGAACGTACATACTTGACGTCTCCCGTGTCGATACGGACGCGGCCGCCATCTTTCGTGACCATCACCAGCCTGGCGGGGGTAGCCTCCACGATTCTTCCCGAAATCGAGCCTTCCCGGCGGAAAACGACATCATCCACCTCGGGGCTGTCTATTTGCCGGAGCCCCTGGCCGGACTGGAAGTAGACAAGGCCGGTCACCTTGCCCGGGTTCGAGGCGGTATCCGCCTCGACCTTGATCACGACGCCATGAAGCAGGTCGGTCGGTTCCATGTACTCATCGGCGGCGCCTGTCAGGGTCACAGAGTTGTTCGTCACCGTGAACAGGGCTTTGAGAGAAAGCGCCGCCAACTTATCGACCGGAACCTGGCAGGATACCGAGCCGGGCTGCCCGCCGGTGTCCGGTCGGAAGGCGAGCGGCGCGGGCAGCGCGGCGCCGGACAGGACCAGCATCTGCCCCGCCGCGGCCAGCACCGTCAATGTCTTCTGGGCCATATCCATCGGAAAGGTGCATTATATACGATCAAACAAGAACACCGCCCAAGCGAACTTGCGGCGGTGTTCTTGCTACTGCCTGACTGCCCCTTGCGAGTGGGCTCAGTATCTACTCACGCTTCAGCCAGTCCTTCACGTGAATCGGGCTCGCCTGCTACTGTCTCCGGACAGCGCTGCCTGTCGTTTCCGCAGGGCCCCTCGGCTCACGGTGCTCAACTCGCTCGGGTGAGCACTCACCGTTCATGCCTATAGTTTACCGCCGTCCGCTGTATGCGGAAGTACCCCAGTGGACATTTAAGATCCGTGCTCTTGCCAATCCCGGGATGCGCATAACCATATGTAGTGGCAATAGCAAATTTGATTAACAAGAGCCGGATCAATAGATGTGGCCTCGCGATCCGGCTGTGGATATGCTCTTGCGGGTTGCTGGAAATCCAAAGGCGGTCTGTTGTGTAGCCATAAGATATATCCGCCAGGGAAGCCGCCGGCGATTAGCAACGCTTAATTGCCAGTCCGATCCGAGCTATAGAAGTTTCGCCTCGGAGAGGATTTTCTGCGTCAACTCTCGCGTCCCGGGGCCGTGTCAGCCTGATCAACTCCCTGGCGGTTTTTATGGCGCGAGGCGAAAACGGCAGGTCGCCGGAATCGAGCCGGACAGCGAGTTGAAGTTTTTGACGGTGGAGCACGGCGCCAGAGGCTCGGCGCCCAAATCCGGGTTGTAGCGAAACCAGCGATGCTCCCTGGTGCCCGGGAGGACAAAGGAGCTTTTGTAGCCCTGGCAAATCTCCGCTAGCCGCTGTCCGAACCAGGCGGTGCCGGCGGGCGCCGCATCAGGTGGTTCCTGCCCGGTGCCGCAATCGGGCAGGCGGGGATGACAAATGCCATGAGCAAGTACAAGAGCTGTATTATCCGGCAACCTCGCCCGATGCAGGACCAATACAAAGACACCACCCAAGTAAACTTGCGGTGGTGTCTTTGCTACTGCCTGACTGCCCATTGCGAGTGGGCTCAGTATCTACTCACGCTTCAGTCAGTCCTTCACGTGAATCGGGCTCGCCTGCTACAGTTTCCGGTCAGCGCTGCCTGACGTTGCCGCAGGGCCCCTCGGCTCACAGTGCTCAACTCGCGCGGGTGAGCACTCACCGTTGACGTCTATTAGTTTACGCCAGGCGGCTGCATGTGGAAGTACCCCAGTGGACATTTAAGATCCGTTCTCTTGCCAATCCCGAAAGGCGCATAACCATATGCGGTGGCAATAGGCGATTGCATTAACAAGAGCCGGATCATCTTTCATAGCCTGGGTGGGCGGCGTTTGATATGCGATCGATCGTCCAATGATAGGCAGTGGCAATCCAATCGACCGCTCAGGGATATGTTCATTCGCGCCGGCTCGGGTTCTGATAAACCCTTAATCAGCGGATGGGACATCTAGAGGGTATCCGCGCGCTCCTAGACAGCCCATTCCAGCTTGCGCATGGCGGTTCCGTAATTGGACAGGGCGCTTTCCACCTCCGGATGGCTCTTGCCGTACACCTTCATTTCAATCTTGAGGACGCGCCGGAAGAGAGGCGCCGCTTCCAGATAGTTGCCGCGGCTTATGTGCAGCCTGGCAAGCGCATTGAGCGTAGGCACAAGACGGGCGTCCTTGTCCCCGAGCACTTTCTCTTTGATCTGCAGGGCGCGCTTGTAAAGCTGCTCCGCCTCGGGGAATTTGCCGAGGGTGTGATAGATGACGGCCAGATTGTGAATGCTGGAGACGAGGTCCGGGTGAACCGAGCCGAGATTGTCCTTGCGGATCACGAACGCCCGCTCGAAAAGCGGCTTTGCTTCCGCGTATTTGCCCTGCTTGTAAAGGGCGGAGGCCAGGTTGTTGAGCGCGCTGGCGACGTCCCTGTGGAAACGCCCCAGCGTCCTTTCCTTGATCTCCAGGGCCTCGCGGGAAAGCTTTTCGGCTTTGGCCAGCTTCCCCTGCTTGTAGCAGATCGTGGCCAGGTTGCCGATTGTGATGGCAAGCCCCCTGTCGGCGACTCCCAGAGTCCTCCGCTTGAGGTCGACAGCCTGTTCGTAAAGGCTTTCAGCCTCTGCCAGATCGCCCAGGTAATAACGGCAAAGGGCGAGGTCGATCGTCACCTCCGCCGCGGCCAGCGAGCCGCCGGGCCCGCTAAGCTCGGGCAGCTTGAGGGCGTTCTTGAGGAGCAGCTCCGCCTCCGAGTACCTGCCCTCCTCCCGGGCGTCCCGAGCGGAGGACACCAGATCCTCCACGGCCGTTCCTTTGTGCTCCTGGCCGGTCAGCTCGCAATCGCCTTCCGGATCGGAGATCTCGACGGCTCTGCTCTTCCTTCGCAGGAGCAACTGATAGTTCTCACGGGCGGTCAGCGCCTCAGGATGGTTGTGGGCCAGCCCGCGCTCGCTCATGGCGATCACCCCTTTGTAGAGGAGCTCCGCTTCGGAGAGCCGGCCGGTCTCGGTGTACAGATTGGCCAGACGGTTGAGCGTCATCGCCACGTCCGGGTGCTCGCCGGCCAGCGTCTTCTTGCGAATTTCGAGCGCCTGCTTGTAGAGCGGCTCCGCTTCCGGATAGTTTTCCAGAGCATGGTTTATAAGCGCCAGGCTGTAAAGGCTGTCTGCAACCAGCGCGTTGTCGGTTCCCAGCTGGCTCTCCCTTACCGACAGCGCGCGCAGGCAGAAGGTCTCGGCCTCGGCGTAGCGCCCCTGTACCCGGTAAACGGTCGCCAGATCGTGGAGCATTGCGGCGACGCTCAGGTGGTTGACCCCGACGGCCCGCTCGGTTATGAGGATAGCCCGCTTGTAGAGCGATTCCGCCTCGTCATAGCGGCGCTCGGTACGATAGATGTGCGCTAGATCGGCGAGCAGGGCGGCAAAATCCAGATGGTCGGGACCGAGCTCGAGCTCGACGGCCGGAAGCGCCTTCTCCATCAAGAGCCGACCTTCACGGACTGCGCCCTCGGCCAGATGCGCCCTGGAATCCTGGAGGAGCTTTTCCGTCTTGGCGCTGATCGCTCTCGGGGCCCGTTGGCTCTCGGCCTGGCCGGCCGATGGCCCGGGGGTCGGGGCAACGCCGGGGGCGTCGTAGGCGGCGCAGCGTTTGTAGAGCTCTTTTGCCTCTTTTGCCTTGCCCAGCCTGTCCAACAGACGTGCCAGCTCCTGCGCGGTCGATGACACATCAGGATGATCCAGACCGAGCGATGATTCGCGGATGTACAGGGCGCGGCGGAGCGATGCCTCGGCCTCGCAGTCCTTTCCCGCGCACTGGTATAGCCCGGACATCTCAGCCAGCGTCTGGGCCACCAGCGGATGGCAGATGCCGAATGTCCTTTCCCTTATGTCGAGAAGCTGCTTGAGCAGGTGCTCCGCTTCTTCGTGCCGTCCTTGGAAGGAATACATCCCAGCCAGATGGCTTACGGCAGGCGCCACGTCAGGATGTCCTTGCCCGGAGAGTTTCTGCGTGATCTTGAGCGAGCCTTCGAAAAGTTGTTCCGCCTGATCCAGCTTGCCCTGAAAACGGTAGACGATTCCCAGGATCAGCATGCTATGAGCAACTAGGGCATGCTCCGCCCCATAGGCTGCCTGGCGGATCGAAAGCGCCTTTAGAGCCGCCGGCTCGGCCTGGGCAAACCGGGCCGTTTCCACCAGCAGAAGCACAAGCTCCGACAAGGTATCGGCGAGCTCGAGGTCGCCGGGGCTCGAGCAGCGAAGCTGGAGGTCCGCGGCTTTGGCCAGGAAGGCTATTGCCTCGTTGAGCTTGCCCTGACCGCGGCAGGACCTGGCCGACTCCTTGAGCTGAGCGGCGGTCATGTCCTTGCCCTGGTCCCCGGAACGGTCCTGCGACTCCACCGGCGCGGCATCCTGCGCGGTGGCGGGCAGCGCGGGGGCGGCCTGGCTCTCCCTATAAGTTTTGCGGCACCGGGCTTTGACTTGGCGGTAGCGGTCACCGTCGAGGTGAATCTCTGCCTGGCGCTCGGCTTTCGATAAGGTGATCGAGCCGGCGGCGGCTACACCGGCTTCGGAGTCCCGGGCCTCTAAGGCCTTCTTATATAAGAAGGCGGCCTGGACATAGTCTCCGTGCTCAAAACAGGACCTGGCGCGCTCGATAAGGCTTGACGCCTGAAATTGGGTGGACATTTTTCCGTCTCTGGGTGGATTTTGCTGGTCGTGATGCCCGAATCTCTTGACATTGAAGCGTTTCCGGTCTTCGGGCTTGCCTGCTTATAATGGCCTGAGCTTAAGGCGAACGGAATGGTGAAAACCGCATGGGTAGCGGAGATCACGCCCTTGGCAACCAGGGCTTTCCTGAACGGTTGTGAAGAGAGGTTCCCTGCCGGCGAAACTGCTTGATTGTTCCGAATTTCGTTGGCAGGGGCAGCGCTTATCTATAATGGAGGCAAGGAAATCGTCGGGTCAAAGGGGCGACCGTGTACATCTGCCGACTGTGCCACGCTGAAAACAAGCCCACAGCCAAGTTCTGTCGGAGATGCGGCGTGGCGCGCCCGGCCGACGAGCAGCAGGCGGAAGGCGTCAATGAACCGGTCGAGACACCAGTTGCCGCAGCCGAAGACGGTGGCGGAGAACCGGCCGCCGCGCCGGAAACGCCGCGTCCAGCCGAACCATCCGCCGCCGAGCTGCAGATGAAGATGCAGGCGGAGTCGGTCCTCGGTGAAGAAAAGCCCTCGGCGCCCGCCCAGGAGGGCGCCGAGGGGCAAGCCGCCGCCGAGCTGCGCCCGCCTGCTCAGCTGCCACCGCCGGTGGTAAGCGTCGTTGCCGGGGCGGCTGCCGAGTCCGCAAGCAGCGCAACGCCCCGGCCAGCCGATGAGACCGCAAGCGCCGGGCGCCCCGCAGAAGCAAGGAAGGCAAAACCGGGTGAGCCGGCTTGCGCCAGCTGCGGGGCAAGCATCAGGGCGCGCGACAAATTTTGCATATGGTGCGGGGAAAAACAGCCATCCCGGGTGCCACCACCGATGAAGCGATGTCCGGAGTGCCGCACGGAGCTCCCGGTGGATGCGAACTTCTGTTATGTCTGCGGCAACGACGTGGGCATGCACCCTCGCAAGAGAATCCGGGTGCCCGCCGAGCTGTTCGAGGAGGAAGATCCGGAGCTGTATCCCCGCTTCGAGATCTAAAGGCGAGCGGCATCTTTCCGGCGCCTGCCTGACCTTGGCAGCCGGGGCGGTTATCTCACCTGGAAAACTTGCCGAGAGCCAGAATTGAACTGGCGACACAAGGATTTTCAGTCCTCTGCTCTACCAACTGAGCTACCTCGGCAGAAGGCTCTGTTGCTGCCAGCGAGCGCTGTGGCCCGTCAGCGAAGACAGGGAGAAAATATAGCACATTTGAACGCCGCGATTAATAGACGCTGGAGCTCGGCTGGCTGGCCAGCTCGTTGTAGACACCGGCTACCCTCAGACCGTCGGCGGCCCGCTTGACCAGGAAGGCCGCTTTCACATCGTAAGGCACCGGCCGGCCGCTCGCTTGCAGAATATAGGTTCCGGTGACGCCGACGACCACGCCGCCGTCGGGGTTTATGGCCTGAGCCTGTATCGCTGTCGGATGGAAGACGGCGACTATCCGGCCGTCGGCCACGCCGTTCGCCGTGTCCGGGGTCCAGTAGATCGACTGGAAGGACGCGCACGCCTCCTTGCTCATCCAGGCGAACGCCTGCTGGTGGCTCTGCGCGGCGGTGGTTGCCGAGTAGTCCATTGACAGGCCGAGCCACCATTTGACGAAGTCGGTCGCCAGGTTGGGGTCCAGCGTCGCCGGTTGCCCCTGGCTTTGCCCCGGGCCGGACGCCTGTCCCTGACCCTGCCCCGGCTGGGCCCCCTGCTGCACGGGCTCGGCGGCCCGGCTGCTGTGAGTTGCTCCGGAGGGCTCGTCCTTGGTGCTCATTCCGCTCATGAATATGGCCAGCATCCCGATGATGATCAAGCCCATCAGGATCTTGTCCCTGAAGATTCGCTGAATCAGCGCATGTGCTATCTCTTGAATCATGAGCCGAAATCCTTGACACCTGCTCCGGCATCAGAGCTGCCAGCCCTGCGCCTTACATTTTGTGCTTTGTGACTGAAAATGCAATAGAGTTCATGGTGAAGTTCCCATGATCAAGCTTATTAGAGGGGAGAAACCGCAAGCCAGAAGCGACCGGCAGGGACCGCGAAGCTTGCGGGTGGGGCATGCCTCGCCCGCGCCTGTTGACGCGCGGACCCGGCGCACAGCGCCGCCCCCGCGCTTAAATAAGGTAAAATGTCCGCGACCGGGCAGCCACAACGAGTCGGGGATCGGGCGTCCAGATGTCTCAAAACGAATCAGGTTTCGAGGGAGCGCAGGCCGGGGAGCAATCCGGGCCGGACTCCACAGCCCAGCCGCAGACGTTCACCGTGAGCTCCGATCTGGGGCAGGCGCGTAAATACGTGGCTTACACGGTCAAGCTGCCGGCCGAGCAGCTGGCCGCTCTGCAGTCTATCTGGCTCGAGCTCAAGCGACTTTACGGCACCCATTCCCCCGACAAAAGCGGAATGATCCAGCAGGCGATCTCCGAATGGCTGCGAAAATGGGACGGTCCCGAGCGTTCGGACCTGCTGCAAGAGCTCTTGCAGATCCGCGAAGATACCCGCCGCCGCCAGTATCGCAAGTAAAACGCACTACCGGCGGTGCATGCCCGCCTTTGCTATTCCTGCCTCAAGTGCCGGTAAAGGTAGTACCCGAACACCCCCACCCCGACAACCACGATCGCCAGATCGAACTTGTGCCAGTAATGCGTGAACATCTCGATGTTCTCCCCGAACTTGATCCCAGCCCAGGTGAGGAAATAACACCAGATAAGCGAGCCGATGAAGGTGAAGAGGCAAAAGATGGCAAAGTGCGCCTTGAGCACCCCGGCAGGAAAAGAGATGAAGGTGCGCACAATAGGCAACATGCGGCAGATCAAGAATGTGATGTCGCCATACTTGTCGACCCAGCGGTCCGCCGCCTCCAGCTCTTTCGGCTTGAGCAGAAGATAGCGCCCGTATCGCTCCAGGAAAGGGCGGCCGCCGTAAAGACCGAGGACGTACGAGGGAATCGAACCCAGTACGCAGCCGATGGCTCCGGCCAGAGCTGCCAGATGGAAGTTCATCTTGCCCTGCTGCACCAGGATGCCGGCGGTCGGCATGATCGCCTCGCTGGGCAGCGGGATGTTGGCCGATTCAATCGCCATCATGGCGATGACGCCGCCATAACCCCAGTTGGCCACGGTGTCCCTGATCATCATGAGCACCGGGTCGATAAGTTCGTGAATCACGGTCAGCCTCGCAAAACAGGCAGGGGTGGATCCTGAAAGATTCTAGCGTCTGCTGCCCGCGCTGTGCGCTGCCTGCAGCAAAAGTTAGGTAAATAAAGCTTTCGATTTCGGAGGAAGCCCGGGCGCAATCCGGGTAGTATATTACCGGCGTCTGAAGGCGTCGGCGGGTAGGCAAGCAATGGGCGCGTCTGAAAAGGTCGCTGTCGGTTCTCAAAGCCGGTACTTCACGTTGGCAACAGCCGGGCATGTCGATCACGGAAAGACCAGCCTGCTCAAAGCGTTGACGGGAATCGACCCGGATCGGCTGAAAGAAGAGAAAGAACGCGGCATGACGACCGACCTGGGCTTTGCGCATATGCGCCTGCCGGACGGGCTGGTAGTCGGCTTTATCGATGTGCCGGGGCACGGCAAGTTTCTCAAAAATATGCTCGCCGGCGTCGGGGGCATCGAGCTTGCGCTTCTGGTCGTGGCTGCCGACGAAGGTCCGATGCCGCAGACATACGAGCACGCGAGGATCTTGAGCCTGCTGGGAATCAAATCCGTTCTCGTCGCTTTGACGAAAAACGACCTCGTCGACGACCGGCAAACGACTGCGGTTGCCGCGCAGGTCGAGACACTGCTGGCCGGCGAATCCATCTCCCTTATGGGGCTGGTCCCGATATCATGCACGCAGGGAACAGGGATCGGCCGGCTGAAGGAGGTCCTGGTCGAAAGTCTCAACAGGATGCCCGCCGAATCGACCGCCGGCGCAGCATTTCTGCCGGTGGATCGAGTGTTCAACAAACCGGGCTTCGGGACGATCGTCACCGGGACGCTGGTGCGCGGCGAGCTCACGACCGGCTCCGAGATCTGCATCGAGCCGGGCGGCATGAAGGCGCGAATCCGCCGCCTGGAGACGTTCGGGCAAGTCCTGGAGCGGGCGCGCGCCGGGCAGCGATTGGCTTTGAACCTGGTGGTCAAAGACGGCGGCGGCATCGCGCGCGGCCACGTCCTTCTCGGCGAGCCGCTGGCTCCCACCACGTTGATTCTTGTCCAGCTGGCGGGACTGCCGGAGCGGATCTCGGCCGGCGAGCTGGCTGCGCTGGCCGGGCAACCGATCCGGCTTTATCACGGCACCGCCGAATACCATGGTCGGGTGCGATGGGTGGAGCTGCTTGCCGACCCGGTCGCCTCAGAGCGCGGCTGCGGTCCGCTGGCGCTTGCCGCCCTGGCGATGTCCGATCCGGTGGTGGCCGAGGCAGGGCATCGCTTTGTGATCAGGCTGAGTGATGACACTATTTACGGTGGCAGGATACTGATGCGCGACCAGCCGCGGTGGCTGGCGCGCGCGAAGCTCAAGGAGCTGGCGCGTCAAATCCTTGATGGTGACTACCAGGCCGCGGCTGTGTCGTACGTGTCCTCGTCTCCCCAAGGCATGGTGCCGGAAGGGCAGCTCGGCAGGCTTCTGCCGGCTGCGGTGAGGGCAGGCATTGCCGGCAACATCATCGCCGCAGGTGATCTGGTCAGGCTGGCCAACTACCTTCTGCCGAAAGCGGTAAGACAGGAGCTGGAGGACAGGGCCGTTGCCGCGGTGGCAGCCCGCGCCGGCAAGGCCTCCGATCTTTCGGGCACGGCGCTTGTACCGCTCGAGCAGCTAAAGGCCAGCGTCATGCCTGCAGCCGACCGGACCGTCTTTCAACAGATAGTTCAGGCTGCTGTCGAGGGCGGAAAGCTGGCCCGGCACGGCGACAAGGTGACCCTGCCCGGCGCTGCCCAGGCTGCGGCAAACCCGGACCGGGAAGCGCTGGCTCAAGCCGTGGTCTGCGTGCTTGCGGAGAACCTGTGCCTGGAGATCGATGAAATCGCCCGCCGCCTGGCTCGTCCGCCGCGCGAGGTGAAATCGGTGATTGAGCGCCTGGCGGAGACTTCACAGGCAACCGTGGTCAACTATGAGTTTGCCTCGTCGGCAGCGACTATCCGGAAGGCGCACGAAATTCTGGCCCGTCTGTGGTCTGAGAAGCAACAGATTAGCCCCAGCGACTTCAAGGAGGCGCTGGGCGTCACCCGCAAATATGCAATGGCTCTGCTCGCCCACTTCGACGACTTGAAGATAACGAGGCGCGTCGGCGAGGGTCGAGCGCTGCTTGTACAGCCGCCCAAAGCTTAGCTTCCGCTTGCAGCGCCAGCCATGCCGGGGGCGGTTCGGGAGCGGGCACGTTAAAATAATGCCCGGACGTCCGTTGTGAGCAGGCATGGCTAAATTTCGTCTCCGTAATTTGATGGCCCGGTATCCGGCCCTCGATGGGCTCAGGATCAAGGTGCTTGCCGGGATCTGCCACCACGGGATGCGCTTTTTCGACAGCTCGTACAAGATAACCTGGGTTGTCGCTCCGGGCGCCAGACCGTACCTGGAGAACAAGGCCCCGGCGGTGTTCGCGCTTTATCACGGGCGCATGGTGGGGATGTTGCGGCTCGTCTGGCCGAGGGACAAAACAACGATCCTGGTCAGCCGCAGTCGTGACGGCGAGATTGTCGCCAGGGCGCTCGAGCAGCTCGGCTACTCGCTGGGGCGCGGGTCGCCGGCGCACCGCCCTGTCGAGGGGGCGGTGCAGATGGTGAAGGCTGCCCGGGCGGGGCAGCATCTGGCGGTCATGGTGGACGGTCCGCGCGGTCCCATCTATAACGTGAAGCCGGGGGTGGTCAGGTTGGCCCAGCTGGCGGGTCTGCCGATCGTTCCTTTTGTCTGCTTTGCCCGCTCGCAATGGTGGTTCTGGGGCTGGGACAGGTTCATGGGCCCGCTCTGGTCGACGCCAATGGTCTATGTGGTCGGAGAGCCCATCCCCGTCCCTGCCGGGCTGCCCGACGACGGGCTGGAGGCCGTGCGGGCCAAGCTGGAGCAAACAATGTGCGCCCTCCGCCAGGCGGCGGACAGCTATTTCGACTACGTTGGCTAGCGGCACGCGCCTCTGTTAAACGTAGCGAATGTACTTCCGGCGCCCTGCCGGTAGGATGTTAAGCGGGAGCGGCAGGGACATGTTTAGGACGCTTGTAAGACGCCACACCAGCGGACAGGAAGCCGATGCAAGCCGGGAGGGCTGCTCGGCGGCTGCCGTGGCGCCGCTCCTCGTCCCTGTCGTGTGCCTGGCCCTTGTGCTGTACGCGAGCCTGGCCGCCGGCTGGCCGCGATTCAGTCGCGCCGAGGTCTTCTTTGCCGAGTGCGCCAGGGAGATGCTCGGGCAATCCGATTGGATCACCCCGCTCTATCACGGCAAGCCCTTCTTCGATAAGCCGATCCTCATGTACTGGTGGATCATCGGCACGTTCACCACCTTCGGCATATCTCATCTATCGGCCAGGATTCCGGCAATCATTGCCGCCCTTATCACGGTCGCCCTGACCGGGACCGGTACCGCCAGGCTTTTTGGCCGGCGCGGCGGCGCGCTTGCTGCCATGGCGCTTGCCAGCTCGTTTATGTTCATCTCCTTTGCCGCCTCGTGCATGTCCGACATGAACCTGGTCCTCTACGACACGCTGGCGATGGCTCTGCTCTATGCCGGGTTGGAGATGGAACAACGGCGAGGGCTAATCTGGTGGCTCGCTTCGGCAGCTATGGGGCTGGCGTTCCTTACCAAGGGGCCCGTGGGTGTGGTATTACCCGCGGTGGCGTTCGCGGCCTTCCTCGCGGTCACTCGCAAGCTCTCCACGGTAAAGCCCCGTCACCTGGCCGTCGGCGCCCTGACCGTGCTTGCAATTGGCTTGCCGTGGTTTCTGGCTGCGTACAGGGCCAACGGGCTGTGGGCGATCAGCTGGTTTTTCCTGCGCGAGAATCTCCAGCGATTTGCCGGCTCCACCTACGACACGCACAAGCCGGCCTGGTTTATGGTGGCGTCATTCGTGAGCGGCTTTGCGCCCTGGTCGCTATTCCTGCCATTCATTGTCTTTGTTGAGGCGCAGGAGGGCCGCCGGCTCGGCCGGAAAGGAAAGGGCGGCAAGGCGGGGCCGGGCAGCGCCCCCGTGCCGCCCGCCGGGGCGGACGATGGTGGCTGCCGGCGGAAGAGGCTATTCCTGTGGCTCTATCTCGTGGCGGTGCTCGGGTTTTTCAGCGTCTCCCGGGGCAAGTGCGATTACTACGCATTGCCTGCCTATCCGGCGGCCGCAGCCCTCGTCGGCGCCCACCTGTCGCGCTGGATTGCCGGGGGTTGCCGCCCCGCTTACCTGGTCGGCTGGCTTTTTGCCGCCGGTTTTGCCGCGGTGGGCGCGCTCGCTGTCTACCCGCTGGGCTGCATAGCCGGCGGCAAGCCGTTTTTCCTCTGGGCTGCTCTGCCGGTGACGCTGGTGCTGTCCGGGTTGGCCATTGCGGGGTCCTTGTGGCGCGGGCGTCTTTATCTGGCCTATGCCGCCGCTTTCGCGGGCATCTGCCTGGCCGGGACCGGATTTGCCTGGCAGGGGCTGAAGGAGATAGGGGAGATGCAGTTCACCGGACGCTTTTGCCGGCAGATAAATCACAGCCCGCCGGGGACCAGGATCGGCGTATTGGCCAGCCATGCCAACTCCATCGACGAGATAACCTTTCAGACCGGCAGGGAGCCGGTCCGCCTGAACACGGCAGCGGAGCTGGCCCGCTTTCTTTCACTTCCGGGCATAGCTGTGGCTGTCGTGTCGGAAGATGAGCTCAGCCGGCTGCCGGAGTCCGGCCGCCCGCGCATTGTGGACAGGATGCTGGCAATCTCGAGGCCGGTTACGCCGGGCTACGTGATCGAATCGAAGGGCCGGCTTGTCAATCCGGTGCCGCTTTGCCTGGTCATTAACAAATGATGGGCGAAGCAAAATCACCTAGAGGGGCATTGCATGCGCCCCTAGGGCCGCTCATTCGTCTGCCAATGAGCGGCGCGCGGGGCCTTTGATTCGCCGACCACCGAAGTCAGCGCCTGCTGGTCTATCCAGCCGCGGTCGATGAGGATTGCGCCCAGTTTGGCGCCGGTCTGCCGTTGCTCGAAAAGAGCAAGCCATAGCTGCTCCATGGTGATGTAGCCATGCGCCAGCAGCCGCTCGCCCAGCTTGCTCCGCAGTGAGGGAAGACATTCCTTCAATTGCTCATAGGTGATCCAGCCCTTGAGCATGCACACCTCGCCCAGAAGGAGCCCTGTGTCAGCCTGGGCGTCAAGCGCCTCTCGCAGCTGTTGCTCGGTGAGATGGCCGGCTTCGATCAGTCGCTGGCCGATCAGGCTGGATGAGAAGCTGCGTGGCGATTGTGGCATTGACAACTGCTCCCGGTGCTCGGCTGCCTACGAGTCTACCGAGATTATAATGTGATCGCCGGCCACCCCGACCGGTTTGCCTGAGCTGTCCAGTGCTCGCGGGCGCGCCTCATACAGCCCGCGCTCGGGAAAGTCCGAGCGCTCGAGGAGTATGGTACCGGAAGCGGTATCACAGCGCAGGTGTTTCATCACCACCCGGCTTGTCTCGCTGGTGTTTTGCGTCTCGAAAGTGAGGTTGGCCCTGGTCAGCTCCAGGTCGACCGAGGCGGCGCCGGCAATCCCGGCGGCATCGACGGTGACGGAGGCGGACGGCTCATGAGCCGAGAGGTGGAGGAAGCCCTTGCTGCCCAGATAGCCGGAGCCGGGAAAGGCGATTGCGGGCATGATCGTTGCCGGGTCGACAAGCTCGACCGACTTCACCAGGAGGTGGCACCGCTCCGGGAGCAGGAGCTCGAGCTGCCTTAAGGCGCCGCCAAGCGCGTACTCGGGGATGGCGCGCAGCGAGAAGACGAGCCTGCGCTCGCCCTCGCCCGGCTCGATTGACGCGTGCACGCGATGGCGCAGCGCCAGATCTTTTACCAGATCGTTGCTGTAAAGAAGATCGGCGCCGACAGCGCTTCCCTGCCCTTCCGGTGCCAGGAGATCGGCTGTCACGCAGACGAACTCGGACGACCAGCAGGACCGGCCGGGAAGGGTAATGATGAGCCCGGGCCTGCCGGCCGGTCCCGGGCCGCCGCGGACCTCCAGCGAGCCGTCTGCCCGGGCGTTAAAGCTCACCTGAGCTGCCGGGCGAGGACAGAGAACGGCGGCAAGCTCCTTGCCGGTCCAGAGCGCGGACGCGCCCTTATCCGCCCGGATGTCGATCTGCTCGAAACGCCTGGATTCGCTTATCCAGCGAAAGATCCTCACCTTGTCGGCGCTTGCCAGAAGCGAGCTCTTGAGATAGCCGAAAGGCAGGAGCGGCTCGAAGCCGCCCACGGTAAAGCAGTTGTTGATCGTTCGCGGCAGCTGCGGCTGGTGCGTCATGCCGACTATGGCGTTGCGGCACACGTAGGCGCCCTGCATATTGTCCGGCAGCCCGATGACGAGCACCGGCGGATCGCCCGGCAGTGACTGGTAAAGGTCAAAGAGCGCTCTGCGGATCGCGTTCGACTCGTTGCCGGCTCTGAGCCAGGCCTGATTGTTCGTCCACAGCAGCGCCCAGGCGCAGGCGAGGAAAGCCGCGGTGACCAGCCAGGTTGTGGCTGCCAGTGGTGAGCCAAGAGGCTTGCGGCTTGCAAAGGCCGTGCCAAAGGTGATAAGCGCGCACAGCGGTGCCGTCGCCAGATAGGCGAGGCGGCTGCCCTCCAGGTCGTCGGCGATGGAGAATAACTTGTAGACAGGCGCCAGCGAAAAGGCGATCCAGGAAAGGAGGAAGAGAAACGGGGCAAAGGCATTGCGGTTGCGGAAAAGCGCCCAGGCGGTAAGCACCAGCGAGCCGGCCAGGCAGGCCAGCCAGAGCTTGGTCAGCGGATGATGCGCGCCGACAAGCTCCTTGTTAATGGGAACCAGCATCATGGTCAGACCGTGAATCCAGCCGCTGACGAACAAGCGCGGGTTGGCCACGAAGAGCAACGAGTTGTCGTAGCCGCCGACAAAGGTCCCGAGCGCGATCCTTCTGACAACAAAGTAGGCGGCGAGCAGCACCCAGAAGGGGAAGGTTGCCCACAGGCCCCGGGGACTCCAGCGCTTCCCTTCACCGGCGGCCTTTCTGCCGAGCAACACCTCCCAGGCGACGAATAGAGCCGGCAGGGTGATGGCCATCTCTTTGGAAAGCAGGGCCAGCGACATGCTCAGGGCGGCGGCTGCGAACCAGAGGACCTGATCCGTGGAGCGCCACCGGATGTAATACCACAAAGTAGCAAGCGTGAAGGCGGTGACGATCGCGTCCACCCGCCCGGTTATCCACGAGACTGCCTCCGGGTGCAACGGGTAGAGAGCGAAGAGGGCGGCGGCGATAAAGGGCCAGGCTCGGGCGCCGATTTTGCTTTCCCGGTCATTGAGGTGGCCGGCGATCTCAAAGACGATCAGAAGCAGAAAAAGCGCGCTGGCCAGATGCGCGGCCAGATTGGTCAGGTGAAATCCCAGCCCGTTGGCGCCCCAGATGAGATAATCGCCGACCATAAAGACGGATATGAGCGGGCGATAAAAGCGCGCGGTCGTGCCGTCCAGCCAGGCGCTGTGGAAATTGCGCCATATGAGCTCGGGATTTCGGATCGCATCGGGAAGCCAGGTCAGATGGACAAAGTCGTCCCCGGCGAAGAAATTGAACAACGCCGGCTCGTAGGCCAGAACAGTGGCCAGCACTATGGCTGCCACGGGAAGCACCGCCAGCAAGACTGATCGAAACCGGCCGTGCATCCTCAGCTGCTCAACGGATAAGCTTGCGCCGCCGTCGGTGTCTGCACCGGCGTCAGGGCACCGGCGCCCAACACATCACGTATGCCCTGAGCTATGCGCTCGATCTGCCCCCTGGAAAGCTCCGGATACATCGGCAGCGATAGGACCTCGGCGGCTACCCGCTCGGCTACCGGGAAGTCTCCGGCCTTGTAGCCCAGGCTGGAGAAAGCGGGCTGCAGATGCAGCGGCACCGGGTAATAGCACATCGAGTCGACGCCGCGCGCGGCAAGCCCCGCGGCAAGCTGGTCACGCCGGACGCCCGGGGCGGACGCTGCGCTTTCCACGCGCACGGTGTACTGGTGCCACACCGGGGTCGTCTCGCCGGCAACAGCCGGCAGGATAAGCCCCGGGATATCCCGGAGCAGGTCGTTGTAATGGCGGGCGACCTGCCTTCTTTTCTCGTTCCAATCGGCGAGATAAGTCAGCTTTGTCAGAAGAGCGACCGCCTGCAACTCGTCCAACCGGCTGTTTACCCCGAGCTCGTCGTGGTGGTAACGGACCCGGCTGCCGTGCGCTCGCAATACCCTGAGCCTTTCGGCGACCCGCTCGTCGCTGGTGACCACCATGCCGGCGTCGCCGCAGGCGCCGAGGTTCTTGGTCGGGTAGAAGCTGATGCAGCCGGCGTCGCCGAAGCTCCCGGTCGGCTTTCCCTTATAGAGGGCACCGATCGCCTGGGCGTTGTCCTCGATTATCTTCAGGTCGTGATGCCGGGCGACCTGCACAATCCTTTCCATCTCGGCCGGCTGCCCGTAAAGGTGGACCGGCAAAAGCGCCCGGGTCCTTCCGGTCACCGCCGCCTCGATGAGGCTGGCGTCGATGTTGAAGGTGAGCGGGTCGATATCCACAAAGACCGCCCTGGCACCGCGGTGCGCGATCGCCTCGGCGGTGGCGGCGAAGGTAAAGGGAGTGGTAACCACCTCGTCGCCCGGCCCGATGTCCAGCGCCCAGAGGGCGAGGATGAGGGCATCGGTGCCGTTGGCGCAGCCGACGGCCTGCCGGCAACCGCAAAGCGCCGCTACACTCCGCTCCAGCTCGCGCACATTATCGCCCAGAATATAATGCCCGCTGCGCAGGACCTTGATGATCCGCTGCTCGAGCTCAGTGCCTACCTGCTGGTACTGCTTCTGCAGGTCAAGAATCGGAATTCTGTCCGTGGTCATGCTGAGTCTCCAATCCTCCGGCATCACGCCGGCTGAGTCCTGGAGAGTCTATATTGGATCCGGTCGTGTTTTAAAGAGCATGTGTTTTATCAGCCCCGTGTTTGGGGCGTCAAAGCTAAAAATTCTCTCAGGCTGGGGCGGGCCGGGGCGGCGTCACGTGTCGCATACGCCATCACCGACGGTGCAAAGCAAAAGGGAGCGCTGGCCAGCGCTCCCTTTGCGCAGTCCATCAAGGCGGGTTACTTCTTGCCCTTACCGGGCATCGCCACCGTGCGTGACAGCGCATTGGTCACGAACAGGTTGAGGCTGACCCCTTCTCTGTCCGCTCTTTCGACGAGAGCCTGGTGCAGAGATTTCGGCAGCCTGACGGTGAACTTGCCGCTGTACTTGGTGAAGTCTCCGCCGGCTTTCGCCGCCGGGGCCTTGGTGGCCCTGGCGGCATGCTTCACCGGTGCCTTGCGGGTTGCCTTGCGGGCGACGGCCATCTTCTTGTGTGCCACCGCTGCTGGTTTCGCAGACCTTGATGCTTTCGGCCTCGCTTTAGCCTTCTTCTTCTGTGCCATGTCGCTCTCCTTTTAACTGGGGCTATCTGGTCCGGCAAATCCTCGAAAAGATCGAGTCATAATGAGGAACACGGACGAAAAACAGGTACACCTAACCGGGCCGCCGCGGAGGTCGCGGTGCCCCTTGAATGAAGGATGCCACCTACCACCACTTAAGGTGGCATGAATATTGTACCAAAAACTATCGAAAGTAAATCCCGTTGGATATGCGATCGGACTTCCGGGCGCCGAAGAGCCCACCCTGCTGAACCTTGCGGGGGTGGCTCCACGGCTGGTGCGGCACCACTCTTAATGGCTGGTATCACGAGTGACGGCGAGAAATTTGGCGAGACGCAACGCCCGTGATGCCATTCAAACTGCAGGGGCGAAGCCTGCCCGGCCCGCCCCCGGGAAGGCGGCAAAAGGATTACGAAGTATTACGTACGGTAGAATCGAGGCAGAGGACAGGCGTTGAAAATCCTGATTATCAGACTTAGCGCGATCGGCGATACGATTCACACCCTGCCCGTGGCTGCCGAGATCAAGCGGAGATTTCCGGACGCCCAGGTCACCTGGCTGGTCGAGCCGCCCAGCGCACCGCTGCTGGTGAACAACCCGGTCGTCGATCGGGTGATCGTGCTCAGGCGAAAGAGCTGGCTGTCCGGCCTGACCAGGCCGTGGCGCTGGCCGTCGGTGGCCCTTGAGGTAAAGCAGGCGGTCGATGATTTGAGGCGCTCGCAGTTCGATGCGGTGCTGGATGTCCAGGGTCTGGTGAAGAGCGCTATCTGGGCGGCCGCCAGCGGGTCGCCGGTCCGGATCGGCTTTGCCGGCGCCAGGGAGGGGGCAAGTGCCCTCCTGACCGATAAGGTGGACGTCGGTGATTATTTCGGCGCGGACGTGCACGTGGTTAAGCACCATCTCAAGCTGGCCGATTACCTGTTCAGGCGTTTGGGCAAGGAAGAGACCGGTGCCGGCGGGCCTCAGGCGGCCAGCTTTCCGCTGCCGGCGGTGCCCGCACAGGCGGTGGCGAAGGTCGAGGCTCTGCTGGATGAGGCAGCCGGGGCAGCCGCGCATCAAGACATAAGTATGGCACGACGGGCGGTGCTCGTGCCCGGCACGACCTGGCCCTCGAAAATCTGGCCCCCGGGCAGCTGGACCGCCCTGGGCCGGTTGCTGGCGGACAGGCTCGGGTTCCGGATCTGCCTGGCCGGCGGTGGCGGCGAAGCTGCCACCAACTCCGCCATCACCAGGGAGCTCCGGGACGGGGAGCCGCCGGTCGCGGTGGTGGACCTCACCGGTAAAACCAGCCTTCTAGATCTGATCTGTCTTTTCCAGCGGGCGGACCTGGTGGTGGGTGGCGACACCGGGCCGCTGCACCTGGCCGCGGCTGTCGGCAAGCCCAGGGTGGTCGGCGTCTACGGCAGCACCCCGGCCGGCCGCAACGGTCCCTACGGACCGCAGTGCCTGACCGTCAACCTCGGGCTGTGGTGCCAGCCCTGCTTCGAAAAGATCTGCCCGCTGTCCACCACCGCCTGCCTCAAGGAGCTGACCCCGGAGACGGTCCTGGCGGCGATCGAGGGCCATGCAGGCGCGGTGCCCTGATTCCTGGTTGCTCGCTTGCCATGCGGGCGGGACTGCTCCGCCCTTCAAGCACGAGCTATTCGCAGATCCAGGTGTCGGTTTCGCGCTTCCACCCCTGGACGAGTTCGCCGTCGTGGAAGAAGATGGAGACCTCTCGCACCGCCGATTCCGGGCCGTCGGAGCCGTGGACGAGGTTGCGCCCGATCTCGACGGCCAGATCACCGCGAATAGTGCCCGGCGCCGCGCTGGCGGGGTTTGTTGCTCCTATTACGTTGCGGCAGAGCGAGATCGCGTTCCTGCCTTCCCAGACCATGGCCACCACCGGGCCGGAGGTGATGAAGCTGACCAGCCCTTCGTAAAACGGCTTGCCCTTGTGCTCACCGTAGTGCTTTTCGGCAAGCGCCGGGGTGACATTTAAGAGCTTGAGCCCGACAAGCTTGAGCCCGCGCCGCTCGAAGCGGGAGATCACCTCGCCTACAAGCCCGCGCTGAACGCCGTCCGGTTTAACGGCAACAAAAGTTCTCTCCAGATCTGCCACCTGCGCACTCCTTAAATGGAAACCTATAAATGATTACCACGGGCGCGGCATCCCGGCCTGACTTTTCAATTTAGCTTAACCAGTTTGGCAAAGCGCGGGTCCAGCAACCGCTTGCCGGCCGCCTCGAAGTCCACGTTGTACAGCTCTTTGTCTCTGTCTCCGATCACCTGCACCACCTTGCCGACGCCAAACTTGCCGTGCCGAACGACGTCGCCCGGGGCAAGCCGCTGGAAATCCGGCGGCGGGCTGCCGCTGGCCGCCCGTTCATGGCCGCCGCCCGGAGATGAGACACGCTCGCCGGTTCTTATCACCTTCGGGCGGGCAGCCGGCTCAGCCTTCATGAAGCCCGGTAGACGCTCTGACCGGTCAAAGCCGGCCCGCTCAAAACCGAACCTGTCACCGCCGCCTGTGTCGCGGTTGCCGGAGTAGCCCCCTTGCCGCCGCGCCGGGCGCGGCCCGGCCCAGGCGTCCTGCCGGGGCCCATCCGCGTTTCTCACGGACTCCGGCTCGGGATAATAGCCCACGAGCAGGTCCGGAGAGATCTCGTTCAGGAACCGGCTGGGGATCGTGTAGCTGGTGGACCCCGAGGAGCCGCCGCCGAAGAGCATGCGGCGGCGCGCGTAGCTGAGATAGAGCAGGTCCTGCGCCCTGGTGATGCCCACGTACATGAGCCGGCGCTCCTCCTCGAGCGCCTGCGGCAGGTTGAGCGAGCGGATGTGGGGGAACAGCCCCTCCTCCAGCCCCATCAAAAAGACCACCGGAAACTCGAGCCCCTTGGCCGAGTGCAGGGTCATGAGCTTGACCGCGTCCTCGTTGAGATTGGCCAGGTCAAGATCGCTTACCAGCGATACCCTGGTCAAAAACGACTCCAGGCTGGCCTCGCCGCCCAGCTCCTCGAACTCTCTGGCGACCACAATGAGCTCCCTGACGTTCTCCAGCCGGCTGTAAGCCTGCGGGTCGCCGCCGGAAGCCGCCTCGGCCTCCAGCTCGGCCAGATACCGGCTCTCGCTCATGACCACCTCGATCAGCGTGGAGACGGAGACTGCCCGCGAAAGCATCTGCCAGCGCGCCACCATGGAGGCGAACTCGCAAAGCGACCTGGCGGCCCGCCCGGAGATTTCTGGGGCGCCGCCGGCGGCGTTTGCCGCTTCCAGCAGGCTCTGTCCGCGCTCGTCGGCAAGGACGGCCAGCCTCTCCAGGGTCGTCTTGCCCAGCCCGCGCCGCGGCTTGTTGACCATGCGCATGAAGGACTGCCCGTCCGCCCCGTTGTATATGAGCTTCAAATAGGCGAGCACATCCTTTACCTCGGCGCGATCGTAAAAGCGCGTCGACCCGACCATGGTGTAGGGGATGTTGCTGCGCACCAGCACTTCCTCGAGCGCCCGGCTCTGCGCGTTGGTCCTGTAAAGGAAGACGCAGTCGGACAGCGCTTTGCCGCGGGCAGAAAGCCTCTTGAGCTCCTCGACCACGCAGTAAGCCTCGTCCACCTCGTCGATGGCCGCGAAGACCTGCGCTTTCGCCCCCTGCCCGCGGTTGCAGCGCAGCACCTTCTCGATGCGCTCGGCGTTGTTGACGATCACGCTGTTGGCCACTTCGAGAATCGTCCTGGTCGATCGATAGTTCTCCTCCAGCTTGATCAGCCGGGAGTCCTTGAAGTCGTTCTGGAAGCCGAGAATGATCCGGAAGTCGGCCTTGCGCCAGGAGTAAATGGACTGGTCGACGTCGCCGACCACCATGAGGCTCCGACCCCGCCAGTCGTGCGGCTCCTGGCCGGGCACGGCCAGGAGCCTGATGAACTCGTACTGCGAGTGGTTGGTGTCCTGAAACTCGTCGACCAGTATGTGGCGAAACTGCTCCTGGTAACGTTTGCGCACCAGCTCGTTCTGCCTGAGCAGATCGGTGAACACCAGGATCAGGTCGTCGAAGTCCAGCGCGTTGTTGCGGGACAGCTCCGACTGGTAGCAGCTGAAGACCTGCGAGATCCGCTCATCCCGGTAATTGAGCGGCTGCCTGCCATAGCGCGCCGCCGAGCAGCCGTCGTTCTTCAAAGAGGATATGCGTGACATCACCTCGCGGGGGGCGAAAGCCCTGTCGTCGAGGTTGAGCCTGGCGATTGCCGCCTTCACCACGTTCAGGCTGTCGGCCTCATCGTAGATGACGAAGTTGCTCTTCCAGACCAGGCCGTCCGGGCTCCGGTAGGACTCGATGTCCCGCCGCAGGAGGCGGGCGCATGTGCTGTGGAAGGTGCCGATCGACAGGCGCCTGGCCGTGTCGTGGCCGACCAGCGCATCAAGGCGCTGCCGCATCTCACCGGCGGCTTTGTTGGTGAAGGTGACACCCAGGACAGAGGAAGGATCCTCCGCCAGATGCGTCACCAGGTAAGCCACCCGCCGCGTGAGCACGGTTGTCTTGCCGCTGCCGGCCCCGGCCACCACGAGCGCCGGACCCCAGCCGAGGGTCACGGCCTCTTGCTGGGAGGAATTGAGCCCGGAGACAAGGTTGTTCGCAGCCACCATCCTCACCCCCGTCAGTGCCCGCCTCGAAGTCGTGCTATCATTCCTTGCGGGCCGGCAAGACCCCGCCCGGAATATCCCCCGTCACAGGCTTTGCGGGCGCTCCGGTCAGGGCCGATAATTACAACTTGTAAACAGCCCGCGACACGGCAGCCGCCAGAAACCAAAGACATGTACCCTGAGATCTCACACCAGTTGAAGATCATAACAAACTTGCCGGCGCCTCACTCGCTTACTTCTTACTCACCTCGCAACCAGGGAAAGAACCACCTCCATGAGCCCCGCTGAACCAGGCGCCGTCACCGTACCGACCGTCGACGAGCTCGCGCAGGAGCTGTTGTTGATCCAGCAGTCCGGGCCGCGGCGGGTGGCTATTATCGGCACCCGCAATCTGCCGCTCACCCACCAGCAGCTGGTGGAGATGCTGAGCTACGCCCTGGTGCTTTCCGGCAACCAGGTTGTCACCTCCGGTGGTGCCAACGGGACCAACATGGCTGCCATAAGAGGAGCTCAGAGAGCCAATCCGGACCGGCTGGAGATCATCCTCCCGCAGACGATCGGGCAGCAGCCGACCGAGGTTCAGGACCTGCTCATCGGCATCAAGCATATTCACGAGTATCCGGAAAGGCGCACCATGACCCTGGCAGATGCCAGCCGGCTGTGCAATCACGAGATAATCGACCGCTGCCAGCAGATCATCTGCTTCCTCTACCACACGAGCCACACCCTGCTCGAGTCGGTCAATTACGCCAAAGAGCACCGCAAGATCGTCACCAGCTTTTATCTGGATTGAAAGCCCCGTGCCGCCGCTACCCGACCTGACCGCCATCAACCTGCCGGTTCTCTTTCTCATTGCTCTTACGCTGTCCGTCCTCTTCCTGCCGCCCTGCATCCGCTGGCTCAAGAGTCGGCAGATCGGGCAGTTCATCAGGGAGGAAGGACCGCCCAGCCACTCGGTGAAGGCGAAGACCCCCACCATGGGCGGTGCCTGCACCATGGCCGCCTTCGGGCTGGCCTCGGCGCTGTGGCTTGCCTGGGTGCCCGGGCGCAACCTGGAGGCGGCCACGGTCGTGGCAATCGCCATCCTGGCCGGGGCGATAGGCGCCGCCGATGATCTGGCCAAAATCAACCGCCGGGAAAACGCCGGCATCTCGGCCCGGCTGCGCCTGGTGCTGGAGACCGCGCTCGGGCTGGTGCTGGCGGCGCTTCTGCTGTGGCAGGGGACCGGTGCCAGCCACGCGCCGACGGCGGTGATACTTTCGGGCGCCGCCGGCCTGGCCTCGAAAGCGCCCGTTACGGCGAACCTCCAGGTGGGAGGCTTTCTTTTGCTGTCCGCCTTTCTGCTTGCCGCCACCACCAACGCCTTGAACCTGCATGACGGCATGGACGGCCTGGCCGCCGGCACCGCGCTGCAGGTGCTTCTGGTGCTGGCGGTCCTGCTTTCGGCCAGCGGGCAGGGCGAGCTTGCCGCCGTGGCCGCCGCCGGCGCCGGGGCGGTGGGCGGCTTCCTTATTTTCAACCGCTTCCCGGCGGCCATCTTCATGGGTGACACCGGCAGCCTCTTTCTGGGCGGGCTCATCGCCGCCCTGGTCGTCGCCGGCGGGCTGGTCGTCTGGTTCGTGCCGCTGGCGCTCGTCTATATAGCCGAGACCATCTCGGTGATCGTGCAGGTCGCCTATTTCAAGCTGACCAAGGAGTACCAGACCGACCCGCCGCTGCCCGCGCCGGCGCTCGCCTGGCTCAAGCTGACCAGGCGCCTGCCCGGACAGGGCAAGCGCCTGCTCCGCATGGCCCCCCTGCACCACCACTTCGAGGCCGTGGCAGCCGAGCACGGCAAGGGAGAATGGGAGGTCGTCGCCTGTTTCTGGCTTGCCCAGCTGGCGCTTTCGGCAAGCGTCATTCTGGCGTTCTACAACCTCTGAGCACGCCCGACCGACCCGAACAATGCCGGACGGTGCAGCGCGGATTGCCTCCGCGCCTGCGGTGCGGCGCGCCTGCCGAGCCGGGCGGGAAGTAATGCAGGTCGGCACTGGGTTATACTTCGATTTCGTAAAGGTGGCGTCTCCCGCAAGGCAAGAGAAGGACTGTCGGTGGCGGCCAAGGTGATGCAGCTGGTCAACGATCTCGTCGCTCAGGGGCGGTGGGACGAGGCTTATTCGGTTCTGGTTCGCTTTTCGTCGCAGCAGCCTAACGATCCGCAGATCGAGTACCAGCTTGGCATGCTCTGCTTCAACATGGGCAAGTTTCCGGAGGCGGAGCGGCACCTGAAGACGTCGCTGTCCATCAACACCGATTCGGTGGAGGCCCACTACCAGCTCGGGCTCATCCTGCTCAAGCAGAGAAGGCCGGCCGAGGCGATGGCCGAGTTTCGCTCGGCCTGCGAGATCAAGGATGGCTTTGCCGTCGGACACCTGCACTGGGGAATAGCGCTTTCCCAGATGGGCTCCTGGCGGGGGGCGCTCGGGCAGTACAATCAGGCGATCAAGTTGAGCCCGCAGATGGTGATCGCCTACTACCAGGCCGGTCTGGCCAGCCTCGAGCTCGGGCAGCTCCAGGATGCCGGGCAGTTCTTCCGCCAGGCCACCGATCTCGATCCCAACCTGGCCGAGGCCTACCACGGCATCGGCATGACGCTTATCGCCCTTAACCGCCCGGCGGACGCGCTGCCGTTTTTCGAGAAGGCCTGGGAGCTGAACAGGGAGCTGGCCGCCGTGCAGAGGAGCTGGGCGGCGGCGCTGTCCGAACTGGGCAGGCACGACGAGGCGACCAGGCATTATCAGGCGGCAATCAGCCTGGGACCGAAGGCGCTGGCAGCGCAGGAACGGGCGCTGCTCTACAACGACTGGGGCGTCAACCTCTTCCGGCAGGGCAAGCTGGACGAGGCCCTGGAGAAGCTCATGCATGCCGTCGATGTCGACCCGCAGCTGATACGGGCCAGGCTCAACCTCGGGCTGATCCAGAGCGCGCTGGAGGAGCTCGACGGCGCCGCCGACTCGTTCGAGCGGGCGCTGGAGTCCGATCCGGAGTGCGCCGAGGCCTGGCTGCTGTGCGGCATCACCTATCTTTTCCTGGGGCGCCACAAGGAGGCGCTCGAGAAGTTCGGCCAGGCGCAGCCAAAGGGCGCGCCTTCCGGCGAGGTCAATCTATGGACCGGCTACGCGCAGCTGGCGCTCGGGCAGGCCGATGTGGCCGAGCGCCACTTCGGGCGCGCGGTGCGCGAGATGCCCGGCAACTACCTGGCGCACGACGCGCTGGGGCTTTCGCTGTCGGGGCTCGGCCGTCACGCCGAGGCGATGGCCGGCTTCCAGCAGGCGATCGCGCTCAAGGGCGACTACGGGCTGGGCTATCTGCACCTGGCGCGCTGCCTGGAGGCGCAGGGGCGCCGCGACGAGGCCAGGGTCACCTACCGGCAGGCGGTGGAGAAGGACCCGCACTGCCTGGCCGGTGAGAAGCAGACGCTGGAGGCGCTCATGGGCAGCGCTCAGTACGAGCTGGCCATGACGAGGGCCTTGCAGCTTCTGGACATCTCCCCCAGCGATGTCGAGGCGCAGCTGACGCTCGCCCGGGCGCTCAAGGGACAGAACCGCACCAACGAGTGCGTGCAGATTCTCCACGGCCTTACCGAGGATTCTCCGCAGTGCGGGCCGGCGCACGCCCTGCTCGGCGACATCTACCTGTCCCAGGGCAAGCTCGCCGAAGCCGACCAGGAGTTCCGCCAGGCTTCCTTGCTCTTCGAGGGGGACGTCGGCCTTTACTACAGCTGGGGCAAGACGCTCTCCCTGCTGGGGCTCCACGAGCTGGCCGTGGACAAGTTTGCCAGGGCCTCCGAGTTCGATCCGTATGACGGGGACACATATGAGGCCTGGGGGGCGGCGCTCAAGGTGCTGGGCAGGTTCCAGGAGGCCGCCGAGGTGTACAAGCGGGCGGCCGAGTATATATGAGCGCCGGCGCCGAAGCGGTCCGGGAGGGGGCGGGCGAGCCGGCGGCGGTCGGGGCCCTGGTTGCCGGCGGGCAGAGCGCCGAACTGGAGCTGAAAACGGAGCAGCTCCTCTACTTCCGCCTGACCTTCGCCCTGGCCAGCCTCGGCTTCTCGCTCTTGATCGGCTATTTCGCCCGGCCGGACTTCGATCTTTTGCTGGTCGTCCTGCTCATCCTGGCGGTGGCCGTCTACTCGCTGGTCGGGCTCGATCTCCTCAAGCGGTGGCGCGCGCCGGGCAGGCGCTCGCTGGCCAGGCTCAACGCTGGCTTCCTGGCCCTGGACATTGCCAGCCTGACCACGCTCATTCACCTGACCCGGGGCATCGACTCCGATCTTTACTTCCTCTACCTGCTGCCGATCCTGCTGTCGAGCCACACCTTCGGGCGCCCGGGGATCTATCTCACGGCCACCTGTGTCTCGCTGTCCTATGTCGGGCTCCTGCTGGCCGAGAACGCCGCCTTCCTGCCCTACCTGCTGGATCCGGGGCACGGACTGGCCGCCGCCTACACGCACCGGCTCTGGGTGCGCATCGTCTCGCGCAGCGCCATCCTGGTCACCGTCTCTTATGTCTGGGGCGCCTTCTGCGACTACATGTCCCGGGTCACCGAGCACGGCGCCAACCGACTGCGCGAGCAGCTTTCGGCCAACCAGAAGCTCGTGACCGAAAGCCGGGCCCAGGCTGCGCGCGAGCACCTGATCAACACGATCAGCTCGGCCATTCGCAGCACGCTTGATCTCGGGCAGATCCTGGAGACAACCGCCAACGAGCTGAGCTCGGCGCTGGGCGCCACGCGCTGCGCCATCGTCTGCGAGGCGGACGAGCCGGAGCCGCCGGCCAAGTGGGAGACGATCAACGCCGGGCCCGGCGACCACGAGCATCCGCCGTTGAGCGAGCAGTTCTGCCGCTATCTGCTGGCCAGGAAATCACGCTATGAGGAGGCGGCGGACGGCACGCTGAAGAAGACCTTCGTCTTCGACGATCCGGGGGCCGACGAGGCTTTCGGGCCGCTTGGCGAGGAGCTCACCGCGCTCAAGCTCGATTCGCTGGTCGTGCAGCCGATGATGTACGGGGCGCAATCAAAAGGCGTGGTGCTGATAGGCGAGTGCGGGCGCCGGCGACGCTGGACGCCGTCCGAGCTCGAGCTCGTCAAATCGGTGGCCGGTCAGGTGGCGATCGCCATCGAGCACGCGCGCCTGGTGGATCAGCTCTCGCGCAAGAACCGGGACCTGCACAAGAAGAACCTGGAGCTCGACAAGACGAACCTTGAGCTGCGCACCACGCACTCCCAGCTCATCCACCAGGAGAAGATGGCGTCGCTGGGGCGAATGGTGGCCGGCATCGCCCACGAGCTCAACAACCCGGTCAACTTCGTGCACGGCAATCTGCCTTACCTGCGCGGGTACTTCGAGGACATGAAACGGATAATTGCCGAGAGCGACAGGCTGCCCGACCGGGCGCCGGTCGAGCAGCTCAAGCACGAGCTCCGCTACGAGTTCCTGCTCACCGACCTCGACAACATCATCGCCGACCTCACGGAGGGCGCCGAGCGGATCCGGCAGATCATCAAGAACCTGCGCAGCTTCAGCCGGCTCGACGAGGCGGAGCTGAAGGAGGCGTCGCTGGCCGAGGGGATCGAATCCAGCCTGAAGCTTTTGAGCCAGTACTACGGGCGGGACAAGATCGCCCCGACCGTCGAGCTGCCGGAGATACCGCCGGTCGTCTGCTATCCCGGGCAGCTGAACCAGGTGTGGATGAACCTTCTGTCCAACGCCGCCCAGGCGGTCGCCGGGGCGGCCGAGCCGCGCGTGAAGGTCACAGGCGAGCTGGAGGGCGACTGGGTGACGGTGGCCATCGCCGACAACGGGCCTGGCATAAAGCTGGCCGATCGGAGTAAAATCTTTGAACCGTTCTATACCACCAAGCCGGTCGGGGCCGGCACCGGGCTCGGGCTTTCCATCTGCCACTCGATCATCGAAAATCACGGCGGGCAGATCTGGTTCGAGTCCGAAGAAGGTCAGGGAACGACCTTCAAGGTGCGGATCCCGCTCCGGGCCCGGCCGCCCGACCCGGCCAGGACAAGCGACAGCTCAGACAGCCATGACCCAGGAAACGAACCACGGCAAAGCGGGGGAGAGCGAGGAGCTTTCCGCAGCGGAGCGCCTACATAAAATCCTCGTTGTGGACGACGAGCCGGCCAATCTCCGGCTCCTGCAGCGCGTCTTTGCCGATGACTACCAGGTGCTGGCCGCCGGGTCGGGCGCCGAGGCGATCGAGATCCTCAAAAAGCACGACGTCAGCCTCATAGTCACCGACCAGCGCATGCCGTCGATGACCGGCGTGCAGCTTCTCGAGCAGTCGCTGGCCATAAGACCGGAGGCGATCAAGATCCTTATCACCGGCTACACGGACGTGCAGGCGCTGATAGACGCGATCAACTCCGGGCGCGTCTACAAGTACGTCCCCAAGCCGTGGGATGCCGACGAACTCCGGCTCACGGTCAGGCGGGCGCTGGAGACCTACGAGCTCAAGGCCAGGAACGCCCGCCTTCTTGAAGAGCTCGGCCAGGCTCTTTCGGAGCTGGAGGATCTCTCGGTGGGCACGATCAGGGCGCTGGCCGACGCGCTTGACGCCAAGTGCGACTATACCTCCGGTCACAGCCTGCGGGTAAGCCGTTATGCGGTGAGCATCGGGCGGGCGATCGGGCTGGAGCGCGATGAGCTCAAAGACCTGGAGCTGGCCGGCATCCTGCACGACATAGGAAAGATAGGCGTCCCCGAGTCGATCCTCTGGAAGCCGGCCCGGCTCACCCCGGAGGAGCAGGCGGTGATGGCCCAGCACCCGGTGCGCAGCGCGCAGATAATCGGCGACCTGCCGATCCTGAGCCGGGCCCGCCGGTGGGTGCTGCACCACCACGAGTATCTCGACGGCTCCGGCTATCCCGACCACCTGCAAGGCGAGGCCATCCCCTACGGCGCCCGGATCATCCTGGTTGCCGACGCCTACGATGCGATGACCAGCGACCGCCCTTACCGCAAGGCGATCGGCCACGCGCGGGCCGCCGAGGAGCTGCGCCGGCACGCAGGCAAGCAGTTCGATGCCCGGATGGTGGAGGCGCTCATCTCGGTGGTGGGGGAAAAGGGCGAGAAGCTAGAGGGCGGCATTCCCGAAAGTTTCCTCGGGCTCACCCTCTCCTCAATTGATCCAGGACAGCCTGGTAGACAGTTTCAGGAGGAACACGAACGCCAGGCGCGGGCCGGCTCGGCCGGCTGAGCGCTTCCCCCGGGGTCTGACCGGCGCGCAGGGCCAGGAAGCGCGGGTCGGCGGGCAGCAGCCTGCGCTCGTCGGTGGGGCCGAAGAGCGCCACCAGCGGTTTGCCCAGGGCAACCGCCAGGTGCATGGGCGCCGAGTCCACGCAGACGATGAGGTCGCAAAGCGAGATGAGCGCGGCAAGGTCGGCCAGGCTTGCGGTCCGCCCGGCAGCCTGGAGTAAGCGCAGTCCGGCGCAGCGGCAGGCGATCTCGGATACTGTCTGCCGGTCATCAGGCCCGCCGGCCAGCACCGGCAGTATCCCGGGGGCCCCGGCCAGCATGGCGACAAGCGATGCCCAGGCGTCAGCGCTCCAGGTCTTGACGATCCCCTTCTCAAGGGCCAGGCGGCTGGTACCGGGGTGGATGAGGACGCGGCGGGCTCTGCCGCCTTCAGCACCGCCGGCGGTGGCGGGCCCCTCCGCCAGCAAGCGCCGCATCCTCTCCAGGGACTCCGCGCCGACGGAGGCCTCGGGCAAGCGCGGCTGTCCGGCGATGCCGAGCCCGCGCACCAGGTCGTGATACATGAAGCCCGCGTACTGGTCCCTGACCAGCGGCACCGCCGCGGTAAGCAGCAGTCGGGCCAGGCCGCCGGAGTCGTAGCCGACGCGGGTGGGGATGCCCGAAAGGAAAAGCAGCGCCGACACCAGGGGAGAGCTTCCCGAGGAGATGGCGACGTCGAAGGCGCCCTCGCGCAGCAGGCTCAGGAGGTGGCAGAGATCGCTTGTGTGCAGCGGTCGCTTCTTGATGTCGAACTCGATCGTCTCGTCAATGAGGTCGGTTATCTGGCGCACCGAAGCCGAGCGCGGCTCGAGCACGAGCGTCAGGTGCCAGTGCCGGTGCGCGGCGCGGATGCTTGCCAGGGCGGGCAGAAAGAGGATCTCGTCGCCTATGCCGCCAAAATTGATCGCCACCAGCCTCACAGTGCCCATTGTCCTCCCCGCGAACGGGCGCAGGCGCCTCAGGCGTCGTCGCCAGCCCGTATAATATCTCAGGGGCTCGAGCGTTGAAGTCGTCTAGCTGGTTTATCCTCTTTCTTTTTGCCGCATTCCTCGGTGTGGGCACGGGTTACATGGCCACGCTCATTCTCCGCCCCGGCCTGCTGCCGCCCATCCTCCGCTGGGGCAGCCTCCGCCAGCCGTCCACGGTGCTCATGCTGGGGGTCGATGTGGTTTACGCCCAGCAGTCCGGGCGCGCCATTGCCGACCCGCGGGCGTTCAACGGCCGCTCGGACACGATCATGGTCGGGCGCCTGGATCCGATCCGCAACACGGTTTGCCTTCTTTCCATCCCGCGCGACACCCGGGCGATGATCCCCGGCTACGGCACGCAGAAGATAAACGCGGCCAACGCGCTGGGCGGGCCGGAGCTGGCACGCCAGACGGTGAGCTCCTTTCTGGGCGTGCCGATCGATCACTACCTCGTGCTCAACGTGCACGGCCTTGTCGATCTTGTCGACGAGCTGGGCGGGATTACGGTGGAGATCCCCAAGCGCATGCGCTATATAGACTGGACGGCCAAGCTGAACATCGACCTGCGTCCCGGCTTCCACACGCTGACCGGCAACCAGGCCATGGGCTTCGTCCGCTTCCGCCACGACGCTTTAGGCGACATCGGGCGGGTGCAGCGCCAGGAGATCTTCATGCGCGCCGTTCTCGATCAGGCGCTCAAGCCGGAGTCGTGGCCCCATATCCCCCGCCTGATCGAGATCGTCAAAAGCCACGTGTTGACCGATATGTCCGATGCGGAGATATTGTCCATGGTCACATTCACCCGCGCGGTGCCCAGGGCCAACCAGCAGCTGGTCATGCTGCCGGGGCGTTTCTCGGGGACGGGCGACTGGCTGGCCGACGAAGGGGACGTGCGCCAGATTGCTGCCCGCCTGATGGGCTCCGACTGGCCGCGGGCCAACAAGACCGACGTGCGGATAACAATCGAGAACGCCAGCACGCATCCCGATCTCGGCCGGCGCCTGGCCAGGCTCTTGAGGGCAAAGGGCTATGACGTGGTGTCCGTGAGAGGGTTGCCGCCAGGAGAGGCGGCCCGATCCGGCATGACCCGGATCATCGCTCAGAGAGCCAATCGCGATGAGGCGGAGATGGTGAAGATGGATCTTTCCGGTCACGGGGAGGTGGTGGCTGCCTCCGTCGGGGATATCCAGAGCACGGTGACCGTGGTGGCCGGAGACGATCTGGAAGGCGTGGTGGCAGAATTCTCCATACGCTGAAAAGCCGGGCGCCCTGCCCTCTTTACGTGGGCATGCTTAAACCTTTAGACATTATTACGTTTCTCCCCGCCCGTGCCTTTGACGCTTAGGATGCGATAGTGTAAAGTCTGAGCGTCTCTTTCGGCACCAACAAAGGCAGGCAACATGATTCATTACGTATATGCGACTCGGGGTGGTTATCTATATCTGGTCGGTCGCTACAGTCACCGGCCCAAGGTTCGTGATGCCGCCGAGTTCGTGTTGTCCGTGCCGGACAAGACGCCGCAGGTGGCCATCGACACGCTTGCCCACCGCCGGTTCATGGAGCACCTGCGCCGGCCGCGCAAGGTGGCTCACGACCGCCACCACGGCGCCAGGCACGAGCGCGAGCTGGCCACGGTATAGAAGCTTTGTAGACTTTTGGTGACCAGAGGCTCTCCGGCGGGCGGCAAAACTCGCCAGATTATCTGACCGTCGGGGGCGAGGCCCGGGAAGTCAGTAACTTATAATTCTGTTGTTCGATTCGCATCTTTAATGAGATCGGCAACAAGATCGGACGGTTCACATCCCCCTTCTGGGGTAATTTGAGACCGCGCTCATGTGCGCAAGGCTGCCAGTTGCGCGGCAAAAAGAGCCATGGCGCCGAGCTAGAAAGGAATCCAAGATCATCACCCGGGCGGCGTTGAAAAAAATTCCTGGATTAAGCAGCGTTATTTTTCGGCTGCTGCTGGGCAAACATCGCATGTGTGGGATGAGCGGAAGTGGTTGGTGGAGGTCAGCAGAAAATCCGAACCGGAGAACGGCTGGCCTTGCCGCTAGGAAATCAGGAAATCTTTCGATGGTGGCCGTCGCGATAGCCGTCAGCGCCAGGTCGTGCCGCGCACCGCTTCCAGCGTGTCCAACGGGGCCGGCACCGGTCGCCGGGCTCAGGCTCGCAGGTCCGGTTGTTTAGCGGTGTTGGTGTCTTGTGTGTAGATCCGGAGGGCTGGAGGAATTCTGAAAACGATCTTTTGTCGGTGTGGGACAAGTCTGTTGGATAAGAGGCCAAAAAGCGCGCCTGTCATATTCGCAGCATACAAAGAAAGGAAGGGGAATCATGATTGCGAAAGTCAAAACAATGAGAGGAGCCAAGGGCTTTACCCTGATCGAGCTTCTGGTTGTTGTGATCATTATCGGTATTCTGGCGGCGATCGCCTTGCCGAACTTTATCGGTGTCCAGGACAAGGCGCGCGTGGCGTCGGTGAAGTCCAACATGCGCACGACGCAGATCTCGGCCGAGTCGTTTGCCACCGATAACGGTGGCACCTACCCGTCGGCGCAGCCGTCGGGCGCCGACCTCTTCTCCACCTACTTCCCGGGTGGCAGCTCGGGCGGCACAACCTACGGCAACCCGCCGGTCAATCCGTTCACCAACGCCGGCGT
>JAJPGY010000045.1 GCA_021325555.1 Pseudomonadota bacterium | reverse complement strand
TCGCCGACGGCGGCAAGATTGGCAAGGGCGGCTCGGTGAGCCTGTCCGTCAACTCGGCTCCGACCACCCCGTTCACGATTGGATCGGCAAGCACCAATGGCGTCAGCGGCTTCATAAGCGCCGGCGGCGGACAGATAAGTGGAGACGCCGGGTCCATCTCGGTCACCAACAGCAACACCGTGGGCGGCGGCATCACCGTGGCAGCGCCGGCCGGCTCGCTTGCCTCCAACCTCCTGCTCACGACCGCCACCGGCGGCGGCGCCGGGGGCAGCCTTACCCTCACGGCCGCCTCCGGCACAATTGCAATCCAGGGCGGTTCGCTGACGGCCGACGCCAACGGCAGCTTCGCCGGAGGCACGATCAATCTTACAGCCAGTTCGATGGCCATGACCGGAAACCTGCTCATGAGCGCAAACGGCAGCTTCAGCGGCAACGGCGGCACGCTTGCCGTCACGCTTTCAGGGGCGACCGCCAGCCTTAACGTGGGATCGCAGAGCGGGCAGGCGCAGATGCTGGCCAACAGCGGGCTGACCGGCGGCAACGGCGGAACCATCAAAATTTCCGTCGGCCAAAACATAACGATTGACACATCCGTATTCGGAGCCTCCCCGCAGGCCCTCAACGTCTCGGGCGGCACCATCACGCTGCAAGCCGGCACGGCCACCACGGCCGGCTCCGCGCAGCCTGGCGCCATTCTCGTCAGCGGCCCGCTCACCGTAAACGGCAGCGGCGCGGGCAGCGGCGGCACACTCGTCCTGTCGACGGTGCCGGCGGGACCGCCGGTGCCCACAGGCTCGATCTTCGTCGGCGGCGCCCTGCAGGCAAACGGCGGCACGTCGGCCAGCGGCGGCAGCATAAGCATCACGGAGAATTTCAGCGCCGCCCCCTTCCTGGTCGGGTCGCCTTCGGGCAACGGCGTCAACGGCTCCATCTCCGCCAACGGCGGCGGCTTGGCCGGCTCGGCCGCGCCAGCCGGCGGCACGGTTACGGTGACCAACAATGGACCGGGGGGCATAAGCCTGACATCCACCGCCAACATCACCGCCACATCGACGGTGGGCGCCGGCGGCACGGTTGCCCTCTCCTCCAACAGCGGCACCATCTCCATAAGCCAGGGCACCGGCAGCGCAATCTCTGCCGACGCGGTCGGGGTCGGACCCTTCAACGGCGGTGTGATAACCATCTCCGGCAAGAGCCTGCAGATAACCGGGGCGCCGACGGTTTCCGCGGTGGGCGGCGGTCTGGGCGATGGCGGGTCGATAAGCGTCACCAGCACCTCGTCACAGGGCGATGTTACGGTGGGCTCCGGCAGCGGCGACCTTAAGCTCCTGGCCACCGGCGGAGCGGCGGGGCTCAGCCAGGGCAATGGCGGCAGCATCAGCATCTCCTCGGGCAGGAGCATCTTCGTCTTAAGCACGGCGAACCTGGCCGCCGAGCCTCTCGGCGCCAACGGCGACGGCGCGCATCTCAGCCTCAAATCCGGAACTCAATGCTGCGCGGGCAGCACGCTCTCGGTAACCGGCGATCTGCTGGCCAGCTCCAGCGGCTCCGGCAATGGCGGAAGCGTGACGCTGAGCTCGCAGAACACGCTTTTCGTCCAGGGCAACGTGCTGGCCGGCGGGGGCGACTCCGGAGCCGGCGGGGCGGTGAGCATAAGCTTGAGGAGCCTGCAGGCGTTCCTCCTGGACGCGAGCGCCACCGACAACGGCATCACCGGCGCGATTCAAGCAACAGGCGGCGTCAGTTTCGGGAACGGCGGCTCCGTGACCATCACCAATAGCGGAGCCGGTGGCATCACATTTGGCGCGGGCGCCAGCATCTCCGCTTCCGGCTCGCTGTGCTGCGGCACCGCCGGCTCGATAAACATCAGCGCCCCGGGCGGCCAGTTGGTCTTCAACGGCGGCTCGCTGACCAGCACCAGCGCCTCCAATGGCGGCACCATTACACTGTCATCGGCATTAATCGGGGTCGGGCAGGGCACCAATCCCCTGATTGTCAATGCCAGCGCGCGTGGCATCGGCAACGGCGGGACCGTCTCAATCACAGTCAACACCGGCAACGGAAACTTGCTGGTCGGAGACCTGCCCGGTCAGGTGGAGATATTCGCCACCGGCGGCAGCGCCAACTCCATAGCCGGCAACGGCGGCACCGTGTCCCTTACCGCCCCGGGCAGCATCGCCATCGATCCCAATTTCCTCAAGGCAGGTCCGCTCGGGACAAACGGCAACGGCGCCAGCCTCACCATCTCGGCCGGCGGCACCGCCGGCCCGGGAATGCTCTTTGCCAGCGGCACGCTGAGCGCCAACGGCGTCGGCATCGGCAATGGCGGCAGCATCTCGCTTGCCATGAGAACGCCGACCATATTTACGGTGGGACCGGGGGCGGCGGTCAACGGCATAAACGGCTCGATCACCGCCGATGCCGGCAGCTCCGGCGGCGCCGGCGGAACCATAACCATTGCGAGCGCCGGACCGACCACGACCGTCACCGGGCCCGGCGGTATCGCCCTGACGCCGGGCAACGGCGGCATGGCGCTCGTCGCCGGCGGCGTCATATCGGCAAACGGATCGGCAAGCGGCGGCAATGGCGGCAACATCACGATAACAAGCCAGATTGCCAGCAACGCCATCGCGCTGGGGTCCATACTTTTCGCGGGCGGAACAGTAGAGGCCAATGGCGGCGGCAGTGCCGGTGCCAATAACGGCGGCACGATCTCGATCACCGCGCCTGTGTTCTCCAGCAACGCCAGCGCGGGCGCCTCCACGCTCTCCGCCGACGGTGCCGGACAGGGCAATGGAGGGACGATCACGGTGACAACCGCGAGCGTCGTCACCACCCAGAACATCTCCTCGGCGGCAACCTCCGACCTGGCGATCGGGACCGGCGCCGGACAGATAATCGTATCGGCAACAGGGGGCTCGCCCGGCTCCGCCGGCGGCAACGGCGGGACCGTCAACCTCACGGCCGGCAGGAACCTGACGGTGTCACCCCTGGCGCTCACGGTCGGGCCGCTGGGAGCAAACGGGAATGGTGCTGCAATCACCTTGACGGCCGGCTCGGCCGCCACCGCCAATATCGGCGTGAGCGGCAAGCTGCTGGTTGGCGGCTTGCTGAACATAAACGGCGTCGGCGTCGGCAACGGCGGCACCCTGACGGCCACCTCGAGCAGCACCAGCCCATTCGTGATTGGAGGCTCGCCGACCGCAAACGGCATCGTGGGCATATCCGCCAATGCCGGCGCGTCGGCTGGCAACGGCGGCAGCATCTCGGTGTTGTCCACCGGCACCGGGGGCATAAGCGTGGCTGACCCGAGCAGCATCTCGGTTGCGGCATCCAGCGGCGGCGGGAACGGCGGCGCGATAACACTTTCCTCCGCTTCCCCGCAAACCTCCGTGCAGGCGGGACCGATTACGATAGCCGGCGGTACCCTGTCCGCCAATGCCGCCGGGTCCGGCAACTTCAACGGCGGGCAGGTGACGATTGCGGCACCGTTGCTTACGCTCACCGGCACCACCTCCCTTAACCTCTCGGCCAGCGCGACCGGAACCGGGCTGGGCGGCAACGTCGCTGTGACCACGACCTCGCCGGCCGCGAGCCTCACCCTGGGAGCAGCAGCCAAGCAGTTGAACATCTCCGTGCTGGGCGACGGCGGCACCAGCAGCGGCGGCGTCCCCACAGGGTCTACGGTGACGGTTGTCGCCGGGGGCAACCTGACAATCAACTCCCTGTCAGCGGGGCCAACAGCCCTGGGCGGCAATGGCGCTACGGAGAGCTTCACGGCGGGAGCGGCCACATTCGGGGGCGGCGCCCTGCTTGTCAACGCCAATCTCGCCGCCAACGGAAGCGTCAACGGCTCCGGCGGGACGGTAAGCCTCAACGACGCCCAGGGATCGATCACGGTCAAAGGCACCATCACGGCCAACGGCGCCGGCGCCGGGGACGGAGGGCAGATAAACATGTCGGCCCCGAACACGCTGGTCGCCTTGTCCGCCGGACTCAGCGTCAATGCCGGCTCCGGCGGGGGAAACGGCGGCACTATTGCCATCTCTTCGGCTTCCCTGACAACAGCGCCTGTAATCCTGGAAGCCAACGCCGCCGGCTACGGTGCCTTCAACGGTGGAACGGTGATCATCTCCAACAAGACTTCCATGGCAGTGACGGGGGCCGGCGTTCTCTCCTTGGAGGCCAATGCGAGCGGGTCGGGGAACGGCGGCATCGTGAACCTGACCACGCCCGGCAACGTCACCATCGGCAACGGCAACGGGCAGCTCATGATCTCGGCTACCGGGGGCTCCCTCAACTCACCGGCAGGCAACGGCGGCACGGTCACGGTGACCTCGAACAGCGCAATTACGGTCAACCAGAATGCTTTGTCGTCGACGCTGCCCCCGGTTCCCGCCTTGAATGTCGGACCGCTCGGCTTGAACGGCAGAGGTGCGAGCGTCACCTTGCAGTCAAACACAACCACATTGGGCAATCTCACAATTGTCGGCAATCTAACCGTCGACGGCGCCGGCACCGGCAATGGCGGCTCCCTGACACTGACATCGACGGGGGGGTCCGTGGTGGCGTCGGGAGCAAGCACGCTGAGCGCGAGCGCCACCGGCACGGGCAATGGCGGCTCAATCGCCATCACCTCGACCAGCTTGAGCCTCGGCGCCGGCGCCGGACAGTTTAATCTCCTGGCGACCGGCGGCTCCGCCGGCTCGAGCTTTGGCAACGGGGGCACCATAAGCCTGACCAGCCGCTCCGGGCTGACCGTGAACCCGGCGTTTGTCAACGCCAGCCCGCTCGGTCTCAATGGCGCCGGCGGCAACCTGAGCTTCACCGCCGGCTCCGGACTCGGCGGCAACCTGACGGTGTCCGGCAACCTCTCCGCGGATGCGAAGGGCAGCGCAGCCGGCGGATCGATTACCCTCAATGCCGCCGGCGGGGTGGTGACGGCCAGCGGTGCGGTCGCGCTCACGGCCGACGGAGCGGGGGGAGGTAGGGGCGGCGCCCTAAGCATTGTCTCCAACGGGTTCAGCGCGCCTTTGGCGATCGGGAACTTACCCGGGCAGTTCTCCCTTTCGGCAAACGGCGGCTCCGCCGGCTCCTCGTCCGGGGACGGCGGCTCCATCACGTTATCCAGCGGCAGCTCGCTGACGGTCAACGCTCTTGCCCTGAGCGCGGCGCCCCTGGGCGAAAACGGGGCCGGGGGAACGCTTACCCTGACGACCGGTACCAGCGGCGCCGCCAGCACGATGACAATCAACGGCAGCCTCTCGGCCAACGCCGCGGGCAACGGTCAGGCAGGGTCGATCTTCCTCAATTCCAAGACCGGCGCCATTGTCGTGAACGGGAGCTTGAACGCCAGCGCCGACCTGTCAGGCGGCGGCGGCAACATCACCATCAACTCCCTGGGCGCCGCCTTTGGGATAGGGATGAGCGGGTTCGCCGCCGGCGTGACCGGCAGGATAGTCGCCAACGGCGGGTCGGTGAGCGGGCAGGGCGGCAACGTCTCCATCACCAGCGGCGGGCCCGGCGGCAGCATCAGCTTCAATCCGGGACCGTCAGCCGCGCCGACAGTTTCAATCGCAGCCGCCGGCACCGGCAATGGTGGCACCTTGAGCCTGTCTGCGCCCTTCGGGGCAATCAACGTGCTCTCGGGAACGCTTAGCACCAGGGGTGGTGCCGCCTCCGCGCTCAACGGCTCCCTCACCC
The DNA here is from genome assembly GCA_021325555.1 of Pseudomonadota bacterium. Taxonomy (GTDB): domain Bacteria; phylum Cyanobacteriota; class Vampirovibrionia; order Obscuribacterales; family Obscuribacteraceae; genus JAJPGY01. The sequence goes on along the minus strand of JAJPGY010000045.1, from coordinate 31,606 downwards.
TGTCGGCTCAATCCCTGAATGTAACCGGGGGCACCTTGACCCTGAGCGATTCCTCGGTTTCGATTAACCTCTCCGCGCCCGGCTCCAGCCTCATTTTTGGCGGAGCGAGCGGGCAGCTAATCGGGGACAACATAACGCTGGTCGCCTCGATCGGCGGCAACATAAGCATCGATTCGAGCAAGCTGGTGCTGGGCAACGTGGTCAGCTCCGTCGGCCCGCCGCCCACCTTCCAGGGCCCGCAGCTCACTTTGACAGCCGGCACCGCCGGCAGCGGCAATATCTTCATCAAGGGCGGCATCAACGCCAGCTACAGCAACCCGTTCTCAGCCGGCGGCGGGGGCACGATATCGCTCACGATGTCCAGCTCAACCCCATTCCAGGTTGGCGCGGGCGCGGCCGTAAACGGTGTTACCGGAGCGCTGCTCGCCAACACGGGACTGGTAGCCGGCAGCAACGACAAGCCGCTGCAGGGGGGCTCGATTGCCATTGAGAACCAGGGCACAGGCGGCGTTGTTCTGCTGAGCGGGAGCACCCTGAGCGCGGACAATCTGTCCCCGAGCGGTCAGGGTGGAACAATCAGCATCACCTCGGGCAAAGCCGGCGGCGGAATAACGATAAATTCGGGAGCGGCAATCTCGGTGGCAGGATCCGCATCTGGCGGCAGCGGAGGCTCCATCTCCATGACCGCTCCCTCCGGCGCCCTGGCGATTGCTTCATCCGACACGCTTTCCGCCGACGCCGCGGGCAACGGCACCGCAGCCGGCAACTTCAACGGCGGCAAAATCTCCCTTTCCGCGCTCAACATGAATGTCACCGGCAGCGGTGCCCTGCTGCTGAGCGCCAATGGCGCCGGCGCCGGCAATGGCGGGACAATTTCCGTGACGGTGAACAACCTGGGCAGCTCGCTGACCGTCGGGTCGGCAGCCGGGCAACTGATGATCTCCGCCACCGGCGGCACCGCCGCGGCGGGCCTGGCACCTGGCTCCGCCAGCGGCGATGGCGGCGTCGTATCCTTGAGCTCCGGGGGCGGAATCATCATCAACCCCACGGCCATCTCGGGTCCCCAGCCGCTCGCCATCGGGCCAACCGGCCTCAACGGCAAGGGCGGTCAACTGACGGTCGTCGCCGGCACTTCAGGCTCGCTGGGCAACCTGGTGGTCAACGGGTCGCTGGACGTCAGCGGCGCAGGCACCGGCAACGGGGGGGCGATCAGCCTCACCAACAGCTCCGGCGGTTTTGTCTACGTCAACGGCAGCCTCTCCGCCGCAGGCGGCGGCGCCGGCGGGACGGGCGGCACCAGCGGAAGCAGTTTCGGCAACGGCGGGACCATCAGCCTGACCGAATTCTCCACCAGCCCGCTGGTGCTAGGCACAGGCGCCCCCGCCACCGGCGGCGGCGTCAACGGCTCCATACTGGCCACCGGCGGGGCAAACGGTGGCAACGGCGGCACAATCAACCTGAAAGCTGCGTTCACCGGCGGCATAGCGGTCGGCCCCACCACCGTCGTCTCCGCCTCCGGCTCGGCAGCCGGCGGCAACGGCGGGGCAATCGCAATCTCCGCGCCATCAGGACCGTTGTCGATCGGCGGCGGCAATATTTCGGCTGATGGGTTCAACAGCGCCAGCGGCACGGTCGGCGCCGGCGGGGCGATTTCCGTGACCTCTTTTTCCACGGCGGCCGGTTCTGCCGGAACCGCCGCTCTTGCCTTGAGCGCCAACGGCGGCGGCGCTCAGCCCGGCGGCGCCACCGGCGGCACGATAGCCGTGGCGATCACGGGAGGTCCGCTTACGGTGGGGACCGGCACTGCCGCCGGCCAGATAGAGGTGTCCGCCACCGACGGGGGCACGGTGCAACTCTCGGCAGGCACCAACCTAGCCGTGGACGGAGCCGCGGTGACGGTGGTCTCATCCACGAGCTGCACCGGCGGCAACATATCGCTTGCCTCGGGCACGCTCTCGGCGGGGGGCATCACACTTATCAACAACCTCAACGCCGGAGCCAATATCGGCGGCGCAATAACATTGAGCAGCACCTTAGGCACAGTCAAACAAATCAGCGGCACCATAATCGCCGCCTCGCTGGCTCTTCAGGGAGCCGGCAACACGGTCGGCAGCCCGGCGGTTCCGCTGCAAACGGCGGTGGGGGCGGTCACCTTCGGGCCATTGCCTGGGAGCAACATCTTCCCCGGCAGCATCTACCTGTCGAATGCAGGCCCGCTCACCATCGGCTCGATTGCCAGCGGCACGAGCGCTCAGACAATGGCGCTGTCCTCCACCCTCCAGGTGAAGGCCGCCGGCACGCTGACAATTGTGGCGCCCGTCTCTGCCGGCAGCATCTCTCTGTCAACGGCCACCGGTAGTGGCGGCTCCATCCTTGCGCAGGCCGGCCTGACCGCCACCAGCTCTATCACTCTCAATGCCGACACCAGCGGCATCATACTCTCCAGCTCCAACCTCACCACGCCAAAACTGGTGCTGTCCACAATCACAGGGACCATCGGTTTTGCGGCACTACCTGTGGTGGCGACCACAAGCGCCTTGAGCGTGAGCACTTTTGGCAGCGCGTACATATATAACACCGGTTCGCTGACGTTGCCTTCGGCTTCCGTGGGCGACACCTTCGCGCTCTATGACAACGGGACAGCGACAACCAGCGGCACCATTGCTCCCAGCACCGTCTCCATCACGACCCCGCTTTCAGCCGCCACCAGCATCACCGTGCAGGGACTGACTGGCAGCAACACGAGCATATCGCTGGGCGCAAAACTCACCAGCGCCGGCTCCGTCTCCCTGGGCGCTACCGGCACCGGAACAATTTCCGGGTCGGGAGTCATCACCGGCGCCAGTGTCGCGATATCCTCGGGAACAGGCAATGTCGGGCCGCTCTCCACGGTGACCGGCAGCCTGACCCTTAACGGGACAGGCAACATTTCGGTAAACAACTCGGGCAGCGTCACCGTGCAGCAGTCCAGTGTCGGCGGCACGCTGCAAGTCACCTCCACCAACAACATATTTACGAACGGCACCCTTACCGCCGGCACCGTCTCATTGACCAGCACCAGCCCGGCCGGCGGCGTCATCGGCGCGACGACCGCCACCGAAAACTTGCTCCTCAACACCAGGGGCGATGTGGACATCGACAACACCGGGGCCGTCAACGTCTCGTCCACCACGGCGGGCCGCAGCTTCCAGATAATATCCAGCGGCACCATCACCACCAAAACGGCACTGACCGACACCACCATCGATCTCGAAGGAGCCGCCGCGAGCAACGCCGGGCTGGTGCTCAACACGACGCTTACCGCCAAGGGAGCCGGCGCCTCGGTGACGCTGAGCGCTGACGGCACAGGCACAATCACGCAGGCGTCGACGGCGGCGATCGCATCGAACACCATAAACCTGTCCGGCGGCACGGGCTCGATCGGCACGGCGACCAACCCCATAAAGATCAAGGATCCGACACTCAGCATCACAAGCGGCGGCAGCGTCTTTATCTCCAGCAGCAGCAACGTCTCGCTCGCCGGCTCCACCGCAGGCAACTTGCAATTGGTGAGCACGGGCAGCATCACAATTACCGGTCCGGTGACCGTGACGGGAACTCTAGGGCTCACGACCAACAATCTGGTCAACGCGAACACGCTTACGGCAAACACTATCAACGTGACCAGCCCGGCCGGTCAAAACCTGACGGTAAGCGGCGGCGGCACGCTGTCGGCAACCGGCGCGCTCGGCACGACGCTTTCCGTTGCCAGGGTGACATACAGCACTCCCAGCATCATCTTTTCTGGCAACCAGACCTTCCAGGGAGTAGCGCTCATTTCCGCTCCAACAGTTGCAGTGCAGCAATCCGTTTCGGTTGCCGGATTGTCCACGTTGACCGTCAACACACAGAATCTTAAGCTGGAGGGCAACCCGCCCGGAACCATCACCGGCAATCCGCTCATCCTCACTAACGGAGTTACAATCTCCAACAGCACCGGTGACGTGCTCCTGCCCGGCAATCTCGTTTTAGCCGGACAAAGCCTGGCAATTGTCGCCTCCGGAAACATCATTGCCGGCCCGGCAATGACCCAGATTAATCTTGCCGGGCCTCAGACGACCCCGGCAAACCTGCTCCTGGTGGCGGGCTACGACTTCAACAACATACCCGGCGGGATTCAGCTTACGACACCATCCCTGACAGGTGGTTCTATAGTAATGCCCAGGGTCTCAATCAACACCAGCAATTCTGTTTCCGCCGGCACTGCAGGAAATGTAACGGCGATAGCCTTCGGCACCGGCACCAACAGCGGTTTCGTCTCTCTCGGGGGGATCACGGCTACCGCAAGCGCTATCAATGGAACCGGCGGCACCGTAAAACTCATCGGTCAGGGCGGCGTCCAGGTCAACGGGGCGATCTCCGCCGGCGGCGCCACCGGCGGATCGGTTTCGATATCGGGAGCGCCGCCGGCGCTGACCGGCGGAACAATAAGCATCTACAACGGGCTCGTCATGGGGTCCGGCTCTTTTACAACGACCGGCCCGGTAAGCGGAGCGGGGGCGGCTGTTCTGGTGACCGGTGCCATATCGACGGCCGCAACCAAGGCCCCCGCCGGCAGCGTCACCATTTCGGCTGACTCGCAGATCCAGCTCAACAGCAGCATAGTGGCGACCGGCTATGCAACGGCAGGGTTCCCCGTTGGTGGCGGGAACGTCTCTCTCATCAGCCAGAACTCCTGGGTCACCGTTGGCGTCGGTGGCATCAACACCAGCGGGCAGGGCGCCAGCTCTAGCCTTGCGGCTGGCTCAGCCGGCAGCATCACGCTCGAGGGAACCTCGCTTATCAGCGTCGGCGGCAACCTGCTGGCTGCGGGCGGCACCAACTCCGGAAGCGGCGGCGGAGGAAACGGCGGGGCGATAACCATAACCAATCCGTCGAGCGGCGCGGTGGACACGGCACTGGTGAGCGGCTACATCTCATCCCGTGGCGGCAACGCCAGCGCCACGCTGGGCGGCAACGGCGGGCAGGGAGGGGATATCACCCTCACAGCCGATGCCACGAAGGTGACGCTCTCCTCGGGTGGCGCCAGCATCAACGCCAGCGCCGGCACGGGCGGAACACCCCTGCCCGCCGGGCAGATTACAATCAATACCTTTGCGGTCCAGCCGGTGCCGGCCAACCTCGATCTCACGAGCACCACCGCCAATGTCGTGGCGCTGCCGGGCGGCCTATTCACAGTTTCCGCCCCGGTTACGCTGGTGAACGGGACAGCGGGGAACATAGTCAGCGACACCACGGTCAGCAACCGCCAGCTCCAGAACGGCAGCATCGTGGCCGGCAAGGTCAGCATCACGGTGACCGGCGGCGGGCAAACAATCGAAGAGATCATAAACAACGTCCCCACCCCGGTTTTCATTCCTGTTCTGAAGAGCGCCACCACGCGCAACATGATCACGCCGTCGCAGGCTCTGGCCGTCTACCAGGTCAGCAGGTCCCAGCCGCAGACAATGATCGTCAGTGGAGATGCGCTAACCAGCGGAAAAACACTGGCAGGAAGCAGCATAATTCTGCCCAGCTCGGGTATTGCCGGGCCTTTCACCGCTTTCAACATCCAGGCACTGAACGCCACGAAAACGAATAACGTCACCCTCGATATCTCCGGCGCCCGTCCCGTGATTACGCTGGCAGCGCCTGCGGTGATTGGCGGCACGCTCAACTTCCAGGACCCGGGAGCCACTCCCCTGGTTGATTTTGGAAGCACCAGCATGAACATAACGAGCTTCGGCTCAATCACCGCTTCCAGCACCAGCACTTTGATATTGTCCGGCACCAGCGCGGCGTGGACCAACAACGGAACAATTCAGGCGCAGGAAATCGCAATCGCCAGGCCGTCAGGCGCCGCGCTCACGTTTACACTGGGACAGGGCGCAGCGCTCACCGGACCGCCGGGCGCCGAAGTTATTCTTTCCCAAGCGCTTGCCCCCACCAGCGTCAACATAACCTTCAAGGGCACCAAAGCCGACTTCCAGCTTCCCGTTGACTTCGCGAGCGTGCCAGTCCCGACGACATATCAGACAATCGCCCAGTCCTACGCGGCCAGCTTTAACAAGGCGGTGCCGGTGACACTGTCATTTAATGTGACCGACACTGGAGAGAACCCGCAAGCCGTGACGGTCGGCGGCAACGTGAATGCCACCACCATGTCGATTACCGAGACCAATGCGGCCCTGAACGTGTCGAACGCCAGCTTCAACGCGACCTCGACAATGAGCATGGCGTCGCCGGCCGGACTCTCGGTGACCACCTCCCAGCTTGCCGGCGGCACATCATTGACGCTCACGCAATCCGGCGGGACGGCAGCAATGAACATAGGCGCCGGCAGTATCCTGTCCGGCGGATCGCTGGCAGCCGGCGTCGACCCGACCGGTACAGCCATCCTCAGCACCGGTCAGATAAGTCAGGTAGGCTCCGTGACGATCACATCGCGCAGCTCCGGCGGCCTGACAATCGGCGACGGTGCCAGGATCTTCTCCAGCGGCGCCAATACCAGCATTTCTTCGACCTCACCAACAGGCAACATCTCGCTTGGCTCGTCCGTGGGATTCCACGCCAACGGCGGCAACCTGATCATGCTCAGCCTGGCAACAATCGGGCAGTCCACCGCGGCCGACAGCAACGATACTTTCATCGCCCGCGCGGTCGGCACCTCCACATCCAATCGGGGCGGGATTATCGAACTGGGCTCGGGCACGCTGACCTCGTACCTGAGCACCGCCTCCGGCAAACCGCCCGGCACCAAGCCGCCGGCGGGAACGCTGGGTCCGGACGTGGTAATTAACAACGGCGGCACGGGAGTGGTGCAGGTTAACAACACCAGCGGCAACCCGGCCGCCATCAACCTGGAGCCGGTGCTCGGCAACCCGTCCACGCTGACGCTCACGCACGGCGCCATCATATTCGATGCCATCAAGCCGGGCTCCTCGGTAATAATCAACCAGGGCTCCCTCCTGACCAACGCGTTCCAGCCCATCTCGTACGTGGCGCCCGCCGCGCCGGAGACCGGCAGGGAAGTGCCGCTCGAGGCGGACAATAACGGCAGCTTGAGCGATGCCGTTCGCGCCCGGATCCTCGCCGAGCCGGGTGCTCGGTTCAAGCTCACGGGCTCCGACTGCGTACAAATAAGAGACGGGTCTCTCTGCCTGCGCGCACCATCGAATCTAATCGTTGACCTCACCTGCGGCAAGGCATTGCTGCGTAAAGGCGCGCTGGCGCAGATCGAGGCAACCGCCGGGCGGGTGAGCGTGAGGGCGCTCAGCGGCATCGGTGACGTTCGCGTGGTTGCCGGGCAGCGGAGCATCATCCTGGCCTGCGGGCAGGAGATCACGCTCACCGACCACCCGCCGACAGTCGCCGACCTGAGCCCGGACGACGGCATCGGACGCAGGGGCATAAGGGTACATGAAATAAGCCCGTCTCTCCACGCCGTAACATCCGAATTTTCGATCGTCACCGTCATCGCCAACACATCGCGCCTGACGTCGCTGCGCCGCTCGATTCAGCCTGCCGACAGGAAGCTGTTCCAGCAACTGCTCAGGACGGCAGCCTCGGTTGATATGGCACGGAGGAACCGCGGCGCGTTTAGAGCCAACGCGAAGCCGGCGGCTCCTTCTGACGACCCGAGCTATACCCAGGCGGATCTCCCGATCCCCAGGCGGCTCCAACTCAAAGCGTCCGCAATTTAGGCAACCTCGTTACGTTCCAGCTCAGCAGATCGATGAGATACCGATGACAGACACAGGCGCGCCGGGAAACCAAATCTATCTGCCACTGTTGACGGTGCTGCTCTGCTGTTGTCAACTTTTGAGTCCGTTTGCGACTCTCGCTAACGGCACAGCGCGAGCCACCGGCGCGGCCGGTTCGCCGGCGCCTGTCCCGGTCAGATTGGATCTCACCTCGAGTGCCGCCAGCCTTTCTGCCTCCAGCTTGCTAAACGGGCACTCGCATCTCCAGAACCTGGCGGCAAGCGTCACACTGTCCGTCGGGCGCGCTAGGGATGTCGTCACCGGATCATCGTTGCCCACGCCGGCCGAGCTGCTGGCGACATATCAAATTCTCAGCTCAGGCCAGCGGGGTGATAAGCTCGCTGGCCGGAAACATCAATGTTCAACCCCTGACGGGCGACAATCTGGTGGTCAACAATGCCTGCAGCTCCACCTTCGGCGCCGCTACGCCGGATCTCAAGTTCGGCACGCTGAACGTTAGCGGCGACCCGACCTACGTCAACACCAGCGGCTCCACATGGTTCCTCGCCAGCACGCTCAATGGCGTTTACGGAAGCCTGCTTGTCAGCGCTCCCTCGATAAGCTATTTCGGCGGGGGCAGGCCGGCTCGTCGCTCAGGTTCTCGGCGACCACCAGAGTGACAGTCGGACCGACGAGCTCATCGGCGCTTCAGGCCGGGACGTCGCTGACCCTCTGGCAATCAGCCGGATCAGCCGTCATGAATATTGCCGCCGGCACCACGCTTGTAAGCGGGGCGCTCAACGCCGCCGAGGGAGGCGACCCGGCCGGCAGCGGAACGCTCGCCAGAAACCAGATTGCTCAGGCTGGCTCAGTGACCATCGCTTCCAACAGCTCGGGCGGCCTGACCGTGGGCGACGGAGCTCAAATCTTCTCCAGCGGCGCAAACACAAGCATCAGCTCGGTTGGAAACCTCACGCTGGGCTCCGTTGTCTCGATGCGCGCCAACGGAGGGAACCTGCTGCTGCTGACCAGGGGCACCATTGCCCAGACCGCACAGGGCGCCAGCAGCCACACCTTCGTTGCCCGCGCTGTGGGCACGTCGACGTCGAGCACGGGTGGGAGCCTCGAGCTGGGATCAGGCACGCTTTCCTCATACATGAGCACCGCCTCCGGCAAGCCGCAAGGCGTCACGCAGGCGACCGGGGGCAATGAAAATGGCCGGTTGTTCAAGGCTCCGGCCATCTAATCTTTACGGCGGCGCCAGGACCTGCCCCTCAGATCGTTTCGATGGCAATCTTCGCTCCCACCGGCGGCCTGCCAAAGTCGGCCCAGGCCGAGCCCCCTCGCTGGAAGAACTCCCAGAACCGGCGGGAGTGACCCGAGCTGCCAGGGGCGAAAGCCAGATCTCCTTCCATGACGTTGAAGCTCCCGGTAGCCACCGTGGCCGTGCGGGTTATGTTGCCGATTACGGCCCTTATGCGGGCGCCCGACTCGAGAGCGGAAACGCCCGGATCGCCAGCCCTGATTGTGGTTTTCAGGTTTCCGAAGGAGTCAACATAACCGATAACCTGCGACGGGGGCTCTGGAATGACTGAAAACGGCTCCAGCCGCTGACGCCTGAAGGAGACATCACCGGAGACCGCCCGACCGACAATCTCTGGAAAGTAGTCGCGTGAGCGAAACTGTGAGCCGTCGTCCCTCACGTCCACAGACCACAACTCGACCAGATCATCCCGCACAAAAGAGAGCGAAAAGCCGCTGTTGACTGCAATTACGGGCACCCCGTTCTTCAAGGTTCCAAACAGCAAGCCCTCGCCTTCGTTGTTCCGCCGGGCCGCCTGCCGGTCCTTGCGGGGCGCGCAGTTGGCGAAGATTATCGTCCGGCCGGGACGCAGCCGCTCCTCGGCGAGCCCCAGCTGCGCGATCACGAATCCCTGGGCAATCGTCTCGAAGGATCCGACGGCGGTCAGGTGCATGCGGGCGCTCTCCGGCAAGACAGCCGTGAGCGCCGCCGTTACCTCGGCCCAGGCCATGTCGCCGGGGGCATAATCACAGATAATGTGCACAAAAGTCAGCAAGCGTTCCTCGCTTTCCGTCGCGCCGCCGGCTTCCGGCAGCAAACCGTACCTGCGCCCGCCACTGTTGTGTAGACAACAGCCAGCGGCGCTGCTCTTAGTTACTGCCCGATTGTCATACACATTAAACAGCAGGCGGCACGGCCGCTTAGCAAGACTCTGGACTAATCCAGGCAATAGTGCCAAGATGGGGTTATGGAATCCTTTTTTCGCAGGGCGTCGTAGCGGCACCGACAGGAGATCCGGTTTATGAAAGCCAAATTGCCCCACGGCGAAAAGGTTGTCGAAAGCAAGGCCAAATATTTGTGCGTTTGGTGTGACGCGGAATTCCACATCAAGCAAGGCGAACTGAAGTGCCCGCAATGCAACAACAACAACGTTAAAGATATTGTGCCTATATATCTCGAGGATGATCCTCAGGAAGAGGCGCTCTACTGCCCGGTCGACTTTACCGGCGGATAGCAGGCAGGCGGCTAAGGCAGGTCAAATGTTGGCCAGCGTGCCGAAGAATTGCGTGTCCTCGCGATAACCGCCGTGCCCGAGGCCGACGGTTCGATAGTCCTGTACGAATTCAATTGATTTGAGATATTTGACCATCTTGAAGCCCAGCTTGGTCTCCACCCGCAAGCGCAATGGGGCGCCGCGCTCGGGCGGGAGCGGCCCGCCGTTGAATTCGTAGGCCAGAATGGTCTGCGGGTGCATCGCCTCATCGAGGGCCAGTGAGCCATAGTATTCGCGGCCTTCCTCATCGACCCCGTAGGAGTGAAAAATGATATACCGCGCGTCCGGCGCTGGTTTGCACCGTAAGATGATGTCCTTGAGCGGCACGCCCCCCCACTCGCCGATTGAAGACCAGCCCTGGATGCAGTTGTGCATCGTCACCATGGTGACCTTCGGCATCGCTTTGAGATCCTCAAGCGAAAATGAGATGGGCCCATCGACGAGACCGTGCACCTTAAGGCGCCAGTCCTTAAAATTCGTGCGCAGAAGCTCCTGAAACTCGGCCGTTTCAGGCGGCAGCCCGTTTACCCAGAAGTAATCCGACACATCCGACAGGTTATACGTCTGCCGCGATCTCAACCGGTTCAACAGCAGGGCCATCGCACCATCAGTCAGCAACCCTGTCGTGTCCTGAACGAGGCGCGGCCATTTCCTGGACGTCCAGGTGAGCAGCCAGTTCAAGAAGATCACGAAAGCGACGATGCCGAGACCAATCCGGGCGCCCAGGGTGCCGTCACCACTCACGCCGAGCACGATGTGATTCATGTTCCTGGCGAAACCGGTGAGCACCACGAGGGTGACATGAACGACGAAGAAAGCCAGATAGCCGGTCATCAGGAGGAAGTGAATGCTTCTCGCCACCTGCCGATTACCGAAGAGCCTGTGGTACCACGGCCAGTGCGCCACCACTGCAGGCGACATCGCCATCCCCGTGGCAATGGACAGGGGAGCCATGATGAAGACCACGAAGGAGTAGGCGAGCTGCTGGAGCGGATCGTAGGGACGGAATTCGGAGGCATCGGGCAGATGAAAGGTGAGGTAAGTGAGCGCGGTGTGAAAAGCCCGCGGAACAATGTCCCACGACGCCGGCAGCAAGCGCTGCCACTCACCTGTTCCGAACAGCAAGCCGACATAGATGAATCCATTGAGGACCCAGAAGATCACGCATAGGAAGTGCCAGTGGCGGCCCAGTCCGAGATTGTGGCGACCGCCCGGAATGGCGATCCATGGCGACACGTGCACCGCCTCGTCCATCGATGTCCAGATCCGGTCTGTTGCCGGCACCTTGCTCGTGAACTTGAGCCATTCCCGCCCTGGTTTGGTGTGCACTGTCCAGTACAGGCGCGGGTGATCGGCAAGGATCTGAATGCCGCTGCGGACAAGCAGCGTCAGCAATAAGAAGTTGACCCAATGCGCGCAGCGCAGCCAGACAGGGAAACTGAACGTCACCGTATCATGAGGCATAATCGCATCCTCTTGATAATCCCGGCTCGCCACGTTGGCGGGCGATTATTCTAGCAGCCCGCCGAGCAGATCGGCTGTAGACCGGATGCCGCACCGGTGCCGGGATGCAGATTAAATCTCAGGGTAAAGGCGACCGATCTGGTATCTTTTAGGCACACATATACAAGGAATATCGCCATGAAACCACTCGTCGAAAAGATGAATCCTTTACAAGAGTTGCAGAAGTATGGCCAGTCGGTCTGGCTGGATTACATTCGCAGGAACCTGCTTACGAGCGGCGAGCTCGAGCGAATGATCGAGGAGGACGGGCTGCGGGGCATGACTTCCAACCCGTCGATCTTCGAGAAGGCGATTGCCGGCAGCAACGACTATGCGGACACGCTCAAGGAGCTGGCAAGCGATCGGCACCTCGATGCCGACGGCATCTATGAAAAGCTGGCTATACGCGACATTCAGGACGCTGCCGACGCCTTCCGCCCGGTTTATGAAAGAACGCGCCGGCGCGACGGCTACGTCAGCCTGGAGGTGTCGCCGCTGCTTGCCTCGGACACGCAAAAGACGCTGGCCGAAGCCAGGAGGCTCTGGAAGGAGGTTGGGCGGGAGAACGTAATGATCAAAGTTCCCGCCACGCCTGAAGGCCTGCCGGCCATCAGCGAGCTGATCAGCGAGGGAATCAACGTCAACATCACGCTGCTTTTTGCCGTGGACATCTACGAAAAAGTAGCCGACGCCTACATATCGGGCGTCGAAAAGTTGCTTAAAAACGGGGGCGAGGCGAGCAAAATCGCCAGCGTTGCCAGCTTCTTCGTCAGCCGCATTGACACCGCCGTCGATACCATTATCGACGAACGTCTCAAGGAGGCGAAGTCGGACTCGGAGAAGGCAACGCTGAAAGGTCTTAAGGGGAAGGCGGCCATAGCCAACGCCAAGCTCGCCTACGAGCGATACCTGGAGATCTTCAAGAGCCCGCGCTGGAAAGCCCTGGAGCAGAGGGGTGCGCGCACGCAGCGCCTGCTCTGGGCAAGCACCAGCACCAAGAATCCGAGCTACCCCGACACGTTGTACGTCGAAGACCTGATCGGTCCCGACACGGTCAATACGATCCCGCCCTCGACTTACGAAGCGTTTCGCGATCATGGCAAGCTGAAAGAAACCCTGACAGAGAACCTCCAGGGCGCGCACGCGGTGATGGCCGATCTGGATCTCGCGGGCATCTCCCTGCCGGAGGTCTGCGCCAGCCTGCTGGAACAGGGGGTGGTGCTCTTCGCGGAAGCGTTCGAGAAGCTGTTGAAAACCATCGACAGGCAGCGCGAGGCGACGATGCGCAGGGCCATGGACAGGTTCAGCTACAAGCTGCCCGATCATCTGAGCTCGATGGTCAAATCCACATTGCAGGAATGGCGCAGCAGCTCCAAAGTCCGCAGACTGTGGGCTGGTGACGCCACGCTGTGGACAGGCATGGACGAAGGCAAATGGCTGGGCTGGCTGGGCATAACGGACGATCAGCTCGGTCACATCGATCACTTCCAGAAACTGGCCGCCGAGGTGCAACAGGCCGGCTTCTCTCATGCTCTGCTGCTGGGCATGGGCGGGTCCAGCTTGTGTCCCGAGGTTATGAGCAAGACGTTTGGAAAGATAAATGGCTTTCCCGAGCTTCACGTGCTCGACTCGACGGATCCGGCGCAGGTACGAGCCGTTGAGAACAAGGTGGACCTGGCAAACACGATCTGCATCGTATCAAGCAAATCAGGGACGACCCTGGAGCCAAACATTTTCAAACAGTATTTCTTCGAACGCGTGCGGCAAGCGCTGGGAACGGACAGGGCCGGCGACCGCTTTATCGCCATCACGGATCCCGGCTCGAAGATGCAGCAGGCGGCCGAGGCTGACGGCTTCAGGCACGTGTTTTTCGGCCGGCCGAGCATAGGCGGGCGCTATTCAGCGTTATCTAATTTCGGAATGGTGCCTGCCGCGATCATGGGCGTCGACGTGAAGCGATTCCTCGACCACGCCGAGGAGATGGTTCATGCCTGCTCATATTGTGTGCCCGTGCAGGAGAATCCCGGGGCCGTTCTGGGGGCGATCATGGGCGTCCTGGCCCGTGAGGGGCGAGACAAGGTGACGCTCGTCGCATCGCCGGCAATTTATGATCTCGGAGCCTGGCTGGAGCAGCTGCTTGCGGAGTCCACGGGCAAGGAGGGGCGCGGGTTGATCCCGGTGGATCGCGAGGAAGTCGGACCGCCCGAGGTTTACGGCAACGATCGCCTGTTCGTTTACCTGAGACTGGAATCGCAGCCGGACGCGAAGCAGGATAAGGAAATTGACAGGCTGGAACGAGCCGGTCAGCCGGTCGTGCGCATCGCTATCCCGGATATCTACCAGCTCGGGCAGGAGTTTTTCCGCTGGGGGTTCGCCACCGCCGTTGCCGGCTCGATCATCGGCATAAACGCCTTCAATCAGCCGGATGTGGAAGCCAGCAAGGTCGCCACCCGCGCGTTGACCGAAGAATACGAGAAGACCGGGAAGCTTCCGCCCGAGGATCCCATACTGGAAGATGGCGGCATAAAGCTTTTCACCGACAAGATCAACGCGGAGGCCTTGCATAAGGCCGCCGGCTCGGACAAGTCGCCGGCCGCTTATCTGCGAGCTCATCTCAATCGCCTGGCGCCGGGAGATTATCTGGGCCTTATCGCCTACGTCGAGATGAACGACGCGCACGAGCAACAATTGCAGGAGATTCGCCGGGCCGTCAGGGACAGGAAGAAGGTGGCCACCTGCCTCGGCTTCGGTCCCCGCTTCTTGCACTCGACCGGCCAGGCGTACAAGGGCGGACCCAATACCGGCGTGTTCCTGCAAGTTACCTGCGACGACGCCGACGATCTGCCGGTGCCCGGGCAGAAGTACACCTTCGGAACGGTGAAGGCTGCTCAGGCGCGCGGTGACTTCCAGGTTCTCGTCGACAGGCGCAGAAGGGCGCTCAGGGTGCACCTGACGGGCGACGTGCAGGCATCGCTGGCGAGGCTCAAGGAAGCGGTTCTAAAAGCGCTCGCCTGACAAATGCGGGCGGGACGGCCGCGCCCCCGGGCATCCGCGGCTCGAAGACCGGCTTCGCTCCGCGGATGCGACTCGAAGACTGGCTTCGGGCCGGCTGGGCGCACGGGCGCCACACTGCTGCGCCCTATAGCTGCGCTCCTCTTCTCGCTTGCGTCGACTTTTGTTCGATTTTGAACGCCTTATTGTCCAGCTTATTTGCGCGATTCAAAAGGCGATCGCGATTCTTTTGAGGCAGGGACGGCTCCAGCGAGACATACGCGCGGTACTGCGTGGCTGCTTCCCTCAGCTCCTGCGATGAAGGCTTGCTCACCCTCTCGAGAGTCCTGGCCAGTCCGATTCGCGCCTGGGGCAGTTTGGGATTGTCGAACACGGCGGCGTGATACTTGTCGACGGCGCTCGTGACCTGCTTCTTGCTCGCCAGATCGCTTGCCAGATTGAGTTCCTCCCTGGCTTGCTGGCGGGCCCTGGACACAAGGTCCAGCCCTCGCTTCGCGCGTGCCTCCGCGCCCGGGAAGCTCCCAGCCTTCTTGTAAGCGGCTTCGGCGCTGTCCAGGTCCTTGATCATCAGCGACAGATCCGCCACCGCGAACGTTTGCTTGGCGTCGGGCGCGTTGGCGATCACTTGACTCATCTGGGTCTTCGCCTCATCGAACTTGTTGTCAGCCAGGAGCGTCTCCGCCAGGGCAAGCCGCTCAGCATCGTTGGTCGGCGTGCCTACGGCTCCAAGATCTATGCGCTCTCCCGAAAGCGCCTGCATCTTGGCCAGCGCCATTCGCAGCTGGATATCGTTGGGCCTGAGCGAGATTGCTTTTTTGATCGAGTCCTCCGCCTTTTCGAAATCGTTGTCCGCCACGAACGCTCCGGTCGTCTCCTTCTGAGCCTTCAAGTAATACGCCCTGGTCAAGCCGTTGACCGCCCGCGTGCTTTGCGGCGCCACAGCCAGGACAGATTCGTATGCTTTGATGGCGTCACCGATCTTATCGACACGCAAGCTCTCGTCTCCGATGCGCAGGCGCAGCTCCGGATTGTCCGGCATAAGCTCGAGACCGGCTCGCAGCTCGGCGATCGAATGCTCGATGTCGCCGCGCGCTTCGCGGATATCGGCGATGTGCAGGTAAGCCGCCACATTCTCCGGCTTGATGCGGATCGACTCCTGATATTCCCTGACCGCCGCCACCGTGTTGCCCTGCATCTGGTAGGCATCGCCCATCGCCAGGCGCACCGGCGCGCTGTTGCGGAATTGATAGAGCGCGGTGTTCAACTCCTTAATCGCGTTGTCCGGCATGTTTTGCTTCAGATAGGCGACGCCCAAGCCGTAGTGCGCGGTCGAATTGCCTGAGTTCAGCCTGATCGCTTCCTGGAAATGCGAGACTGCGTCCCCGACATTACCCTGGGCGAGCCTGGTCAGTCCGAGTCCCGCGTAAGCCTCCGAGTATTTCGGATCCTGCCGAATCGCTTCTTGAAACTCTCTCGAGGAATCGTCGAATCGCCTCTGCTCCTTATACACCATGCCGAGCGTGTAGTGCGCCTCCGGCAGGCCGGGATCGATCTGGAGCGCTTTTTTGCACTCAGTCTCGCACTGCTTCAGGGTGTTGTCCCTGTTCTTGATGATGGTCATCGACGAGGACTGCAGGCGGTTCAAAAGCACCATCGCCTTTCCGGCGTGCGCCAGAGCATTGCCGGAATCCAGCGCCAGAGCCTTGTCGAACTGATCCTCGGCGGCATCGAGTTTGAACTGCCTGCCCAGCGCCATGCCATAACCGACAAGCGCGGGGACATCGTGAGAGTTCCTGTTGATGGCGTCTTTATAGAAATCTGCGGCCCGCTCGAATTTGCCCTTGAGCATCAGCCGGTCTCCAAGCGCCACGTCACGCTCGACTCTTCCTCGCATTACCCTCACCGGTTTGCTTGCCTGAGCCAGTGATGGTCGATGCATCATCAGATTGAAAGAATTGGCGAGCGCCACGCTGCTGATCGCCATGAGCACCGCTGCTGAATTAAATTGTGATTTCATATGCGTCCCTCTCAGTCGCAATGTCGGTTATTCAACTTGGTACCAGCACACAGACCCACCATGGAAAGTGGCAGACGACCACGTCTCCAGGATGTTCCTCCTCCTTGACTTCCAAAAATGCCCACCCGGGCTGCAAAGAGGCGTGGGATTCGCCCGCAGAAACGAATTATGTGACGCCGGCGAGCCCGGATGGGCTCTGCTTGCTTCCTGAGTCTGTCGACTTCTGGTCTTCCTTGACGACCTGTCCCCATTTCTCCTGAATGATGAGCGGTCCAGGGCCGAAAGCGCTGACCATGAAAAGACCGCCCATGATCGCCAGGTTCTTGAACATATTGATGAGCTGGGTCATCACCTGATCTGGTGGCACGGTCCATATGTTGTGCATCACGAATGTGACGGGAATCAGGTACAGGATCAAAAGTAAGGAGCCGAACCTGGCCATCACTCCGGTCAACAGCATGAGCCCGCACACCAACTCGATGATGATCGCCACGCTCAAAAGAGCGGGAACCGCAGGCAGGCCATGGTTGGCCATCATTACCGCATAGTCCGGCCAGTGCATCATTTTCAAGAAGGCGCTGACCAGGAAAATGCAGCTCATGCAAAGTCTGGCGACAAACGCCAGAAAGGCGTGAGCTTTGCTGACTTGCAGTGTATACATCGTCGCAGGACCTCCTTTCAGGTCAAACCTGAGGAAGCCACCAACCACCATACGAACCACGGTACGAATCACTTCACGCTGGCGAATGCCAGCCAGACGGGATCAGACGTGAGGCGCGGCCCGAGGTTCCGGCTGCGCGCGGGTAACTGTTTACAATGATCACCAATTTCCGCAGCAGGGAGGCGTGAGTGTCTTTGCCGGCGGTGGCGCGGACTGTTTACAGAGCACCTGTTCCGCCGTGGTTGGATCGGCGGCCGCGCATGATTGGACGGCGCCACCGCCAGCTATCGTGCATGGCATCTCGGAGTCCGCGCAGGTTCCGTGGCAGAGCACCATCGGGCACATGGTCGGGAAAGCGAATTCACGGCGCCAGCGGTGGAACTGCGCCAGCGGGCTTTCAAAGCGCGAGCCCAGCGAGGGACATGGTTCCGGGGGCCGGCGTTTTACGAAAAGACCGTCCTCGGCGGCGGCGGGCAGGGCAAGGAACAGAAGGGCCAGCAGGAGGAAGCAAGTGCGGGCGGGGCGCCCGCGCCCCCAGGGCGGGTCCGGCTGGGCGATCTGGGGACGGGCTGATTGGTGCCGGTGGGACATTAGAATCGCAGCAGACGGCATATTGGGCAGCTTATGTCCAGGCCGCGCAGCCCGCCGCCGCGGCGGGCGAGGCCGCTCAGGACCATGCCGGCGCCGACGGCCACGGCGGCGGCGGCGCCCCGGGCGGCCGCGGATGAGGCTCCGCCGCGCTCGGGTGCTGGCGCGCTGGCGCGGATTTCGGCGTCCCGCTGCTTGTCCAGCCGGCGTTGCTGCTCGACCGCCAGCTCGTACTCCTTTTGCGCCCTTGCCCTCGCCTCGGCGGCCTGGGCTTTCTGGTCATCCACGTTCAGCCGCGCAGCCGCCTGCTGCCGCTGGGCGATTTCTTGCTCCACGGCGGCGGCGGCCTTGACAGCTTCACTGTTGTTGTGGTCGTACCTGGCAGCCAGCCGATACTGGCTAAGCGCGCCATCGAGATCCCCGCGCTGCTCGCAAACGGCGCCCAGGTTGAACAGAGCGTGCGGCTCCTGCGGGTTTATAGAAAGGACCTGCTGATAGGTCTTTTCCGCCTCGGCATAGTTGCCGGAGTTGTACTGCGCCAGCCCCTGCTTGAGAAGATCCGCCGTCTCGTCGCCGGGGCGCGACTCGTTGATATTCACCCGCCCCTGCATGACCCGATCGCAGGCCGGAACCGGCGACGGGGGCGCGCCCTGGCTTCCCAGGGCCTGTCCGATCGCATCCAGTCGCGTTGAGATCGGACCAGCGTGGCTTTTGCCGAAAAGGTTCTGCTCAATGGCCGCGACCCTTTTTTCAGGGCTCGCGGCACTGTTCGATTTGCCCAGCACGAGCTGCTCGTATTCGTTCAGCCGGCCGCTCTCTGCGACATCCGGCGCGGCGAGCGCCGGCAGCCAACCGGGTAGGGACGTGAGGGCACCAAGAAAGAGTGCCCAGATGATCGAACCGGCGGGGCGGCGCTTGCCGAGCCTGATTCCACTTGTTCTGGCGCGCTGGCTCATTTCTACTTGACCGGGGACCCTTACAATAGTTGTCCAGATAACAAAAACAGAATTCATACCCCCTGTAGCCAGCCTATCTACCCTGAGCTCGCCGGGCAATACTCAGGACGAGCAGCCTGGAGGAGGGTTCCCATCATTGATTCCATTCGACCGTCTGCATGGCGTCGGTTGCCGCGTTCAGGTAGGTGAGGAACTGCCCGGAGGGGGCGGAGTAATAGATCTGCTGGATCCTGCAGCCCCGCTCGTCGGCGTTGGTGACCACGACCACGGTGTTTCGCCCTAGCCTGGTCCAGGTGCCGGCCACGCGGATGATACGCTTGCCGTTCAAGTACCCGGTCCCACACTCATGAATCACAAAGGACTCCGGCAAAGCCATGCTCTCGAGCACGTCCGTCAGCAGCGCGATCTCCTCCGGCGGCAGATCGTGGAACGGCTCAATCAGGATCGTGAGGAATGCGCCGGCTGATTCCAGCGATATCGGCCCCGGACGGTAATACAGGCAGAAGTGCACATCGGCCGCCTCCGGCGGGCTGAAGGTTCGCACAAACCTTCCGTCGGGCATCGTCTCCGCGGCGCCGCTCTCCCGCCAGCCGGCGGGCGCGAGAATTCGCCGGATGGCGCCGCTATCGGTAATCTCGCTTGCGGACTGCATCGCCAATGGTCAGGCCTCTAGAGACGGCTACTGGGTAACATTGCCCAGCAGCGTGATGGCCGTGGTGTCACCGCTCACGTAAGCGCGCTGCAGCTCGTCGAACCAGGCTGCCGCCTGCGGCGTCCAGGAGGCGGACTCATCTTCCCGGAACATCTGCAGGGCCGCCACCATGTCCGGCTCGACGGAGCCGTTCAGGGGTCTGCCGTTGAGCACGTCCTTCCAGAAGTACTTAAGATCTCCCAGCACCTGTGTAATGGTCTCCGCGGGCACCGGGGGTGGTGCGGCGACCTCAGGCGCAGGCTCGACCACCTGGTGTTCCGCCGCGGGCGGTTTTGCGTCCGGGCTCTGCAGCAGGTCTGCCGGCTTGCGATTGTTCAGGCGGGCTACCAGGTCGTCGAGGTATGGGCGGTAGTTGCTTGCTGTTCTCTGCCCGATCATCCTGGTGGATATCTGGATCTGGTCTCTTACCCGCTCGACAATCTTCCGATCGGACAGCCCCGGGAACATCTTCCGGAGAGCTTCCATCCGCCTGGGAGGGATCACGCCGGCAAGCTGGTTAAGATCCAGAAAGCGGCTGCGGGATTCCATGAGCATCTTGGCCGGATCGTCGATGACGTAAATGGAGCCGTCCGGGGCATTGAAGTTCAGCTTGCCGTCGCTCCTGAGCGTGACCGCTTTGGACGGAGCACCGGACGGCGGCTCGAATCTTCCCCCGTTCAGCACATTCCGGATTGCCACATCAACCATGGCGCCGTCAGCAGCCCTCTGCACGTTGGCTTCGAGCACCTTGGGTGCCACCACTTTCCTGGCGGCCGCTTCACCGTGCGCGAGGGCGCCGCGCTCCAGCACCTGTGCATAGTTCATCAGCTCTCGCGCCTCGGGGCTGCCGGGCATGTATGTTCCGGCCTCAGTCCGGAGCCAGCCTGCAAAGTCCGCGATCTGCTTTTGGGTGGACGCGTCACTGGCGCCCTGCACGACGTCCGGGAATGGAGTATCGTTGAGGTTCAGCAAGGACGGTTGATGGGTCAACGTCTCCAGTTGGCTCGCCAGACGGGCTTGGAAGCCGGCCACCGCGGCCCGCACATCCGGCGGCTCTTCCGGATCCACCCTCAGGCTGCCAATAGCATCAAAGAGCCGCGGCTCATACATGATGATGCCGCCCTTTCTCAATTCCGCTATGTTTCTCTTGTCCGGGTTAGATGTCGCATCGAGCGGCACAAAATCCCCTGTGTCCGTGTTTACCAGCAAGTAGTCGACACCCACCCTGTCCGCGCCGGAGCCGATTGCCGTGGGATAGACCTCCCACTGCGGCCCCACCTTACCCTGCGTCTTCAAATCAGCCAGCTGGCTCTGCACCGCCCGATAGACGTCCAGTTGATATGCGTCACCGGTCCTGGCCCCGGTTCTGGGCTGCGCTTTGACGACCTGACCGTTGTACTCGAGGATCTCCGCTGCCCTTCCCTGGAGCTGATCCAATCTTGCCTGGCCGAGGCTGGTCAAGCCACCACCGAGGTCGCCGGCGGGCACGTCGAATGCCAGCGCTTCCAGGCCAGCTGCAGCCGGCGCGTAGTCGGGGAAGAAGATCGGCTTGTTGACCGCGACCTGGTCCGGATTCTGCCGCTGCGACGCCCCGGCGTCGACCGCTCTCCTTTCGGCGCGGGAGCCGACCGCCCAGGCCTCTTTCTCATGCACACCGGCCATATAACGGCCGTAGCTTTCCATGCGGGCCTGGTTGAGATCCTCCAGTCTCTGAGAGAGCATGCTCTTCAGGAGCGGATCCGCCTGAGCCCTCGGCCAATCGACCTCCGCTCCGCTTTCCATGGCCCTGTAAATGTTTATCAGGCGCTGCACCTCCGGCGGTGGCGTCGCCGTTCCGAACAAGTGCTGGGACAGCACGCCCGGATCCCGGGAGAGCTGGGAGATAAGCTTATAGGCGCCGTTCGGATCGCTGGTGCTGGATACGGCCTTCAACCATTTCTGAGTCATGCGGAAGTCGTTGCCCGTTTCCGCCAGAACCTTGCCGGCGGGCTCTCCGTTCTTGAAGGCTTCAGCCATCGCCCGGGCCCGCGCCGCCTGATCGGGGGTGAGACGCCTGCCGTCTCGGGCAGCGAGAACGTTCTGCAAGTGCTCGTCGGAGAGCTGGTGATTGGTGAGCCCTTTGTAGAGTGTCTTAATGCGCTCGCTTTCCGCCGGAGTCAGTTGAGTCAGCGGCTTGCCCGCCTGCTGCTCCACCTGGTCTATGACCATGCGAATGACGCCGTTGTCTTGCTCGCTGTGCACGAACTCGTGATAGGCAGTATCTATGAGGCCGGCCACATCCTGGGCGTTGAGCAGCGCATCCTTTCTCAAGGTAATAACGCCGTCGTTGTAGGTTCCGGCGGCCGAGCCCATCTCCTCGGCCAATCGAATCTTGACATGCGGCAGCCCTTGCGAGTCCGCAAACCGATTGATCATGTCCTCGAGCTGAGCGCGGCGCTCGCCGAGCACCTGATTCACCTGGCTCACGCTCTGCGAGTAGGTTTCTCGCGCCTGCACATAGTTGTCCAGTTTCTGCAGGTGGTCAGCCGCTTCGGGGGCCGTAATCTGTCCTTCCTGAACAAGCTCGTTGAGCGTATTGCGCACCGCATTGCGATCGGTCATGAGGTTCATGTCCACCCGTCCCTGCAGCAACGGCTGGACCTCATCACGAAACGGCGCATACGACGCATCCCATTGATCGCGCAGAGACTTCAGCTGTTTATACTGCAGCGACAGATCCTTGTTCCAGCCGGAGGTAACGCTGAGAGCGTCCCCAACGAACGAGTCGATCGGCTGATCCTGGGCCAGCCCGGTCAGGTGTCCCTTGATCGCGTCGTAGATAGCCATCCGCTCCTCGACGGGCAGCTTGTAGAAGTCACGTTCCGGCGACCACAGCAGTTTGTCCTGTGGGCTGCCTCCGATCGCTTCAGCATAGCCAGGCCGGTTCAGCATCTGCGCTGTTGTGGCATCGGTCGCGTAGGCTTGATTCCTCGGCACGGCCGTCAGCTCATAGTCCGGGAAGAGCTGGCGGTTGCCTCCGCCCAGGTCCACGATCTTATAGAACGTTCCCTGCCCATCGCGGTAATAGGTTGTGGACCCTACTCGGACAGGCCTCACTTTTGACAGCTCTTCCGTAGTAGCCGGCTTCGATATCACGGCGAAATTCCGGCCTCGTCCCGGCTGGCGCAAAATAGCATCCCCGCTGCGGGTATCAAAGCCCGCCACAACGTATTTCTCCCCGTCGAATACGACCGTATCCCCCACCTTGTACGGCGGCGGGGCGGGTCGAACGGAACGGGCGCCGTTGAGTGCGACCACCTGCATCTTGTCGCTGCCCTCCGGCAACCAGGTGAGGCTGCCGTCGCTCTCTACCTTCATGGCGCCACGGACGGAGTAACCGCCATCCGGATGGCTCGGATCCGTCACCCGCCAGTTGAGCCCGTCGCTGCTCTGAGCCGTTATGCCATTGGCGTAGGTGACCTTCTGCAGCCGGCCCTCGGCGCTGTATTCGTACTTCGTGCGTGCGCCCTGAGCATTGACTGTCTCGTAAATCCTCTGCCGGGGATCGACCTGAATCGTGCCATCCTTTGGATAACGATAGGTCTTGCTTCCGTCCAGATGGGAGCCGACGAAGTTTCCTTGCGGGGTCTTCTGCCACAAGGTGCCGTCGCTGCCGACCTGGAACTGCGCGCGCAGCACCATGACGTCGCCGCCCCTGGTGTGGGCTGTCCAGTTCTGGCCGTCTGCCGACTCGAGCACCGTGCCGTCCGCACGGGCAATCCGCGTCAACTTGCCATCGGGCGCATAAGTGTAGTCGGTGCGGACGCCGGCGGCGGAGACGGTGCTGTCAATCTTGCCGCTTATGCGACCGATCTGGACCCGGCTGCCATCCGCATACGTCGTAATCTTGTCACCGCCTCGAGCCTGCCAGGTGAGCGAGCCGTCCCGCCCGACCTCCATGCGGCCGTGCACCGTATAGCCCTTTTCCGGATGAGCCGGATCCATCACACGCCATGTGCCGCCGTCGCTGGTTTCAGCAACCTGTCCGTTGGGATAAGTGACCCTGGTCACCTGACCGTCGGCGTTGCGCTGGAAGGTAGTCCTGTTCCCCTTCGCGTCTACAGTTTGCAGCACCTGACCGCGCGAGTCTCTGACGGCTGCTGGATCCACACGGCCTGCCAGCACATCTACCGGGTCGATGCCGTAGTGCCGGGAGAGCTGATAGAGCGCCGGCCGATCCGTATAGCCCTGGCTCAGCTGCGGTCTGCCGTCGGCCGTCGTTCCCGTGCGCGTTCCGCGGGGAGTGTTTATCGCGTGTTCCTCGGAGACATACACCCGGCCGGCGCCGCCGTATCTGTCGGTGCCGTTTACCTGCATCACCAGGTTGCCCTGGCTGTCGTATTGAAGGATGCTGTCGTGCAGCCCCAGCTGCTGCTCGAGCTTTCTGAGACCCTGCTGGGTTATTCTCGGCTGTCCGTTTACCTCGAAACGATAAGCCTGAAGGCTGGGGTCGTTCAAGATCCGCGCTGAGAGAGCATTGTCCACTTTGGCGAGAACATCGTGCGGGCGCGAATCGACTGAGCGCTCGAATACGTCGCGCGTTATGCCCACCCGGTTGCTCGCTCCCGCTACCCGATCGACGTTGCCGCCGGCAAAAGGCTTATCCAGCTTCAGCTCCGGGTGTCGCGCAAGTATCTGGTCGACCTTCTGCTGAATTCGCAAAGCATCTTCGGCATTTCTCGCATAGATTGTAAACGCCTTCGCGCCCTGCCCTTCCGACGCCACCAGATGCCCGGGATCGACGCCGGCGTGGCCGATCTGCGGATCCATGGTCTTCCAGTCGCTGGCCAGGGCGGCAAGCTCTTTGTCGTCGTTGAGTGCCGGGATGAGCACTTCCTGCAGCCTGCCCAGATCGGCCAGGTTGGCATCAGGCGCCACGCTCACGTGCACCTTGACGGAACCCTTGAGCGCCTCCCCGCTCGGAGCCTTGCCGTACATCCAGTGCTGACCGGTCCAGGGGCGCTTGTGCACGATATATTCGCGACCGTCGATCGTTATCTTCCTGCCCGGCAGCTCTATGGTGCCGGATCCAACTTTGACCTGGTAGTGCCCGGCTTCCACGCGCACATCGCCACCGCCGCCGGTGCCAATGCCGATTGAGTCCATGGCGCCCGGCGGCTGCAGCGCGTCGGCTCCCACCTGCGCCGCGACAAGCTGTGAATCGGCCGGTTTGACGCCGGTGAGCTGATCCCCCGGTTGAATCTTGTATTCCGTGCCGCCCTTGACGGTCAAGGTCCGGCCGTTGGCCCTGGTTATCTGCACATCCGGATTGCGCGGATCGGCGGCGATCACCTGGTCGCCGCCCTTGAACGCGAAGGTGACGGCGGCAGGGTCGCCGCCCTCCCCGCTCGCGGAAAGGCCGCGGTAGCCGGACAGCGCCGCGCCACCCAGCGGCTTCACTATATGGAACACGCCGGTGAAGGCCACACCGCCGGCGGCACCGGAGATGCCGGCCAGCTTCATTCGGTAAGCGAGAGCAGACAGGTTTTGTGAGAGGCTTAGTTTGGAGTCGTAATCGAGCGGGAAAGTAGCCACCTGCGACATAGCGCTGGCGCCACCGCCGATGGCGGCGTTGCCTGCCGCTTCGGTGACGAAGGACCGCCCTCCCTGCAGGGCTTTCTGGAGAAGCGTCCTCGACTGTTGCTCGAGGCTGACATTGTATTGCCTGGCAAGCTGATTGGTAATGTCGTCGATGGCCTGTTTGCGCACCGCTGCAGGCAGGTCGCTGCGGACCATCTGCTCGGCAACGTGCTGGAGCTGAGCCGTGGTCATATCCTTGCCGGCGGCGATTGCCTCACGGGAAGCGGTCGCCAGGGCCTTCTGCGCGGCCTCCTCGCATCCTTCCCTGAGCACGGCAGTACCGCCCTCTTCTACCGCGGTAGTGCCAAGTCTCGCCGTGATGCCGGCAACCGCTTCTGCCGCCGCCGCGTCGCCAATTCCCATCACCCCGAGAATATGGGCGGGACCGACCATCATTCCGGTCGTAAACGCCCCTTCCAGCGCCAGCTTCGCAACCGCCTTGGGATCATTGTTGAAGTCGTTGCCCTCGAGCACCTTGGTGGCCGCCACCTTGAAGGTCGCGCCGGCCGCCGCCATGGCCGCTATCACGGTAAGGCTGGCGCCGCCGCTGAATGGCGCGGCGGCCAGGCTGCCAACCACCAGGGCGGCGTCGACCAGCTGCTCGGTCATCTGCCCCTTGGAGTCCTTGTAGGACTGCAGCGCTTGCGCGTACATATCGATCAAACGCTGCTGCTCGTCTTGCGGCAGGTCTTCGAATTTGAGGGCGTATTCACCTCGGATGGCCGCGTTTTCGTTGAGCGCTCGATCGAGGCTGTCCCTGGTGCCGTCCCACATTCCGGCGGCCATTATCGAATCGGCCAGCCCGCTGCGGCTGTTCATCTGCTGGGCCATCAGGTCATAGAAGTCCTGGCGGCCGTCCAGTTTGGCGGGGGTCAAGAGATCTCTGAACGTTATCTTGTCCTTGTCGTCAATCCTGGATATCAGGTCGTTGTCGAGATCGCCTCCGTACTTCTGAACGTATTCGTTCTTCAGCGCCTCGATCGCCGCCGGCTGATTTCTCATTTGTTGGAGCGCGGCGCGCAGGTCGTCCGAGCTGCCGCCATCACCGAGGACGTACTGACGGATCTGATCGGCAAGATCCAGCTTGCCCTGCTTGAGCCCGTTCATGACCACTTTCTTCTCATCGTCGCTGAGACCGCCAAGGACGCGATCGCGGAACTCCTGATCGTCTTTCGTCTTGGGATCGAGCAGGCGCTGCTTGTCGGCGTCCGACGCGTTGATGATGTCTTGAATGTCGAGCTTCTTGTCCGAGCTCAACTCGAGCTTCATGTCCAGCGGCAGGGAGCCCTTGTCGAAAAGCACCTGCGCGTAGCGATCGTATTCGTATCCGGCGCCCTCAGGCGGCATGCCGTCCTTGAACATTGCCTGGGTAAAGGCTCCTTCGAAGTACTGTTTTATATCCTTGTCTTGCTGATTCTTCGGATTCTTGATGCGGTCGAGCAAAGTGGGATCCTGCCGGAATGCCGCCTCGATGTCCCGCTCGGTCTGGCTGGCATCGGCTCCCTTGACGCTGTCCATCAATACCTGATCCACCGGATCGAGCTTTGGTTGCCGTCCGGCAGCTATTTGACCTAGAAGCCTGTGAGCAAGCGTCCTTTGAGGGCCGTCATCGAGCGTCTTGTCGATGTCTTTGTTGACCTGGTCCCTGAAGTTCGGATCGTCGCGGTACTGCTTTTGTTGCTGGGGCGGCAGGTTAGCGATCGCATCGATAATCTTGACGCCGTCATGGCTCGTCGAGCCGAACCAGCCGTGGTGCGTGTCGTCGCCGATTATGCTCGTAAGAGACCGCTCGATGGTCTTCGACTGGTCGTAGGTGTCAGCCTTTGCCTTGCGGTCGAGCAGATCATCCGCTCGCTTGATCTCGTCCGAGCCGGCAAACGTGTGGAGCGCCGCGTCGATCTGAGCCCGGTAGCCGGGATCGGTCTTCAGGCGCTGCCAGTCCTGCTGGCTCATGTTCTCGATCTTGGACAGCAGGTCTCCGGTGTCGTGCCCGCTGCCGATGCCGGTAAACCACCAGCCATCGCTGTGCGTGTCGCAGAGCTGGGTGATGAGCGACCCGCCGTACATCAACTTGTCTTCGAAAACCGCCAGCTCGCGGTCGTTGGATGCCGCGTCCTTGAGAGCCTTGTGCGTGCGGTTGTAGAAGTCCAGCGCCTGCCGCTGCGCGTCGGTAGTCGGGTTCTGGTGCGCAAGAGCCAGTTGCCGCCCCTGGGTGTATTCCTGTCTTTCGTCCTGGGTTGCGTTGGTCAGTTGCTGCTCGAGATCGCTCCGGTTGGTGTGATACCAGTGCTCCGTATCATCGTGAGCGATGGTGGCAAGATCGATTCGCCCATCGTTCATGAAATCGCGCGCCTTCTGCAGATCGTCACCGCTGAACGCCGACTTCAGCTTGTCGTCGCCCTGAGCGCTCCGGAACCGGGCCCTGGCTTGCTGCGCCGCCGGCGTATCCCCGCGCAGCGCCTCGCCTATCATGTCGACGTTGTGGTATTTCAAGCCAAGATTCGCCAGATCAAGCTGATCCTGCGCAGATCGCTGATCGATGCCATCCTTGCTGGGGTCAGGATTCTTCAGGTAGATCTCCAGAGCGGCCCTGGTCTCCGGAGAGAGGTTCTTATCGTGCAGGATCGAGTCGCGGAAGCTCTTGCCGTATTCCGCGCGATAGTCGGTGTCAAGCTGGGCCAGCTGCTGGGAGTTCAGCCCGGCGATCGTTTCCCGCAGCTGCTTTTCGTCATTTGCCCTGTCCCCGCTCAATTCATGGTTTTGATAGCGCTCGTAGAGGAATTTGGCCGGCACGACCACGTCCGATAGGACGTGCAGCGGGTTCCAGCTGTCATTGTGGTGCTGCTTGCCGGCGGCTGAATCGAGCTGGGTGAGCAACGTCTTGACCTGCCCGGCGTCGTTGGTGTGTCCGTCCTGGCGGTTGAGCATGGCGACCGCCCGCGCATCGTCGTCGGAGCTGAGCTTGTCCTTGAGCTCGCGGCGCAGCTCGTCGCCGTGGAAGTCCTTGCCGGAGCCACCGTACTTCTGGGCATACGCCTTCTCGATCGCCTGCCGGTCCGCCTGGTTCAGCGAGTCCAGCTCGCGGAAGATTTTATCGGCATCCGGGGAAGACCAACCGATCCCCCACAACGCCCTGTGGTACAGCGCGTCGTGGATCTCCTGGATCTTCTTTTCCACAGCCTGCTGGTCGAGGGTTGCTTTGGCCGGCGCCGCATTGCCCTGGCCGTCGGTCAGGGAGACCTGCCCGAACGACCCCGGGGTCGAGCCGCCCTGCCCACGGACGGCTGCCAGCGCGCTGGCATCGCCGGGCGCCGTGGCCTGGTTGCTCATCTGCGAGGCGGCACCGTCGGAGCCCGGCTGCTGACCCTTCTCCAGCGGCTGGCCGTGCTGGTCGAGCTGGGGCTGGTTCTTCTTGGCGGCGCCGTCGCCCATTAACTATTCTCCCCGTTCGACTCGGGCAGGGCCAGTCTTTCGACCGGCCGGTCTGGGAGAGCTCCCTCCCCCCATATATCAATGCCCAAAACGCCAGGAATCAAAACCCTGCTGAGGGTTGAGGGGATTTCAGATGGTAAGCGGTTGGTTTGATTTGCCAACATGAGGGACGAGCTCCCAGCCTCGCTCGGTGCCTTTGCCAGCATCTATTAGATCTTTATCTATGTCATGGGTAAAACTACGTAGAAAAAGCCATTTTGTTAGCTAATTAACATTTTTCCGGCTAAAACCCGGTCAGTAGATCATCATCTTCAAACAGAAAACGCTGCCGCCTGACCTCATGAACTCACCAGTATCCACCTCTACAGGCTCAAAGCCTCTTTCGCGCAACGCCCCGCACGTGGACTCGGAGCCTCGTTGAAGAACAACGCTGCGTCCCAGCACAAGCGCGTTGCAGGCAAAGTTCTCGGCATCCGAGTCGGACACCTCAATTGAAGCCGGGAGGAATCTTCTGATCAACTCGACACCCTGCTTCTCGAAAGCCGGAGGGTAAAAGAGCGCGGTGGTCTCATCGAGCACGCAGAATGCCGTATCCAGATGATAGAAGCGGGGATTGATCAGGCGGAGCTTGACGACCGGGACATCGAGGAGGTGGGCCAGGATGTCATACGCCCGCTCCTCGGTTCTGAACCCGTGGCCTCCCCAGAGCAACCGCCTGCCAGGATGCCAGACCGCGTCGCCCTGGCCTTCGAACCGCGGCGCCGGCTCGCCGGGCAGGCGCATAATTTTGTAACCCTGCCCGCGAAACCATTCCGTATAAAACGGCACCTCCCGCCGGCGCGATTCGTGCACCATCTCCCCGATGACGACGTACCGGTTGCCCTGCTCGTCCAACCCAGGCAGCACTTGATTGGCGGCGAAAACCATGTCTTCGAGCTCCGGTTGCGGCGAGAGCACTTGCACCGGGTACCCCAACGCTTCAAAGGCACACTTTAGCCCTTCCCATTGCGCCTTCGCAAGTCTGGTGTCGACCGCATTGAGGTTGCCTTCCATAAACGGGTTCTTGGCGTCCTTGATCTCGAAATACCAGGGCTCGCACATAAGTATGCCGGCAGGCTCGCGACGAGCGGGCAGGCGGTAGATCGACAGCCCCGCCGCGTGCTCGGGACTGGCGATCAATCGTGCCCCGACACCGGTTCCAGCGACACTCATTTGCCCTTTACCCCCGTCCGTCACCGTTAATCAAGATCTTACATTCTAGCGCGAAGTGGGTAAGGACAGCCGATTCGAGCCGGCAGCGGGGCGCTAAGGCTCCGAGTAGCCGAGCGTGACCAGAATGCACGGGCCGCCATAGATGACGTTAAGCCCTGCTCGCTCAGCCTTCTCCACTGCCAGCGGGCTCTCCGCCCCGGGCTGCATCCAGATATTTCTCACGCCAGCGGCGATCGCGTCATCAACCACGTGCTCGGTCACCGCCGGCGGTGTTATAACCGAAATCGACTCTACCTTCTCGGGAAGCGAGCCGAGGTCTGAATAGACCGGATCTCCCAGGAGAGTCTTCAGTCGGGGATTGACGGGATAAGCCTTCCATCCGTTGCTCAAGTAGCACAGATAGCACTTGTACCCATACTTGTGCGGACGGTCACTGGCGCCGACTACGCCGAATGCCGGCGCCGAAAGAAATGTCTCGATTTTCCTGCCAAGCGTATCCATGAAGACCCCTCTCCCCCTTTGCCGAGTCCATTTTATCGCCTGCTCTGGCGCATTGCCGCCCCACCCCGTATAATGTCAGACAAACTGTGCGCCCATAGCTCAGCTGGATAGAGCGCGTGGCTTCGAACCATGAGGTCGGGGGTTCAAATCCCTCTGGGCGTGAGGATTTTGGTTACGCCGATTGCTCCAGCCCCTTCGCTTCCTAGCTGAGCCATTCCGCAACCCTGGCCATGCACATGACGCCATAAGGTTTTCGTTCATGTACCTGCAGCAACCCGCGGTAAGAGATCCCTGATTTCCTCGTCGGGTCGAAACTGCACAATGCCCCGTCCTATAACACGCTGCCGGGCGGCTGCCCGGCTTGTCGCTGCTCACTCATTAGCCGATACTCGTTTCTTTCTCATGCCCATGTGCCTCGGATCTTTGTCTGAAGATGTCCTGATAATGGCTCGTGGCGTCATCCGCGTGAAAGACATGCTCGATCTCCTGATCGTCGAAGCATGAACTGACTTCAGGTTGTATGTCTGGAAATTCGCGAGAATAAATGTCACTCCAAACCTCGTTGCAGATTCTCACGAAACGGGCCACCAGTCTCAGGTAATGGGAAATTTCTTTACCTGGCGGCCGGAAATTGGACGTCGGGACCTGGAGGGATTGCCGACAGGGAGTCCGCGCCCGAAAGGCAGAGCCAGCGAGGAGCCGAGGTTCGTGCCGGTGACGATAGCGGAGGTGGAGCTGCCGACGAAGGCCGAGAGGACGCTGCCAGGCGGAATCGAAATTCAGACGCCGGGCGGCTTCCTGATCAAGGTTCCCCCGCGCTCGGGTTTTGCCGACCCGCAGGAACTGCTGGCAGCGATCAAGGAGAGCCAATGCTGAGCCTGGCGCCGACTACCAGGATCTTCCTGTGCGTAACGCCGATAGATATCCGCCGGTCGTTCGATACGCTGGCCGGCCTGGTCCGGAACTTTCTCGGCGAAGATCCGATGTCGGGACACCTTTTTGTTTTCCGTAACCGTGAAGAGGACAAGGTGAAGATGCTCTGGTGGGACCGCGATGGCTATGCGATCTTCTACAAGCGGCTGGAGAAGGGGACGTTCGCCATTCCGGAAAGCGTTGC